>JAVBPC010000026.1:0-26593 GCA_031549905.1 Eubacteriales bacterium
GTAACTTGGCGCGCACGCGCTGACGCTGGGGCTTCCCCGCGCGCTGGTCGTGTTTGGTAGGGGGGCGCTGACGCAGTGACCGGGGTGCTGGGGGGACACGTCCCCCGTGCAAAACCCCCCTCACGGCCTTCCGGCCGTGAAAGGAATGTTTTCCTACAGCAAAGCTGTAGGAAAACTCCCCGCCCGACCGGCAAAGCCGGTCGATACGATTGAATATGAAGGGGCTTCGGCCCCTTCATACTACCCCGGAGTTGAAGTGTGCCTTTATCGACACCATACCCAACCCAACTTACCTGAATTTGGCATAATGCCTTTTCTTTTTTTTCGCCAATATTCGCTATTTTATGCTATACTATGGGATATGATCAGGCAATCAAATCCACCAATATTTTGATGAACAGCAGCGTGATGACCACCAGGATCATCGGGCGCACGATTTTTACGCCCCGCCGCATGGCAAGGCCCGCGCCTATATACTGCCCCGCGATCGCGCACAGTGCGCAGGGCAGCGCGTATTGCAGCATGACTTCGCCGCTGAGCATATAGGTGACGGCGGCTGCGATATTGGATGAAAGGTTCACCAGCTTGGCGTTGCCGCAGGCGGTCAGCAGGTTCAGCCCCAGCAGGCCGGTAAACGCCATGATCAGGAATGTGCCGGTGCCCGGCCCGATGAACCCGTCATACAGGCCGATGCCGATGCCAATCAGCGCGGAAAGGCCGAGCAACCGCTTTTTCGGCAGCGTCTTTTCCTCGATGACGAACCCTCTGTTGCGCAGCACCATTACAGCGATCAGCGGCAGCACCGCCAGCACGATGATAGCCAGCGTTTTCCCGGGCACCAGCAGCGCCAGGCGCGCCCCGATGGCTGACCCGATCAGCGCGCCGACAACGGAAACGCCCGCGATATCCCAGCGCACATGGCCCGCCCTGATGAACCGGGCGGTCGATACGGAGGTGCCGATCCCGGCGGATACCTTGTTTGTGCCCAGCGCAACGTGCGTGGGCAGCCCCACCGCCAGATAGGCGGTAACGGAGATGATTCCGCCGCCCCCCGCAATGGCATCGACAAAACCGGACAGGAAGATCAGCGGGTACAGTATCCACATGGGAAACGCCTCCTAATCGCGGCGCGAATTCAGAGGTATCGCGCCATAGAAGGATTTCGAGAGAAATCCTTACCATCTGTTGTATACACAACGCCCCGATTGTACATGACGCCACATCCGGTGTCAATCAGAATCCCCGCCCAAAGGAGAGATAGACATGCCCTACCTACCACGGGCCGTTTTCCGGCTATTCCTGCTGATGGCGGTGCTGCTCTTTCTGCCTTTGCTTGCGCGCGCCCAGGCGCTTGACAGCGAGCAGAAGCGCAACGCGGCGGGCACCGTGCTGGAAGAGGTATGGCATGATGAAAGCGGAGCGCGCGCGCTGAACGATGCGGGCTATGCATCCTATTCGGTCGATCTGGACGGCCGGGGGCAGCCCATCCGCATAACGTACTATGACGCGGACCGCGCGCCCGTGCTGACGGCAATGGGGTATGCGGTGGAAACGCGGCGGTATGACGGCACCGGAAGGCTGCTGGAAATTGCCTATTGGGCGGATGCGGACGCCGCGCAGCCGGCCGTTTCAAAGGAAACTGGATATGCGCGGATGCTGAACACCTATCACGGGCGCAAGCTGGCCATGGTTGAATACTTTGGCGCGGATGGCGGCCCTGTTGTGCCGCCAGGCCTGTACGCGCGCAAAGAGCTGGCGTACGATGACCGTACCCGCCTGATACAGGAAGCGTATTTCGGCGCGGACGGCGCGCCCATGCTCTGCGCGGACGGCTATGCCAGCGCCACCTTTGCCTGGGAAGAAGGCGCGGGAGAAAGGCTGCTGGAGGAGCGCTTCTTTGACGCGGCGGGGATGCCCGTGATCGCGAAAAAGGGATATGCGGTGATGCTGCAGACGTTCGCCAGCTATGGGAATGTCACATCCACCGAATATCACGATGCGCACGGCGCGCTGATGATCGGCCCGAAGGGGTACGCGCGGGTTGAGTACACCTACCAAAGCCTGGCCGATGGCAGGGTGGGGGAAGAGCGCTATTTCGGCACGGACGGCGAACCCCTGACCCTGGCGGCCGGGTACGCGGGCATTGCCTACGCATACGACAAAGAGGTGCTGCGCCAGCGCCGGTACATCGGCCCTGCCGGGGAGCTTGTGCTTACCGCCGGCGGATACGCCATTGCCGAATACTATTACGCACATGGCAACGTTCGGGATGAGCGCTATTTCGGGCTGAATGAAGAGCGCGTGCTGTGCAACGGAGGCTACCACAAGGTTGCCTATACCTATGATGAAAAAGACAGGATCGAGAGCATCCGCTATTTCGGCGTGGAAAGCGCCCCGCTGACGCTGCCCGCCGGATACGCGGGCCTGACCCGCGCGTACGATGAGGCGGGCAATGTGATCCTGGAAACATATCTTGGCGCGGATGGCGCGCAGGTAGCGCTGCCCGCGGGGTATGCCGCGGTTGCGCGGGAATTTGACGCGGCAAAGAACATCATCCGCGAAGGATATCTGGATACTGCGGGCAATCCGGTGCGGAACACCCAGACGGGGTATGCCGCCGTAGAGAGGGCCTACGACAACAAAGGGCGGATTGCGGCGGAAACATACCTGGATGAGCAGGGCGCGTTGCTTTTCCTGGAAGAGAGATATGCGGGCGTTCGCCGCGAGTACGACGGCGCGGATAACATAGCGCTGGAAACGTACACGGGCGCGAACGGCGCGCCGGTGGTCTGCGCGAAGGGGTATGCGGCCGTTGAACGCCTATACGATGACAGCCGCCGCGTTGTGTTTGAACGGTATCTGGACGCATCGGGCAGCCCCGTGCTGTGCGCGGATGGATACGCCGCCCTCCGCCGTGAATACGATCAGTGGGGCAATGTATCCTGCCAGACGCATTACGACCAGACCGGCCTGCCCGCGCCGCAGAAAGACGGCTATACCACCGTGCGGCGGGTGTACATGGAAAGCCTGCTGGCGGAGGAAGCCTTCTTCAATGGCAACGGCGAAATGGTGCTCAGTACCGCAGGGTACGCCCGCCGCACATTTGATTACGACGCGTCTGGGAATGCCATTCGCACCGCCTATTACGGTGCAAGCGGCAAGCTGCTGCCGCAAAGCGCCGGGTACGCGGTGCTGCTGCGTGCGTTCGATGAAAATAGAAAAGTGATCTTTGAAATGTGGCTGGATGCGGCGGAGCAGCCCCTTGCCACCAGCCGCGGGTACACCATCCTGCGGCGCGAATATGACGCTGCGGGCCGCGTCACGCTGGAAACCTACCAGGATGAGAATGACCGGCCGTTTGCCATTGCCAGCGGGTGCTACGGCGTGCGCTATATTTACAATGAGCAAGGCAAGGTCGGCCGCGCCGTATACCTGGATGCCGGCGGCGCGCCGATGGTGGTGGGCGCCGGCTACGCGATGATCGACTACATGTATGACGGCCAGGGCCGGGTATACCTGGAACGCTATTTTGGGGCGGACGACATGCCCATCCAGCTGCGGGCTGGCTATGAGGCGCTGGTGCGCGAATACGACGCGGCGGGGAACGCGGTCTCTGTCAGATACCTGGACGGCGGGCTGAACCAGGTGCGCAACACCTCCGGGTATGCGGTGCTGGTGCGCCAGTACGATGAAAACAAGCGGATTGTGCGGGAAGCGTACCTGGATGAGGCGGACGCGCCGGTGGTCCTTGCGGCGGGATATGCGGCCAAAACGATGGAGCATGACGCGCAGGGCAATGTTACCTATGAAGCGTACTGGGATGCGCAGGGAAACCCCGCCTTGATTGACAAGGGGTATGCTGCCGTGCGACGCGCGTACAATGAACTTATGCAGGTAACCGAGGAATACTATTACGGCACGAACGGCGCCGCCCGGTTCATGGCGGATGGGTACGCTGGCCTTAGCAGGCGGTACGACAGCGCGGGCAACATCACCGAAGAGGCATACCTGAACGACCAGGGAGAGCTTACGCTGACCACGCGCGGGTACGCGGTGATCCGCCGGGTGTTTGACGATAAGCGCCGGGCGACCCAGGAGCGGTACTTCGACATCCTGGATCAGCCCGTGATTGCCGTCAGCGGCTGCGCGGGCCGCAACATCACCTATGACGACGCCGGGAACGCCATCCGAACCGAGTACCTGGGCGTGGATGGGGAGCTGACCGTGGTGCCCGCAGGGTACGCGGTGCTGCTGCGGGAGTATGATTCCGAGAAGAAGGTCATTGCTGAGGTGCGGTTGGATGCGCAGGAGAAGGAGATCATTCAGGAGAAGGCGGGCGAGTGACTGGAAAGGCTGTAGCGCATGCCGGTTTGGGGGAGATCATATATAGTCAATCAACCCCAAAACGGACCGATGTAAGCGGATCTTTTTCCGCCCTGCGGCGGCGCCTTCCGCTCTGTACGCCCCGGCTTCAGCCTTCGGCTGCTGCCGGGCATCGGGCGGCAAATCGCAGATTTGCACGCCCTCGGCCTGACCGTTGGTCAGGCGCTAACGTGGCCTCCAGCCACGCCTCGCTTCGGCTTCTTGCCGGACGAAAAAATCTCTCGCTCACATCGGCCCGTTTTGGGGTTGAATGACTATATTTGCCGGATCAACTTGCGAATTACACCGCTTGCCTGGGATACAAAAGGGCTGCCGCGAAACCCATCGCAGCAGCTCTTTTTGATAGCGCCTATACTGTCCGTCAAACCCCAAAAAACGCCAGAGCCCTCTGTATATACTGATCCCAGAACGCCCACTCGTGCGCGCCGGGGCCTTCCTCATACGTCAGATCTAGCCCCTTCCCGAACCGGTCGCGGAAAGAAACATTATTTTGGTACAGGAAATCTTCCGTGCCGCACGCCATGTAGAACCTTGGCAGCTGTTCTCCGCTTTGAATCAGCCTTTGCGCCACGGCCGCCAGGTCGTCATCGCTTCCGCGCAGGTCATCGATGGTGCCGAATATATCGCTCCAGAAGGTCTTGTCTTCCATCCCTTCCGGGTTATACAGCCCAACGATGTCCACCGCGCCGGACAGGCTGGCAGCCCCCGCGAACCGCTCCGGGCAGCGCAGGCCCAACTTGAACGCGCCGTACCCGCCCATCGAAAGCCCCGCCACAAACCGATCCTCCCGCAAGGGGGAGAGCGGAAACATGCGCTCGCACAGCGCGGGCAGCTCCTCGCTGACAAACGTCCAAAACGTGCCGCCGTGCTTCATGTCGGTGTAGAAGCTGCGGTGCACCTGCGGCATCACGACGCACAGGTTCAGGTTCCTGACATACCGTTCGATGGAGGTATGCCGCATCCAAATCGAATGGTCATCCGAAAGCCCGTGCAGCAGGTACAGCGTGGGCCATTTGCCGTCCGCGCGCGGACAGGCCTTTTCGGGCAGGATCACCGTCATCTGGGTGGATAGCTCCAGCGCGTGGGAGAAAAAGTTGACTTCCATCAGTGCCAAACGGATACGCCCCCTGTCAGTGTTGAATTGGCAGCCACGCAAGCACCCTTTGTATCATCGGGTCCCAAAATTCCCAGGTGTGCGCGCCCGGCCCCTCTTCATAGTGGATATCAAGCGCCTTGCCAAACCGGTGCAAAAATTCCTGATTGTGCCCGTAGGCAAAGTCCTCCGTGCCGCACGCCTGGAAGAATTTGGGCAGCGGCGCACAGCTTTCGGTAAGCCGGGCCGCCACGGCCATCAGGTCGTCATCGCTGCCGGCCAGCGCCTGCGGCGTGCCGAACGCTTCCTGATATGTTTTGACAAATGTGGGGTACTTGTCCGGCTGCTCAAAGCGGTCCAGCACATGCAGCGCACCGGATAGGCTGGCCACCGCCGCGAACCGCTCCGGGCAGCGCAGCCCCAGCTTGAACGCACCGTACCCGCCCATCGAAAGCCCGGCCGCGAACCGGTCTTCACGCCTGCCTGACAGCGGGAACAGCCTTTCCGCCACGCGTGGCACCTCCCGGCTGATGTACGACCAGTAGCGGTTGCCGTGCGCCATATCCGTGTAATAGCTGCGGTGCACGCATGGCATCACAACGGCAAGGCCCAGCGGCGCGGCGTAGCGCTCCAGCGCGGTTTCGCGCATCCAGGATGTTTCATCGCCGGAAAGCCCGTGCAGCAGGTACAGCGCGGGCCATTTGCCGTCCGGGCGCGGCGAAGGCCCATCCGGAAGCAACACCTGCATTGTCATTTTCTGCCCCAGCGTTTCGGAGGCAAACCGTACGCAAATCTTAATCATTTTACTTCACTTCATACGCCAGCAGTTTGAGCGATGGCAGGTTCAGATCCTCAAGATCGCCCTTGGCGGTCATTCTGGAATATCCGTAGGTATCGCCGGTCACTTCCACATACACGGTCACGCGGTCGCCAATCGCCAGAGGCAGCGCGCCGCCTTCCCAGATGGCGACCATCCCTTCCTGCCAGTCACCGCTTTTATCGGTGGATAGCGCCATCTGCACATAGTGCCTGTCGCCGTAGCTGGACAGGTCGATGACCGTGCCCGTGTAGGATACGCGGCGGCCCGCGTAGCTGGGCCCGCGCTCGTCAAGGTTCTTATAGGAAAGGGATTGCAGGCTTTCTTTCAGGATTTTAATGGTATCCGCCATGGTCAGAACGCGGTTGAACTGGATGTTCACGCGCCGGTTATCGTACCCCTTCTTGGTCATCGAAAGCACCACCGTGCGCTCGCCCACGATGGCACGGTCCAGCGTGAAGGAGAACTTCCCGTCCGATCCGGTGGTCTTTTTCTTGTTGGTGTCGCCCTCCATGCACTGAATGGAAACGTTCGGCAGCGTTTTGCCCGATATGATGATCTGCGAGTCGGTGACATCCCCCTCCGGAAGCGATGTGAACGTCACGGGCAGCTTTCCGGGCGTGTAAGTGACCCACCCGCCTTCGATGGTGTCGGCGTAACCGTCCATGGAAGCGGTCAGGTATATCATGAAATCGCCGGCCGAGGGCAGCGTCACCGTGATGGAATACAGCCCGCTGGCGTTGGCTTTCACCGACCCGGCCACTTTCACCGCGCCCGTTTCCTGCTGCAGACGCGCGGTCACGGTCGCGCCCTTCATGGTTTCGCCCTTTAGCTTGATTTCGCTGTCGCTTGCCTCTTCCGGGATGCCTCCGGTCACAGTCAGCCCGACGGGCAGCGGCGGCATGCCCGCATCCGATGGAAACGCCGTGGCGGCAATGAGCGCATCCAGCGCCTTTTCATCCTTGGATTCCACCTGGCGGCCGGTGACAATCAGCTCCAGCGTGAACGCCATCCCGCCGCGCACGGTAAATGCCTGGCGCCCGCGCGATACGATCTCATCGTTTTGCCGCACGCTGTAGGTCAGGCGCAGAAGCCGCCCCTCGGCCTTCTTGTTCGTCCATTCGGCGGCGGAATAGCGCACGCCGGCGTCGGACCAGTTGTCCTTATCCATAAAATAATCTTTGATTTCGCTGCGCATCGCGGTGGTGTAGCGCTCGATATCGTAGTACAGGGCCTCCGTCTCGTCGCCTTCGCGGATGATCAGGCGAAGCCGCGCATCCCCCGAAGATGAAAAGGCGACCGCGTACACATCCTCAACCTTCATCGTTTCGGCAAAAATGCTTGGGTCGGTTCCCTTCAGCAGATCCGCGTGATCCGATGCCGTCTCCGGCGTGACCACCGTCCACCCGTCCGGGAACGCGGTTGAGACGCCCAGCTCCGGCAGCAGCAGCGGCGTATCCGCGGCGGCGGGCAGGGCTAGGCACAGCAGCAGCGCCGCAAACAGCAGCGCAAAGGGGAAAGCGCGCTTCATTCCGTTCACCTCCGGCTGCCCGCGCGGGGCAGTTGATTGCTTACAATATTTACCTACTTAGAGAAATAACGGCCCACCAGCACGGGAGCATCCCCGCCATCCGTGGGCAATGTATCCCCGCGCAGTTCGCCGTATGCGCTGACGGTGTCGCCTACCTTTGCCTCAAACGGTTCGGCCAGCACCACCCACACGGGGTGCGTCCAATTGCCGCGCCCCTGGTTCACGCTGAGCACTAGCAGGCACGGGTAGCCGTTTGCCTCTGAAACCGCCGCCACCTGCCCTCGCACCTGTGCGGTGCGGCCCTGGTATTCGGCGGGGTTTTCCACCACGCGGTCGTACCCGATTTTGGATAAAAGCTGCGCGTCCCGGCGGTAAGCCTCGGCCAGCGCTTCGCCCGTAAGGCGGCGTTCTATCGAAATGGGCAGCTCGCTTTCCTTGAGGTCCTGCGCCTTCACCACCGCCGTGTAGGTGTAAACGGAATCCCGCCGGGTGCTGACGGTGAACTGGTGCCGCCCGTCGTCATCCGCGCGGCCGCGCAGCGTGTCGCTTGCGGTTTTCAGCGTGACTTCCGCGCCGGGCGCGGTCTGAATGTAAATGGTTGTCAGATCCGTTTCCGTTACCCCGGTGAAATCCCTAAAGGACAGCGGGGTCACAACCCCATCGGCGGGGATGGCGGCGGGCAGCGCTTGCGCGGTTTCGGCGGCTGTTCCTTCCGCCCGCGTGCCCACGAAGGTCAGCGCCCGGTACACCTCGCGGTTTGCGGCGTGCAGCGTGGCGGCGTCAAGGCCCGCGCCCATCGCGGATAAAGTGTACAGCGCGCCCTGCCGCACGGTAACCAGATACGCGCATGGCAGCGGCGTGCCGCCCGCATCCAGCAGCCATTCGCACGTCAGCGCGCCCGGCGGATCGGAGATAAATGCCGCGCTTTCAAACGGGGCGCGCTGGTATATGGCGATCAGGGCGTCCGCCTCCGGCTGCGTCATCAGGCCAAACTCGGCGGCGGTGATGCCGTCCGGCAGGCTTGCGATAGACAGCCGCACCTGCGCGCCGTCCGGCAGAAACACCTCAAGGCAGGTGCCGGTGGCGGCGTAGTCGGCCTGCATGGCCGCGATATCCGCGCCCAGCGACAGCAAAAATGGATCCTCCCCGCGCAGCGTTTCCGGCGTGAGGGTGACCCACGAATCTTCCGCCTCAAGGATGACCCCCGCGTGCGGCAGGCTGTAGCGCCCCCCGGCAAAAGCCGGCGCCGCCGCAAGCAGCAGCGCCAGCATCACCGGCAGCAATCGGCGCACGCGCATCATACGCCCGGATAGCAGGCGATGATCTCGCCGTGGAACAGCGTGTGAAAATCGCCCGACGGATACATTTTCCGCTTGATTTCGTCATCGGTGTCCGGAGCGTCAAAGGCCGTGACGGCCAGCACGCGGCACTCCAGGTAGAAGGCGCACCCCGCCACGATAGGCGCGGCCACTTCCCGGCCCGGCAGCGCTTCAATGCCGGCAGCCTTGAACTTGTCGCGGTCCCGTCCGGACAGGGTGCCCGCCAGGCGCAGCGCATCCTTCATGGCGCCCGGCGCGGGAACGCTGACGGTGAACGTCATCTCTTTTTTCAGAATATCGTGCGTGAACCGCTGGGGCCGGACGGGCGCGACAAACACATCCTTGCCCCAGTAGAACGTAAGCCCGCCCCAGCCGATGGTCATGGTGTTGGGCGTTTCCCCGCCGACGGACAGGAAAGCCCCGATGGGCAGCTGGGCCATCAAAGGGGAGGCGATCGCCTCCCTGGTAAGCCGTGTTTCCATGGTGGGTACCTCCGTTATTCGGGCAGCTTTACGGACTGCTCAAAGTCAAATTCGCCTTCAAAGGTTTCGGGGTTCAGCAGCGCCTGGAACGCCGGTTCATCCTTGATGGCGGCAAAATCTGTAGAAATGCGGAACGAAGAGGGGGGGATCCCCATCGCGATGGACTGCTCCAGCGCGGCAAGCGCGGCATCCAGGTTGCCTTCGATCACTTCCAGCGAGGCCAGCGACGCAAACAGCGAGCCGCGCGTCTGACGCTCCATATAGATGGCAGGGTCTTCCGGCAGCAGCGCGAAACCCTTGTCGAACGCTCCGCGCGCCTCAGCAATGCTGCCTTCCTTCATCAGCGCAAGGCCGTAGTCGTTCCACGCGCCGGCGTCATCCTGCTTGCCTTCGGACTCCATCCACTGGGCGATCAGCTGGGAGCCGCCCTCCTGGCCCGCGTAGGCGGTCAGCGCGCCTTCCAGCCCGACCAGCCGCTTTGCCGGGAAGGGGAATTTCGCCTTGAACAGCAAATATGCATCCAGCGCGGCCTGCGGGTTGCCCAGGGAATCTTCCAGCAGCACGCGGGAGAGCATCGTTTCGTACCAGCCGGGATAGCGGCGCTCCATTTCGGTTACGGCGAATTCATACTCTTCAAGGCGGCCCGCCTGCGCAAACGCCAGCGCCAGGTTGTACAGCATGCCGGGGTCATCAATGGTCAGCGAATCACTCTTCCAGTACGCCAGCGCGGCATCCAGCGGCTGCCCCAAGGCCAGATAATAGTCGCCCAGCACCAGGTAGGTGACGTAGTCGTACTGGCCGTTTTCCGTTGCCAGCGAGCGCTTCAGCGCATCCACCACGGCGGGCAGGTTCCTCTCGCCCTCCATGTAGGACATGGCCAGGTAATTCCACGCCGTGTACCAGTCGGGGTAGTCTTCGCACAGCTTGGCCAGCACTTCCCGCGCGGCATCCCACTCGGCCCGGTTCAGCATCACGATCGAATTAAGCAGCGCCGCGAACTCCGGCAGCGTATCGGTGAGCGTCTTAGCGGCGGCCTCCGCCTCTTCGTACCTTTCCAGCGACAGCAGCGCGCTGACCTGTACCAGCACCGCATCGGCAAGGGTGGGGTCGCTGCGCAGCAGGGCCTCGGCCTCTGACAGGGCGGTTTCCGGGTCATGCATCTGCCACTGGCGCATCCGGGCGCGCCTCAGCCACAGCGAATCATCTTCCGAATACATCAGCAGCTTATCCGCCGTGCGCACGGCGCGGCTGAACTCGCCGGAGGCAAAATAGACCGCGTACTGGCCGTACAGCCCATCCAGATAGTCGGGCCAGCCGCGCTCAATCTGCTTGTAAGCATCCAGCGCGTCTGAAAACTTGTATTCTTCCAGCAGGATGGATGCGCGCAGCGTCAGCGCCTCCAGGTACTGCGGCGAATCCTCGGCCAGCGCTTCCAGCGCCTCAAGCGCCGCCTGGTTGTCGCCTGCGTAGTACAGCACGTTCGCCAGCGTCATCTGCAACCCCTCGTTGGCCGGGTTTAACGCTATTTCCGCCTGAATCAGCGCAAGCGCCTCTTCATCGCGCCCATCGTACACCATGGTTTCGGTCAAGAGCCTGAGCGTGATCTCGCGGTTTTCATCCTTTGCGATCGGCAGCGCCATGCGCAGGATCTGCTCACATTCCGCCAGATAATCCAGGTTCATATCCCATATGTAGATCAGATATCCGGCGTTGAGCAGCACCTCAACATCTTCCGGCGCGGTTTGCGCGGCCTTCAGCGCCAGATCCACCGCGACGCCCAGGTCTTCCGCGCCAAACGCCTGTTCCAGCAGGGTCCAGGCTTCCATCGTGGCGGGCGCGGGGGTCGGGCCGGCATAGTCGCCCGGTGCGGTGATGGGCTCCACCTCAACCAGGGGCGCATCCACCGACGCGGCAAGCCCCGTGGCAGGTATCACCAAGGCACAGAGCAGCAGCGTGATCAGAAGTTTTTTCATGTCCCCTCACTTTCCCTGGGGCATTCCCCAGGCGGACCATTCTTCGGGCGCAAACCCGACAGTGGCGTTTTTTCCGTCGCGTACGATTGGCATTTTAAGCCGACGCGGGTCCTCCGCCAGTGCGGAGAGGATCATGTCCTCGCCCGCAGAGAACCTTGCCGGGCATTCCTTCCAGGCGGCGCTATCGGTATCGATCATGGCGGCAAGCCCTACCCGCGCGCGCACGGCCTCCAGTTCGCGGCGGCCAAGCTTTGTGCGCGTCAGGTCCACCAGCGTAACGGAAACGCGCCGCTCGCGGAACCACCTTTCCGCCTTTTGCACATCAAACGTGCGCTTGATAAAGTAGATCTGGATCATCTTAGCAGCAAAGGCGCGCAATCGCGTGGGCGAAGATGCGCACGCTCATCATCAGGCTTTCCACCAGGATGTTTTCATCGGCCTGATGGGCCAGGTCCGGGTCGCCCGGGAACGTCATGCCGAACGCCACGCACTGATCCATCGAGCGGGCGTAGGTGCCGCCGCCGATGGCGATGGTGTAGCCCGGCTTGCCGGTGATCTCTTCATACACGGAAAGCAGCGACGAGACGATTTTGCTATCTGCCGGCACATGCAGCGGCGCTTTTGCCTCGTTAATTTCCACGGTGATGCCCGCGTCCTTCACTTTCATGCCAAGGAGCTTTGCGATCATTTGCGCATCCATCAGCACCGGATGGCGGATATCCAGCACGGCGCTGCCCTTGCCGTCCGCTACGCGCAGCACGCCCAGGTTCATCGTAAGCGCGCCTGAAATGGCGTCGCTGCCGTCGATGCCGAAGCCCTTGCCGGAGTACCCTTCGCCCGTGCCCTTGGCAATGGCATCGATGAACGGCCTCGCGCCGCCGCCCGCGCCCAGCGCGGATAGCGCCATCAGCAGTTCCACGGCGGCGTTCTTGGTATGCTCGGGCAGCGCGGCATGGCCGGTGACGCCGGTTGCGGTGACGCGCGCGCGGCCCACGCCCGCCGCCTCACAGGTGACGGAAAGGCCCGTTTCCGCAAGCTTCTTTTGCAGCGCGGCGATGTCACCGCACCCGATTTCTGCGGTGGCGGTACCGGGAACGACGTTGGAGCGTGCGCCGGCCTGGATGGAATACACAGGAATCGCCGCGCCCGCTTCATCGCCGAACTTGGCGTTAAGCGTCAGGCGCAGGATGCCCTTTTCCGTGTTGATAACCGGATAATCCGCATCCGGCGAGAAGCCGAAATCCGGCATTTCCGTGCGCGCTTGGTAATAGCGGATGTCCTCCCAGCCGCTTTCTTCATCGCAGCCCAGGATCAGGCGGACTTTCTTTTTTGGCACAAGGCCGGCATCGAGCACCGCGCGCATCGCGAACAGCCCTGCCACGGCGGGGCCCTTGTCATCGGAAGAACCGCGCCCGTACACACGGCCGTCCTTGATCAGGCCCTGGTACGGCGGCACGCTCCAGCCATCCCCGGCGGGCACGACATCCAGGTGCGCCAGGATGCCCATGGTTTCATCGCCTTCGCCCATCTCGGCGTCGCCGATGTAGCCGTCAAAATCGCGCGTGGCAAAGCCTAGGCGCTTGGCGTCGCTAAGGGCCACGGTCAGCATCTGGCGAACCGGCGCGCCGAACGGGGCATCGCCATCCCTGGGCAATTTTTCGCTGGGGATCTTCAGCCAGCGGGTCAGGGTATCCAGTATATCGCCGCGGAGGGCTTCCACGGCGGCGTCAATCGGATGGGGCATTGGGGGCCTCCTTATATAATGGGATTCATGGAAATCGGTTGGTTGAGTATACCATTTTCACGGCAGGGGCGTCAATGTTACCCTTCCCGCACGGCGATGGCAATATCCCGCTGGATGGACGCATCCACCCGGTGCGAAAGCGCGTCGTACGGTGGGTCATTCAGCGGCATCAGCCCATTTTTGTTAAGCAGCGCAAGCATCGCTTCCCGCGGAAACACGCGCGTATTCCACGACAGCGCCAGCACGCCGCCGGGCACAAGCGCCGTGCGCCACGCGGGCAGGCACGCCGTGAGCAGCGCCTCCGGGCTTCTTTGCAGCGCGGCCCCCGTGACGTTTCCGTGCGCCACGCCGTAGGGCAAATCCCCCGCGATGATCTCAAACGCCGTTTTGCCGTAAAACTTGGCGATGTCCTTCGCGTCGCCCGCGACCAGCGTCAGCCTGCCGGGGTTTTCCTTCAGCGCGTCCTTTTCCCGCGCAAAGGTGAACCGCCAGCACGCCGCGCCGTGGCGCTTTTCAGGCTCCACCTTGTGCCGCCATTTCTCCGTTTCCAGGTATTTTTGAAAATAGACGGCGGCATCATGCGCCGCGCGGGGAACGATTTCAATGCCTGACGCCTCATGCCCGCGCATCAGCGATTCAAACAGCGTGGTGCCCTTGCCCGCCACGGGGTCCAGCAGGCGGATGCGGCTCTTTGGTGTGCAGCGCAGCGAACACTCCGCCAGATGCAGCATCAGGCGGGTGAACAGGGGGTTTGTTTTGCCGGTGTATTTCAGGATGGCGGACAGGTCATCGGGGAAGATGGCGTCGCTCGGCACCGGAACGGGGCGCAGCAGATCGCCTTCCGCCTGAAACAGCGCGTACAGGAACGTAAGGCGCGACAGGCGGGAAAGGTCGGCGGGGGTGAGCTGCGCCTCCGCATCAAAGGAAAGCCACGAAAGGCCCGCGTCCGTTTCGGTGCGCGGGTTTTGGCACGCGGTTTCAAGGCGCGGCAGGCACAGCGTAAGTTCCGCCAGGGACAGCGGTTCGCTTGCGCCAAAGAACACGGCGCTGGTGCCGGGGGTTTTCAGCAGGCGGTAATGGGGCATGGCGTGCTCCTCTTTGCGGGTGTGATGCGTTTATCATACCACAAAATGGCTGGTGTGGGGAGCGAAAAAAGGCGCGGGGTATCGCGGTTTTGCGATAGAATTCGCCACAAATAAAAAACGCCGCCGCGCAGCCCAAAGGCGACGCGGCGGCCCCAAATACTGTCAGGTCACCCGTTAATAGCTCTCTGCCAGCTCCACAAAGTAAGCCTTGGGGTGCGCGCACACCGGGCACAGATCCGGCGCTTCATCGCCGTAATGGATATGCCCGCAGTTGCCGCAGATCCACGCGTTCACGCCCGCGCGCTTCCACACTTCGTTCTGCTCAATGCGCGCATGCAGCGTGTTGTAGCGCTGCTCATGGTGCTTTTCAACCGCGCCCACGCCGTCAAACAGCTTGGCGATGTCCTCGAAGCCCTCCTCGCGGGCTTCTTTTGCCATGCGGGAGTACATGTCGGTCCACTCAAAGTTTTCGCCCTGGGCGGCCATCTCAAGGCAGGTCAGGGTATTGGGCACGCTGCCGCCGTGCATCAGCTTGAACCACAGCTTGGCGTGTTCCTTTTCGTTGTTCGCCGTCTCTTCAAAGATGGCGGAAATCTGGTTGTATCCTTCCTTCTTGGCCTGCGAAGCGAAATAAGTATACTTGTTGCGCGCCTGCGACTCGCCGGAGAAAGCCTCCGCAAGGTTTTGATACGTCTTGGTGCCCTTCAACTCTTTCATTTGCACATCTCCTTCCGTTACAGTGGGGTGAAACTATTTATATAATACCCCACCCGGCGGCAATGTAAACCCCCTTTTTACAGAAAACCCAGCACCCTGCCCACGTTGTACACCAGGAATGCGCACGCCCACGCCACACCGCACTGAAACAGCGCACCAAGCAGCGCGTAGCGAAGCCCGCCAAGCTCCCGGCGCGCGGCTGCAAACGCGGCGATGCACGGGGTGTACAGCAGCGTGAACGTAAGGAAAGACACGGCCTGAAGGGGCGTAAACATCACGCGCAGCGCATCTGGCAGGGGCAATCCGCCGGGTGCCAATAGAATGGAAAAGCTGGCGAGCACGCCCTCCTTGGCCATCAGGCCGGTCAGCAGCGCGGTGGCCGCGCGCCAGTCCCCGAACCCCAGCGGCAGGAACAGCGGCGACAGCAGCCGTCCGATCCCCGCCAGGGCGCTGTCTGCGCTGTTTGCCACCGGCTGCAATGAAAAGCTCACCCGCCCCAGCGCCCACACCGCGATGGATGCCAGCAGCAGCGTTGTCAGCGCGCACTTGACGAATGCCAGCGTGCGCGTGCGCACCAGCATCAGCGCGGAGCGCGCGGTGGGCATCCGGTATGCGGGCAGTTCCAGCAGGAACGGCGGCGCGTTTCCAGGGAAGGCAGCCTTTTTCAGCATCAGCGCCGCCGGGATGCCCACCAGCACGCCGCCCGCGTACAGCGCCACAGTTGCCAGTGCCGCGTGCGCAGGGAAGAAAGCGCCGGCAAACAGCGCATAGATGGGCGCTTTTGCGCTGCATGACAGAAAGGGCACCAGCAGCACCGTCATGCGCCGGTCGCGCTTTGTGGGCAGGGTTCTGGTGGCCAGGATTGCGGGCACGGAGCACCCGAACCCCAGCAGCGCGGGCACGAACGACCGCCCCGACAGTCCGATTTTGCGCAGCAGCCTGTCTGTGACGAACGCCATGCGGGCCATGTACCCGCTGTCTTCTAGCAGTGACAATAAGAAGAAAAGCGTCAGTATGGTCGGCAGGAACGAAAGGACGCTGCCCGCGCCCGCCAATATGCCATCCACGATCAGCCCGCGCAGCCATTCCGCCGCGCCGATGGCGGAAAGGGATGCGCCGATCCACGCGGAAAACGCGGACAACCCCCGCGCGAACAGCCGCGCCAGCGCGCCGCCGACCGGGCCATAAGTGAGATAGAACACCAGCCCCAGCACAATAAAAAATATGGGGAAAGCGAAGTGGCGGCTGGTCAGTATGGTATCCGCCCGGCGCGACAGGCGCTGCGCGCGGCTTTCGGCAGGGGCGGTTACCGCGCGGGCGACCAATGCTTCCACACGGCGATACCGGGCGATGATTTGGGCTTCTTCGTCGTCAGACGATATCACGTTCGTCATATGCTTTGGTGATGCCTGCGCCCTCCGCTTCGGCGCGGAAAGCGCCGCATCCGCCGCGGCCAGCACACCCTCGCCCTTTGACGCCACAATGGGCACCACCGGCACCCCCAGCCCCTTTGCAAGCGCCGCCACATCCACCTTGCCGCCGCCCGCTTCCACCTCATCCATCATGTTCAGCGCCACCGCCATGGGGATGCCAAGCGGCAGCAATTGCATCGTCAGGTACAGCCCGCGTTCCGGGCAGGTGGCATCCACGATGTTCAGGATCGCATCCGGCGGATGGTCGCGCAGATAGCCGCTTGCCACATCTTCTTCCTTGGAAAAGGCGCGCAGCGAGTACGCGCCGGGCAAGTCCACCACGGTGACGGAGGGCCGCCCGGAAAGCGCGCCCTCCATCCTTTCCACGGTGACGCCGGGAAAGTTCCCCACATGCTGTTGAAGGCCTGTCAGCCGGTTGAACAGCGTGGTCTTGCCGCTGTTTGGGTTGCCTACCAGCGCAAGGGTCACAACAGTTCCACCTTGACGCAGGCGGCGTCATCCTGCCTGACGGTCAAAGAATACCCACGCAGCCACAGCTCCAGCGGGTCGCCCATGGGCGCGATGCTGCGCACCGCCACGCGCGTGCCCGGCACCAGCCCCATTTCCAACAGGCGCAGGCGCAGCTCCGTTTCCGCCGTCACGCTTTGGATGCGCCCCGCCTCGCCCGGCCTCAGCTCGCTTAGTCGCATGGCACTTCCTCCACGGCTTCTATTTTGAAGGGACCCTGCGGCCCCGGCTGCTGCGCTATGGAAAACGACAGCGCCTTGACGCGCGCCAGGTTCGGGCCTTCCATCGACAGCACGCCCAGGCGCACGCCGCCCTTGCCATCCGCCGGCAGGTCGGCAACGGAATCAAACACGCCCGCTGTATTGGAAACGGAAACGGCGCGCTCGGGGCGCAGCAGGTACCCGGCGGCTTCATCCTGAAGCCCCAGGCGCAGCGCTTCCAGCCATGCGCGCGCGGTATCCAGCGGCGACTGCGGCCAGCGCGGCCCGCCATCCGCCCACACGGTTTCCTCGCTGCGGGGGGAGTAGCGGCCCTGCGCATCCGGCGCGATGGTGCGCATCGTGCCGTGACCGACCAGATCGCCCTCCGCTTCCAGCACCTCGATGATGCCCTGCCCGTCCACCCTAGCGGATACCCCAATGGCCGCCTCCACCAGCTCCGGTGCGTCCTGCGCGCGGAATACCGCCGCGAACCGCCCCCCGGCGCAGCTGCCTTCCGCGATGCACAGCCCGGCGTAGGGCAGAGGCCGCAGCACGGCGCCCGCGATGCCATAGGCGGGCAGCGGGATGGATTCATCCGCGTCCCGGCCGAATGACGCGCTGCTTCCTTCCTGTACCAACAGGTAGCGCCCGCCCGGCATATCCAGCTGGGCCAGCAGTTCCGGCTCGTACGTCTCGTCCACGCCGGGCGCGCTCCCGCGCATTTCCAGCGCGATCCACCCGCCCGGCCATTCCACGCCGAATACATCGCTTGGCAGCGCGGAGGTCAGGCGGCCGTTTTCCATCGTAAGGCGCAGCACCGCGCCGCGCGCGCCCGGGTCAAACGGGCGCATCTCCAGGTATTGCGTGCCGTCCGGGGTGATTGGCAGCGCGGCCGCGCCCGTTTCGCCGCAAAAGCGGCCGTTCAAGTACACCAGCCCCGGCGTGCCGGAAACGGTGAGGATTGGCAGCATAGAAACACCTCCCAAAGCGTTCGCCGGGCAAAAAGCCCATGCGCTTTTGGGCATGTGTATGCTGGGGGGCCTACCGCAATGCGCCCGATTGTGCTATACTTCTTTACCAGAAGAAAGTGAGGCCGCTATGAGACACGAACTTGCAATGACAAAAGAAGTAAGAATCAGCGACTGCGACGCGGGGCGTAGAATTCGCCTGTCGGCGCTGATAACGGATTTGCATGAGCTGGGCGAGGCGCAGGCCGTTGCGTTCGGCCTGTCGCGCAATGAGTTGCTCGAAAAAGGCATGTGCTGGGTGTTGTACCGGCAGCGCATCGTGATGCGGAAACTGCCCGGATACGGCGAAACCATGCGCGTCACCACATGGCCCGCCGCGCTGCAGGGGCCGGTGTTCCCGCGCTATTTTGTGCTGGAAGATGAAACCGGCGAGCAAATCGGTGAGGCGGTTACCGCGTGGATTCTGATGGATGTTGCCACCAGACGGCCCCTGCGCCCCACGGCGATCCCAGGCGTGCTGCCCGTCAGCGATGCGCGCGAGAACCCGCTACCGCTGCCCGGCATGCTGCGCATAGAATCCGCACAGGAAGCGGAAAAGCGCGCGGTGAAATACTCCGATGTGGATGTCAACGGGCACATGAACAATACCCGCTACATCGACTGGACTGCCGATGTGCTGCCGTTTGATATGTTGCTGAAAGACGGCCTGCACGACATCCAGGTCAACTACATCAGCGAGGCGCTGCCGGGCGAAGCGCTGATGCTGCTGACGGCGGAGGCGGACGGCGGCATGCTGGTAACGGGCCGCCGCGCGGACGGGAAAACCGTGTTCGAAGCGAAAGCATCCACAAAGGCGTAATAGAAACCAACGAAAAGGAGAATTGACATGGAATTTGCATCCGCCACGCTGGATGAACTGCTTGCGCCGGAGGGCCAGGCCTGCGCCTGCGGCCGCCGCCATGAAACCACGCTGCGCATCTTAAAGGTGGGCGGGGGCGTGGTGGAAACGTTGCCGGAAACGCTGCGCGCGCTCCAGAAATCGCATCCTTTTGTCGTCATGGATGAAAACACGAAGGCCGCGGCGGGCGAGCGGGTAGAAGCGCTGCTGCGCATGGCGGGCATCGCGTACACGCCGTATGTGTTTCCGGAAACGGCGGACAAGCTGGAGCCGGACGAGCACGCGGTGGGCGCGCTGACGATGTCGTTTGACCCCAGGTGCGATATCGTGCTGGCGGTCGGCTCCGGCGTGGTCAATGACTGCTGCAAGGTGCTGGCCCGCGCGGTCGGCAGGCCGCAGATGGTGGTGGGGACCGCGCCCTCCATGGATGGCTACGCATCCAATTCATCTTCCATGGTGCGCAATAAGGTAAAGGAAACGCTGTACAACGCGTGCCCGCAGGCCATCCTTTGCGATACGGATATCATGCGCATGGCCCCGATGCCCATGCTGCACGCGGGGCTTGGCGATATGCTGGCCAAGTACATTTCCGTTGCGGAATGGCGCATTTCAAACCTGATCATCGGGGAAAATTACTGCGAGAACATCGCTTCGCTTGTGCGCCGCTCACTGAAGGAGTGCCTGGACGCCGCGCCGGGGCTGCTAAACCGCGACCAGGAGGCCGTGGGCGCGGTGGCGCGTGGGCTGGTGCTGTCCGGCGTGGCGATGAGCTATGCCGAAAGCTCGCGCCCGGCATCCGGGCTGGAGCATTATTTCTCGCACATGTGGGAGATGATGGCGCTGGAGCGGGGCAAGCCCTCCGACCTGCACGGCATTCAGGTGGGCGTGGGCTCGCTTCTGACGTTTAAAATACTGGACCGCGTGCGCAAAATTACCCCCAGCCGCGAAAAGGCGCAGGCCGCGATGGGGCTGTTTTCGCAGGCCGCGTGGGAAAAGCAGATGCATCATGTGTTCGGCAAGACCGCACCGGAGATCATCCGCGCGGAAAAGATGCGCTACCACAAAAATGACCCGGTGGGCCATGCCAAGCGGCTGGATGCGATTCTCGCCAATTGGCCGAAGATCATAAACATTTTGGATGAAGAGCTGCCGGAAACGGCGCAGATCGAGAGGATGATGCGTCAGCTTAGCATGCCGATGCACCCCTCCGACCTTGGCATCAGCCGCGAGGATACGAAGCTTGCGTTCATCGGCTCGCGCGATATCCGGGATAAATACCTGACCAGCTCCATGCTGTGGGATCTGGGGCTGTTTGATGAGTTTGCCGATTTCGTGCACGCGCTGTGATACAGCAGCGCGTTTTCGCCAAGGACGCGGCGTACCAGAAGTTTGAGGTGCTCAGGACCAACCGGAACAAGCGGTACAAGTACCGCCAGTTTTTCGTGGAGGGTGTGCGCAACCTCAATGAAGCCGTGAAAAACGGCTGGCAAATCCATGCGTTTCTGTACCAGGCGGGAAGACCCCTTTCCGCCTGGGCCGAAGGCATGCTGCGCGATGTGCCCGCGGATATCCACTACGAGCTGAGCGGGCAGCTGATGGAAGAGATAAGCGGCAAAACGGATGCGTCCGAGCTGCTGGCCATCGTACACATGCGGGATGACGCGGCGGATACAATTGTGTACGGCAAAGCGCCGCTGCTTGCGCTGTTTGACAGGCCATCCAACAAGGGCAACCTGGGCACGCTGCTGCGCTCGATGGATGCGCTGGGCGCGGATGGGCTGATCATCACCGGCCATGCCGTGGATGTGTACGAGCCGGAGGTGCTGCAGGCATCGATGGGGTCGTTTTTCAATGTGCCGTTTCTGCGCCTTTCCGATAACGCGCAGATTGACGATTATATCGCCAAACTGAGAAGCGGCTATCCTGACCTGAAAGTGGTCGGGACAACCGCGCACAAGCAAACGCCGATCTACACCGTGGATTTGACAGGCCCCGTCCTGTTTTTGATCGGAAATGAAACGGACGGGCTGAATCAGCACCTGTGCGAGCTGTGCGATGTGACCGCGACAATCCCGATGACAGAAGCGTCATCCGCGTCATCTTTCAACGTAAGCTGCGCGGCGACCGTGCTTTTGTATGAGGCGGCAAGGCAGCGGGGTAAATAAAAAGGCGCCGGATTTCGCTAGATCCAGCGCCTTTTTGATAGCACCCCGCCTTATCACACCGCCCGGTTGTAAATGGCCTTGACATGCCTTCTGCCCGGCAGCATCACGGTCAGAACCGCCAGCGCATTGATCGACATGAACACCATCAGCACCAGCCTTTCGCCGATGAAATCGGCCAGCGCGCCGCACAGCAGCTGCCCTATGATCGTGCCCAAAGTGCAGATCATCTGGAATGTGCCGTTGAACCTGCCGCGGTAGGCGTTGGGCACATAGGTCTGCGTGGCCGCCACGCGGATGTTATAAGAGATTACTTGCAGGAAGCCGGACAGGAAGCACAGGCCCATCATGATCAGGAACGGGAAGTACAGGTACGACCCTTCCAGCGCGCAAATGATCAGATATACCGCAAACGACAGTGTGAACTTCCATTTCATGGGTATCTCAAAGCGGTATTGCAGCGCCCCCGCGGCCAGTTTCCCCACGACGCCGCCGCCCATGACCCATGTGTACGCAAACATTCCCAGGTTCGGGTGCGCCTTGAAGTACGGCAGCACCACCGTGCCCGATGCCGCAAACGCGAACATCGATACAAAAAAATAAGCCGTGATGATTTTCAGCCCCGGCTGTTTGCCGATGTAATCCAGCCCATCCCTGAATTCCTTGCGGAAACGGACGATCGAAAACTTTTCCTGCCCGGAAGAAATGTGCGATTCTTCGGCCTTGATCTGGGTTTCACAGCAGGCGGCGATGAAAAAGCTGGCGGCGTTGAACAGAAACAGCCACTGCAGGCCGATGTTGTGATCGTACAGGTACGCGGCGACGGGCACCATGACCGAGCACAGCGGGCTGATCATGCTGGAGATAGAGTAGCCCTTGCGGTAATTGCCCTCACTGACCAGCGTGGGGTACAGGCTTTCGTACGCAACGGTGTAGATGCTGTCAATGCAGCCGATCAGGAAGCACAGTATCAGGAACGGCCCGTAGCTGAACAGATCGTACTTCAGCAAAAGGAAGATGCCTAAATAGATGAAAGCGGACAGAAAATCCAGCGAGTAGATGACCTTTGTTCTGGAGAAGTTATCCAGGTACGGCCCGGCGATCATCGGCATGATGATCTTGGGCACGCTGTATGTGACCATGAACAGCGCAAACAGGAACGTGGAATTGGTATAGTCCAGCACCATCAGTCCGATGGCGAAACCGCTGATGGAGTTTCCGAGCATGGAAACTACGGTGCCAAGGGTGATGATCGTGAAATTTTTTGTCCAAAGCTTGTTCTTTTGACCCGGCTGGCTTGTCTGTTCACTCATGCTCGCCATTGTACGACATGGCCGTTGTTTTTGCAATGATAATTTGATTAGAATGGGATGAGATGGAAACCGTCATAATTTTCGCTTTTTCCCCTTGACTTTGACGCCGCGTCAACTGCTATACTGATCACAGGAAAAGCGCTTTTCCCCTATTTCAATACACACCGGAGGGCCACATACATGCAGCCGATCTCCATCAACAAGCTGTCCAGGCAGTCGGGCGTATCCACAAGAACCTTGCGCTATTACGAGCAGATCGGGCTGCTTGAAAGCATCCGCGAGCCGGAGAGCGGGTACCGCACCTACGACAGGGCGAACATGATCCGCCTGTCGCAGATTGTGCTGCTGCGGAAGCTGCGCATCCCCATCAGACAGATTGAACACCTGCTGAAAAGCGACGACGCGCTGGAGGCGATCGACGTGTTTGCGGCGCATGTGCGCGGCATCAATGCGGAGATAGAGGCGCTGGAGACGCTGCGCACGGTGGTGCACGCGCTTGTGGAGCGGTTAAGCCAGGTGGAGCCCGTGAAGCTTTCAGAAAAGCTGCTCAGCGATGAGGGGATGCAAAGCCTGATCCGCGCCCTGCCGGATGAAACGACCAAACTGAAGGAGGCACAGGCCATGTCAAACCTGAACCAGGCGGAACAGACGCTTTCCAAACTGCGCGCCGCGCGCATCGTATACCTGCCGCCCTCTGCCGTGGCGGCCAGCCATTTCATCGGCGATTGCCCGGAAGATGTGACGGGCAGGCAAATATTCGATTTTGCGCAGGCGGTGGACATCACGCGCATCAAACCCGATGTGCGCATGTACGGCTTCAACCACCCCAACCCCGTGGATGAAACAAACGCGCACGGCTATGAGTTCTGGCTGACCATCCCGGACGATATGGAGGTACCCGCGCCGCTGCAAAAGAAGCGCTTTGAAGGCGGGCTGTACGCGGCGCACACGATCAAGATCGGTGATTTCCACGAGTGGGCGCTGCTGGACCGCTGGGTGCGCGAAAGCGAGGAGTACGCATACCGCGGCGGCGGCTCGCCCGAGAATATGTTTGATTCGCTGGAGGAGCACCTGAACATATACACCCATATCGTGAACAAACAGGACAGTCCGCCAGATATGCAGCTGGATCTGCTCATTCCCGTGAAAAAGCGCTGACGCAAAACAATCAAATAATGGAAGAAAAACCTTCGCCGTCGCGTCTGGTTAGCAGATGCATATTAGATGGGAGGGTTTTTCCGTGAAACGACGCGTGGCGGGCCTTGTCCTGCTTCTTCTTTGCGTGTCCCTTGCCATGCCCGCGGGCGCGGATTCTATGCTGGATCATGTTCAAATCAGGTGGGGATTGCCCAGCGGAGGCGAGTGCAACACGCCCACCGGCACGCTTTTTACCCCCGACGGCGGCCTTGTTTTGACAGGATACACGCAGGCCGGATACACCCCTGTCTTCGCACCCGAGGCTGCGTATGCCGCCAAGTTCAGCCCCTTTGGAACGCTGCTGTGGCAGTTTTCGCTGCCCGCGGAAGAGGGCGGCGCGGGCGGCCATGTTTTCAGCGCCGCAGGGCTGCTGGCGGATGGCGGCGTGATGCTCTGGCACCGGCAAGTTGGCGGCGAAACGGAAAAGAACGAAATCATTGTGCTGGGGCCGACCGGCGAAATGGTCGGCACATACCCCCTGGCGGAAGATGTGGCGGCGGTCTGGTTCAGCGATGAATCTTATTATACGGTAACAAAGGGCGAATCCGCCGGCACGCCGTGGCAGGAGCCCGCGCCCAAGCTTTCAGATTACGCGCCCGTGCTTTCCCGCTACACGCTGGATGGCAAGCTGCTGTGGAGCGCGCCGGTGGCGCCCGAATCGGTTGAATATCCTTCGGGGATCAGCATCGCTTCCGGCGAATGCATGACCTCCGGGGCGGGGTTCATGCTGCTGGGCAACCGGTACGAAACGGATACGAATGTGCCCCGTCAGGGGCTGGTGGTTCGCGCAGCCGAGTACAGCGAGGTGCTTTGGGCGTATGAAACCGGCGCGAATGATACGCTGATGGATACGCTGCACCTGACGGATGGCAGCCTCATCACCGTGGGCACCCGCACCGCCGGAAACGGCAACACGCGCGGCGTTGTGACGCGCATCAGCTGGGATGGCAAGATTGTGTGGGGATTCGAGCTTGGCATCGGCGGCAAAAACGGCTTTACCAGCGTGGCCGCCGGAAAGAAAGCGATCTACACCTTTGCGGGAATAGACAGCAACCCTCTGGTATCCGACTATGATCCGTTCACCAGGGAATACATGTTTGTTGAGTTCAACGCGCTGGGCATGAAGCTGGACCAGTGGTATGTGGGGTACCCCCAGGGCGAGCGGTTTGCCCCGCTGTTCCTTACCACGGGGCCGGACGGCGTCGCCTACGCCGTAGGCATTTATCAGCGGGATAACGGCCCGCGCGGGGACGTTCTGGTGATTCCGGTGGATCAGCTGACCAGGCGCTAACCCTGTTTTGTACATGCGGGAAGCCGGGCAGGCCGAAAAAAACGGACTGTCCGGCGCATTTTTATGTCAAAAATCTGCGCGAGTATGGTGTTTTAAGGTTTCCCCTCTTGCAATTCCAGGGTTTTTTGGTACAATGCTCATGTATGCTTACCGTGTAACATATTGTGAATGCTTTTTAAGAGGAACGGATGAAAGCAATGCCAACGACTACCTTTGGGCAGAAGAAGCGCGCGGCGCCTTTTGTTTCCCTGGCGCTATGCGCGTTTTTGCTCCTTGCTGCCTGCCAGGGGGCCTTTGCGGATCCCTTGTTTGCCGAGCCGACCGACCGTTTCGTCGAGGACGGGGACCTTGTGTTCGACTACGGCAACGCGACCAAGGGCTATCTGATGATCAAATGCACCAGCAAGAATGCGCCGGCCATGAAGATCCAGATCAACTGCGACGGCGCCATCCAAACGTATGATTTGTCCGGCGGCGGCGTATATGAAGCGATCCCGCTGTTTATGGGCAGTGGAACGTATAAGGTTTCCGTGCTGGAGAAAATCAAAGGCACGAATTATGCGTTGCTCAGTTCCAAAACATTCAAAAATATTCAGCTCACGGATGAAAACGCCGCGTTCCTGGTGCCCACCCAGTATTGCTGGTACACAGCGGATACCCTGGCCGTGCAAAAATCGATGGAGATTTGCGCGGGGCTTGACAGCCCGTGGGATAAGGCACAGACGATTTACAACTATGTTGTCAATTCCGTCGCGTACGATTATATGAAGATGCTGACCGTGCGCAACCCGTACGTGCCGGATATTGACGACACCTACCTTACCGGCCTTGGCATCTGCTTTGACTACGCGGCGCTGTTTGCGTGCATGGCGCGGGTGCAGGGCATCCCCACACAGCTGGTAACCGGCGTGCTGCTGCCCACAGGCGAAAAACACGCGTGGAACCGCGTGCTGCTGGATGGCAATTGGATGTCGCTGGATACGACATTCAACAACCAATACGGCGCCAACGATTATACAACGGAATACTACAACTGACGGTTATACCCGACCATAGGCAAGGATTTCTGCCGAGATCCTTTTTATGGCGCCATATCTTCGAATTCGCGCCGATCCGATCGATTATTTGGGGAGGAACTACCATGCAGGATGCACCCATCGAGACCAAAGTTCAACCGAAGGGCAAGCGGAAATACCTGGCCACGGAAGAAGTGGCGATGTTCTGCGAACAGGTGGCGCTGATTCTCAAAAGCGGCATCCCGATGTACGACGGGATAGAGGCGCTGTGCGAGAATTACCATGAAACAAAGTACGCGCCAATCTTCGCGGCGATAGACAAAGCCGTGAAAGAGAGCGGAAACCTTGCCACGGCGGTGGAAGCCGCAGGGATCTTCCCGCCGTACATGGTGCACATGGTGCGCATCGGGGAGACGACGGGCAAGCTGGATGACGTAATGCAGGCGCTGGGCGAATACTATAAC
>JAVBPC010000024.1:0-124270 GCA_031549905.1 Eubacteriales bacterium
GCATGAACGCGCGGCGCGCCTCCCGCGCGGGGATGGCAGCGGCGCGGGCCGCCGGGTCAATCGCCCGGATGCGCCCGGCGTCTTCGCGCGCGAAACGCTCAAACAGCGGCCAGATCAGCAGCGTCGCAACGCCGACACTCGTACCGTGCGCGGGCGGCTTTTCATGCGCCGCAAGCTTTTGCATCTCCCAATAGTGTGCGATGTTGTGCTCTGCGGATGCCACGGCGCGGGTGTGCCCCACGATCATGATCGTGATCCCGGCCAGCAGCAGCGCCTCTATCAGCACACGCGTGCCCTCCGGCGTTCTGTTTTTGATGCCATCGATGTTTGCCAGCAGCTTTCCGATCGCACCCAGCACGATATCGCCGCAGGTGGGGCAGTACGGCTCATCCAGGATGATGTTGCCCAGCACCCAATCGGCCTTGGCGATGTACTTGCCCAGCACATCACCCACGCCCGCGATGAACATCGGCACGGGCGCGGTGGCCAGCACATCCAAATCACACACAATGATTTCCGGGCACATGCCCTGGCGGTGAATTTTCGCCCCCTGAAGCAGCAGCGGCGCCACCACGGAGGTGTACCCATCCATCGACGGGGCGGTGCCCACGGCCACGAAAGGTTTGCCAGTGCGGGTGGCAACCACGCGGGCGACATCCGTCAGCGTGCCGGAACCCACGCTGATCAGGAATTCCGTTTCAGGCTGCATCGTCAGCAAAGCCTGACCCACGGACAGCTCGTCCGGCTCCGCCTGCGGCTGCCTTACGATGCGGCACAGCGCCACCTCAAAGCCCGCATCCAGCAGCGCGCGGTGCACCCTCTCCCCGGCGACGCGCCAGGTGTTGTCATCGCAAATGAGCATCGCGAAGCGGCCCAGCCCGCGCTTTTCGATCATCCGCGGCACGCGCTCTATCAGCCCCTGGCCGACGTAAATATCCTGCGTGGGCATCTGGTGCGCGCACCCGCAAGCGCACGAAAGGCCGGACAGAATCATCCGGCTTTCGCTGTCATATCCGATTGTAACGGGCATCGGCGGATCGCCTCCCTATTGGATCTGTTGCCCATGGAATTCGACCCGCCGCCCCGCTTCTCCTGCCGGGGGCGGGCGCTTACCCATGCCCTTGGGTCATATCCAGGGTATATTTCCCATCGCCGATATCCCGCAAAAACTCCCGCAGCATGTAGCCCTCTTTGCCGTCGATGGATACCTTGTACCAGTCATCATGCCATTCGATGATATCGGCGATGGTGCCGTTAAAGTACCTGCCCAGCGACTGGCTGTTTTTGTTCGGCTCCGCGCGCAGGTTCAGACGGTCGCGCGGGTCCGGGTTCATTACAACGCAGACGGTGCGCCAGTATTCGCCGACAACCTCACCCTTCCACGCCATGCATACATCCCCGGCTTTCACATAGCCGTGCCCCCCGTCCAGTTCCACCTCAAGCCATGTGCCTAGCTGATCGGTCACCAATAGGATCTCGGTGGTCTGCACCTGCGTCGCAGAGGCGTTCGGGCTTGGCATGGCGTACACGGCAAGCGGTGCATCAACAGAGGCCGCACGACACCACATCACGCGCGCGCTGCCGGTAAGGCTGTCGGTGTATGTCAGCGCCTCCTCCAGCATGTACCCTTCGATATCGCCAAGGCGCACATGCGCCCAGCCGTTTTCAGCGCCCAGCACCAGCACCGTGGTGCCGTTGTCGTATTTGCCAAGCGATGTCGAATCCTTGGACGGAGACTGGCGCAGGTTCAGCTTTTCTTCCTTGCTCGCGTTGCTGACCACGGCCGCAGGCAGCGTGCGCCTTTCCGCTTGGTACTGGTTGACAGGGGTTCCGCCCGGTACGGCCCACGGCACATCGGCGATCCATGCGGCCTTTTGCCCCGCCGAGCCTTCCTGGCAGTACAGCACGAACGCCGGGTTCCCCTTGGGCAGCGCGGTGAAGTCGATTTCGGTCACGCAGGCCGGCAGCGTCAGTGACTTCAGCGCGCTGCAGTTGATAAACGCGTAGGTATCAATCTTGGAAAGCCCGGGCGGCAGCGTGATGCTTTCCAGCGCAATGCAGTCGGAAAACGCGCTGCTGCCGATCGTCTCCAGCGTGATGGGCAGCGTCACGCGGGAAAGCGCCGTGGCCTCGCCGAATGTGTAATCGGGTATCTCGCGGATGCCCATGGGCAGCGTCACGCTGACCAGGTTGTCCCGCTGCGCGAACACGCCAGGCGCGATCGCCAGCGTGCCCATTGGTACATCGATGGATGCCCGCAGGCGCGGGGCGAAAATCAGCTTCTTTTCCGCGCGGTCGAACAGCATGCCGTCGATGGAATAGTACGTCTGATTGGCCGGATCGACTTCTATCCAGTCCAGGTTTGGCAGGCCGTAGTAGTCCAGCAGCTGATTGTCAATGGCGGTCACCGAGGCGGGCAGCGTCAGGCGTTCCAGGTTAAAGCACTGGCCTATATCCATGCTGTCAAACTTCGTGAACCCCTCCGGCACCGTCAGCGCGGTCATCCGCTCCGTGGATACCATCGCCCCTTCGGCAATCCTGCTCACGGTGTCCGGGATGACCAGTTCGCCCGTAAACGTACCCGGCACCAGCACCAGCGTGCCGCCATCCTTGGTATAGATCACGCCGCCTTCCATCTTGTAGGCGGTGTTGCCCTCGGCCAGGGTGATCTGCGCAAAGCTGCCGCCAAGCGCGCCGGCGCCAAGGGATGTGACCGACGCGGGCACGGTGATGCTTTCAAGCTTTGCGCAGCCATACAGCGCCCAATTGCCGATAGAGATAAGCCCTTCCGGCAGGATCACCTCCCGCAGTTCCTGATGGTTCGCTAGGGAGTTGTTGCCGATGGTCCGCAGCGTGGAGGGTAGCACGATCTTTTCCAGCGCAGGCCACCAAAGGAACGAGTCCTCCGGCACGCTGGTAACACCCTCCGCGATGATCAGCGTGCGCGCGGCCCCCGGCGGGTCGATCCAGTCGTAATCGCCGCGCGTATTCGACAGCCGCACCGGCAGATTCCGCACCGTTTCGTGGTAGGTGATGGTCTCCGCCAGCTGGTTGTAGTCCACGCTGACCGCGCGGCCGTCTATTTCCTGGTAGATGATGCCGTCCACCTCAAACGTATCGGCAGCCAGAGCGCCCGCGCATACGAGGCACAGGCACAGTACGAGCGCGCATGTGAGCAGCTTCCGCATGGGTCCTCTCCCCCTTGTCCTCACGGTACTGGTACTATTGCAGCGGGATATACCCCGCCTGTTCCACACAGCGCTGGCCCTCTTCGGATAGAATCCACTGAAGGAACATCGCGCCGACACCCTTTTCCTCGCCCCTGCGGTACACGCCGTAATAGGCCGTGCTGAAAGGATACGCGCCGGACTGGATGTTTTCCGCCGTGGGCGCTATGCCGTCCACCGCAATGGTCTTGATCGGCTCGCCCTTGTACAGCTCGCTGATGTAGTACAGGTAGGTATACCCCAGGCTGGAATCGCTGTTTTCGTAGTTGCCCACGCGGCGCACCAGGTCGCTCATGCCGCTGGTGACGTAGTTGGGCTGCGCGCCGGATAGCTTGGTTTCGCCCATCACCAGCTGCACCATCGCGGTCTGGCTGCCGGAATTCGTTTCGCGCTGATACGCGGCGATGGGCGCATCCTGCCCGCCGACATCGCGCCAGTTGGTGATTTCGCCCGCGTATATTTTGCGGATCTGATCCACGGTCAGCGTCTCAATCGGGTTATCGGCATGCGTGATGAACACGAACGCATCCAGGCATGCAGGCTCTTTGACCAGCGTAACGCCGTGTTCCGCCGCCATGTTCAGCTCATCCTCGGATGGTTCCGTCGCCAGGATCAGATCCACCGGGTGACTGGGGTTCATCGCCGCGTTTTTGGATGGCAGCAGCGCGGAACCGTTCGCTTCCTTGCGAATCAGGTGCTCATACGCATGGTGCGTGGTCGAAAAAAACACAAAGGATTCAAGATCGCTGTCCGGCAGATCCAGGTGCTGCCTGGCAAACTCCATCGCCAGCGGCACCGCCACGGTGGACCCGTCTATGCTTGGGTAGGTTCCGTACGCCTGCTGATAGACCGGCACGCCGCCGACATTGCCCGCGCCGGTAAGCTCCCCCAGCGAAAAGGCGCCCTGCGTTGCGATCTTTTCCCAGCCTTCCGGGCGGGAAAGCGGCTGGTTGATCTGCGCGTAGGAACCCTCGCACAGCGCTGACAGCGGCAGCACCAGGCACAGCGCGGCGCACAAGCAGATAATCCACAATTTTTTATTCAATATAAACACCCCCTCGCCATAATAACGCGAAGGGCTGGGAAAAGCATCCATAAATATGAGGGTTTATACGATCCTTTCCAGCCATTCGCGCGTCAGCATATTCCAGATGCGCGGCATGTTTTGCCTGCGGATAGAAAACCGGTCGATCTTCTTCATACCTTCCGGAACCCCTTTGCTATGCTGTCGCCCAAACCCTCTCCCAGGAGCTCTGCCGCACCGGTGCGTGCCGGCAGCCGCTTGTACGGGAACATGGATTCCAGCGCCGCATACGCCCCGCGTTCGGTATCTTTGCGCGTGGGCAGGTAACCCAACAGCTCCTCCGCGCAGCCAAGGGCGATCACGGGCGCTTGCGCGCGCTCGCGCATGATCTGTCCTGTCAGCGTGTACCCCTCGAACGGCAGCGCCACCACCCACATGCCGCCAAGGCACGCATAGGCAACTTCGTAGTGCTCCTCGCGCGGGAGCCTATACGGATAAAGCTTCGCCAGCATTTCCTTTTCCCAAATGCGGGCCACGCGCGCCGCGCCGCTTTCTTCCGCACCCTCGCGTTTGACGGCGTCCTCGACGGCATTGACAATGTCGCATTCGACGACGTATTCAAGGCTCATCCCACGGGGGATACGGCCCGTTTTGAGCTGCTGCTCACACGGCGCAAGGCCTTTGGTGAACGCCTCTACAATCGCGGCGGCAAACGCATCCATCCTGGCATCGCGATCCTCGCCCTTGCGGTACACCGGATCGATATCGCCGCACAGGCCGTTGATGTAGATCGATTCGATGCCCGCTTCCTGGCACAGCGCGTGCACACGCCCGGGATAGTCGGCGGAGATGGCGTCCAGCCGCCCATTCAGCACCGGGTGGCACGCATAGGAAATCACCGCGATGGGCCGCTTTTCCGCGCGCGTGAAATAGAACCCGCGCACCATGTCATCCAGGGGACCCGCGTCATCGGTACGGTTGTAGGCGAACCCGGGCGCGATGGCATTCTCGCAGCGCAGCAGATACTCCACTGGCGCGGCATCGGCGATGGCCAGCGCGCACGCTTCCAGAATGATGCCCGGCACGGTATCCGGGTAGTCGGCATCCACCTCGCCGCACCCCTCGTGGTACTTGATGGCGGGGCCGGTGTGCGTGTGAATGCTGACCAGCATCACCGCATCCTTTTCAATGCCAAACCGCGCGGATAGCCCCTCGAAAACGGCGTCCGAAACCTTGCGGCTGAGGCCCAGCACATCGCAGCTGATCAGCAGCCAGCGGGCCTGCCCATCTTCCACAAGCACGGCGCGCGCGAATAGCGGGTCCTTCACCCTTGCCGCGCGCCTGCCCAGATAATACCCGTACCCCGCCAACTCTACGCCAAGCGGCGGCGTCAGTTCCGCTTTGCCGATTCCTGCCTTCACGGTTTCCTCCTCCGGCAATCCATACTGTAAATGCCGTATCGCGGGCTGATACTTTTCAATCAGCTTCGCGTTGATTTCATCCCCGCCGTCAATGTTGTTGGATGCGTAGAATTCGATGGGCGTACCCTCCCGCTCCGCGCGCTCCGCCACGCCGCATACGATCGCCTGCAGTATCGCCGCATCGCCGATCTCCCCGCCTTTGCAGGATACAGGGAAAGCAGCTCCGTAGCAAGCCCTTCCTTGCGCTCCCAGTCGGTGCTGCCGGTCGCCGATAGGTGCAACGGTAACTTTTCATCCAATATCGGCCATACGCGCGCCAGCCCGCCGGCGCGGCAGAACACCTCTTCCGCCAGCAGGTGGCCGTGTCAAAGCATTACTTGCCCGTGATATTCGTCACATTTCCGCAAAACCATTCATTCATCATTATTAATTTGTATTGTTTTTATAAATCTCGCTTTTGAACTGTGCCTGTTCTATCAATGAGAAAGGGTTCAATCAGCCCGCACACACCGAAGATTGGGATATCGATGAGGCGGCGATGGAGACGGGCGTGCGGCTTTTCGCACAGTTTATGATAGGTTGCGCGGAGGCGGAATGATTCGTACAGGCCGGGCAAGAAAATGCAAAGTACCCCCTTGCATTTTTCCCGGAGCTATAGTATACTGTCATCCGTCGCCCATGCTCTTATAGCTCAGTCGGCAGAGCGCGTCCTTGGTAAGGACGAGGTCACCAGTTCGAATCTGGTTAAGAGCTCCAGATGACAGGAAACCCGCAATGCCTTGTTTTGCAAGGGGATGCGGGTTTTTTTGTTGCCACCGTTTTACTCTTAACTTATATCCAAAATTGTGCTTACCACCCCAACTACTACCCCAACCAGCCTACTGTTAGTATTTTTCATGCCGAAATTGCGAACATTCCACTTCCAGCAAGGTTCATTTTGCGCAAATACACCCTCCACTAACAACCCTAAAAACCCTAGAAACCTGCCTATCGAAAGAGACACCGCGGCAACATCGCACCATACGCAGCCCAACACTTGCGTCAGATCATCTTCTTCACAACCATGAAGCCAGGGGCGACAGCCAAATGTACCATAATGCCCTTTTACGTGATTTTTGACCAAAGGCATATGCAGTCTCCTCCTGGTCAAGTAATGGGTGCGGGGTTGAAAATGCAAAAATCGTTATACAGACCATACTTTTCGGCGTAGGATTGCTTTTCGCCGCTGGCAACGGCAATGATCTCGTTAAACAGCTCCACGCCCACCTCCGGGATGCTCTTTTCGCCGGTCGCCACAGGCCCGGCGTTGATGTCAATCAGATCCGGCCACTGCGCCTTCATGTCATTGCGGGAACACACCTTGATCACCGGTGCGGCCGCCAGGCCGTAGGGGGTACCCCGGCCTGTCATGAACACCTGAAGGGTAATGCCGCTGGCCAATTGGCAAGGGCCGCAGACGATATCGCTGGCAGGGGTGGCGGCGAAGATCAGGCCCTTTTCGGTCGGCCTTTCCGCCGGGGAGAGCACCTCTACAATGGGGGAAGAGCCGGATTTGGCAATGGAGCCCATGGCCTTTTCCACAATGTTGGAGAGGCCGCCTTTTTTATTGCCGGGGGTGGGGTTGGCACTGCGGTCGGCTTCGCCTGAGGCCAGGTAGTTGTCATACCAGCGCATTTCGCCGGCCAATTTCTTTAAGGTTTTTTCATTGGTGCAGCGCTCGCCCAGCAGGTAAACCCCGTCCCGCACCTCGGTCACTTCCGAAAACAGCACCGTTGCCCCGCCCTTGACAAGCATATCCGCCGCATAACCGGCAGACGGATTGGCGGTCACGCCGGAAAACGCGTCGCTGCCGCCGCACTGCATGCCGATGATCAGATCACTGAGCGGCAGGGGTTCCCGGCGGCGGCTATTCAGTTTTTCCAGCTTTTCTTTCGCCATGGCCATAATGGCCTCGATCATGGGTTCAAAGCCCTTGATGTTTTGCAAAACGATCACGTTTTCAGGGGTATTGTCCTTTTCATCCAGCAGCATTTCCGGGGTCAGTTTTTCGCAGCCCAGCGCTACGCACATGATCTCCCCACCGAAATTGGGGTGCACAAGGAGGTTGCGGAGTGCGCGGATAGGGAACTTGGCATCCGGCGCGTTGATGGCAACCCCGCAGCCGTAAGCATGGTTGATGGGCACTACCCCTCCAACATGGGGGTATAGGGGCAGCAGCTCCTTTTTGATGCGCTCCACCGCCACGTTTAATACCCCTGTCACGCATTGAACGGTGGTGTGGATGGCAAGCAAGTTCCGCGTGCCGCCAAAGCCGCCCAGGGGGTTGCGGTAGCCTTGAAAAGTTCTAACAGGCGGATCAGGCAAATCGGTCACGATATGGGTGCCGTAAACCATGTCATCCAGGTCCGGCGGGGTGGGCAGCTCCAGCATATGCTCGTTGATCCATGCTCCGGCGGGGATGCTGTTTATGGCATAACCCAAAGTCACGCCATAGCGGGTGATCGCCTCCCCTTTTGAAATGGGCTTCAATGCAATTTTATGCCCCTGGGGAATCGGTTCAAGGGCGGTGACCCCCTCCATAACGTGGGTGCCCTTTCCCATTTGATCCACGGCGATGGCAACATTGTCCTGGGGCTTGACCTTGATGGCTTTAAGGGTCGTCATTGCTTAGCCTCCTTTTGTTTTGTTTGCATGTATTCGTGCAGGGCTTGCGCCACAAGTTTCGATTGGGCTACAGCCTCCACCACGATCCTGGCTCCCTTGACCACATCCCCTGAGGCAAATATCCCTTCCCGGGCGGTATGGCCGCTTTCATCCGCTACCACAAGCCCCCACTCGTTGATAGAGATGCCGGTGGCGGTGGAAACGATGTGGTTTTTCGGCCCTTGGCTGGCAGCGATCTTGTTTGTACGGGAGTAACAGGTCGACCCGCACACGCCTTTAGACAAGCGAAGCACTGCCTGGAGGTTCATCATTTCGCCGGTGACAGCTTGAACGGATGGGTATTCTTTGGCAAGCAGACGCAGAAATCTGCCTGCATCTTCTTTACGTGAAGCTTTCATCAATGGCCTCCTTCCAATAATACCCCCTCAGGCTTTTTCTATATTCTTGGTCACGATCACATCGCTGCCAAGGTCCAAAATGTTTTTAATCACCACATCGCCAATGTGCACCGGTGCGATGAGCGCTTGCCGGTTGATCTCATTCATTGCATCAAAGATGCGCGCCTTGGGGATGGCGTTTGTCAGCCGCACACTGGCCAGCGGAAGAGCGCCGCCTTTAACCCGCACACTGGTGGCGATGGTGCGCCGGGGGTCCGTAAGCTCCTGGATCACATAGGTTTTGCCTTTGGGGCACAGGCTGCCTATGACGCGCTGCACCTGAGCGCCTTCGCATTCGGCTTCGATTTCGCAGCCATTGGGGCAGATGATGCAGGTAAAGGTACGCTTCATTCCACGCACACCTCCAGATCAGCGGCATCGGTCAGTTTAGCCGCCTTAATGGGCAGTTGAATCATTTCGGCGGGCAGGGCTTTGCGCATTTTCTTGCGCAGCACCTCACAGCCATCCTGTCTAACCACAATGCTTACGGTATCAAGCGGCTGGCGCACCCTGAGGGATAAGATAAAATCACGGGTGCCGCTGATGCGCTGGGGGATCACATGGCCTACATTGTTTCCAGCCTTGACCGTTAGACCGCAAGCAGGAAGGCTGCCGGTAAGCAGATATTCCGCTGCGCTGTCGGCCAGAGCCTCGGCTTCCAGGGATACAAAATCCACCAGGTCATGTACATGCAGCACATTGCCCGCAGCAAAGATGCCGGGCACTTGCGTCTGGCAGTACTCATCCACAAAAGCGCCACGGGTACGGGAATCCAGCTCGATCCCAGCAGCCAGGGAAAGCTCGTTTTCGGGAACCAAGCCAACGGAAAGGATCAGCGTATCGCAAGAAATCTCTTCCTCTGTGCCGGGAATGGGGCGGAAGCGCTCATCGCACTTCGCTACCACCACGCTTGTCAGCCGTTCCCTGCCCCGGATGTCAACTACGGTATGGCTCAGGTGCAGTGGAATATCATAGTCGTTCAGACACTGTTCAATGTTGCGGGGCAGGCCGCTGGGATAGGGCTGCACCTCGTACACGCCCTTCACGTGAGCGCCTTCCAATGTCATGCGGCGGGCCATGATCAGGCCGATGTCGCCGCTGCCCAGAATAACCGCCTCATGCCCCACCATGATGTTTTGCAGATTAATATAGCTCTGTGCCAAACCAGCGGTGTATACACCCGCAGGCCGGGTGCCGGGGGTTGCCAGCGCGCCGCGGGTACGTTCCCGGCAGCCCATGGCAAGCAGCACGGCCTGCGCCTTGATCTGCACAAGACCGTGTTCACGGCTGGCAGCGGTAACGGTTTTATCGGCGGTGATATCCAGCACCGTACAATCGGTGATGCATTCGATGCCGGCTTCCATGACCTTATCGATGAAGCGCTGGGCATATTCCGGGCCGGATAGGGATTCTGTAAAGCGCGTCAGGCCAAAGCCGTCGTGGATGCATTGGCGCAGGATGCCCCCCATCAGTTTTTCGCGTTCAAGGATCAAGATATCGTTAACGCCCTTTTCCTTCAAGCGCAAGGCTGCTGCAAGGCCTGCCGGGCCACCGCCTACGATGACTGCTTGCTTTTGCATCATGCCTGTTCGCCTCCTTTGACGCAGCCAGTAAACATGGCAGATTCGCCATTTGTGAGCCGAACATCGGCAACGGCCTTGTTCAGTTCTTCACGGATCATAGCGGTGATGCGGGTTTCGCAATAGCCGCCCTGGCAGCGGCCCATGCTGGCCCGGGTGCGCACCTTAATCCCGTTCACCGTACAAACGCCCAAAGGATTATGGATGGCGGCGATGATCTCGGCCCTGGTAATTGTCTCGCAGCGACATACGATCTCGCCGTAAGCAGGGTCCCTGCTTATCAGCCGCGCTTGTTCCTCGCGGCTGGCCCCGTGGAAACGTTCGATCCCCTTCCGAATGGGGTCAAAATCAGGATTCACCGTCAGTTCCGCATGCTGCTTGATCAGTCTTACCACCCGGCGGGCAATGGGCAGGGCGCTGGTAAGGCCGGGGCTTTCGATGCCTACCAGGTTGATCACACCGGGCACATCCTCCTTGCACTTGATCAGGAAATCCTGAATTTCGCCGGTGTCAGGATCGATGCGCTTGGGGCGCGCTCCCGCAAAGGTGCGAATGTAATACTCCCGCTTCATATGCTTGAACATGCGCTCACCGCTTTCCTGTAAGCCGTTCATGCCTGATTGGGATACGCTGTAGTCCTCGCCGTCTTCTGCGGTAAAGCTGTTGGGGCCCACCAGGACGTTGCCATCGATGGTGGGGGTAGCATGGGTGTCAAAGGTATTGTGCTCGGTAGGCGCAGGGTACACGGGGATATTTGCAAATGCGCCGGCTTTTTTATCAAGTACAAAGTATTCGCCCTTCACCGGAAGGATCACATGCCCGGGAATGCCCAGCAAATCGCTGATTTTCGCGCTGTTAAGCCCCGCGCTGTTGATCACCCAGCGGCAGGTGAAATCGCCCTTGCTGGTGTGAAGTACATGGCCGCCGTCAGGCAGATGATCTGCGCCTGTGACCTCGGTGTACAGGTGATATTTTGCACCGTTGTGTACGGCGTTCTCAGCCAAGGCGATCGTGTAGATGAAGGGATCCAGGATGCCGCTGGAGGGGCAGAAGATGGCAAAATTGCCGCCTGCGGAGGGATCAATCTCGTCCATGCGGGCCCGGTCGATCAGTTCCATGCCCGGCACGCCGTTGGCTTTGCCCCGTTCGATCATGGTGAAAAGCCGCCCTTTGTGTTCCTCGGTAAAACCTACGATCAGTTTGCCGGTGCGCTTAAAGGGCACATCCAGCTCCCGGGCCACCGTGTCAAACTCGGCGTTGCCTTCCACTGCGCACTGGGCCTTGAGGCTGCCGGTTTTATAAAGGAAACCGGCATGCAGCATGCCTGTGTTGCGGCCGCTGGTGTGGGTGCATACGTCGCTCTCTTTTTCAAGCACGGCTATGGACAGCTTATAGCGGCTCAGCTCTCTTGCTATGGCGCTGCCCACCACGCCGCCGCCGATAATAATGATGTCATAATTCCGCATAGGCATTGCTCCTTTTCCGCCTTGGAGAGGTTGCATTTTGGTTATGTTTGTTTTATCATACAGGCATACAAAACCATTGTCAATTTCGTATAACTAACAGATATATTAGCGCAACCAATGTTCGAAAGGAAGCTTATGGATCTGCACTTGATCGAAAACATCGTGTGTATCGCTGATGAAAAGAGCATCACCCGGGCGGCTGAAAAACGTTTTGTAACCCAGAGCGCCCTCAACCAGCAGCTGCAAAAGCTGGAGGATGAGCTGGGTACGCCGCTGTTCATCCGTGCCCGCAGCAACTGGCAACCCACAGAGGCGGGGGAAGCCTATCTGGACGCCGCCCGGCGGATGCTGCTGCTGAAGAAGGATACCTATGCCCGCATTTCTGATTATGCAGAAAAAAACAACCGCCGCCTGGTGGTTGGGCTGATCCCGGAGCGGGGCATCGAAATGTTTACGGCAGTGTACCCGGCGTTTCACCGCGCCTTTCCCCACATGCAGGTGGAGCCGGCGGAATGCCACGTAACAGCCATGCAGAAGATGATTACCGCAGGGCAGTTGGATCTGGGCCTGGCCACGCTGACAAAGGGACAGCAGGATGAAAACCTTTACCATGTGATGGCGGAGGAAGAGATACTACTGGCCGTGCCCGCCAGCCATGCACTTGCGGCAGGCGGCAGTGCTGACTGGCGCTTCGCGCCGGTGACTGATCTGCACCGTTATGCCCAAGAACCCTTTGTGAGTATCTACCAGCGCTCTACGTTATATGGCCTGACGGCGCCGCTCTTTGCAGAGGCGGGGTTTAGTCCCCGCGTGCTGTTTTCCACTGCCAGCAGCCTGAGCAAGTATCAAATTGTATCTTTGGGACTGGGCTGTGCCCTGCTGCCGGCTGTATACGCGGCGGCGGACGGCAGCGTGGTCTATTTCCGTCTGCCTCAGCGGCCCACATGGCAAATCACCCTATGCAGCCGGAAAGATGGCTTTCTGGGAAAGGCGGAACAAGCCTACCTGGCGCTGTGCCGAGATTACTGGTGTAACGGAAGAAGCGATTTTCCTTAATCCAATCCCAGCTCCTTGCACTTACGCCACAGCGTAGTTTTGCTGATGCCCAGTATTTCGGCCGCTTCCTTACGGCTGGAAGCGCGGGAGAGCACCTCCAGGATCTGCCGCTTCTGCAGGTTGCTCAGCGTGGGGTCCTCGCTTTCTTGCAAGGCAACGGGCTTTGTGATCCTTGGTTCAATAGACAGCACGGCAGCAATGTCAAGGGATGTGATGATGTCGTTTTCACACAAAACGGCCAACTGCTCGCTGACGTTTCGGCTCTCGCGAATGTTGCCGGGCCAGCTGTATTCCATGATGCGACTGGCGGCTTCGGGCGACAGGGTGATCTGCCCTTTGCCGAATTTGCGGGCATAGTAGGTTAGATAATGCTGCATGATCAGCGCCATATCCCCATCCCGGCTGCGCAGAGGCGGCACCTGCACGCTGAGCACTTTTAAGCGGTAATACAGATCCTCGCGAAACTTGCCCTGCTGTATCATATCCAGCAGGTCGCGGTTGGTGGCACAGATGACGCGCACATTCACCGAAATGACACGGTTTGCGCCAATACGGCGCACCTCCCGCTCCTGGATCACGCGCAACAGGCGGCTTTGCAGAGGCAGTGGGATCTCGCTGACCTCATCCAGAAAAATGGTGCCCTCATGGGCCGCTTCAAACAAACCGGGCTTGCCTGTTTTGCTGGCGCCGGTAAAGGCGCCGCTTTCATAGCCAAACAGCTCGCTTTCCATCAGGTTTTCAGGGATGGCCGCGCAGTTGACAGCCACAAAGGGACCTGTGGCGCGCTCACTCTCATTGTGAATGGATTGTGCAAACAGCTCCTTGCCGGTGCCGGTTTCGCCCATTAACAGAATGTTGCTATCCACATGGGCAAAACGCCGTGCCTGGTGTATCGCTGTGCAGATGGCAGTGCTTTCGCCCAAAATATCGTTAAAATAGTACCGGGCCAGGTGACCGTTGACCCTAAGCTTGTCCCGCAGGCGGTTTTCAGCGTTGGTAATGGCCTGCTCGGCCTGGAAGGTGACCAAGGTACCCTGCCGCTGGCCGTCGTGGGTCATGGGGATGCTGTTCAGCACGCAGTTGGTACCGTTGATGCGCACGATTTCATTGGTATAGCTTTGATTGCTGGACAGGATGGCGCTGAGCCGGCCTTCCGGCAGCGCCAGGTGCACGGGCTGATTGATGCAGTCCTGTGCCTTGCGACCCAGCAGCTGGGCTGCGGCAGGGTTGAAGGTGCGGATCATGTTATCCTTATCCACAGCGATGATGCCCTCCAGCACGTGATCAACCACGCCGCGAAAGATCATGCTGTTCTGCCGCTCCACCTGGGAAACGTTGGCGCAGCGCTTGGCCTCCGTGATGGCCAGGAACACCGATTCCACCGACGAATAGATCAGCCCCGCGGGGATGCCGTGCTCCTCGCAGTAGTGGCAGGTGTTGTGCCCCGCCAGGATTAGCTTGCAGCCGTCGGCAACCGCCCGTTCCATGCCGTCGATCAGGTCGCGGATGTTGACGCTGGTGGTGGTATACGCCTTGACGGGCACGGAAAATTGCTGCTGCATGAAATGTACACCGCGGATGGTGTTGACAGTGCCCACCACGCCCACGGACTTTTCACCGTGGCGTTCAAAGGCTTTCACGATAGAAGTGGCAATATCGCTGCTGGTCACAGGGATCTCTACCACCGGAACGAGAAAGTTGCGTTCCTTGAGGCTGGCCGCGGTGCCGCCGCGGCTGACGATCACATCGGCGTTATAGTGGCGCGATACGATCACATCCGGCTGAATCTCGCAATCCACAGTATAGCGCAGATCCGGGCTTTTGCCGAATATCTTTTCATGCAGCGACCAGGCCTCATGCACCACTTTGGCCATGACGGGGTCGGGCATCACAAAGGCGATGTGGGTCATAGTCAGCACCTCGATTCGGTTCCATTATATCAAGGACTTGCGGAGGGTTTCAAGTTGAAACTGCGTCAAAAAGGAAAGCAAAGGTTTTTTCCTTAAGGCAACCCCGCTAAAAATCACATGGCCGTGTAGGTTTTTATGATGTCCTCCATGACTTGGCGCACTTCATCCGTCAGCTTCTCAGCAAAAAAGACGAAGCCAAATTCGTGGGAGGCGGTCCAGGTGTAGGCGGTCAGATAGGCGCCGTCCTCGTCGGTTTCAGTGTAAATGATGAAGGGAATGCCCTTCACAGCAAAAAGGGACATATCCGGAAAATACTCCCGCCAGTCACTCACATATCCTTCAAATTCCGTAACCGTAACTTCGGTGGCAGAACGGCTTTCTTCATCGAAGGCACGGATTTCCACCCACATGTCGATGGACTTGTCCTGCGCATGCGCGTCAATGCCGTACACTACGCCGGCTTCCACATACTCCTGGGTGAGTTCTGTTGCTTCATAACCCCAACCGTCCGGCAGCGTAATAGCGAAGCCATAATCATCAAATGTAACGGTTTGCGCCATTGCGGTGGCGGAAAAGAGCATTGCCAAGGCCAGCAAAAGAACAAAGAGCTTTTTCATTTTCGGCACCACCCTTCAAAAATGCTTGATTCCTCAACAAGGATACCACGCTTGGCATTCACCTTGCGTGGTATCCTTTTTTGCTTTGGTAAATCCCTAGTAAACCCATCCAATACGGTTGCTTGTATCGGAATTACTTGGCCGCGTACATCTCATAGCCGACCTGGGCACGGGCGGCATAGATCAGGCCCATGATCCAGGCATCGTCGACGGTCTTGCTAATAACGGAATGGTCACAGTGGGTGGGGCCATCAAAACCGTTGGCGATCAGGGTCTTCATGATCGCGAACATGTCGCCGTAGCCATCCATGGCCATGGTTTCCTCGAAATACCCGGTATAGTCGGGGTTGAGAGGACCGCTTACGTTGCGGAAGTGGAGGTTGAGCACCTTGCCGTTCTTGGCAAACTCAGCGATATCTCCAAGGAAATCATCGCTGAACAGGAGGCCGCCTTCCAGCCAGCAGCCGGTGCAAAGCTTCATGCCAAGGTAGGGGCTGTCGTTCGCAATGGCGAACGCCCTGCGGTAGTCATCAGCGGTGATGATCAGGCTGCCGATGCCATCCAGATAGGGCACGGGGGGATCATTGGGGTGAAGTGCCATCTTCACATCATATTGTTCGCAGGTGGGGAGCACGGCATCGATAAAGTACTCAAAGGTCTCCCACATTTCTTCACGGGAGTAGACACGGTCAGCCTTGTTCGGCTTGGCCATGATAACGGCCAGATCGGAAGCGCTGGTGTTGGCGCCGCGAACCATCTTGGGAACATCGCCGGAGCGGGAGATGCCGAAGGGCTGCCAGGCGATGGCGCACAGATGGATATCCAGCGCGCTGAGATCCATGACGAACTTCTTGAATCTTTCGATCTCGGAATCACGGGTTTCATAGGCCAGATGGATATCCGTGTCCTTTTGCAGCTTGTTGTTGGTGGCGAGCAGAATCTCAAAGCCGCCATTGGGGAAGTTGCGAATCCGATCAACAAGCGCCTGCATGGCTTCGAAATCCTCAAGCTCCTCATTCGTGAATGAAAGCTCGCAGCCGGTATAGCCCATCTGCTTATAGAGCGTCAGATCCTCATCGGTGGTCTTGGAGCTGGCACCAAATGCCATTTTGGGGTTCGCGACGGGGCTGGTTTTCCAGGTGCTCAGGGGAACCGCGGATACGATCGTATGAACGAGGGTGCCTTCCGCCAACGCGGCAACGCTTGCCAGCATCATGATGGCAGCCAATACCAGAGCTACTAACTTCTTCATGTTTCTACTCCTTTTGCCGTTGCTTTTGTTTTTTAGCCGGGTCATCCAGGTATACCTTCAGGGGGCCGACATGGCCTGAGTGTGTGTTGATCAGCAGCACCCCTCCTTTGCCAGCAAGTCCTTATGATATAAACAGACAATTGGAAACCATGGTAAAGTTGCTTAGAGCAATTTTCGGAGAGATTCGGAATGGATTTGCGAGAGATTTTGCCGTTTCGCTAAGCCGAGGGAGCAAAGCGTAGCAGCGCTACGCCGCGTGGACGAGGCAACGCGAGGCGGCAAAAGATCCGCAAAGACGTTCCTAATCTTTCCGCAAAATGCTCTAGTCCTCGATGTAGTCCGCCAGGTAGCTGGCATAGATGTCGTACTGCTCCTGGTAGTAGGCTTCGGTTTCTTCCGGCGTCATGCTGGTGATATTCACTAGGGCGTTATCCGCATAGGCTTTCAGGGCCGCATTGTCCAAAACCTTGGCCAGCCCCTCGTTCATGGCGGTGATCACGGCGTCGTCAACGACGTTGGGGGTAGCCAGGTAGAAGAACTTGGAGAACACAACGTCATAGCCGTTTTCCTTAAGGGTGGGGAGCTCGGGGCGGCCTTCCAGACGGTCGGCAGCCAGGATGCCGAGGCAGGTGAACTGATCGGTATCCAGATAGTCGCGAACCAGTCCGGCCTGGGTTCCGATGACATCCAGCCGCTGGCCCAGCAACTCGGTGATCTTTTCAGAGGCGGTGCCGGCGTCAACGATGTTGAACTCAACACCAGCTGCGGCTTCGAAGGCCAACACCTGCAGGTGGGTGAAGTTGCCGGTCTCGGTGGCGAAGGTTACTTCACCGGGATGCTCTTTCATGTAGGCGACCATGGAGTTGATGTCGGAGAACTTATCATTCTTGGTGTTGGACAGGAAGGCGTTGGAATAATCCAGGAAAGGCATGCCGGCCAGTTTGAAATCATCAAGAACATTGAATGATTCATACATGCCCATCATCTGGGTGATGCATGCGCCGCTGTGGAAGAATACAAAGCGGTAACCGCCATCAGGGTTGTTCAGCACATCCTCAAAGGCCACAGCGCCGGAAGCGCCGGACATGTTGGATACGATCACGTTCCAGCCCAGTTCCTCATTTAGGGCGGCGGCCAGGGCGCGGGCGTTGGCGTCGGTGTCTCCGCCGGGGTTGGCGGGCACGATCAGTTCAATGGTGCGCTCCGGCCAATCCGCCAAAGCAGAGACGCTGGTCAGCAGCATCATAAGGACGAGGAGCGCGGAAAACAGTTTCTTCATAAGGTTGTTCCTCCTTGTTTTTCGGGTTTTGTCCCTTTGTTACTATACATGCGAATACCGTGCCAGACCACTCAAAAAACATAAAAAAATTATGAACCGCGTTTTTTCTTGGAATTTGACAAGCAAATTCGGCTAAAGGTCTCTCGGGATCAATGCAACGTTTCATAATGAAACCGCTGAAACGTTCCATATCGAAACATGAATAAAACGTTTGAAACAAAATTGATCAAAACGGACAAGTGCTAAGCAGGGAGGAAAACCACCGTTCCGTGCTGAAATAGCGCTATGCAATTAATTTGTCAAAAAAGCACCCTGAAAACAATTTGGCACGGTTTTTGCATGTATCTTTATAGTGTATCGCGAAGGAGGAGTCGTATGTCATTCAAAGGTATGTCATTCAAAAAGTGCAAGGATCTGATCCTTGGCGTGGTGATGCTGCTGTTCAGTGCCTTCTATCTGATCTACGCCCAGCAAATCAAAACCCGGCCCAAGCTGACGCCCAGCTATGCCAGCGCCCGGATTATGCCCATCCTGCTGGGGGCGCTGCTGGCAATCCTGTCGGTGATCTGCATCATCCAGGGCATTCGAAAAATGAAAGCCATAATTAATGAAGAAAAGGGCGAAAAGGCCGACAAGGGCGATACGCTGACCGTGGTGCTCACCTTCGCCGTCATTATTGGTTATATCCTTTTGATGCCGGTACTGGGCTTCTGCCTGTCAACGATCATCTACCTATTTTCACAGATACTGGTCCTCGCGCCCAAGGAAAAGCGCAATTACCTGCTGTTCGCCATTGTGGCGGTAGCGTTCACGGCTGTCGTGTTCATCGCTTTCCGCATTGGCTTGCAGCAGCTGCTGCCCCGTGGCATCATCGAAAGCCTGCTGGGCTTCTAACACGTTAAGGTAGAGAGGAGTACTGTCCTATGACGACCCTGCAACTGATCGGCAACGGCTTCGCTACCATACTGACACCCACCGGCATCTTTCTGATGTTTATCGGCGTGGCCGTAGGTATCGTGTTTGGCGCGCTGCCCGGCCTTTCCTCCACTATGGCTATTGCCCTGTTCCTGCCCATCACCTACGCCATGACTTCCTCCAATGCTATGACCCTGCTGATGGCCCTGTTCATTGGCGCCATTTCAGGCGGCCTGATTTCCGCCATCCTGCTGCACATTCCGGGCACGCCATCCTCTGTGGCCACCTGCTTTGACGGCCATCCCATGGCCAAAAAAGGCGAAGCAGCCAAAGCCTTGGGCCTTGGCGTGGTGTTCAGCTTTCTCGGCACCATCTTTTCTACCATTTTGCTGATGTTCATCTCGCCACAGATCGCACGGGTAGCCATCAACTTCGGTTCCTTTGAGTTCTTCTCCATTGCCATCTTTTCCCTAACCATGATTGCCACGCTCTCCAGCGGCAACATGGTGAAGGGCATCATGGCCGGCGTGATCGGCTTCATATTCTCCACCGTGGGTACCGATACCATCGAGGGTTCTGCCCGCTTCACCTTTAACAACACGAACCTCAAGGGCGGCTTTGATATGCTGGCCGTGATGGTGGGGCTTTTCGCCGTGGGCGAGATTATCGCCGCCGCCCAGACCAGCCGCCACAACAAAGAGGAAATGATGGCCCAGCCCAGCATGAAAGGCATCAAGGGCTTCGGCTTCAGCATGAAGGAATTCTTTGGCCAGGGCTTGAACGCTCTGCGCAGCGCCCTGATCGGCATGGGCATCGGCATCCTGCCCGGCATCGGCGGCGGTACCAGCAACGTGCTGGCCTACACCGTGGCCAAGAACTCTGATAAGCATCCCGAAGAGTTCGGCACCGGCCGTATCGACGGCGTGGTGGCCTCCGAAACCGCCAACAATGCCACCATCGGCGGCGCCATGGTACCGCTGCTTACCCTGGGCATTCCAGGCGACACCAACACCGCCATGCTGCTGGGCGCACTGACGCTCCACGGCCTCACCCCGGGCCCTCTGCTTTTCCAAAACAGCGCCAGTGTTGTCTATGGCATCTTTGCCGCCATGCTGGTGTGCTCTGTGATCATGCTGTTTATGGAATTCTTCGGCCTGCGCGTGTTCGTAAAGCTGCTGTCGATCCCCAAGTACATCCTGCTTCCCTGCGTGTTCGTGCTGTGCGCTATCGGTGCCTATGCCCTCAAAAACAACATGAGCCAGGTCATCGCCTGCGTGATCTTCGGCGCTATCGGCTTTGCGTTCAAAAAGTTTGAGATACCGACCACGCCCTTTATCCTCGGCTTCATCCTTGGGCCCCTGGCCGAGGTCAACTACCGACGGGGCATGATCCGCACCAAGGGCAGTTTTGTGCCCTTCCTCACCTCACCCATCAGCGCCGTGTTCCTGGCAATCGCCGTGGGTATGCTGGTCTTGTACGCTACCAAGCCCATGCGGGATAAGCGCAAGGCGGCCAGGGCAGCCACTGTAGCCAAATAAGCAATCATGGATATTGGAGGTGATGGCCATGCCTGAAAACAGATTGGAAGTTGCACAAACGCAAAAACTGTCTCAAAGCCTGCAGACGGCCATTCACCTTCTGTCCCTCGATCTGGATGGCCTGAGCGAATGCATACAAAAGGCCGTTCAGGAAAACCCGGCGCTGGAATATGTACCGCCGAAGAAATCCGTGCACGACTATGCCACGCTGCTCAAAACCCGCTACCACGGCAGCCGGGGGGGTTATGCTGCCGGTGCCGAAACCGCGGCAGCCGAGGAAACCGTGATGGAGGAACTGGAGCAGCAGCTGCGCCTGAGCGGACTGGATAAGGCCACGTACCGCGTGGCAAAAAACATGCTGCACACGCTTTCCCCCCGAGGTTACTTTACCCAGGAACTGGATGAGTTTGCCCTAGAGGCGGACATCTCCAAAGAGCTGGCGTTACGGGCGCTGGAAGCCGTACAGGCGTTGGAGCCTGCCGGTATCGGCGCGCGCACCGTTGGAGAGTGCCTGGAGCTGCAGCTGAGGGAAAAGCCGGATACAGACCCCCTTTGCTATGATCTGATCCGCTTGCACCTGCTGGAGATCGCCAAGGGGAACCTGCGCCAGATCGCCAAGGATACCGGAGCCACCATGGCCCATGTACGGCAATGCGTGGATGTGATCCGAAGCCTTACATCAAGCCCCTGCTCCCTTAGCACAGAAACAGTGCAGTATATCATGCCTGAGTTTTCAGTGGAAGCGGACTTGGACGGGCAACTGGTCATCCAGTTCCATAATGATTTCTATCCTACCTTTCGAAAGGATGAAAACTTCCTCAGCTTGGCAGATATGCTGGATGGCGAGGAGCAAGCCTGTGCCCGCCAGATGCAGGCATCAGCGACCCAACTGATCCGGGCCGTGGAAATGCGCCAGAGCACCATGGAAAAGGTGGCCCGCATCATCGTCAGGGAACAGCTTGCCTTTTTCCGTGGGCAGTACAGCCTTTTGCCACTGCGTATCGATGAGATCGCACAGGAAATCGGCGTGCATGAAACCACGGTGTACCGCGCCATTCAGAACAAATACCTTTACTGCGCAAGGGGCACATTTCCCCTGAGCCACTTTTTCCCAAAGAAGGTTTCAGGCGAAACAAGCACTGCAAGGGTCAAGGAAATCATTTTGGAATTGTGCCGGGAAAATGAAAAAATGTCTGACCGCGCCATAGCGGAGCATTTGGAAAAGCAGGGCATCAGCCTGTCCCGCCGCACGGTGGCCAAGTATCGGTCGCAGATGAATATAGATTCCAAGTTTCGCAGGTGAGCAGAAAGTAAGAAACAAGCATGAACATCAGAAATGACGGAACTGTATCGCTGCTGCTAAGGGATGTACCGCTGCCCAAACTGTTCCACGCGTCCCAGCAATTCCCGGGCGCGTATATCCCGCGGGAGGCGATCGAAAAAGCCATTGCCGATGAAATCACCCGTTCCGGGATGGCGGAGAGAATCAAGCCCGGCATGCGCATCGCCATCACGGCAGGAAGCCGCGGCATCCGCAATGTGGATGAAATCACCCGCTCGGTGGTAGCCTGCGTCAGGGCGCGGGGGGCGATACCCTTCATCGTGCCCGCCATGGGCAGCCACGGAGGCGCCACCGCCGAGGGGCAAAAGGAACTGCTTACAGGCTACGGCATCACCGAAGAAAAGATGGGCTGCGAGATACTTTCCTCCATGGAAACGGTGCTGCTGGGGTACAGCGAGCTGGGCAAGCCCGTTTATATGGATAAAAATGCCTGGGAATCGGACGGCGTGATCCTCTCCTGCCGCTTAAAGCCCCACAATGCTTTCCGCGGCCCCATTGAAAGCGGCCCCTGCAAAATGATGACGGTGGGCCTGGGCAAGCAAAAGGGCGCCGAGCAGGTACATGCTGACGGCATGGATATCATTGCGAAAAACATCCCCGCCATGGCCAGGGTGACGCTTAGCACAGGCAAAATCCTGTTTGCCATCCCCTGCCTTGAAAATGCCTATGACCAGACCCTTATGTTTGAAGCCATTCCCGCTGAAAAAATCCTGGAGCGGGAGCCTGAACTGCTCAAGATCGCCTTTGCGAACATGCCCGCCATCCTGGTCAAAAAGGGCGATGTGCTGATCGTGGACCGTGTGGGCAAAAACTTCAGCGGAACCGGCGTGGATCCTAATATCACAGGCACCTTTTCCACCCCCTATGCCACGGGCGGGGTACAGGTGCAGCGCACCTGCTTTCTTGATCTGACGCCGGAAAGCCATGGCAACAGCCTGGGCGTAGGTCTGGCCAGTGCCATCACCCGCCGGATTTTTGATCAGATTGATGCCGATGCCATGTACACCAACTGCATCACCAGCACCGTAATCCGTTCGGCCATGGTGCCCTGCGTGATGAGCACCGATAAGGAAGCAGTTCAGTTCTGCATCCGCACTTGCAATCGCATCGATCAGGCAAAGCCCCGGGTGATTCGCATTCAAAACAGCCTGCACATCGGTCAGGTGATGCTGTCCGAGGCATATTACGCCGATGTGATCGCCGGCGTATACCCCGGTCTTACGGCGCTGGACACGCCCGAAGATATGCTATTTAGCGAGGAAGGCACGCTCACAACGCCGTGGCTGCCGTAAGAAAACAAAGGAGAGAACCGATTATGAACTTTACCCCCAAAGGCATCGTCGTCCCCATCGTAACGCCTTTGACCAATGAAGGGAAATTCAATGAAACGGCATACCGCGGCCTGATCGATTACCTGGCGGACAACGGCAGCCATGGTGTATTTCCATTTGGCACCACCGGCGAATTTTACGCCTTTGACGAAGGCTTTTACAGGAATATCCTGGAGGTTACCAAGGATGCCGTTCGCGGCCGCATGGATATTTACGCCGGCGCCAACCACATCACCACCAAGGGTGCGATAGACATCGCCAAAACTGTGGAAGAGGTGGGCGGTATCGATGCATTGAGCGTGCTGACCCCCATGTTCATCAGCCAGACCCAGCACGAAGTATACGAATACTACCGCGAGATCGCGGATGCGACCAGCCTGCCCATCATTATTTACAACAACAAACCCAAGACCAACATAACCGTGGAGCCCGCTACTGCGGCAAAGCTGGCGCAGATCGACAATATCATCGGCATAAAGGATTCCACCGGCGATATGACGAACACCGAAGAGTATCTGCGGCTTACCAAGGACATGAAGGACTTCTATGTGATGATGGGCCGCGATACCCTGATCTACGCAGCTCTGTGCTACGGCGCGTCGGGTGCAATTGCATCCTGCGCCAACGTAGCCCCGCGTATCGCAGCCGATATCTACGATAAGTATATCGCAGGCGACAGGGAAGGCGCTTTGAAGGCGCAGTTCAATTTCTCCGCGCTGCGCATCGCCACCAGCATGGGTACCTTCCCCGTGGTGCTAAAAGAAGCGCTGAAGCTGATCGGCCACGACTGCGGCGACTGTGTAAAGCCCATCCAGCCCCTTTCAGATGAACAGCGCGAAAAGCTTCGTGAGGTGCTTTCCGGGATGGGTTTGCTGTGAGCGAAATTGTCAGCCGAATGATCGATACCCAGCTGCTGCTGTTCCTGTACATGATATGCGGGGTCATCACCAGCCGGGCGAAGATCATCAGGGATGACAACCGCGGGGTTCTGGTGCGGCTGATGATGGATGTGGCCATGCCCATGATGGTCTTAAACGCCTTCAACAAGCCCACCACCCGGGAAGAGATCCTCTCTTCCATATGGGTCATCGTCATTGCCCTGGCCGGCTGCGCTGTCACCGGGTTTATTGGCCTGATCATGTGGAAAAAGCAGCCTGGAAGCAAGCGCAAGGTGCTGATGTATGCCAGCATGTTCTCAAATGCCGGCAACGCGGGGCTGCCCATCATCAGCCTGGTGTTTGGCCCCACGGGGGTATTTTACGCCAGCATGTACCTGATCCCGCCCCGTATTCTGCAATGGACTGTGGGCCTTGGCCTGTTCGTCAAGCCGGAAAAGGGTGGCTGGGTCAAAAATGTTCTGCTCAATCCCATGGTGGTGATGATCTACATCGGTGCGGTGCTGATGATCACAAACTGGCAGATTCCCGGCGTGTTCGGCACGGCCATAGCCAATCTTGGCAATATGACGGCCCCGCTGTCCATGATCCTGATTGGCGCTACGCTGGCAAACATGAATTGGAAAATGCTTCTTAATAAATCTGTGCTTGAGATCAGCTTTGTCCGCCTCATCGCCTTTCCCTTGCTGTTTGCAGTCATCCTTAAGCTGCTTCACGCCGATGCGATGGCCACGAACATCTGCGTGATCCTGATGGCCATGCCGGCAGCCTCGAATACCGCGGCCATGGCAGAGCGCTACGGAGGAGATTTTGTGTTCGCCTCAGCCTGTGTCAGCGTATCCACTTTGCTGAGTGTTATTACCGTTCCGGTAATGACTTGGTTGATCCAATTATTTTAGTTGCAGGAGGGTTTCATTATGAAAATTGCATTCATTGGTCTGGGCATCATGGGCAAGCCCATGGCAAAAAACCTGCTTAAGGCCGGCTACGAGCTAAACGTGTATGACTTTAACCAAGCCACCATGGAAGAGATGAAGACCGCGGGCGCTGCCATCTGCGCCAGCGCCGCTGACACCGTGAAAGATGTGGAATTGGTAATCACCATGCTGCCCAACAGCCCCCATGTGAAGTCCGTCATGCTGGAAAACGACAAGCTGGCGGAAATTATGCCCAAGCGCGCAGCCTTCATCGATTGTTCCTCCATCAACCCCGTGGCCAGCCGTGAGATCGCTGCCGAGCTTGCAAAGCATGGCATCGATATGCTGGATGCCCCTGTATCCGGGGGGCAGCCTAAGGCGGTCGATGGCACGCTCTCCTTCATGGTGGGCGGCAATGAGGAGGTCTTCAATAAGTTTAAGCCGGTTTTGGAAGCCATGGGTTCCAGCGTTGTGCTGTGCGGCGATGTGGGTGCGGGCAACGTGACCAAGCTGTGTAACCAGACCATCGTGGCCGTGAACATTGCCGCCCTGGCTGAAGCCATGCAGATGGGCCAGATGTGCGGTGTGGCGCCCCAGAAGATCTTTGAAGCCATCAGGGGCGGCCTGGCCGGGTCCACCGTGATGAACGCCAAAGCCCCCATGATGATGGATCAGAACTTCCAGCCCGGCTTCCGTATCGATTTGCACATCAAGGATCTGAACAACGTGGTGGATGCCGCCAAGACTGTAGACGCGCCCATCCCACTGACCCAGAGCGTGCTGGAAATGATGAAGGTGCTCAACCATGACGGCGACAGCAGCTGCGATCACAGTGCGCTCATCAAGTACTACCAAAAGCTCACGGGCGAAGTGCTGCATCATTGACCGCATAACCAGGAGAACACACATGAAGCTGATATTTGCGCCCGATTCCTTTAAGGGCTCGCTGACTGCCCTTGAAATCTGCGACATTCTGGAACGGGTGGCCGCAAAGCATTTTCCCGGCGCTGAAACGGTTTCCGTGCCTGTAGCCGATGGGGGCGAGGGCACAGTGGACGCACTGCTGCGTGCTATGGGCGGGGAGCGGGTCAACACCCCCGTTACCGGCCCGATGTTTGAACCCGAAACGGCACAGTGGGGCCTGCTGCCTGGCGGCAAAACCGCCGTGATGGAAATGGCCCAGGCATCAGGCCTGCCCTATGTGCCCTCTGGTCAAAGGGACCCGCGCAAAGCCACCAGCCTGGGTACGGGCGAGATGATCGCCGCCGCCCTTACAATGGGCGTGCGCAATATCCTCATCGGCATCGGCGGCAGTGCCACCAACGATGGCGGCATCGGCATGCTTAAGGCTTTGGGTGCGGCGTTCTTTGATGGGGCGGGAAAGCCAGTGCAGCCCATTGGTGATGCATTGAAAGATGTCGAAAGCGTCGATTTTACAGGGCTGATGCCGCAGCTGAAAGAAACAACAATCACTGTGATTTGCGATGTGACAAACCCGCTGCTTGGTGAGAACGGGGCCACTTTCATCTATGGCCCCCAGAAGGGCGCGACGCCCGAAATCCGCGATGCGCTGGAAGCGGGCATGGCGCACTTTGCGCAGGTCGTAAGCAATGCTATAGGCCGGGATATCGCATCCTTCCCCGGTTCGGGTGCGGCAGGCGGCCTGGGCGCGGCCTTGGGTGGTGTGTTGGGCGCAACACTTAAAAGCGGCATTGATGCCGTACTGGATGCGGTAGAGTTTGACAACAAGCTGGAAGGCGCTTCCCTGGCGGTAACAGGCGAAGGCCGCATCGATGGGCAGAGCGTTCGCTTTGGCAAGGTGCCCGTGGGCGTTGCCAAGCGCTGCGCGGCAAAGGGGATTCCCACTGTCGTGATCGCGGGCGGCATCGGTGAAGGTGCACAGGGCTTGTTTGATCTGTGCGAAAGCACCATCCAGACCACGGTAAATGGCCCTATGTCACTTGAAAAAGCCATGGCGGATGCGCCTGAATTGTATGAGGCGGCGGCCGATCGGCTTTTTCGGGCTATAAAGATCGGCATGAATATACAAAATAAAGACAAAGAAGGTCGTTTGCAATGATCCCTCAAATCGTCAAAATGGATGTTTATCCGGTGGCAGGCCATGACAGCATGGCGCTGAACCTGTCCGGTGCGCATGCCCCCTTCTTTACCCGCAATGTCGTTGTGCTTGAAGACAGCGCCGGCACCCTTGGCGTGGGCGAAGTGCCTGGCGGCCAGAAAATAACCAAAGCCCTGGAGGATGTAAAGCCTTTGGTGCTGGGGACCCCTATTTCCGATTACAAGGGCACGCTTAACAAGGTGCGCACATGGCTGAATGCCAACATCAAGGACGATGTCCGCGGCCTGCAGACCTTTGACCTGCGCACCGGCGTGCATGCGGTTACGGCCATTGAAGCGCCCTTGTTGGATTTACTGGGCAAGTTTTTAGAAGTACCAGCAGCTGCCTTGATGGGCGACGGCATTCAGCGGGAGCGGGTACAGTTCTTAAGCTACCTATTCTATGTTGGTGACCGTAAAAAAACAGACCTGCCTTATCTGAGCGAAGAAGACAGCGATTGCGCCTGGTACCGCCTGCGCAATGAAGAAGCCCTGACCCCCGAAGCCATTGTGGCTTTGGCCCATGCCACCCATGAAAAATCTGGCTTTGTGGATTTCAAGCTCAAGGGCGGCGTGCTTTCCCCCAAGGAAGAACTAAAAGCGGTGCAGGCGATCAAAAAGGCCTATCCCGGCGCACGGGTGGATCTGGACCCCAACGGAGCCTGGAGTCTGAAAGAAGCGCTGGAGATCGCACCCGGCCTAAAAGAATGTCTAGCCTACTGCGAAGACCCTGTAGGCGCGGAAGACGGCTTTTCCGGCCGTGAAGTAATGGCCGAATTCCGCAAGGCCACCATGATGCCCACCGCCACCAACATGATCAACACCGACTGGCGGCAGATGTGCCATACCATCGCTTTACAAAGCGTGGATATCCCGCTGGCCGATCCCCATTTTTGGACGATGAACGGCAGCGTCCGCGTGGGCCAGCTGTGTAACGATTTCGGCCTCATGTGGGGTTGCCACAGCAACAATCATTTTGATATCAGTCTGGCAATGGTGGTACAGTGTGCAGCCGCGATCCCCGGCAAGATGAACGGCATTGACACCCACTGGATCTGGCAAGAGGGGCGCGAGCGGCTAACCAAGGAGCCCATGCAGATCAAAGATGGCTGCATCAAGCTGCCGAAGAAACCCGGTCTGGGCATCGATGTCGATCTGGAGCAGATCAAAAAAGCCAATGGGCTTTATCTTGAGCACTGCCTGGGCGCCCGCGATGACGCTATCGGCATGCAGTATCTGATCCCCGGCTGGAAGTTCGATAACAAAAAGCCCTGCCTGGTACGCTGACATTTTTGATTTGCTTCTTTTGTGGCGACGTTCGGGGGCGCCAACGCTGTGATAGGGCGGAACGCGGAAAGATCAACCCCTCCAAGCACCCGGCATGGGGCCAGATGTGTGTCCGTCCACCATTGCCAGCCGGTATGCTACAAGTCTTGTTTCGGGCGTTCGAAAAACCCACACTCATTGTCATCAAGCCCAACCATGCGGATGTGCGATACATCCCCCACTCCCAGCGCCCGTGGCACGCTCCATTCCAGGCTGTGCCGCTCCATCACAACAGCCGTAACCGATGTGCAGGCCAGCCAAAAACCCGCCCACGCCGCTTGCACCGGAATGGTCAGCAAATGGGATAGCCATGTTACCGCAAGGCCATGGTGGCAAAACACGGCAATTCTGTCTTCGTTGGCATTTTCACATCGGTACAGCCGCCCCTCGCGGCAATACCCGTGCGATGCCAGCAGCGCATCCGACCCTGCAATGATCTCGCCCATCCGCTGCGTGTAGAAGGGATCGTCGCTGTACGGGCGCGTGTTCCACCCTTCATAAAGCGGCTGCGGCGTATTCCGGTACATGACCTCGCCGGGCATGGTAAAGGGCGAATGCCTGCGAAAGCCGGGTACATCATAGTAGATGCCGGTCAACTCTTTTGCCCAATCCAGCGTGGTGATCGGCAGGCTCAGCACATCCGCTGTGGCCTGTGCGGTTTGCTGCGCCCGGCCCATCGGGGATGCGTATATGTGTGTCAACCCAAGGCACGGCGCGTATTCGGCCAGTGCGGCGGCCTCCCGCTTGCCGCGCTCCGTCAGGCAATCTTCCGCGTAATTCGGGTCGCCATGCCGCATGATGTAAATCCGCATATCATTGCCCCGCGTCAGAAGTAGCCGACGCCGCACGGCGCATTCCACAGCGCAAGCATTTCCGGCGTAACCGAACAGAAGGAAACCGATGCGCCGGAAAGCTCCTGCGTGGTCAGGTAATTGCCTGCCTTGCCGCCCACAACGCGCATGCCCTTCTCTTCCAGGTACGCCTTGATGTCGCCGTACAGGATGCTCATCTCCATCATCGTCATGCCGCCCGATCCGTTGACCATCACCAGCATGTCATCCCCGGGCTTGTACCCGCCATCCTCGGTCAGGATATCGCTCAGGGTTTTCGCAAGCGCCTTGGATGTGGGCAACTTCATGCGCCCGCCGCCGCTTTCGCCATGCACGCCCATGCCCAGCTCAATTTCATCATCCGGCAAAGACCCAAACATCGGCATTCCCGTTACTGGGTGCGTGCAGTTCGTAACTGCAAACGCGTAGGTGCGCGTGCGGTCGCGAACGGCCTCGAACATTTTGACAAGCTCCGGCATGGATGCGCCCTTCTCCGCCAGTTCACCCACGATCTTCGCATAGAACATCATGCCGCCTATGCCACGCCGCTCCTCAATGAACTCCTTGGGTGCGGAAGCGATGTCATCGTAAAACAGCATGGATTCCACATTGATGCCTTCAGCTTTCGCTTTGCTTACGGCCATACCCGCGTTGAGCACATCGCCCGCGTGATTCTGCACGGCGACCAGCACCGGGCCACCCTCACTCAGGCGCTTGATACCCTGGTAGATGCTGTTTGCCGTGGCGCACGTGAAAATTTCGCCGACAATGTTCATGTCAAACATGCCCTTGCCCACCCAGCAGATGACGGCAGGCTCATGCCCCGCGCCGTTGCCGATGACGAAGCGCACCTTCCCCCTTTCCTTTGGCATAGCGCGCTCGATCATGTGCGTGCCGGGCACCAAACGAATGGTTTCCGCGTGCGCGGCGGCAAAACCCGCAAGCGTTTCTCCCACAAGGTTTCGGGGATTGTTGATGATCTTTTTCATTGCTTTTCTTCCTCCACAACCGCCTGAAGCAAAGCTTCCAGCCACAGTACGAACGAAAACGCGCCCGCATCCACAAACCCGATGGATCTTTCTCTTGCAAACCGCGCCCGGCCCTTTTGCGCCATCATGGGGATCGTGGCGTCGCGGCCTTCCCTGGCAGCCTGAACCGCACCTTCCAGCGCCTGCTGAAGCGGCTTTTCTGTTGCTACAGACAGCACCTGCGCGGCGGGCACCATCGCGTCATATACCGTTTTCTGACCAATGCTTACATTGCATATGGCGCCAATCTTGTTCACAGCGCCTTCAAATCCTTCCGCCAGGGATGCCGCGCTGACCGGCCGTCCACCCTGGTGGGCATTTGAAAGCGCCTCGAAGAACAGCCCATAGATCGGCCCAATCGCGCCGCCCATCGAGTTCATCATCGCTTCCGACATCGAAAGGAACAACGCCTGCAAATCGGCGGCGCGCGTCACTGCGTCATCCTCCAGCACGGCGGTGTAACCGCGCGCTATCGTAACCCCATGGTCACCATCTCCGATATGCAAATCCAGTTCGCAAAGCTCCTGTTGGTGCGCGGGCATCGCCATAGCGGCTTCGATCACACAGCACATAAAAACGGCAGTTTCCATGTTGATTATTCCCTCACTTCAGGGCGGTTTAATTTTCTATACTCACAGCAACTGCTCCGCCAGATCATCCGTGATGATCACGGTATTGCACAGCTGCTTTTCCAGCACCCTGCGCAGCACCGGGGCTTTGTCCGCTTCCCCCGCCACGCAAATAGCGTTGATGGCCCTGGCGGCCACTTCCACCGGTACGCCCATGTAGCAATCCTTTTTCGACCAGTTCACCATGTTGCCGTCTTTATCCAGGAAATAGCCCATGATGTCGCCAATCGCCCCAAGGTTCCTTAGCTCTTCTATGTCTTCCGGCTGCAAGGCGCCCACCTGCGTCATGGTCGCGCCCTGTCCCAGCGCCGATAGGCCGTACAGTGCGATGTGCATATGCCCAGCCATCTCCTGAACGTGCTGATAGAGGGGGTCCTTCCTGAGCATTGCGCTCAGTTCCTCCGATGGCACGAACAGCGGCGCGTTCAGGAACAGCGCCTTGCACTGCAGCCGGTTGCTGATCAATTGAATGAGGTTGGAGGGCATCATCATGGCATTGGTTTCATACAGAAACCCGCCCGACATCTGCAGCACGTTCACACCCGGATAGCTGCCCCCTTGCAGCACTTTTGCAAATTCGCAGATGGTCTGCCCCCAGGAAATGCCGATGTTGCATCCGTCGGTAATCAGCCCGCCGATATACTCCGCCGCCACGGTGGCGATGCGGTGGCGCGCGTTTTCCCCGGCGTCTAGGTGCACCACAAGGGCCTCTTTCAGCGCCGGGTATTTGTTTTTCACGCGGTACCCCATGTCCCAATCCAATTGGTTGGGGGAACGCACCTGAAAAACGACAATCTTTTCCGCCTCCGCCTTTTTCAAGGCCCTGCTGACCAGCATGTTGGAAATATTCAGCATTTCCGCGATATCATTCTGCTTCATGCGGTCAATGTAGTACAGCTTGGCAATATAGTATGTGCGAAAATCCGTCTGGGACATGTTCTACCTCTTTTTCGTTTCTGTAGAGCGTCTATCCCACATTTTCCTGAAAATGCTCTGTTTTGTCAAGCGCCCGGCCGCCGGATCAGCAACCGGGCGCATTCTTTGGCTTAGTAGTTATCGATGATGTCGGTCCAGTTCTCCTGCACCTGATCAAGACCCTCATCGGCGGAAATCTCGCCCAGCGCAATCAGGCCCGTCACCTCACCCATGGAGGCAATCAGTTCGTTATACGCACGGTGGCTGACAAAGGTATGCGCGTAGTTCACGGAATCAAAGAACGCTTCGCGCTCTTCGCCTTTCAGCACCGGGAACAGCTTATCCTTGGCCACTTCCATAACATCGTTGCGGATGGGGAAGCACGCCCACTTGGCGTTATCCATCAGCCACATGCCGAAATCTTCGCTGGCCAGGAATTTCAGCACTTCCCACGCGGCGTCGGGGTTATCCGTCTGCTTGAAAATGCAGTAGGAATCGATGAAGAAGTTGGTCTGTCCGCCCGGCGTGGGGGCAAAGCCCAGCTTATCGCCCATGTCTTCAAAGGTGTAGTACTCCCAGTTGCCGGTGATGAACCCGCCCAGGATGCCATCACGGAAGCGCTGGCTCCAGTGCATGGCGCTCAGGTCGCTGGGGGAGGCGGCAGAGCCATCCATCACCATATCCTGCAGCATGGTGTAAATCTGCTTGGCTTCCGGGCTGTTGATGTTGGCGGAGCCATCCTCATTGAAAGGGGATTCCAGGCCCAGCGCGTGGAAGAACTGCAGGTTGCGCACCCAGCGCCAGTCAACCGTGTGTCCGAATGTTTTCTGGCCGTCGCGCTCGCCGCTGAGCTGTTTGCAAACTTCCAGCCATTCTTCGATGGACCAGGCATTCTCCCAATCAGGATTCGGATAAGCGACGCCCTTCGCATCGTACAGATCTTTGTTGTAGAAAAGGGCAGTGACGCGCACATCGATCGGTATACCATAGTTCTTGCCATCTACGATGCTGGAGTTGAAGACGCCTTCGATATAGTCGTCCATGTTCAGGTCACGCTCGACATACTCGGTAATGTCCAACAGCTGATCATTGTACACATAGCTCATCAGCATCGGTTCCGCCATGTATACGATATCCGGCGGGGTGCCGCCCGCGATCATCGTCAGCAGCTTCTGGTTCAGCTCCGGCCAGCTGCCGGTAACGTATTCAAACTCCAGCTTGATGTCTTCGCTTTGTTCGTTGAAATACTGGCAAACGGCGTCCAGGTTTGCGTTGGTGGACATGAACTTGAGGGTTACGGGCTCCGCCGCAAGCGCCGCGGGCACAAGGGCCAGCGCCATCGCCGCAAGCAACAGCAGGGCTATCCATTTCTTCATTTCGGGTTCCTCCTTGTTGTGCGTAATATTGTTAAGGGTACGGCTGCCGGCCGTTATCCCTTAATCCCGCCGATCATGATGCCATCGACAAAGAAACGCTGCGTAAACAGATACAGAACCATAATGGGCACAACCGCCGTGCAGGATGCGGCCAGCAGTAGGCCCCACTGCACGTTATAATCGGTCTTGAAAGAGCGGATGACGAGCGGCACCGTAAACTTGGTGCTGGTGTTCAGATAGATCATCGGCCCAAGGAAGGCATTCCACGAACCCATGAACTTGAACAGCGTCAGCGATGCCATCGCAGGCAGCGCCAGCGGCATCACGATCTTCGCCCAGATGCGCGGCAAACTTGCCCCATCGATGCGGCCGGAATCCACATAGGCATCGGGAATGGATGCGTAGAACTGCCGAAGCAGGAACACGCCGTACGGGTACACCAGGATGCCGGGCACGATCAGCGGCTTGTAGCTATCTATCCACCCCAGCGTTTTGAACGTCAGGAACATGGGAATCAGCGTGATCTGCCCCGGGATCATCATCGTGGACAGCATCACCATGAACAGCCAACCCTTGCCCCGAAAGTTAATCTTCGCGAAGCTGAACGCCGCAAGAGATGCCGTAAGCAGCGCGCCCGCCGTGCTGGTGACGGCGATGAACAGGCTGTTGCCGAGCGCCCGCGTCATGCTGAGGAACTGCGCCTCAAACACGCTTCGGTAGTTTTCGAACGTGATTGCCTTGGGGATCAGCTGCGGCGGGAACACAAACACTTCCGATTCCGGCTTCAGCGATGTGGATACCATCCAGAAGAAGGGAAACAGCGCGGTGACCGCAAGCGCGCACATGAACAAAATACGCAGATAGCCGGGGATTTGCTTGGCAATCTTATGCATCGTAGTTCACCCACTTTTTCTGCATACCGAACTGAATGCCCGTGATCGCAAGCACGATGACGAACAGCACCCACGCCCACACCGAGGCTTCGCCCATGCGCCAGTACTCAAAGGCGGTCTTGTACACCTTCATGGTGATGGTGGTGGTCGCCCTGCCGGGCCCTCCGCCGGTCATCATGTACGCCTCGTTGAACATCTGGAATCCGCTGATGAAACCCGTACACAGGATAAAGAAAAACGTGGGCGTCAGCATGGGCACGGTGATATGGAAGAAAGAGCGAAGCACGGTCGCGCCATCCATCCTGGCCGCCTCGTAGTAGGTTTCATCAATGCCTTTCAGGCCCGCAAGCAGGATGATCATGTTATAGCCCATCGATGACCATACGGATACGATCGCAATTGCAGGCATTGCCCACGTCATCGACCCCAGCCAGTTCGGCCCGTCTATGCCTGTCAAGGTTTTAATCACCAGGTTGATCACGCCCGTGTCCTTCTGGAACATGAACGCCCAGATCAACGCCACAGCGACGGACGATGTAATATTTGGCAGAAAGAACGCCGTGCGCAGCAGATTCACGCCGCGAAACTTTTTGTTCAGCCCAAGCGCCAGCAAAAGTCCCATCAACAGCGAGGACGGCACATACATGATGACGTAAAAGAACGTGTTGCCGATGATCTCCCAAATCTCGCTCTTGGAGAACAGCTTTTGATAGTTCTCCAGACCGATCCACTTGATGGGCGACATCATGTTCCATTTTGTGAAGCTGATATACAAAGAAAAGCAGATGGGAAATACCACAAAGCAGAGAATGCCGATGATCTGCGGGGAGATGAACGCATAGCCCCACAGTTCATCCTTGCGGGCAGCGCTGCTGCGCCTGCGCGCCTTGGGCGCCGAGCCGGTGGTCATTTTGTTCCCCTCCTTGCGTCAAGGTTCTATTGGGAAATACAGGGTGTACGCCTCTCGGCCAATCTGGTACAGGGGTTTAAACAGGATGCTTTCCTGCTGGTGATATGTCTTCCAGCCTGTGCGCCAGCGCTGCCAGTGGCGTTCATCGCATGGGGCCAGCAGCGTGCCGTTTGGGTTGTTGATATCGCCAACCAGTTTGTACTCCTTATCGGTCAGGCCGGCCAGGCACACGGGGCCATCCAGGAACGCCACCAACTTCGGGTCATCCGGCAGCGGAGCGCAGGTCAAACGCTTGCCCATTGCGATATGCACCGTGTCGCTTTGCCACACGCGCCGCACCTTCGCAAAGCCTTTGCCGTCCAGCTCGTAGGATGTACTCTGCCCGTTTACGGAAATCTGCATCTCTCCGTCAATCCACTCGGGTACACGGAAGGCGATTGCGCACTCCACGGGCTTTTCGGCGGAAACGATCAGCTGCATATTCCAAGACATGGGGCGCTCTTCAATTTCTCGGTTGATAGCGAAATCCCGCATCATGGAACCGCCCGTCATGCCGTGCCGGGTCTGTACCAGTTGCACGGGGACGCCCTCCACGTTCAGCGCGGCCTGGGCTTCGATATACTGTGTGACGGCGATACCATAATCCGTTTGATAAAACACGCTTTCATGGTGCATGGCGTTGGCCTGCAGCAGTGTGCAGTGGCAACACCAGAAATGCTCCGTTTCCGAACCCCAGTGCTTCACGGAACCGGGCAGCATGGGCAGGAAATACGCGACGGTGGTGGTTTCGCGGTAGTGCGGGGCCATCAGCGTTTCTTCGGTTTCATCGCGCCAGTAGCCCTGCGCGTATATGCCGTTGTACAGGTTCTTTTCGTAATAGTCGGCGTACTGGCTGTCGCCCGTCCAGCGCAGCAGGTAATCAGCCAGGCGCATCATGTGGTATACGGTGCAGTGCTCCTGGTTCTTGTCGCTGAGCCGCGCGGCCAGCTTTTGCTTGGCGGTCCAGATTTCGCCTGCCGTCTGCCCGCCGGTGGCAAACGCGCCGCGCTCCGTCACGGCGCAGCGCCAATAGGCTTCCACCGCCTTGCGGTAACGGTCATTTCCCGTCACTTCGTAGGCACGGGCATATCCCATGGCCTCGGGAATGGTGGCGTTCGCGTGCATGTTGGTAAGCACGTCCACGCCTTCCGTTAGGGGATCAAACAGGCGCGGGCGCTCGTACCGTTCCATCAGCGTTAGGTGGCGCGGGTCGCGGGTGATTTCGTACAGGTCAGCCCACAGCTCCATGATGCCGCCGGTTTCTTCCATATCCATCATGTCGCTCATGGTTTCGCGGTCTACGCCGTTTGTGAAGTCATAGAACCAATCGGCGCACCCCTTGACGATGGCGAGTGCCTGCTCGTTGCCAGCATAGCGGTACATATCCAGCAGGCCCATCATGTTTTTGTGGCATACATACTGCGGCGCCCAGTGGGCCTTGCCGCGCTTCAAATCATGCAGAAAATGCTGCGGGATCGGGAATGCCCACTGCCCGCCGTTTGCCTGTTGGCAGCGGCCGATTTCTGATACCAGCGTGTTGGCCTTCGCCAGCAGCTCAATATCGTTCGTGTCGCGCGCCATGTGCGCCGCAGCGCTGAGCCAGTGGCCCAGGAATGTGCCACGAATGTCGCTCAGCGGCGAATCCCACCCCCAGTGAATACCTTCCGGCTTGTGGCGGATGCGGACAAGTCCCGCTTCAATATAGTGCGAAAGCAGCAGGTTTTCATTTTTCAGGCTCATCATATATGCGCGGTTGCGGTCCCGCCTGTTCCGCGCCTCACCGGGCAGCAGGTGCGTCTGCGCCGCCGTGGAATGGAAAGCCGCCATGGTCATGCCACCCCCGTTTTCATAGCCTTTGCCAGGTCGCCGATGGTTTGGCGCATGTCGGCGCTCTGCCACACGTTGCGCCCAAACATCAGGCCGCATACAGGCATTTTTGCGATGCGGGCCACTTCTTGCAGCAAGTCCGCCTGTGTATTGTGCTTCGCGCCACCCAAGATGAACGTGGGCATTTGCAGCCTGTCGATGATCTCGCCCATGGCATCACCATCCGCGATCATCGGAATTTTCAGCGTATCCGCGCCAATTTCCATCGCCATGCGGCAGCCATCAAACAGCACCTTCGCCTGCTTGCCGGGGTAATCAAAGTCCGGATTGCCGTGGAACAGCACTTCTGCCAGGCATGAAATGCCATGTGTGCGTCCATAGGCGGCAAAGCGGGATAGGTCCTTGATGTTGCGGATCAGATCCGATTTATCCGGGTAAATGTTGAAAAACATCTTGTAGCAGTCGGGTTTGAAGGCTGCCGCCTCGGCCGGTTCAATCACTATTTCGCGATGGGAAAGGCCTTTTTCATCCATCGCCACAAAATCGACGGTGATCAGCCGGGTTATCTTGCTAACATCAATACCCAGCGCTTCCGCCTGGCGGTAAATGCCGGGCGCCGCAATGATGCCGTTTACGTTTCCCGTATCGGTGATGGCGTTAAGGATGTCAAAAGGCCGCTCCAAGCCCGGCATATCCGGGAAGCTTAGGCCATGATCAATGGCAACGATAAGTTGCTTGTTTTCAGTGGATAGTTTGCCTTGCGTCCATTGGGCATTGTATTGCATTGCCATTACCTTCCATTCTGCATCAAACATCTAAATGTGAATTGTATTATTAGTATACACGAGCGTTATAATTTGTCAATATGTTATTTTTAACGTTCTTTCTTTTATGATGAGAATCCTCTTTTCTGGTTAAGAACTCCAGACAAAGAAAAACCGCAACGCCTTGTTCGTCAAGGAATTGCGGTTTTTAGTGACACGAGCTTGTTCTTACAGAATAGCTAGGATTTCATTGCTGCGCCTACTCCACAGGCAACAAATACCGCGCCTCTACCACCCCTTCGCTGTCTTCAAACCGTATGCGTGCCCAGCCGTCTTCCATCTCCTCCAGCACATCCACGGTTTTGCCCTTGCGAATGGTAACGATGACCTTCTTCTTGTCGGTGTTCTCCCATAGCCTGACGCCGTCGTCGCCCTTTGTGTTGATGGTCGCTTGATAGAGGAACTCTGAGCCTTCGGGCTGCACGGTCAGCAGCGCCGTCCAGGTAAGGCCGGTGGTTGCCTCCGCAAAGAGGATGGTTGCTTTGCCCGCGTTCCCCGTGGCAACGGTGATGGTCGCGTTTCCCTCCGCATCAAAGGGAGCAACCGAAACCACCGTCACATCCGCGCCGGTATTCACGGTCGCCGAAAGGGACAGCTGTTCGAAGTGGCCTTCCCCTGCAGCGTGCAGCGCGATCTGATGCGTTCCCTGCGGGGTCAGCGCATATTCCGTTTCCAGGCCAAGCCCTTCCAGATGCCAGGCGCGGATAAGCGATACCTGGCACGCCTTGGCGGGTACGCCCGCGTAGCTGACGGCATCCTGCGAAACGGTCAGTGTTGCGGCATCCGGTGTGTCGCCCGCAAAGGAGAGGCGGAAGCGGGAGGCCAGCAGCGTTTCTTCATTGCCCGCCACAGGCTCCGCGTTCAGCGGGGTAACGGTCACGGGGATTTGCGCGCCATCCGTCCTTGCAAGGGATGCGCCGCGCGCCACGCTATCGATATCCATGTACTTGCTGAATGTAATTTCAGCACCGTCGCCGTACAGCGCGGCATGCGCCACCTCGGGCGCGGCATATGAGGTCAACGCCATGTTGACCTCCGTCTGCGGGGGCGGCACCGGCAGCCAGGCCGTCTCCAGCGGTTCATAGCCGGCTTTTTCGTAGATCACCTTCCATTCACCCGCGGGGACATACCACGCGTACTGGCCCAGGAAATCGGTGATCTGCGGGTTTTCCTGGCCGTATTCTTCCGCCTTCCACTGGATGGCGCGGCCCTCCTCATCGCGGTAGTATACGGTGGCGGTTACGCCCTCAATGCGGTTGGAGGGGAGGGTTTCATAGACGTAGCCGGAGGGGTCGACGGCGGTGTCGCCGGGGGAGGTGCCCATGTTGTGGGGGCCGGTACCTTTTCCAGAGGGGGGAGTACCGAGGGGAGCAGGCAGGGGGGCACCTAATGCCGGTGTTGAAGCAATCAAAAAACCTCCCCCTACTATTGCGACCCAGCTAATAGCGCCGACCGCTACTGCCACCTGCGGAAATCCTGACAAGGCAATAGCCGGAACCGATTTCACCCCATATATGCCACCAGCAATTAACGCTGCACCCAACGCACTACGCCCGGCCATCTGCCCTGCACTCAACGCTTCTCGCCCCGGATGATAATAACCGTTAAAATCGTAGCTTCCCGAAGTAGACTTTTCTCCCGATAAATCATAGAACCAAACTGAGTTATTGTTGGCATACCGATACAAATTCAAATCATACCCCTGCCCCGCAGGGTCCGGCGAAACAAACCTCCCCACATCCTGCGCCGTATACCGAGCCCGCATATACCAAAGCCCGTTCCCATCATCCATAATGCCATACCGGCCCACATAGGTAAACGGATTCACGGCCGTCGCCTGCGCCGCCTGTTCCACGGCCTGCGCGTATACCATCATAGCATCCAGCGCATCGGCATCCAGCGCATCTCCGCTTTCCATCATCTCCGCCGCAAAAGCCGTCTCCCCAATCACCCGCCCCATGGCGTCATATTCATACCGGCGCAGCACATTCCCGTCCGCGTCGGTAATCTCCGATACAGACCCAAGCGGCGTGAAGCTATAATACAGCGTCTGCCCATCTTTTGCCGAAGCCACCAGACCGCTGTCGCCATAGTGGTAATACGTCTCCCCGTCCCCGGCGTCTGAGTACAGCACAAACGGCAGCGCGCTGGGGGCAACCGTGTAGCGCGTAGTCTGACCGTTCACCGTAACGGCGCTGCGGTTGCCAAGCACATCATACGTATTCTCGGTACGCGTCTCGCCGCCATCTACGGAAACCAGCCGCCCGCGAGCATCCCACACATATTCGGTTGCGCCGTCCGGGCCTTCCTTGCGCGTCAGCTGTCCGTTTTTGTCATAGGTGTACACGGTATCGCCCACGCGCGTGTACTGGTTCAGCGCGTTTACCTCGTAGCGGGTTTCCACGCCGTCTATGACCTCGCGCACGCGATTGCCCGCCGCGTCATACGCATATTCGGTCACGCTGCCCTTTGGGCCTTCCACACGCGTCAGCTGCCCGGCCGCGTCATACGCATACTGCCATGTGCCATCCAACGTTTCATAGCACACGATGTTGCCCGACATGTCATATCCATAGGCGTAATATGAGTGCAGCGAACCATCCGCGCCGTGGTTTTCCAGTTGCGCCAGCCAACCCCCTGCATATGTGTAGGTGGCATAGGTGCCGTTCGCGCGCGTTTCGCGGGTCAGCTTCCCCTCTTCATCGTACGCATAGGTTACCAGCGCCTCGCCATGCTCATCAACAATGCGGGAAAGCAGCCCGGTATTGTCATATTCGCTGGTGGTCGCATGATCCCCAAAGTCGGAATGGCTATACACGCCGTTGTGGTAGTCGCTCCAGTTGAATCCGATAAACTTCCCGCCGGCGAATGTATAGTGCAGGCGGTCTTCCTGGGCGTCATCCACCCACACTTCATTTTCGCCGGCCGAAATGCGAACCAGGTTCCCATCCTCATCATAGTCATAGCGCGTCTCTTCCCGCCCGGGATAGGCGGCGCGGATCAGGTTGCCCTGCTTATCATAGGAAAAGGCCGTTTTGTTCCCGGCGCGGTCGGTGTACCCGGTGATCGCGCCGTCCTTTTCAGCGTAGGTGTACTTTTCCGTTGAGCCGTCCGCATGCGTGATCCGGGTCAGGTTTCCGGCCTTATCGTAGGTATATTCCGTTTTGTTTCCGTTCGCGTCGGTTACGGCGGAAAGGTTGCCCGCCTTGTCATACGCAAAGCGCACCACAGCGCCGTTTCCATCCTTATGGGAAAGCGGTTGTACCGACTGATTGTACAGCACTTCCACCGTGCGCCCGTCCGCCTTCACGGACCGCACCAGCATGCCCTCTTCGGTGGGCACCTTTTCTTCGTACCCACCGGCATATTCAACGCGCGTGCAGCGGCCAAACGCATCCAGCCGGAACACGATGTCGCTGCCGTCCATCCGCATCGTCACCGCGTCATCAGCGTAGGCGATATCAATGGCCGTACCGTCCTGCTCTACCCGGATGGGCATCCCTTCGCCGTCGTACCGTATGCCAAGCACGCCTCCAGCGCCGTTTGCGCTGATCAGCGGGTGGCGTCCCTGGCCGGTCAGCAGCCCGTCATACGCGTAGGATTCATGCCCGTTCGGCCCGGAAACGGCGGTCAGATGGCCGTTGGTATAGCGGTACTGCACCGTGCTGTCGCCCACCGTGGCCGTATCAATGAGCCCATCGGCTGTGTAGCTCAGGCGCAGGGTTTCCCCGCCATATGTCACGGAGACAAGCCGGCCCTGCTCATCATAAGCAAGGGTCATTTTCCGCTTGTACTCGTCGGTGGCCGCGGTAAGCCGCCCGGTAGGATCGAACGCCATCGCCGCGCCGGTTGCCTCGGTGACGGTAATCGCACCCTTCGAATCCACAGCGGCGGTCGCGTAACCCGCGGCCTCCGTGTACTTGCCCTTCGCGCCGGAGAATATGCGCATGTCGGTTGGTGATGTGACGGCCAGCCACTGCGCGCCATCCGCCTCATACGCCGTGGCATACACAGCATATCCGGTCTGCCAGCCGGGACCAAAGCCCATGTCCGCCGCCTGCAATGTGGGGCTGGCCATATAGTACCTGGAAAGCGGCAGCGTGCCCGTCAGGTCGGAAACCTCATACAGGGTGTTCAGCAGCGGCACGGAAAGGAACGGCTCCTGGAATGCCAGATCCAGCGCATCCTCGCGGAAGGTGTATTCCACAGTGAACAGGTCCGGCGCAAACATCCGGTCATTGGTGAAGCGCCCCACAGCCACCCATTCGTCGGTTTTGCTGTCGCGCCGGGCAGGGATGGTTTCGCGCTGCCCGTTCATTTCGGCCACGACTGTTACCGTATCCACATACTGATCATTGCTGACGCTAAGCACAAACGTCAGGTCCGTGCCCGGTTCGTACGCAAACTTGATCGGCGAGCGCCCGAACAGCTCGCCCTCCACGCTGATTTTCTTGGTGACCTTGTGTTCCACATAGTGAAGCGTGAACTGCTGCAGCACCGGCGCGCCGGTGGCCCGGCGTATCTCAATGGGCGCGCTTTGCACGCCGTCTTCGCCGGTACCGACAGTCAAAGAATGCAGCGGGTCAGCGGAAATCGGCACATGCGCCGACCACAGGCCTTTCGCGTCGGACACCGCAGTGCCCGCCAGCGCGCCATTGTCGTAGATATACGCGACTTCATACGGCGATGTATAGCCGTACACCGTGACGGAAGATTCGGAGGCAAGCGACGGCCCATGGATGCTCAGCGGCACAATGCGCGTCTGCGCGGAGCCGACATACTGCGCGTACGCCTGCCCGCCCGCAGCAAATGTAACGGATGCGTTTGACACCAGCGCGTCCGCCGTACCGTCGCCCTCCACATAAAACAACAGCTTGCCGCTTTGCTTCCCAAGCGGTACGCGCAGCACGCCGTTTTCCCATGCGGCATCCACCGCCAGGCCGTCTATCGCCGCGCTGCCCGGAACGTATTTGGCGCCCTTCAGGAACGCGATTTCCGCGCATACATCCGTCATGTCTTCCCGCGCCAGGGACCAGTCCATCGCCATCATCGCCAGGCCGCCCACCACCACAGAGGGAACGCGCGCCTGGTACCCTGTTTCTTCCGCAACAAACCATTCGCTCTGCAGCGCCGGTTCATCGGGCACGGAAACATTCCCCCGGCGGATGATCACGCCGTTTTGTACCGTGAAGGAATCCAGCAGGTAGTGCTCGCCTTCCAGCAGGCCGTTTTCGGCAAACTGACCGGCGTGCAGCATCTTCCAACCGCCTGCGCCGGCGCGGATCATCGCCACCTGATAGGCGCCTTCCGCAAGCCCCCCGGTGCTGTATTCGCCGCCCTTTTGGAAAATTTCGCGCACGAACTCACCGTTTCCATCATACAGGTACAGGTGCGCGCGGTAGGTATCCTGGAGCGTGGCCGCGTACTGGCCGCGGCTGGTGCCCTCCAGCGCAGCAGAGGCATAGCGCCGGTCGTTCAAGATGACTGTGGCGGTATACGGCTCAATGGAGCCGTCCTTCTTTTTCAGCGAAAGCCGCAGCGTACTGCCGGGGGCCACGGCATCCGGCATGGCCAGCAGCATATCGGCTGTTGCCGTTACGGCAATCTCCTTGCCCGTAGTTTCATCGTATACGGTCAAAGTGTAATCGCGGATGTCACCCTGTGTAAGTTCAGGTTTTTCGTCATGGACTGTCGGGGCGCGTTCCGCCAACGTATAGTCAATGCGCAACGGCGCTTCCGTTTTCAGCCGCAGGATGAACCCTTCCGTACCGGCGGGGCTTATCAGGCGGATGGCGTACGCGCCCGCTTTTTCGTTCATCAGGGATACTGTCTGTGCGCCGTCCGTGCCATCCAGGAAGCGGTAATCGCCATCCGGCGTTTCGATGATGGCGAAGCCGTAGCCGCCGTACGCATCCACCGTAAGGTCAAGTGCGGTGTAGGCGTCCGCGGGCACGGTGTACCATTGGCTGCCGTCGGTGGCTTTCACCCAGTGCTCGCCATCGGAAAGGGATGTAGCCTTTTCCGGGGTATTACCGCCCGCCGCGAATGTTCTTGGCTTTTGCCCGGCGGCGCGGGGGATGAACTCGCCGATGGTTTCTCCGCGCGGCAATATGCCCCGGGTGATGTTCTCCGCGTTAATCTGTAAATCCACTTTGTCAGTGGATACCAGTGTGCCAACGCGCGCCTCGCCGGTGATGAAGCCGCGGGGCCCTTTTCCGGATGCGTCCAGCACAACCGCCTCAGCCATGGCGGGGAATTCGCCCAAATCCCCGCCATCCGCGAACAGTTTCCCGATAATCGTCTCTTCATTCATACTCAGCGTGCTGTCCAGGGAAATCAGCGTGCCGTAATGCTTATCAAAGAATGTGCTGAACAGATACACCGCATTGTCTTCCCCGAGGGACAAACCGGCATAACTATCCACATTTGAGCGAACGGCAACCAGCGTTTCCGTATAGCCGCCGTTGCGGGTATATCCATCCTCTACATAGTGAAACCCAATATACCCATTGTTGCTGCATCCCACATGCTTGCCAATCTGAATCACCTTTCCGGCGGATGCCAGTTCAAGTGCATGGCCGGTTGGCCAGGTCTCACCGTCCCGAACATACCCTTGGTCAAGATGGATGGAGCCTTTTCCATACAAATACACCGTACCAATGCTGCTGCCGTTGCTTGCATGCACATGCCCCACATCAACGATAATCTTGTCTGCATGCGATGCTTCCCAAAGCGCAACATTGTGTAAGCCGCTTTCATCCTCAATTGAGCGCAGCAAGCAATCCATGTATATTGTTCCAACATGCGCGTTTACAAAATTGTATTGTATATCTGAGCGGGCATATAGCGTGCCGACAGTGCCGCCCAAGGTTTCCATGCGGATTTGGTTTGCCGGGTCTGTGTCCACAAGGTCCACGGTGCCGCTGATCATCGCTGTGCCCACGCCCGCCAGCGTTATGGTTTTAACATACCCGCTCTTTTCAACAGAAACATCCACCCAGGCATCGGCATTGCGAATGTGCGCAAGCCCATCCAGCGCCAGCTGCCCCCGCAGGGAGCCGGATACCTTAACCTGCGCTTTGGCGGCCGTTACCCGCACATTGCCGCGCAGTTCGCCCGCAATATCCAGCACGGCATTGTTTCCGGCAATCACAATGTCTCCGGTAAACACGGCATCCTTGCCGATGACCAGATGCCCGCCATCCAGCATCAGCACGGCCTGGTCCGTCAGCAGCACTTCCTGCTCCACAACCACAGAGCCTGTCACGGTGACGGTTTCGCTGAACTGGCTGCGCGCCCAGAACGCAACGGAGGGGGCATCCGCCTGCTGCGGCGCTTCAGACGTGCCCAACGCGGAAACCGGCAGCAGGGATACTGCAAGCAATACCGCAAGAAGCCGCTTTGCAATGTGAGACATGGTGAGTCCTCCTATCCGTACGCAGCGCGCCGCCACGACGGGTGATGTATTTATTATACTATAAACTGGGAAAATATGTGGCCTGTGCGCAACTTTTATGCGCTTTGCGATAGCAAACGGCGCGCGTGATAAAACAACCCCCGCCCGGTATGCAACAAAAACCGCCTTTCAAACCTTATATTGTCATGTAACGGTGCGGAAACCGGACAGCGAATCTCTGAAACCGCGCCTGCCAAGGAAGGTACTGACGGCATCCATGGCGAAATCTACACTGCGGAAAATGTAGAACACTATCGTTAGGGAAGGAATCCATCTGCATGAGAACAGCGAATTGGCGATGGTTTGCGCTTATCGGCGTGTTGGTTATCCTGCTGCTGATTGTGGTTAGCTGCTTAATTCAGCCGGATCAAACGGCGAATTTAACTTCGCCCACAGACCCCATGCTTAGGCCGTTTGCCACGGCAACGCCTACTCCACCGCCGGGGCAGGGTGGCCAGGGCGATCTCCAGACCGGCCTGCCGCAGGGGCAAGGCACCGTAGGCCCGACATCCACTGTCCAAATCATCACGGCTCCCCCTGCCGCGATCTGGACATATTCACCTGAGCCCACCACGGCAGCAACGGATGACGGCATGCTGCGCAACGGTTCCACAGGCGCGGCTGTACGCTCACTGCAGCAGCGGCTGAAGGATCTGCAATACTACAAGGGCACCGTGGACGGCGATTTCGGCGCCGGAACGGAAAGCGCGCTCAAAGCCTTCCAGGCCAGAAACGGCCTGACGGCGGACGGCGTCGCGGGCCCCAACACGCTGGCCATCCTCAACTCCAGCAGCGCGAAAAAGGCCCCGTCCCCCACCACACCGCCCACGAAAACGCCAACGAAAGCACCCACCAAGAAGCCGGCATCCAACGCCACCGCCAAGCCCACATCCAGAACCTACACCCCGTCCACGCTGGCACCGGGCACCAGGTACCTCCAGCTGGGCAGCACGGGCTCCGATGTGAAGCGGCTGCAAAACAGGCTGAGTGAGCTTGGATATTACAGCGGCAGTGCCGGCGGTACATTTGACGAGGCCACCGAACAGGCCGTCATCGCGTTCCAAAAGCGCAATGGGCAGTACGCGGACGGCGTCGCGGGGCAGGATACGCAGGCGGCGCTCTACGGCTCCGGCGCTATCCCCGCCTTGGGGCACTAGCCGGCACGGCAGCCCGCAACACCCGCCATCCTTTGCTATGGCAAGGGGTTGCGGGTGTTTTTTTTCCGGTTAAAGTTTTACCATCTTCATGCAATTTTACTGTTCCGGGTATGATAATGGCATGCTGGTTTCCCTTCTGATATAGTCATTCAACCCCAAAACGGACCGATGTGAGCGAGAGACTTTTTCGTCCGGCAAGAAGCCGGAGCGAGGCGTGGCTGGAGGCCACGTTGAGCGGAAGGCGCCGCCGCAGGGCGGAAAAAGATCCGCTTACATCGGTCCGTTTTGGGGTTGATTGACTATAAAATGGCAAAAAGGGGGGGGCGTGCGGCAGTGGTGCTGGAAAAGCAGCGCGCCGATGAGGCAAGCAGCCAGATTGCCGCCGAAGCGCAGCAGGAGCGCCTGCGCGCGAACCTGCTTCGGGCTATCTGACACGATCTGAGAACACCGCTGACCAGCATTGCCGACAACGCAGGCATCCTGATAAACAGCGCCGGGGCGCTCACGGGCGCGCAGAAAGGCGAAGTGTACCTGGATATCTACGATGATTCCATGTGGCTGCGGTTGCTTGGGGTATAGTGCCGTTCAGTTTTCGCGTGAAAGGGTGTTTACTGGGTGAAAACTTTCGTGTTCGGTGTGAAAAGCCGGTCTTGATTGCGCTTACTTTTATGGTGCTTTGCGGGCTTTGCTATCCCCTGCTGATGACCGGCCTTGGCCGGCTGCTGTTTCCGCATCAGGCAAACGGCAGCCTTATTGAGGCAGATGGCCGAGCTGTCGACTCGGAGTTTATCGGCCAAAGTTTCACCGACCCGCGGTTCATGAAATGCCGCCCGTCTGCGGTAGGGTACAACACCTATACGCAGGCCGAAAAGGACAGCGGCGAATACGCGGGCATCCGTTCCGGGTCGGATAGCTACGCGCCATTGAGCCCGAAGCTTGTGGCGCGCGTTGCGTCCGACATGAACGCTTTCCTTGCGGCCAACCTGGCCGTCAGGCGTGAAGATATCTCCACCGACCTGCTGACGACCTCCGGTTCGGGGCTTGATCCGCACATACAGCCCGCCGTACAGCTACCCGCGCTGGCGGAGGCGACCGGCCTGCCGCAGGAAACGCTGTCAGGGTTCGTGAAAGCGTGCACCGGCGGGAAATTCCTTTGCATTTTCGGCGGGGAAACCGTGAATGTGCTGAAGGCGAACTTGCTGATTGCAGAATCGTTACAGCTGGTATAGGGTGAATCAATAGACAACGCCGCCCCGGGATTTACCCTTGGGCGGCGTTGTTGTTTTACTTGTCTACTTTGTCAGGAGATAGGAGCACCCCGGCACGGTATCAAATTGCACTACACCGTCCGCATACTCACTGCGCACCGTCTCCCCCGCGCACGTCACGGTCATCGGCACGTCGCTCGCCACCCGGCAGGCCCCGCCCCGGCGCGAATGAATCTCCGCCCGCTTGAGCCGCCCCTTATCCCACCGGAGCGACACCTCAAGCCCTCCGCGCGCAACCAGCCCGGAAACCTCCCCGCCGGGCCACGCCTTAGGCAGCGCGGGCAGAAGCCGCAGCGCGCCATCCGCAAAGTGGCTTTGCATCAGCATCTCCGCAAACGCGGCGGAAAAGCCCATGTTGCCGTCAATCTGGAACGGTGGGTGCTTGTCAAACAGGTTTTCGTACGTTGAATTGTTCACCAGCATATCGATGAACCGCGCCGCCGCATCACCATCGAGCAGGCGCGCGTACAGGCAGATGATCCACGCGCAGCTCCAGCCGGTATGGCCGCCGCCGTTTTCCAGGCGGATTTGCAGCGTGCGCCTGGCCGCCTCCAGCAGCGCGGCGTCGCGCCCGGGCTGAATCTGGTCCGCCGGGTACAGCGCGTACAGGTGCGATACATGCCGGTGACCCGGCTCCGCATCGTCAAAATCATGATACCATTCCATCAGCCGCCCTTGCCGCCCGATGCGCAGCGGGGGCAATTTGGGCAGCGCGGCTTCGATTTCGCGAAGCATAACGTCTTGCACTTCCAATGCCTTCGCCGCCTCCAGGCAGCTTTGAAACAGCTCGCGGATGATCGCGATATCCATCGTGGATGCCACCGCCGTGCTGGCCTCGGTTCCGTCCGGCGCGATGAAATGGTTTTCCGGCGATACCGACGGGCAGGTGACCAGATACCCTTCATGTGGCACCAGCCAATCCAGGTAGAACGCCGCTGCCTTCAGCATCAGCGGCAGCGCCGTACCGCGCAGGAACGCCTTATCCCCGGTGAACAGGTAGTGCTCCCACAGATGGCGGCACAGCCACCCGCTGCCCATCGGCCAGTAGGAATGCACCGCGTGCCCGCCCGCGGGGCTGGTTTTGCGCCAGATATCCACATTGTGCGCCACCGCAAACCCCCGGCAGCCGAAGAAATTGCGCGCCGTGGCTTCGCCGGTCACCGCCATTTCGCGGATCGCTTCAAACAGCGGCACGGCATACTCGGACAGATTCGCCGTTTCAGCGTGCCAGTAGTTCATTTCGGCGTTGATATTTGTGGTCAGGTTGCTGCTCCATGCGGGGCGGATGTCGTGGTTCCAGATGCCTTGCAGGTTCGCGGGCTGGCCGCCCGGCGCGGAGCTGCCCATCAGAAGGTAACGCCCATACTGGAACAGCAGCGCCGCCAGCGCGCCGCCGTCGCCCCCTTGGAATGCCCTGATCATCTCCGGAACCGTGCGCTCCGTTTGGTCGCCAAACGTGACCTTCACGCGGTCGAAAACCTCCCGGTGCCGCACCGTGTGCGCCGCCCGCAGCGCTTCATACCCCTTGGCAGCGGCGGCGTCCAGGTTCCCGCGCACCTCGGCGCGCAGGTCGCGCCCGGCGTCCGGCACGGCGTCAAACCCCGCGAAGTTGGTCTTGGCGGCGATGTAAATGATAACCTCCCGCGCGCCGACCACCTCAATGTGCGTAGGGTGCGTCAACATGCGGCCGCCCGCCTGGTGAACCGCCGCGCCCGCCGCAAAGCGGATCACGGGCACCGTTTCGTCATACTGGATTGGGTTGTCTGTTCGGATGTAGTTTGGCTCCGCGTGGCTGGGGCAGCGGCCCGTCAGCCAGAGAGTGCCCTCCGACGCGCCCGCCTCGTGCAGCAAATCGCTGCGCAGAAACGCTGTGAAGCCGATTTCCCCCGGCGCATCCACCGAAAGGCGCAGCGCGATCACATCCGCGCCCACGCTGGCAAACGCCTCGCGCCGGTGCAGGCGGTGATTGCTGCGGAACATGTTCGCATCCTGCTCATATTCGGCCTGCCAAAGCCCGTCGTTCAGGTGCAGCCGGCGGCTGTACGCCCGCACCGCGCCGGACCCGGTATACCGCAAAAACAGGTCACTCAGACACAGGTAAGATTCCGTCCACGGCCCCAGAAGCCTTTGATTGATCAGGTCATTCGCCTCACGGTACTGCCCGGAAAAGATCATCTGCCGCGCGCTCTCCAGGTCAGCGGGGTCGTTCACCTTGTCATCCTTCAGCACGCTGCCGGACCACAGTGTTTCTTCATTCAATTGAACTCTTTCCACATCGGTCCCGCCGTACAGCATCGCGCCCAGGCGGCCGTTGCCGATGGGCAGCGCCTCCTCCCATACCTGCGCGGGGCGGTCATAGCGCATCACATGTTCCATCTTGCACATCTCCTCTCAGCCGAGCCCAAACTTGACAAAGCAATACGAATCCGCCCAGAACGAGGCGGCGCGCATTTCGGGCAGGTCGGGTGTGCCCTCTGTGGGGCGCTCGCACCAGCTATATTCGCCGGTAAAGCTGACCGGGCCTACGTTGTACAGTTCGCCATCCACATGATGATGCGGCCCCAGCAGGTTGCGCAGGCCGCTGATTAGCGTCAAAGTCACCGCGTTTGCGCCGGGATGGACGTACTCCGTCACGTCCGCCTCATACGGCCCCCACAGCAGTGTTTTCACCGGTTTTCCGTTGATTTCGAGCTGCACGGCGGCAGCGCGCGGCGGCGGCATGCGCAGCATCACGCGCTGACTGCCCGTTTCCGGCACATTGATCTGGCAGGAAAGCGTCAGCCTGCCCTGATAGAAGAGCAACCCCTGCTGCGTAAAGCTGCCCGGTTCAAGCGCTTGCGGCGCTTCACGCAGCGTGAACGGCCCGGCGGTGGTCAGGGCGTTGCGCTCGCCGGGGATGAACCCGGTTTCACTGCACGCGCCAAAATCGCCAAACAGGTAGATGCTCTCCAATTCCGTATCGTACGTCAGCTTGTTCAGTTCCGTCTCAAATACGTCCTCGCCAAACAGCGTGTCATACACATGCTGCGACTGATGGAAGCGGATATCCATCTCGATCTCATTGACCCCACGCCGCACATACGGCTTGATATCGCGCTTATGAAACGCCGTGTCAATGATCCAGCCTGCATCTGTTTGGGGCAGTTGCTGCCCGTTTACCCGCACGGTGAAGCGTTCCGGCGTTTCGTGCGCCAGCAGCAGCGTGCCAAGCCTGTCCGGCTCCATATCCAGCGTGAACTGGAAGCGGAGCGAAAGGTCGCACGGTTTTTGCGTCGCCAGCAGCTTTTTCATCAGGTGGATCAGCGGGATTTTTGGCTGCCACACCCCGCCATCCACGCGGTATTCGCACTGATCCATCGTCAGCGCGTTCAGGCCCATGTCCTTTACCTGCCAGCGCGCCGGGTTCAGCGGCAGCACGAGCGAGGCTTCTTCCTTGCACACAGACGCGGCTTCTTCCGCCGGCGCAAAGTAAATCGCCATCACGCGCATCGGATCGAAGCGGACGGGCACCACCGTGTAGCCACTCTCATGGCGGCAGGGCAAAGCGATGTGCTCGCCGCTTTCCAGCAGCACCTCGGCGGCTTGGTATTGCCCCGGGATCGATACCTCCGCCTCGAAAGCCGCCGCCTTGCTCAGGTTCACCAGGAATGCCATGCGCGCGTCACCGTCCTCAAAGCGGCACACGCGGATATCCGCGCAGTTCACACCGCCGCAGCGCACGGTTACGCGGCCTAAATCCAGCGGCGTCAGCAGGGACAGCAGCGTGTCATCCTTGAAATAGCGCGTTACGGGAAGCCTGGCAAGGCGCTCGCTTGGCACGCCATCCACCAGCGACGGCGCGCGGCCCAGCGTGATGATCAGCCCGCCGGCCCCAGCAAACCGCTCCAGCAGCGAAAGCGTCGTCCCCGCGATGGTCAGCATATCCGGCAGCAGCACCGCGCTGTATGCGCCGTTTGAAAGCGTCAGGCGGCCCGCGCAGTCCACGCCGCCGTGCCTGGCAAGCAGCGTTTCATCGATGAAATGATAATCCAAATGCAGGCCGGACAGCTTCTCGGCGGCCGCCTCCAGCGCATCATCCAGCGCCTGCAATGCTGCGTTGTTTCCGCCGTTGTAAGCCACATACCCGCTGCGCATGGGGTGCAGCAGCGCGATGTTCACCACCTTGCGCGCGCCGGTGAGCAGCGCCCCCGCACCCCCAAACCAGTCATTCACGCGGCGGTATTCCGGCCACCACGGCAGCTGCGTGAACAGCGAGGGCGGATAATCCCGCTTGCGCAGCCCGCGCAGCGTGTACCCCTCCAGGTGCTGGCACATCAGGTTCACGCCGCTTACATACTGCCACCCGGCCATCCAGCGCATCTCTTCCGGGCGCAGGTCCCAGCCGGACAGCGCGTATGTTTCCGTCAGCACCTGCTTTTTGCCCAGCTGTTCCGCGGCGCTGCCCACCTGCTTTGTCATCACCGGGTTGCCCATGCTGCGGCGCAGCCAGTCCACGCCCGGCACATGCATGTATTCGTAGAATGGCATGCTGCCGCCGGTGCCCGCCATCTGGCTGTACAGGTTTTCTTCCATCATCATGTGGCCGGTCAGGCGGCAGCCGTACGCCTCGCACCAGTCGTATAGCTGCTTCATGAAGTTTTCTACGAATAAGTCATTGACCAGCAGCCAGAAATCGTAGCGCACCTTCTCGTACCCCGGCGCTTCCAGGAACAGGTACGGCAGCTTTTCCAGGATGTCATAGCCGCAGCGCGCCATGAACTTTTCCGGCAGCGTGTATGACCAGGGCATACCCTTCATCAGCCGGGGTTCATCCGTGAAAAAGCCCATCATCGCCTTGCCAAACCGGTCGCCAAAGCGCTTGTAGTATTCCTCATGCGTGGTATCGATGAATGCGCGGATGGCGTCTTTGCTCATCACATCGACATAGAATGGGCAGCCCTTGTGCGCGATCGCCACGGTGCGCGCGTATGTGCGGCCCTCCCGGCAGCGCTCGAAGCCGCCCTCGGGTGTCTCACCATAGATGCCAAGTACATTTTCGGTTATTTCAGATGCTTCCACCAGCAGCAATTCCCTGGCGTGATACCGGTCGCCCAGCGCGGTCACCTTACCCCCCGCAAACCCGGATGGCCAGCCCTCTTCATCATACGCCCACGGCTGCATGCCGAGCTTCTCTCCCGCGTCCATGCCGGCCTCGATGCACTTGTACCAATCTTCGCCCAGGTATTCCGTTTCAAGGCCGCCGCGCGCGTGCATAAAATATCCGCCGATCCCGGCCTCATGCATCAGGCCAATCTGCCTGGCAACCTCATCCGGGGATAGCCTGTCGTTCCAGCTCCAAAACGGCACGGAGCGCAGCGCCATCGGCGGGTTTTTGATCGTATCCAGATACTTGCTCATCGTATTTCTCCTGTTCGCAGTGGGGGTATGCTTTTCCCACACGATACGGGAGAAACCCCTTTTTGTCAACAGCCGCCCAAATTCGATATAAAAGATTTAATAAAGTCAGCATTTATTGACAATCCACAGGGGAGACAGTACAATTATAGCAGCATCATAAGGAGATACAATATGATCTATAATCAATATAGCTTTCAGGTGCCGGAAGAGCTGATGCTGCGCGTCATCACAAACACCGATGCCAAAAATGAGGCGGATGACCAGTTTGCCATCGCGCACGCGCTGCTGTCCCCGCGGTTTGACAACGTAGGCGTCATTGCCGCGCATTTTGGCGATCGGCGCGGCCCCGGCAGCATGGAAGCCAGCTTTCAGGAGTGCAAAAAGATATTCTCTTTGATGGAGTTTGATGATTCCATCCTGGTGCGCGGCGCGGCGCACGCGCTGCCCGATGAATCCACCCCTGTCCCCTCCCCCGGCGCGGAACTGATCATCCGTGAAGCCATGAAGGACAGCCCCTGGCCGCTGTTTGTCACATTCCTGGGCCCCCTGACCGACCTTGCCAGCGCCTACCTGATAGAGCCGCGCATTCAGGACCGCCTCACCGCGATCTGGATCGGCGGCGGGCAGTACCCCGCCGGCGGCGATGAGTTCAACCTTGGCAACGATATTCACGCTGCGAACGTCGTGTTTGGCTCGCAAATCCCGGTGTGGCAGGTGCCCAAGGATGCGTACCAGCAGATGATCGTCTCCTTTGCGGAGCTGGAAGTGCGCGTCAAGCCTTACGGTCCCATCGGCGATTACCTGTTCACGCAGCTGGCGGAGTTTGCCATGAACCCCGTTGCCAGGCGCGCGCCCCGCACCGGCGAAAACTGGATGCTGGGCGATTCGCCGGTGGTCGGCCTGCTGCTGTGCGAGCAGCGGTTTGACTACGACTGGGTACCCGCGCCGCGCTTCCTGCCCAGCATGCACTACCAGCACGGGCAGCCAAACCGGCCCATCCGCGTGTATAAGCGCATTGATTCACGCTTCATCATGGAAGATTTCTACGCAAAGCTGCAGCTGTTCGCGCAGAAACGGTAGACCCCACAAAGGAGGCGCCCCCGTGTACCAGGCCATTTTGGTGGATGACGAACCCTTCGTACTGGAGGGCCTTCGCCATGCCATCGATTGGGAGGGATACGGGTTCGAGATCGCCCTGGCGGAGACTAACCCGCTCAAAGCCCTGGAATACGTTCAGCAGCACCCTGTGCACCTGCTGATCACGGATGTCAAAATGCCGCAAATGGACGGCATCGAGCTGATGCGCCAGTGCCGTGAGCTGCACCCGCAGCTAAGCGTCCTGGTCATCAGCGCGTTTGACCGGTTTGATTACGTTCGCACGGCGCTGAAAAACGGCGCTGAAAACTATCTGCTAAAGCCCGTTGATCCGGATGAACTGGCCGAATCGGTGGGGCAGCTGGCGCACGGCATTCATGAGCGCGATCAGTCCGCCGCGCGCCGCGTGGCCAGCATGCTGCCGTTTCAGTCCACATTCATCGAAAGCTGGCTGCGCGACGGCCTGACCCCAAGCGAGCTGCGCATCCGCGCGGAACTGCTGGGCATCGACCTGGAGACGGGCGCGTACACGGCGGTAATCTTTACTTCGCCCGATGACGACGCGCAGGTGATGTCCAGGTTTTACGATTTCCTGCTGACGCTGGCGCGCGGCAAATACACCGTCTATTGCCTGTTTGAAACGAAAGCGCGGCTTTCGTGCATTCTGTCGCCAAAGCCTGGGGCGCGCGGCATTCATTCCTTCGTGGAAAAGGCCGTGCACCGCGCGCGGCTGATGGGCATGCCGGTGGCCGCCGTTGCAGGCGAAACGGTGCAGGCCGCCACCGCCGTGTTCCGTAGCTACCAAAGCGCGGTATCGCTGCTGTTCATGCAGTACAGTGAGGCCGGCGGCGCGCTGCAGGATACGCTGGTGCTTCCGCCCGCGTGCATGGCGCAAATTGAACTGAACCTGCTGCAAACGCCGCAAAGGGAATACCTGGATGCCGTGCACCGCCTGCTTTTGGCATCGGACCTGCCGCCGTATGCTTTGGCGGTGCTGGTAACGCGCTGGTGCCTGAAACAGCATGGCAGCGACACGCCGGATTTCTTCCAGCGCAACCCGCAGTTTGTCAGGCTTTCGCGCGCGTTCCCGCAAAAGGATGTCACCGCGGATGGCGCGTACGAATACCTGCAAGAGGTCATCCGCGAGTGCTACAAGCTGTTCACCGGCGCAAAGAGCGCCATGCACCCCTGCGTAGAGGCCGTGATTGCCGCCGTGCATGAGTTTTCCGACAAGAATATTTCATTGAAAACGCTGGCGTACAAGCTCAACGTTTCACCGTCATACCTGGGCAACGCGTTCAAACAGCACACCGGCGCGTACTTCAACGATTACCTGACCGCCGCGCGCCTGCGCTATGCCGCGGAACTGATCGAATCCACCGATATGAAGATGAAAGACATCGTGGATAAGGTCGGCTTCTCCAGCCAGACCTATTTCAACCGCACATTCATGCGCCAGTTTGCGCTGTCACCCGTGGCGTACCGCCGCACCAAAAAGGCTGCTCCTGCGGGCTTGCACTAATCCGCAAAGATAGTACAGATTGAAACACTTTCACCTTAGCAATTGCCATGGTTTTGTTTGCCTTGTTATAATGTAGGCAGATAAAAGCAGGGGTGGTTTTGAGCATGATCAACAAAAAAAATTGGCCCGAAACACAGCAAAAATGGCTGGCGTACTGGAAACGTCAAAACCCCGGCACCCCGCTGCTGCATGTGGTGGCGCGGCATGAAAACAAGATTGACCCTGTGCGCGCGGAACTGCTGAAAAGCCGCAACATGCGGGATAAATACCTGGACGCCGAGCGCATCGCGGAGCGCTACCGTTTCTATTGCGAAAGCAGCGAATTCCTTGCCGAAAGCTTCCCCAACGTCAGCGTGGATTTCGGCCCGGGGTCGATGGCCGCCTATCTCGGCTGTGAAGTTGATTTCCAGCCGCGCACGGTGTGGTTTGAGCCGTTCGTCACCGATTGGGCGGAAATAGCGCCGCTTGCGTTTGACGCAAACGCCAAATGGTTCCAGCGGCACATCGAGCTGTTCCGCAAAGTGCGGCAGCTTGCCGGGGACGATTTCTATGTCGGCATCCCGGATATCATCGAAAACCTGGATATTTTGGCTTCCATGCGCGGCGCGCAGGATCTGATCTTCGACATGATGGATGAGCCGGATGAGATCGCCGCGCGCGTAGATCAGGTCACAAAGGCGTATTTTGATTATTACGACAGGTTCTATGATCTGGCGAAAGATAAGGACGGCGGCTCTTGCTTTACGGTGTTTCAAATTTGGGGGCCGGGCCGCACCGCCAAGCTGCAGTGCGATTTCTCCGCGATGATTTCACCTCAGCAGTTCCGCGACTTCGTGCAGGGGAGCCTGGCGGAACAAACCCGCAAACTTGACAGCGTGCTGTACCACCTGGATGGCCCGGACGCCATCCGCCACCTGGACGCGCTGATGGAAATTGACGGCATCGATGCCCTGCAATGGACCAGCGGCGATTACGCCCCCGACGGCGCACACGAAGAATGGTTCGGCATATACGACAAGGCCGTCAAAGCCGGCAAGGGCCTGTGGGTGAAGGTGTACGGCGGGCCGATGGAAGAGCAGATTGCGCGGGTGGACCGCCTAGTGCGCCGCTACGGCACGAACGCGCTGTTCCTGTACTTTTCGCCGATGCCCCCGCGCGACGCCGACCTGCTGCTAGAGCACGCGCACCGCAACTGGCGGGATATCCAGGGGGATTTCAAATGAAACAAGCTGCATTGTGTGTAACGCCGGATGCCCCGGCGCGGGTGCGCTACGGCGCGTCATTGGTGGAAAGCGCGCTGCGGGACTGCGGGTATGAAGTGGCAACGCAGCCGCGTTTAACGGAAACAGGTTGCCCGCGCATCTTGGTTGCCATGGTTGACGATGCCGCCATTCAGTCCCTGTTGGAAGCGGACCTGCTGATCTTCCACGCGGGTGAGCCCCAGGGCGAGGGCTTCGTGCTGGAAACCTGCTCAGGCGGGCTTACCTGCGCCGTCGGCGGCAATGGAAACGGCGTCCTGTACGCGTGCCAGGCGCTTGCCGCGCGCATCCGCGAAGAAGGCGCGCTGCCCCTTGAAATCGCGGTTTACGACGCCCCGGCGTTCAAGCTGCGCGGCCTGGCGGTGGGCCTGCAAAAGACCGAAGTTGAACCGCCGCGCCTTACCTACGAATACCCCATCACGCGCGAACGCTTCCCCTGGTTCTACGACCGCGCGCTGTGGACACGGTTCCTGAACCAAATGTTGGATGACCGCTGCAACATCCTCTACCTGTGGACGGGGCTGCCGTTCTCCTCGCTGGTGAAGGTGGCGGATTACCCCTTCGCGCTGGAAGTCAGTGAGGCGCAGTTTGAAGAAAACCGCACGCTGTTCGCATGGCTCACCGAAGAGGCGGATAAGCGCGGCATATGGGTCGTGCTGAAATTCTACAGCATTCACATCCCCCTGCCCTTTGCGGAACATTTCGGCCTGCCGCTGCTGCAATCATCCATTCACCCGCTGGCGAAGGATTACACATACAAAGCCATCATCGAATTCATCAAAGGCTACCCCAGCGTCGGGCTGATGGTGTGCCTTGGCGAAGCGCTGCGCGGAAACGCCCAGAAAACCGAATGGTTTGTGGAAACCATTATCCCAGCCGTCAAAGAGGGGCTGCGGCAGGCGGGCATCGAAAGCGAGCCGCCGCTGATCCTGCGCGGGCACGACTGCGATCCAGTGGATGCCATGCAAAAGGCATTGCCGCTGTACGGCAACCTGTACACCATGTGGAAATACAACGGCGAAGGGCTGACCACCTACCGCATGCGCGGCGTATGGCGGCAAAGGCACCTGGCGCTGAAAGCGCTGGGCGGCGCGCACATCCTGAATGTGCACATCCTGGCGAACCTGGAGCCTTTCCGGTTCGCGGCGCCTTTGTTCATTCAGAAATGCGTGCAGGCGGGGCAGCATTTGCTGGGCGGAAACGGGCTGCATCTGTACCCGCTGTTTTTCTGGGACTGGCCGTACGCGCCGGATAAAACCGCCCCGCGCCTGCTGCAGATGGAGCGGGACCGCCTGTGGTACGCGGCCTGGATGCGCTACGCATGGCAGCCCGCGCGGGGTGAAGCCGATGAGCGCGCCCACTGGACGCGCTATCTTGCCGCGCAGTACGCCATCCCGGAAAACGCGGCGGCGCACCTGCTCAGCGCACTGGAGTCCGCCGCCGAGTGCGCGCCGCGCATCCTTGGCCGCATTGGCATCACCGAAGGCAACCGGCAAACGATGAGCCTTGGCATGACGATGAGCCAGCTGACCAACGCCGTGCGTTACCGGCCCAACCAGGAGTTGTACAATTCCGTTGCCACCGTGGGCGAAACGCTGGAAACATACGCCCGCCGATTGTGCGCAGGTGAGCCGCATCAGGGCGAAACGCCGCCCGAAATGGCGGAAAAAACAATGCGCTTTGCGGAGCGCGCCGCCGATGAATACCGGGCGGCAACGGCGCTGTGCGGCGAAGGCAGCGCGGAATTCACACGCATCGGCAGCGATATTGAAGCCATTCGCCTGATGACGCTGTTTTACTGCAAAAAGGTGGAGGCGGCGCTGCTGATCCTGCGCTACCGCTTTACCATGAACCAGGATTGCGCCGGCGATACCGGCCTGCTGGAAGCCGCGCTGTTCCCCTGGGAAGAGAGCCTTGCCGCCTACCGCGCGCTGGCTGCGCTGACGAAAGATACCTACCTGTACGCCAACAGCATGCAGACCCCGCAGCGGAAGATCCCCTTTCCGGACGGCAAGCGCTACGGCCACTGGACCCAGTGCCTGCCGGAATACGAGGCGGAATTTGTCGCGTTCAAGGATAATCTGGCACGCCTGAAAACCGGCTGGCTGCCGGGGAACGCCGCGCAAGATACCGCCTTTCTCCCGCTACCATCCGCATCGTATGAAGCGGTAAGCCCTGGCGCGGAAACCTACCCGCTGGAAAAGGACGCGAACCTGTTCACCGATGCGCCGTTCGCCATCGCTGACTTGGCGCCGGAGCTTACGGGCCTTACCGGCACGCGCTTTGGCCTGGGTCATGCGATAGAGGTCGGAACGGAACTGACCCTCCGCTTCCCGGCGGACTGCAAGCTGTTGCTTGGCTATTTCGCGGCAAGCGGCGTGGAGTGGCTGAAGCCCCCGGAGCTGGAAACCAACACCCACGCGGATGCGCGCGGCGGGCTTTCCCCCGTCATCACCAACGCGATCCGGGCCAAGGGTTGCCCCGGCGCGCACATTCATGTGCTGCGCTACGAAAAGGGTGAACACACCTTGAGCCTTGGCACGGGCGGGTACCTGGTGCTGGGTGCGGTGCCGACGGATTGCGAGGTTACGCAACGCAATGCCGGCCTTGCCGGTGAGGGCCTGGACACGCTGGATTGGTTGTACGAAGTAAACGCTGGCTGATCAGCGCCGCAAAGGAGAATCCGCATGGAAAAGAAACCTCCCCGAGAGATGACCGGGGCTGAGCTGCAATCAATGCTCAAATCCAACATCAACCTGAAAAGCCTTGGCGGCATGAAATGCGATGAACTCAGCCTGCCGCCGGAGGATTTGCAATGGTGGCGCGACGCCAAGGTCGGCATGTTCATCCACTGGGGGCTGTACTCCATCCTTGGGCGCGGCGAGTGGGTGCGCTTCAAGGAAAGCATTCCGAAGGATGAATACGAGGCGCTGGCGGGTGAATTCGACCCTCAGGACTTTCAGATGGAAGAGCTAGTGTCCCTTGCGCAAGATTTTGGCGCGAAATACATGGTGATGGTGGCAAAACACCACGACGGGTTTGCGCTGTGGAACAGCCCCGCCGCGTATGAGGGCTTCACCAGCTGGAACACCGCATCGCACAGAGATTTCGTGCGCGAATACACCGATGCGTGCCGCAAAGCGGGCATGCGCGTGGGCCTGTATTATTCGCCGATGGACTGGCGCTTTCCCGGCTACTTTGACCCTACCGGCCTTGCCGATAACGCCCAGCTGATGAAGGACCAGTGCTACGGCCAGGTGCGGGAGCTGACGCACAACTACGGCCCCATCGATATCCTGTGGTACGATGGCGGCTGGCTGGCGCACAAGGGCAGCGACACCTCCAGCGCATGGTTTTGGGAGCCGGTAAAGCTCAACAAGCTGGCGCGGGGCGGCAGCCCCAAGGCGCTGATCAATCCCCGATCCGGCTGGGAAGGCGATTTTTACTGCGATGAGGGCAGCCACGAGATCACCGGGGGCATCCTGCCGGTGCCGTGGGAAAAGAACATGTGCGTGTGCAGCGGCTGCTCCTGGGGCTGGATGGCGGATGACCCCGTTTCCGAATTTGACTGGCTGATCCGGATGCTGGTGAATGTCATCTGCCGCGACGGCAACTGGCTGCTGAATGTAGGGCCGGATAGAAACGGCAAGCTTTCGCCCGAAGTGACGGGCCGCATGCGGGAAATTGGCGCGTGGCTTTCACAGTACGGCGAAAGCGTGTACGGCACACGCGGCGGCCCGGTGGCGCCTGTGGATACCGTATACGGCACCACCTGCCGGGGCAATACGTTATACTTACATATCTTAAATAGAAATGCATTTGACGCCCTGCCGCTTGCGGATTACAAAGTCACCGCCTGCCGTGTGCTGGGCGGCGAAGCGTGCAGGTTTGCACAGGATGATAACCGCGTGCGCATCACACTGCCGGAAAACCTGCCGGCCGCGCCCGATACCATCATTGCCCTGACGCTTGATCGCCCCGTCATCCGGCCCGAAGCAGAGCGCATCCACTTCACCGGCAAAGCGTAACAGACAAGGAGGCCCCCATGCATTACGGCGTATCCTACTACCCGGAGCACAAAACGCCCGAGGAGCTTCAGCATGATCTAGCACTGTTGATAGAATCCGGCATCAACACGGTGCGCATGGGCGAGTTCGCCTGGTGCCGGTTTGAGCCGCGCCCCGGCGAATACCATTTCGAATGGCTTGACCCCGTGGTGGAGGCGCTGGGAAGCGCGGGCATCCGCACCATCATCTGCACGCCCACCGCGTGCCCGCCCGCGTGGCTGGTGGAGCTGCACCCTGATCTTTTGTACATGGATGGCCGCGGCGTGCGCCGTCCCTTCGGCGGCAGGCGGCACTATTGCTACAATAATGAGGCGTACCGCACGTACAGCGCCAAAATCACCGAGCAAATCGCCATCCATTACGGGCAAAACCCGTACGTTGCTGGGTTCCAGATCGACAACGAACCTGCGCAGGAGGGCACGGGCCGCTGCTGCTGCCCGGTGTGCACGGAGGCGTTCCGCGCGTGGGTGAAAGAGAAATACGGCACCATCGCCGAATACAACCGCCGCAGCGGCGCGGTGTTCTGGTCCGGCGAATACGACAGCTTCGGCCAAATCCTGCCGCCGGTGAACCAGATCGAGCCGGGCGCGCAGCCCGCCATCCGCGCGCACTACGAAAACCCTACGCTGCGCATGGATTTTGAGCACTTCTCGTCCGATAGCCAGATCGCGTACCAGGATATCCAGTCCCGCATTCTGAAGGCGCACACCGGCATGCCGGTCACCACCAACGCCACCGGCCTTGCCACAAACAGCATTGATTACTACAAGAGCACGCATGACCTGGATGTGTACGCGTTTGACTTCTACCCCGGCCTTCGCGATGCGCGGGTGGATGCCTTCCCCTATGCGTTCGCGCGCGGCGTCAAGGGCGGCCTGCCCTTCTGGGTGCTGGAATTTGTCTCCGGCGGCGGGCACCGGCTCAGCGGCTCCGGCCGCATGCAGCCAAACCCCGGCGCGCTCCGGCAGGCGGTGATTCATTCGCTGGCGCACGGCGCGGAAATGATGCTGCATTTCCAGTTCCGCACATTCCCATTCGGCGCGGAGCAACTCAACTACGCCATCGTGGATATGGACGGCATCCCCCGCCGCCGCTACCGCGAAATGTGCGACACCGCCGCGCTGCTGAAGCGCCTTGCGCCCTATGAAAACGCCGCATTCCCCCGCGAGGCGGCCATCCTTGTGAACTATGAAAGCCACTGGGCGCTGCGCATCAAGCCGGTCAACGACCCGCTGTTTTCCTACATGGATTTTTGCGGGCAGATGCACAGGGCGCTGGCGGAATGCGGCGTGACGGCGGATGTGCTGTCGCCTGAGATGGACTTTTCCGGATACAAGTTGGTCGTGCTGCCTGCATCCATCGTGCTGGATGCCGCGCTTCGGGCGAAGCTGACGGCGTTTGTTGAAAGCGGTGGCGTGCTGCTTGGCACATTCCTGACCAGCGTGAAGAATATGGACAATGTAGGCTACACCGAGCCGCTGCCTGCGGGCCTGGACAACCTGTTCGGCGTAACCGTGCAGGAGGTGGAGCCGGTATTCGCCGCAAACGGCACAGATGTGCACATGGCGCTGCCCGGCGTGGACCTGTCTACGCACGACCTGTACTGGAGCGAACTGCTGGGCGGCACGGCCGAAATGGTGGGCCGCTATGCCGGCGGGTATAAAGCGGGCTGCGGCATGCTTTCCAGAAATCTGGTGGGCAAGGGCAGCGCGTGGTACCTGGGGTGCGGCCTGCCGATGGATGCGCTGACCGCGCTGCTTGGCGCGCTGGCGGACGGTGCCGGCGTTCACCGCGCGCCGTTTACCGCCTGTGAAACGGTGGAGGTGGTCACCCGTGTGCACGAAGGCACGCCGATATACTACCTATTCAACTTTTGCAGCCGGGAAGCGCTTATGCCCTGCGCACGGCCAGTGAAAGATGCGCTGACCGGTGAAACATACTCTGATACGCTCCCCATCGCGCCGCACGGCTTCCGGCTTGTGCACGCGGATGGCTGACGAAAGGCAATCATCATGAAAGATTTCAGCTGGAATGGTTCCATTTTGCGCGTGATTTGCGGCGGCGGCGCGGCGGACAGCGCGTATGTGCAAAACCCGGACACGTACCCGCTGCTGCGCATGACGAAAAGCGAAGTCGTGCGTTTCATGGCCGGTGAGAGGCCGCTGCTTGCGCAGACCGGGTTCACTTTGGCCCCGCGCGAGCTGTGCATCCTGGATGCGGCTAAATCCAGCTTCCGGCTGGAGCGCACAGTGGACGGCGAGCGCGCCATCCTGGAAAAGGCGGAAGCCGTTAAAACCGGCGAAACCTTCACCGGGGAGCTGCGCTTCACCGCGGAAAAAGATGAAGTGCTGTACGGCCTGGGACAGCACGAGCGCGGCGTGCTCAATCACCGGCTGGATACGGAATACCTGTATCAAAACAACATGAAAATTCCGATGCCGGTGCTGCTATCCAGCAAGGGATACGGCCTGCTGTTTGACATGGGCTGCCCGATGATCTACCGGGCGGATGAATCGGGCTTCGCGCTGCAATTTGAGGCGTCGGACGCGCCAAGCTATTTCCTGTTCACGGCGGACACGATGGATGGCCAGCTTCGGTGCCTGCACCGGCTGCTGGGCACGGCTCCGCTGCTGCCCCGCTGGGCGTTTGGGTACATCCAGTCGCGGGAGCGCTACAAAACGCAGCAGGAAATACTGGATATTGCCTTAAGGTTCAAGGCGCTCAGTATCCCGCTGTCGTGCATCGTGCTGGACTGGCTTTCCTGGGAGGAGGGTAAATGGGGCAACAAAATCGTGGACAAGGCCCGCTTCCCCGATATGAAGGCGATGATCGACCAGCTACACGCGCAGGATGTCGCTTTCATGATCTCCATCTGGCCCAACATCAACAGGAAGGGCGCGGACCATGACGAGATGATGGCCGCCGGCAAGCTGCTGGCGAACCTGAACACCTATAACGCATTCGATGATGACGCGCGTGCGCTGTATTGGCGGCAGATGATGCGCGATCTGGTGCCCGCCGGCACCGATGCCTGGTGGTGCGATTCCACCGAGCCGTTCACCCCGGACTGGAACGGCGCCGTGAAAAAGCCGGAAGCCGAGCGGTATGACCTGAGCGTTACGCAGGCCACGCAGTACATGGATGCCCGCACCGCGAACGACTTTGCGCTGCGCCATGCGCAGGGCATCTACGAGCACCAGCGGCGCGATGTGCCCGGACGGCGCGTGGTAAACCTCACGCGCTCCGGTTCGCCGTCCAGCGCGCGGTATGGCGTGATCCTGTGGTCGGGCGATATCAAGGCCAGCTGGCAGGATTACCGAAACCAAATCGCCGAAGGCCTGAACATGGCGATGTGCGGCATCCCGTTCTGGACGCTGGATATCGGCGCGTTCTTTGTGGGCGGAGAGGCCGCCTGGCGCAAATGGAGCGGCATGCCGGAGGGCCAGGGCGAAGTGCCGTGGTTCTGGAATGGCGAGTTCCCCGACGGCGTAGACGACCCCGCTTACCGCGAGCTGTACGTCCGCTGGCTGCAAATGGGCACATTCCTGCCGGTGATGCGCTCGCACGGCACCGATACCCCGCGCGAACCCTGGCAGTTTGGCGGCGAAGGCAGCGCGTGGTATGATGCCATCGTCAAGTACATCCGCCTGCGGTACCGGCTGCTGCCCACAGTTTACTCGCTGGCGGCGGAAGCGTGCTTCACGGGCAAACCCATGATGCGGCAGCTATCCTTCGACTTTCCACAGGACGTGAATGTGCGCCAAACCGCCGACCGGTACATGTTCGGCCCGTCGCTGCTGGTGTGCCCGGTGACGCGGCCCATGGTGGATGGCGTCGCGCACGAAGAAGTGTATCTGCCGGAATGTGCGGGCTGGTACGCGTGGCCCGGCGGCGCAATGCTGCCCGGCGGGCAAACGCTGGCGATAGATGTGCCGCTGGATGAAATGCCGCTGTTTGTGCGCGCGGGGGCTATCCTGGCGCTGGGGGATGCAAAGGGCGATCTGGAAAGCATGCATGTCTGGGCCGGCGCGGATGGGGAATTCACGCTGTATTTGGATAACGGCATGGATTACGCCTATGAACAGGGGCAGTATGCGCGGGTGCCGTTTGTTTGGGATGACGCGAAAAAGCTGCTCACCATCAAAGGCAAAGAGGGTGTATACCCCACGCCCAACAAGTTCCTGATCTATTGTCATAATATCGATGGCAGCGTTGCAAAATTTCAGTTGCCTTACAACGGTGAAGCGGCGCAAATCCCTTTGTTTACATAACAAGTTTCAGCATTTTGCCGGGAAGAGCACAGGGTATTGTTTCAGTATTCTGACTTTTTCCCCGGCACATGGATCTACGGGCATCAGCGGTTAGCATTGTCTCCCTCATTTGGCCATTCATTAAGCCCCAGGCGGGTTAGGATGGCCTTGTTTACATACGCATTAATGGAGTCATACTCACGGTTTGCCGCTTCCTGGATGATGTTCATCTTGCCCTTTGGGATCGTAACTGTCAGCCGGTCGTATTTTTTGCCAGCAAACACTTTTTTTAACGTACGGCTTTTACGGATGGTATCCCAGTTGTCGGAGATTCTGGAGTACCCAAACAGGATCACCACACTGGCCACAACAATGCAGCCAAGGAGAACATAAACGTTCTCATTGGACATCGGCCCGGAAAATCCACCGCAGATAAGCCAGTACATCCCATAAGCCAACAACCAGATCAATCCAATTATGACGAATACGCCCGCTCTCCCAAGCAGTTTTTTCAATTCTTTGTTCATGTTCTTCTCTCATTCCATCCGTCATTACCGGTATAATGCAACATAGCATTGCTTTGAAGCGATTATAGCACGCTTCCTGGCATCACTCAATCCAAAGGGCCGGAAGAGTATGCACGGTACACAAAAAAGAACAGGGCATCAAACTACTGACACCCTGTTCTTCCTTACAATGCCCTATTCCTTGCAGTATTCAGGGCCTGTTTCCTATTACCGAACCTTACTCGTAGTTATCCACCTTATCGATGGCCTTCTGCCATTCGCCGGTGAAGTAATCCACAACCTTCTGCATGCCCAGGCCGTCGGCCTCGGTCTGCATCTTGGTCCACAGGGCCTCAAACTCGGCCTCGTCCTTGGCGTACACCATCTGCCAGGAATACTTCTTCACAACTTCGCCGATCTGCGACATGGTCATCTCCAGCTCATCGGAGGCGGGGGTAATCATGTTGACAGCCTGCGTGGAGTTGGCGACGTTGCCGCCCTTGTTGACGTAATCCTGCAGCACGGCCCCACCGAACACTTCGCGCCATTCCAGCCGCATCAAGGTGGGGTTCCTGGCGATGTGCGTCGGCCAGTAGCGGTAGCCCAGGCTGTAGCCGTCATCCATTATTACGGAAGCCTGCAGGCCCGCCGTGTTGAATGCATACATGCCATCCTGGAAAGCGCCGCCGCCCACTTCCGCGGGCATCAGCGGATCGGCCTTCTTCTCAACCAGAACGTACGCGTCTTCATCGATCACGCGGGGTTCGCCGCTGTCATCGCGGGTCCAGATGATATCTTCCGGGCCGTTGGTGAGGTACTCGATCGTCGCGGGATCATAGAACCAGTTGAGGAACTCAAGCGCCGCATCCAGGTTCTTGGTGTCCTTGTTGATGGCGAAGTACCAGTTGCGGCCAATGGTCTGTTCCGGCGCAACGTAGAGCTTCATATCATCGGCAACAATCGCTTCGTAGCCGTCGGGGGCGTCGGGGTTATCCACATGGCCGGCAGCACGGCTGTTGTACTGGCCGGTCATCCACGAGAAATGCGAGAACAGCACGCGGCCGGCGGAGTACTTCGCATCCACGTTGGAGAATGTCTGCGTCATGGAGTCGGGATCCAGCAGCCCGCGCTGGTTGGCATCATAGTAGAACTTCAGCGCGCGCTTGTAGAAGCTTTCATCGCGCAGGATGGAATTCGTTTCCTTCGTCAGGATGTTGGTTTCCATCAGGTGGGAAACGTACTCGGTATCAATGCCGTAGAAGAACGACAGCGTCGAAATCTCCAGCGCCGTGTACTTGTCCCAGTCGGAGAACAGCGCAAAGCCGTACACCTTCTCGCCGTTTTCGGTCGTGGGCTTCACCTTGACCATCGCTTCCACGATGTCCAGGTAGTCTTCCAGCGTCGCGGGGACCTGCTGGCCGGCCTGTTTCCAGGCATCCCACTGTAGCATCGGCTGCCAGTTGAAGGAGTTGTAGCCCGTGGGGCCGATGGCCGTGGGCATGATCAGCAGGCTGCCGGTGCCGTTTGACGTATAGTCCTTGGAATACGCGATGGCGTTGGCGTACAGCTCGTTGTTAAACAGGCTGGGCAGCTTGTCCGCGTACTGCTCCAGGGGCAGCAGCTTGTCAGCGTCCATGGCCATCTGCGCCTGGTCCAGGCCCTTGAAGCCTACGATATCCGGCAGGTCGCCGGCGGCCAGGTACTGCTGCAGCTTCTGCTCCACTTCGTTGCCGGTGGGGTAGAAATCCAGCTTGATTTTCGCATCGTCATACAGGCGCTTCGCGCCCCAGCCCTGCCAAATGCCGGACTCGCTGGTGACGGACTGCTGAACAAACGCGGTCAGCGTCACTTCCTTTTTGTCCGCCTCGGCAAGCGCCGCCACGCTGCACAGCACCATCAGCGCGCTGAGCAAAAGGGCGACCAGTTTCTTACCCTTGTACATTGGAAAACCTCCTTAGATGATCTATGATAGGCGGATGCCCGCCAAATCAACACCTTTGGGGATTATCAAGGGGATGAAGCCCCTTGATTTCAATCCGGCATCGGCGGCTTTGCCGCCGAACGGACGAAAATCCGGAGGATTTTCTACCTTGCGTCCTCCCCGCCCGGAAAATCGTGAGGTTTTCAGGGGAGGATGAACCTGCCCCGTTTCTTTCAACCGCATGAACCTCAGTTCATGCGGTTGCGCAATCAACCTTTTACCGCACCAATCATGATGCCCTTGACGAAATAACGTTGGAAGAATGGGTAAACCATCAGCACGGGTAAAATTGTCACAATACAGATGGTGTATTGGATGGTCAGCGGCGTCAGCATGGTGGAAATATCCGTGTTGGCCATGGCGCTGGGGTCTGTGCGCATGATTTCGATGATTGCGTTGGCGCGCGTCAGGTAATCATACAAAACGTATTGCAGCGTGAACAGATTCGAACTTCTGACGTACAGCACCGTATCCATGAAGTTGTTCCACTGGCCCACGGCGGCAAACACGGCAACGGTGGCAAGCACGGGCTTGGATAGCGGCAGGATGATCCGCGCGTAGCGCGTCAGGTAGCCTGCGCCGTCGATCTCGGCGGATTCTTCCAACGACGGCGATATCGATTCGATGTATGTTTTGCACAGGATCAGGTTGAAAGGGGTCACCAGCGCGGGCAGCACATACACAAGGAACGTGTTATAGATGCCGATCGCCCTGTACGTCAGGAACAGCGGGATCAGGCCCGCGCTGAAATACATGGTCATGATCACAAAACGGTAGAAAAGCTTTCTGTGCCAGAACTCCTCGCGGGTGAACGCATACGCCGGGAACGATGCGGCAATCAGCGTGATCATGGTGCCGATGACCGTGCGCGCCACGGAAATGAAAGCCGACGCGCCGATGTTCTTAAGTTTGAGCACGTTGATATAGTTCGTCAGGTGAATGCCTTGGGGGATCAGGTGGATGCGCCCGGTCGCCACCAGGTTGTTATCGCTGATGGTGTTGATGAAAATATAGTAGAAGGGAAAGATGCATGCGATGGTGAACAGGCCGAACGCTATCACCAGGAAAATATCGAAGGCACGCTCCCCCGCGCTCTTGCGCACGACCGCGCTTTCGCTCACTTTAGCTGTTGCTTGCGCCATGATGATTCCCCCTTTCTCAGAAGATCGAAGTGCCGCGCACCTTCTGCGACAGCCTGTTTGCGGAAAACACCAGAATCAGGCTGACCACCGATTTCCACATGCCGATGGCCGTGGCGTACGAAATATTGCCCTGCTTGAGGCCGTTATTGTACACATACAGGTCCAGCACCTCAATGTAGTCCTTCGTCATCGCGTTGGAAAACACATAGTACTGGTCGATGCCGTTGTTGATGATGTTGCCGATCTGCAGGATCAGCAGCACGAAGAAGGTCGGGATCAGGTGCGGGATGGTGATATGCCATATCTTCGCGAAGCGGCCCGCGCCGTCGATGCTGGAGGCCTCGTATATCTCCTGATCAATCGATGTGATCGCCGAAATGTACACGATCGCGCCCCAGCCAAGCCCCTTCCACAGGTGGTAGCCCAGCATCTTGATCCACATGTAGCTGGTATCGGCCAGGAAGCTCTTGGGGGTGGTGATCACGCCCCAACTGACCAGCAGGTTGTTGAGCAGGCCTTCCGTGGACAAAAGCGAAAAGAACGCCGAATACACCAGCACCCAGCTGATGAAGTTGGGGATGGTGGTAAGGGTTTGCACCGCCTTGCGGTAACGCCTGAACGGGATTTCCGTCAGCATGACGGCGTACAGCATCGGCAGTATCATCGCGATGATATACAGAAAGTTTATGCCTAGCGTGTTCTTCATCACGCGCACAAACTGCGAGCGCAGCACCGCGTTTTCAAACGGCATCAGGAACCATTTGAAACCCACAAACTCAAGCTTTGAAAGCGCAACGCCCGGCTTGTAGTTAAAGAAAGCGTAGATCCAGCCGTGCAGCGGCACATAACAGAAAACGAAAATGGCAATCAGGAAGGGCAGTGTCAGCAGAAACAGGCGCACGCCATCCTTTTTGCGCGGGTTCCCCCGCAGTGATGAGCGCACCGCGTGGTCTCTCGTTGCCATACTTTCAACTCCTCTTGAAGGTCGGGCAGGTATAAACCGCAATTGCTTTTTTGTTAAGATTATTATATGCTGCTTCAAGAAGGCGCGTATATAGTATAAATTCTTGAAAGTTGCACTTATCAAAAGTACCGGCTGGGTTTTACGCCCAAGAAGCCAAATTTATTATAGAATGGGGCCAGCGAAGGGGGCTGCGTTATGTTCAAACTCACCAGGGGATTCTACAGCCGTGTGCTGCTGATCTCCATTGTGGTCATCTGCACGGTATCCATACTGCTGGCGCTGATCATCGGCAATGTGGCCGCCAGGCAAGAACGCCTGGAATACCTGAAAAAGTACGATATCGCCATCAGCGACCTAAACCTGCGCTTTTTCACCAGGCACCGCAACTTTCAAAACGATTATAAGCCCCTGTTTCAAAGCCCCGCGCAATACCGCGAGCTGTGCACGCTGCTTCGCGGCGATACAAACCCCCTGCGGTATAACGCCGTACGCGCCAGCGCTTCCGAAATGCTCAGCACCGTAAGCGCGCTGGATTTCAGCAGCGTGGGCATCCTGCTGCATTCGGATATCACCGGCGATGTGTTCCTGTATGATCCCCGGCTGAAAACAATGGAGCGCCTGACGCTGCAAAGCGAATTCCCCGCATTCAAGCCGTACGGCCGCGGGGTGCTCAGCTCCGCCGCGCTGAGCGGCATGGGCGTCACGCTTTCGGGCATCAGCAGCAAGGTATACGGCATTGTGGGCACGCTGCCTGATTCCAGCGGCAGCGGTTCCATCGGCCAGATGGCCGTGCTCTACTCCGTTTCCGATTTTACGGATACTTTGCTTAGCCACAACCTGGAAGCGGGCGCCGTCGTCAGCATCATCGCGGGGGATGGAGACGTGGTGTTCCGCTCTTCCGGCGATTATCATCAAACCGCCGATCTGTACCTGCCCGCGCCGGGCGCGGAACCGGCGGATGACTACGGCACCTTCGAAACGGACGCCGGCCGGTTTGATGTGCTGTTTCTGCGCAACACGCAGTATGATTTCACCGTTGTGGCGCAGACGCCGGAGCACCGCGGGCAGATGTCCACGCTGATCTTTGTGCTTGCGATGATGCTGTGCGGCATTGCGATCCTGGCGTACAGCCTGGCGCTGCGCTCCTCCGCGCGCAAGGTGCGCCTGATACAGCGCGGCATGGCGAATGTCAGCGCCAACCGGCTGGATCTGCGCATCGAAGAACCCAAGGGGGATGACGAGTTCGCGGAGATCATCCGCGGGTTCAACGCCATGTGCGAACAGCTGGAAGTCACCATCAAGCAGCTGTACATTAAGGAAATACAGCAAAAAAAGGCCGAGCTGTACGCGATGCAGACCAGCATCAACCCGCATGTCCTGTACAATACGCTGGAGCTGATCCGCGTGCATACGCTGCACGGCTCCCCGCAGGAAGCATCCCGGATGATCCTGCTGCTTAGCCGCGTATACCGCAGCCAAATCGGCCAAAAAATGGTGGTCACGCTGGAGGAGGAGCTGGAACACTGCGAAAACCTGATCCTGCTGAACCAATACCGGCAAGAGAACTTTGACTATACCGTGGATATCCCGCCCGAATTGATGGCGTACGGCATCCCCAAGATCACACTGCAGCCGCTGATTGAAAACTATTTTGTGCACGGGCTGGACCCGGATAAGGAGGACAACCTGCTCACCCTTACCGGTGCGCTTAAGGTGCGCGGGGGCGAAACATTCCTGGTCATCAGCGTGATCGACAACGGGCGCTCCATTGCGCCGGACGCGCTGGAGGAAGTGAAGCGCCAGCTTGCCAATTCCGTATTCGATCAGGATACGCATGAGGGGTTTGCCCTGTACAATGTCAGCAACCGGCTGAAAATTGTATACGGCGAAGGGTGCGGGTTGGAAGCAGGGTATGCGGAGGATGGGCGCGGGTTCCGCATCGACGCGGTCATGCGACCGATGACGCCGGAGCAACTGAGCAGCAGCGAAGGGTTGCGATAATTGACAGTTCGCCTTGCGCTTTTTCTACCGAACGTGTATTCTGTAAGCAAATTACCTTGCGGCAATCCCAATCGCAATAAGAAAGAAGGTTTTTGCTATGGTCGAACTACCGGAAGCCAACGTACTGGCCAGGCAGCTGAACGAAACCATCGTGGGCAAAACCATCGAAAACGCGGTGGCAAACCACTCCCCACATGGGTTTGCGTGGTATACCGGCGACCCCAAGGAATACGGCGCGAAGCTGACGGGGCGGAAAATCACCTCCTCCAACCCCGGCACGGGTTACACCTGCGGCGGCAACATTGAGATCATTGCCGATGACATGCTGATTGTGGTTTCCACACCCGTCAAATACCACGCGCCGGGCGCGAAGAGACCCCCCAAGCACCAGCTGATGGTTGAATTTACGGATGGCTCCGCGATCACCTGCACGGTGCAGATGTGGGGCTGCATGTTCTGCTTCCCGCGCACGGAAAACGGTCTGCCGGCAAATTTCACCGTCAACCGCACGCCGTCGCCCCTGTCGGATGCGTTTGATGAACAGTATTTTGCCTCGCTGCTGACCGACGCGGCGAAGGGGCTCTCCGCCAAAGCGTTCCTTGCCACTGAGCAGCGCATCCCCGGCCTTGGAAACGGCGTGCTGCAGGATATCCTGTGGACTGCGAAAATTCACCCCAAGCGCAAGATGAACACGCTGAGCGATGATGCGTTCCACACGGTGTACCGCGCGGTCAAGGATGTGCTGGCGGAAATGACCTCATGCGGCGGCCGCGACACGGAAAAGGACCTGTTCGGCAACCCCGGAGGGTACCAACAGGTCCTGTCAAAGAAGCATAATGGGATGCCCTGCCCCGCGTGCGGTCAGCCGATCCTCAGAAGCGCGTATCTGGGCGGCAACATCTATGTTTGCGAGGGGTGCCAGGGCAAGCTGTAGCCTGGCCGCGCCTATTCAAAGTACTTCAGGTTTTCGAAAGAGGGCTTGCACTCTCCACGCTCGATCAGGTGGATGACCCTGACCACTCGGTCGCACGCGGGGGTGGGCACGCCCACTTTCCGCCCGCGCGATGAAATGATGCCGTTGATTGCGTCCACCTCGGTCAGCTTTCCTTTTTCGATATCCTGCAGCATGCTGGCTTTCAGGGCCGCATGCTTTTTGATGGCCGCCGGGATGATCTGGAAAGCGACCGCTTTCTTCATGGGGTTGTTGTAATCCAGCAGCAGCACGATGTTTTTGCCCTGCACGGGCGCGAATTTGACGCCTTCCGCGCGCGCCACATCGATGCATTCCTTGATCACCGCCTGCACAACCTTACGGGCGCGCTTATCCTGAACCGCCCCGCCAAACGTGCAGCCCAGGACCGTTGATACGCCGCTGAACGCCGCGTTGATCAGCAGCTTCGACCACCGCACGCCTACAAAATTGTCTTCCACCTTGACCGGACACATCGCCTCCAGCACACGGCGGATCTCCGGCAGCCTTTCCGCGCCATGGTCGCTCATCGCGCCCAGCCCAAAGGTGAGGCTGTCCGCCGATGAGGTAAGCTCAGAAACACCCGGTTCCACCAGCGTAGCGCCCCATTCCACGGTACACCCCAGCACACGGTCCTGGCCCAGCACCTCGGAAAGACCCCATTCCGGCAACCCATTCTGCATCGTCACCAGCACGCCGTCTTTGCCCAGGTACGGGGCAAGGGACTTTGCCACGGCGCGGTTATCATGCTGCTTGGTGGTCAAAAAAATCGCGTCATACGGGCCTACCATCGCATCCGGCAGCAGCGCCCGCACCGGCACTGTCATGGTGACCCCGCCAACCACCCTTGCGCCGTTTTGGTTCAGGGCATCTACCTGCACGGGGTTTCTGTTGATCAAATCGACAGGAACGCCTGCCCTGGTCAAATATGCGCCAATGATAATGCCCAGCGACCCCGCGCCATAAATGCCAAGCCGCATGCTCATTCCTCCCGCCAAGTGATAATATCGGCAAGCGCTTTGCGCGGCCTGCGCGCCGGGCTTTCCAGCGGATGCCCGATAGAAAAAGCGGCTGCCAGATGTTCTTCCGTGCCAAGCCAGGCGCGCAGCTCATCATAGGCAAAGCTGATATCGCCGATCCACAGGGAACCGAGCCCTTCTTCCAGCGCGGCAAGGGACATGTTTTGCAGCGCCGCCCCCTGCGACTGCGCGTTGTATATGGTCATGAACTGATCCACAGGCTCACCCGGCAGGGGCAGGCCATTCGTCTCCGGCTCCATCACCATTACGGTGACGGGCGCATCCCGCATGATGCGCGCCGTTACCTTCGCCCATTTGAGGAAACCCGCCACTTCCGGCGGCAGCATGCTCTCCATCCGCTCAATGCCTTGCAGCATCGTGCGCACCATCTCTTCGCGCGCTGCGCCCGTGATCACAATAAACCGCCACGGCTGCCGGTTCTTTGCGGACGGCGCTTCTATCCCCGCCTGCAAAATCCTTTCGACTGCCGCGCGTGTTACCGGTTCGCTGGAAAAGCGGCGGATGCTGCGGCGGCCTTCAATCGCCTGCATCAGTTCCATGGGCTGCCTCCCTTTGCCGGTATTACTCTCCGGCCTGGCGGGAGTAATTCGGCGCTTCTTTTGTGATATATATATCATGCGGATGGCTTTCCGTCAAGCCGGCGCCGGTAATACGGATGAATTCCGCGTCGCTGCACAGCGCTTCAATGGTCGGCGTGCCGCAATAGCCCATCCCGGCGCGCAGTCCGCCCACCAGCTGGAATATCGTATCCGCCAGCGGCCCCTTGTACGGCACGCGGCCCTCAACGCCTTCGGGCACCAGCTTTTTGGCATCCTCCTGGAAATAGCGGTCCTTGCTGCCCTCGGCCATCGCGCCGAGCGAGCCCATCCCGCGGTACACCTTGAACGAGCGGCCCTGGAATATTTCCATCGCGCCCGGGCTTTCCTCGGTGCCGGCCAGCAGGCTGCCCAGCATCACCGCGCGCGCGCCCGCAGCGACCGCTTTCACCACATCTCCGGAATACTTGATGCCGCCGTCGGCGATGACATGCACGCCGCGCTTTTCGGCTTCTTCCGCGCAGTCGGCGATGGCCGTGATCTGCGGCACGCCGATGCCCGCTACCACGCGCGTGGTGCAGATGGAGCCGGGGCCGATGCCGACCTTCACGCAGTCCGCGCCCGCGCTGATCAGATCATGTGTAGCGCCCTTGGTGGCCACGTTGCCCGCGATCACCGGCAGGTTTGGATACTGATTCTTGATCGTTTCCACCAACCGCATCACGCCCGCAGAATGGCCGTGCGCGGTATCCACGGTGATGACGTCAACCTTTGCCTGAACCAGCGCGGCCACGCGCTCCAGCGTGTCCTTGGCGATGCCGACGGCGGCGCCGCAAAGCAGGCGTCCGTTCACATCCTTGGCGCTGCTGGGGTATTTGACGGCCTTTTCAATATCCTTGATGGTAATGAGGCCGCAAAGCATGAAATTGTCATCAACAATAGGAAGTTTCTCGATGCGGTGACGGGCCAGGATGCGCTTTGCGCCTTCCAGATCGGTGCCGACGGGTGCGGTGATGAGGTTTTCTTTGGTCATGACGTTGCCGATGGGCTGATTGTAATTGGTTTCAAAGCGCAAGTCGCGGTTGGTCAGGATGCCCACAAGCTTGCCTTCGCGCGTAATCGGTACGCCGGAAATGTGATAGCGTGACATCAGGGCCAGCGCGTCGGAAACCAGATGATCGGGGGAAAGGGAGAAGGGATCGGTGATGACGCCGTGCTCGCTGCGCTTCACCTTGTCCACCATGGAGGCCTGCGCCTCAATCGTCATGTTCTTGTGGATGGTGCCGATGCCGCCTTCGCGGGCCATCGCGATTGCCACCTTCGAATCGGTTACGGTATCCATCGCGGCGCTCATCAGGGGCACGTTCAGCCGGATGCCGGGCATCAGCTGTGTAGACAGGTCAACATCCTTCGGCAGAACCTCGCTCCTTCGCGGCACGAGCAGCACATCGTCAAATGTCAGGCCTTCGCGAATGGTAGATGAAAGCATGGGCCATGCGCCTCCCAAAAAAGTATTTTTGCGATTGTAAGCCGAACCGCGGGATTTGTCAACCCCGCGGCCCGAACATTTATGACTTTTTTGGTATTTCTTTTCGGGTTTTCATAAAATAGGTAGAATTTGCGGCTATTTGGTGATGACAACGTCCTCTTTTATCTCCCGGCCGGTGTTCAGTATTGTTTCCACATGCAGGGTTACGCTGTCCGGGAATGACTTGTACAGCCCGCCGGTGCTGCCGAAGAAAATGGTTTGCTTATCCTTTCCCCATTCCCTGTTTGACTGCAAATATCCCCTTTCGCCGTCGGCGCGTACGGCGCGCATGCGAACATACTCCAGTTCTACCGTTTCGCCCGGATCAACCTTGACCGTTGTAATGCTGTATTGCGCCATTTCGGTGCGTATCAGCTCCACGGATTCGATCGTCAGCGGCAGTTTCGAAAGCCGCACGGAGCCTTCGTACCGTGTCCTTTCCAGCGGGGGCGGAACGGGGATTGTCAGCGTCGTATACCCCGCCACGGCGTTCCCATCCCTGTATGTGACCAGATGCACCTCAAGCTTCAGCTCATTTTCCTCCGACAGCAGCGTTCCCGATTGGCCAAATAGCATCCTACCATCCGACAACTGTTCGTAATAAGGGCTATTCCCCGTAGCGCTATAGGTTTGATAGCGATACTCTTCAAACCCACCGTTTTGCTTGATATAAACGTTGGGCAGCGTCAGCAGGGTACTTGCGCGGTTGTAGCTGGGTTTGCTATATGATACGCTGTAATTGCCGGAATACATCGCCTCACAGATCGCCATTGCATGTACGCGCGTAGCCCCGGACTCTCCCTCCGGCGGAATCTCATAGGGCGCGATCAGCGAAATATCAGGTGTAAGCGCGCGCAACTCACCCCATATTTCATATACGAAACCGTCTGTCCGCACCTCTGTCACCGTCATTTCCACATCATCCACGGTAAACACCGCCACAGGCTCCGCCGGCGTGGGCACCGGCTCCACCCGTGTATCCGTACCGCCGCCCCATTGCGTAACCGCCGCGTACCCCATGCCCATCATGAGCAGCAGCATCAATACCAACGCGGGCACAAACCCCCTGCGCAGTTTCTGCTTCATTTCATTTTCCTCCATTCGCCGGAGCGTCTCCGCAACGCGGCGTTTGTAGCTTTCCGGCGTTTCGCCAAACACCGCCTTCATATCACGCGTCCGCATGCTGGAGCACCCCCCTCTTTTTCCAGTTCATCCTTTAGCATCCGCCGGGCGCTGTGCAGCCTCGATTTCACCGTGCCCTCCGGCACCCGCAGCACCCTTGCAATCTCCGCCAGGTCTTTATCTTCCACATAGTACAGCACCGCGGGCAGCCGCAGCCTTTCCGGCAGCGCAAGCAGCAGATCGTGCAATTCCAGATTACTGCTTGCCGGGGGCGCCTGCGCATTCGCCACCTTGTCGGTCAGCAGCTCACGCCGCCGCTTCCTCAGCAGCATCTTGCACTCATTGATCAGGATGCGGATCATCCAGGTTTCCAGGTATGCGTCTTCGCGCAGGCGATCCCTTTGCCGCCACGCTTTTTCGATGCATGCCTGCACCGCGTCCTCCCGGTCGCACAACCTAACGGGGAGCAAGCTGTAGGAAACCCGGTATAGCGTATCCTGCATGGCAAGGATGCGCGCTGTGAACTGTTGGTCCGTCATGGCTGCCCTCCTGAGTTGACCGGTCGACTGTTGGATGCGCAAGGACGGGGAATGGTTCAAAGAAATGAAAAGAAAATGAAAGAACCCTCTCCTTTCTTCGCCGGAGAGGGTTCTTTTTCCTGGGGTTGCGGGCGCTATGGCTGTTTTTCTATCAGCAGGGTTTCGGTGGTTTCGATGCCGTCGCGCAGGATGCATACCTCCACAGGGAGGACTTCGGGGAGTTCGTCCAGGGGAAGGGTTTGGCGAAAGATAGGAATCTCCAAAAAATACAGGGCGGGTTGATACATCGCAATGCCGTTTTGCAGCCGGTTGCCTTCGGCGTCATGGAAGTAAAGATGGATATTATCCGTGAGTGGGGTGGGGTACTTTTTCCAGCCTGAAATGATTGCCCTTCTGAACGCTGGATCAACATCCAGGTAGGCTATGCAATAGACATTGAGCGGCGTTTTGACCAACCGAACAGTGTTTACCGCAACCAGCCCACTTTCCACGCTTTTTGCGCCCGTGTACTCAGCGATCTCCCGCTGTTGATGAATCGGTATGGCTACGGACCTGCGTTCGTATCGAATTTCGTTTTCTTCCACAACTACCCCGAATATTTCAACGTCCAGCACCTCCTCTTCCGTTTTCAATTCGCTAGCAAGGACAAAGCCCACCCTGCCATCCGGCAGCGGTGTGAGCCTCCGTGCAAGGTCAAGCACTCGCCACTTCAATTCTTTCACATAGTCAACGTATGTTTTTTGATCATCTTGTAGCTGCGGATTGTTAAGCTTCCATTCCAGCAACCCTGCGGAACCCCCATTTGTCTGCCCCTTCGACATCAATTCTATCGCCGCCAACGCGTCCACCCGTCTATACGGCCCGCCTTCCACGGGTAATTCCGCGTAGCTAGGCAATAGCTTTACGTTTGCATCCAACGAGCGAAAAACGCCCGAAATATACATAAACTCCGTATCCGCCACCGCCTGCGTCACAGTTACTTCCACGCCGTCCACCTCAAATGTGATAAGAGGCTCATCCTGTGGTGCCAGTAGCGCACGCACATCCGCGGGAAGCGAAAGCGCCAAGTTCTGATCCACATAATCCACAAACCCCCACTGCGAAAACACCGCATACGCCGCGCCCACCAGCACCACCATCCCCAGCACCAGCGCCAGCACAACCCCAGCGCCAATCTTTCGTTTCACAACCCTTTCCTCCTTCGCTTCCAGCAGCGATGACGCCATGCGCCGCCGGAACGATTCGGGCGCCGTGCCAAATGCGTTTCTGTATCCATCACTGCGCATGCCCCGCCGCCTCCTCATGTTTGATCTCATCGCGCAATACCTGCCGCGCCCTGGATAGCCTTGACTTCACCGTGCCCACGGGCAGACGCAGCAGCTTCGCGATGGCAGCAACTTCCATATCTTCCATATAGTACAGCACGGTGGGCAGGCGCAGCTTTTCAGGCAGTGACAGGAACAGATCGTGCAGGCGCGCGTCGGCGTCATCCGGCGGCACGGCCGTCTCTGGCAGCACGCCCGGAAACACCTCCCGCTTTCGCCCCCGCAGCAGGTTATGGCATTCGTTGATCAGCACGCGGATGGCCCATGTTTCCATGTACCGCTCATCCCGAAGCCCCGCGCGCTTTTGCCATACCTTGCGGATGCATTCCTGCACCGCATCCTCACGGTCGCAGGCACGCTCCGGCAGCAGGCTGTACGATACCCTGTACAGTGTCTGCTCCATGGCCATGATGCGCACCGTCCATTGTTCGTCCGTCATGGTTGCCTCCGTGCTTTGTTTGACCGGTCACCTGTTGGACGGTTTTTAAGTGGTGCCAGGTTCACTGATATGAAAATGTTTTTCGGGGCGGAAATGGGAAAACCCTCCCCGGGTGTGGGGAGGGCTGTGCAGATGAACACACCGGCTTCCGCTTACTTTTCTATCACCAGGGTTTCAATCGTTTCCACCCCTTCATGCACCACATACACCTTCAGGGTGAACGCTTCCGGCAACGTCTCCAGCGGCACCGATTGCCAGCAATAAGGCTTATCGTGCGTGTAGTTGCCATAGTGCATGAGCGCCATGCCGTTCTGCAGCCGGTTCCCCTCCGCATCATACAAAGAGATGAAAAGACTCTCCGTGCGCGGATTAATCATTTTTTGCAATTCATACTTGATTTTCGTCTGAAACACCGGGTCGATATCCACATTCACAGTGCAGTAAGCATTCAGCGGCGTTTTGATGACTTCGACGGATTTCACCGTAACCAGCCCGCTTTTAATGCTCTTTGATCCGGCGTACAAAGCGGTTTCCCTTTCGCGGTACACCGGCATGACTGCGGACTCGCGCGCATAGCGTACCTCCTTCCCGTCAACAGTCACCCCGAATATCACAATATCCAGCGCTTCCGCTTCCGTTTCCAGGGGGCTGGTGAGGATAAAACCGATGCTTCCATCCGAAAGCGAAACGTATTTCTGCGTTAGCCCCAACTCTCCCGCCAACCTCTGTACATATGCCGTATGCGTTGTGTATCGGTACCCAAGCTTGGGGTCTTCCAATTTCCACTCAAGCATAGCGGCGGAAATCGGTATGTCGTATGCCTTAATTTGCTTTTCGATGGCGGCAACCACGCTCACATACTTATACGGCCCGCCCTCCTCCGGTACCTCGTCGTAACCGTACACCAGCGTTACCGCGGGGTCGAGCGAACGAAGCACACCCGCGATATACATGTACTCCGTATCGGCGATCGCCTGTGTTACCGTAATTTCCACGCCGTCCGTCTCAAAGGTGAGGCCCGGATCGTTCGTCTCCATCAGTAATTCCCGCATATCCGATGTGATGTCTATCATCGGGTTCTGGTTTACAAAATCAACAAATCCCCAATCCAGCACCACCGCATATCCGACGCCGACAAGCAGCACCAGCGCCAACACCTGCGCCAGCACAATCCCCGCGCCAATCTTCCGTTTCACAGCCTTCCCCTCCTTTGCCGTAACCAGCGATGCCCGCACGCGCCGCCGAAAGGATTCCGGCGCCCTGCCGAACGCACCGTCAAGTTCTTCCATCCGCATGCTCCATCGCCTCCTCTTTTTCCATTTGGTTTCGCAGCAGCCGTCGCGCCTTGAACAGCCTTGATTTCACCGTGCCCAGCGGCAAGCGCAGCATCGCCGCAACGTCCTTCTGTTCGATGTCTTCCATGTAATGCAGCACGGCAGGCAAGCGCAGCTTCTCCGGCAGGGACAGCAGCAGGTCGTGCGCGCGCCAGTGGATGTCCTCCGGCGGCACGGCCACCTCAGGCGGCTGATCCGTCACCACCTCGCGCCGTCGCCTGCGAAGCAGCAGGCGACATTCGTTGATCAGGATGCGGATCATCCACTTTTCAAGCGCGTTTTCATCCCGCAGCGCCGTGCGCTTTTGCCATGCCTTTTCAATGGCGGCCTGCACGGCATCCTCGCGGTCGCACGCGCGCAGGGGAAGCAGGCTGTACGACACGCGGTACAGCGTCTCTTCCATCGCGATGATCCTGTCTGTCCACTGCTCGTCCGTCATGGCTGCCCTCCGTCATTTGACCGGTCACCTACTAGATACGGCAGCTGTCAAAAAGGTTCACAAAAAATGCGCAAGGGGTTTTCCCCTCGCGCACAGAATGGTTATCGCATTATTGCCTTAACCCAACACTTCGAGCCGGATCGCCTTCAGCGTTTTGATCGCCGGATCGCCGCCGCGCCCGAACAGGTCATGCAACCTGCGGTACTCGGCAAACAGGCGGTCATACACGGCTGCCCGCGCCGGATCGGGGCGGTACACCACATCCTTCACGCCGCCCATCTCGCGGGCCGCGTCCTCGATGGTGTCGTAACCGCCGGCAGCCTTGCCGGCCGCCAGCGCGCCAAACATCGCGCTGCCCAGCGCCGGGGTCTGGCTGGACCTGGCAATGCGGATCTCGCGCCGCGTCACATCGGCATAAATCTGCATCAGCATCGGGTTTTTGTCCGCAATGCCGCCGCAGGCGTACAATTCGTCCACAGCGACGCCGTTTTCGGCAAAGGTATCCACGATCATGCGCGTGCCGTAGGCGGTGGCCTCAATCAGCGCGCGGTACATCTCTTCCGGCTTGGTTTGCAGCGTCATGCCCATCATCACGCCGGTCAGATTTGTATCCACCAGCACGGAGCGGTTGCCGTTCCACCAGTCCAGCGCCAGCAGGCCGCTTTCGCCGGGGCGCAGGCGCTGCGCCTTTTCGGTCAGCAGCTGCTGCACGGAAATGCTCTTCTCGCGCGCCTCTTTGGTGTAGGCTTCCGGCACACAGTTTTCCACAAACCAGGCGAAATGGTCGCCCACGCAGCTCTGGCCCGCTTCATATCCCATGAAGCCCGGAATCACGCCGTCTTCGACCACGCCGCACATGCCGGACACAATCTTCTCTTCTGTCCCCAGCAGGATATGGCAGGTGGATGTGCCCATGATCATCAGCAGCCTGCCAGGGTCCGTGATGCCCGCCGCGGGCAGCGAAACGTGCGCATCCACCGTGGCAACGGATACCGCGATTCCCGCGGGCAGCCCGGTCAGGCTCGCGGCTTCGGGGGTCAGTTCGCCCGCCTTCGCGCCGATGGGGAGGACATCACTGGAAGGGATTTCTGGCGAAATCCCTCCATGGCGCGATATCTGCGAATTCGCGCCAGCATTCGATAATTTATCCTTCACCACCGTCCGCAGCCTGGGGTTCAGCGCCGCGAAGAAGTCTTCGGAAGGATACCCTTCCCGCTTTGACCACATCGCCTTATACCCGGCCATGCAGGCGTTTCGGGTTTCTTTGCCGCATAGCTGCCAGATCACCCAGTCCCCCGCCTCAATGTACCGGTCGGTGGCGTCGTAAATTTCCGGCGCTTCTTCCAGCACCTGCCAAATCTTGGGAATCGCCCACTCGGAGGAAATCTTGCCGCCATACCGCGCAAGGAAAGTCTCCCCGCGCTCCGACGCGATGGCATTCAGCCGGTCAGCCTGCCCCTGCGCGGCATGGTGCTTCCACAGCTTAATGTACGCATGCGGCTCATCCTGATATTCAGGCAGAAAGCACAGCGGCGTTCCATCCTTCTTTGCGGAGAGCAGCGTGCACGCGGTAAAATCGATGCCGACGCCGATGACATCTTCCGCAGCCACACCCGCCTGGGCCAGCGCGGCAGGAATCGTCTCCCTGAGGCAGTCCAGATAGTCCTGCGGATGCTGCAGCGCCCAGTCCGCGCCCAACTTCTTGCCGCTGGGCAGGCATTCATCCATCACCTGGTGCGGGTAAGCCAGCGTTGCCGCGCCCAGCTCGCGCCCGGTACCGATCTCCACCACCAGCGCGCGCGCGGATAGCGTGCCAAAGTCTACGCCAATCGCGTACTTCGCCATTTACTTCGCCTCCAGTCTTTTCATGTAGTTCAGGAAGTTGACCCCCGCGACGCCCTCAATTTCAGCGCGTGTCAGCCCGCGCTTTTCCATCTGCGCGATCACGTTCGGCATCTCGCCGGGATGGCCCAGCCCTTCCGGCCATGCGTCAATCCCGTCAAAGTCGCTGCCGAAACCGACGTTCTCGATGCCGCCCAGCTCGCCCACGCGCACAATGTGGTCGATCAAAGTATCCAGCGTTGCCTTGCCCTGATCGGTCAGGAACGCCGTGTAGAAGTTGATCCCCATCCACCCGCCGCGCGCAATCAGCGCCTTGATCTGGTCATCGGTCAGGTTCCTGGTGTGGTTGCGCAGCTTCCGGCAGCACGAGTGGGATGCCATCGGCGCCTTGTCGCTGTGGAAAATCAAATCCCAGAATCCGCCCTCGCCCAGGTGGGAAACATCCGCCGCGATGTTCAGGCGGTTCATCTCGCGCACGGCTTCCCAGCCAAAGGGCTTCAGGCCCTTATGGCCCTGATCGCAGTGCGGATAGGCCATCTCATTTTCGTAATTCCATGTCAGCGCAAGCAGCCGCACGCCTTTCTTGCGATATTCGCGCAGCGCCTCCAGCGATGTGCCGATCACCTCGCCCCCCTCGATGGAGAGCATGACGCAGTTCTCGCCGGGCTTTACGTCAAACGGGCTGTCCACCTTGCGCACACCGTTTACGGCAAGGCGCGGCAGCGCGGCCAGCTGCATCTCGGCGGCCTCCTGCGGGGATACGCTGCCCGGCGTGCCGGGTGCCTTCGGCCAGGCAAACAGCGCGCACACCTGCAGCGATACGCCGCCCGCTTTCAGCCTTTCGGGGGTGATCATGGGGCCGTTTCCCTTGGTGAAGCGGTTTTCCGGGGCAGAGAGCACCATCAGCGTATCCGCATGCGTATCTGCGATGAACATAACTTATACCCCCATATTGATTAGAGCGCGCCGAATAGCTTCAGCACGCCCAACATTGCAAGTCCAATCACCGCGATCACCGGCAGTACCGCAAGGAGGCCCGCGAGGATCATCGCGGGCAGATCACCCTTTTCAAGGCCGTCTACGTTTTTGTAGTGGGCGTCCAACTCCTCGCGGGTCTTTTTCTGGCGGCGCAGAGATTCCAGTCTCTCAAAAAATCCCATGGTTAAGCCTCAATCCTTTTTTGCCAGCGGATAATGGCACGCAACAAAGTGCTCCGGCCGGATTTCACGCCACTGGGGGTACTCCTGCTTGCACAGGTCCGTTGCGTAACGGCAGCGGGTGTGGAATTTGCAGCCGGACGGCGGCCTGATGGGGCTTGGAATATCGCCCTCCAGCACCTGCAGTTCCTTGTTGGATGTCTCCTCCGTCGTCGGGATCGCTTCCAGCAGCGCCTCGGTGTACGGGTGCAGCGGCTCAACGTAGATGTCATGCGAATTGCCAAGCTCAATGATGTTGCCCAGGTACATCACGCCCACGCGGTCGCTGATGAACTTGACGGTGCTCAAATCGTGCGAAATGAACATATACGTCAGGTTGCTCTGCTCTTTCATGTCGATCAGCAGGTTGATGATCTGCGACTGGATCGATACATCCAGCGCGGAAACCGCCTCATCGCACACCACAAACGACGGGTTCAGCGCAAGCGCGCGGGCAATGCCGATGCGCTGCCTCTGGCCGCCGGAGAACTGGTGCGGGTAGCGGTGCAGCATGTAGTTTTGCAGGCCGCAGTCATCCATGACCTTCAGCGTGTACTTTTCCAATGCTTCGTCGCCGGAGGCAAACACGCCGTGCGCCACCAGCGCCTCGCTGATCAGGTTGCCCACGGTCAGGCGCGGGTTCAGCGATGAATACGGGTCTTGGAACACGATCTGCAGGCGGCGGCGCAGCTTCCGCATCTCTTCGCCGTTTAGGCGCGACAGGTCCACGCCGTTATCGCGCAGCGCGTCCAACTTGGCATACCCGTCACGGCTTTTGATGAGGTTCCGCTCCTGGTCGATCTTGCCCTGGCAGTGCTCGCCATCCTTGCGGGCGGCGGCCACGGCGTCTTCCAGCTTTTTCAGCTGCTTTTCATGCTTCTCTGTCTTTTCTTCCGGGGTCAGCGCACTCAGCATGAAGGTATACAGTTCCAGCGCTTCAATCGCCTTCTCCAGCTTCGCGATGCTGGAAAACCGCTCCAGCAGGATATCGCGCACGCCCGCCAGGTTGCTGGAAAGCAGCAGCCCGCCTGCGATATGCACGGTGCCCATATGCTCGTCGATCAGCGTTTCCACGCTCTTGTCCTTGAGCGAGGGGATCTTCTGAATCGTCCCCTTCACATAAGCGGGGGCGTAATCATCCAGCGTCACGCCGTAGTAGAAAATCTTGCCGGAAGTGGGCGTATACAGCTGCAGGATCACGCGGCCCAGCGTAGACTTTCCGCAGCCGGACTCACCGACCAGGCCAAGGGTTTCCCCTTCATAGATGTCGATCGTCACGCCGTCCACGGCCTTGACAGCAAGCTGCTCCTTTTGAAAGACGGTCTCTTTCTTGATCGGGAAATGCATCTTTACGTTATTTAGGCGCATCAGCACGCGTTTGTTTTCAGCCATTGGCGCGCACCTCCTTTTGCGGATAGAAGCAGCGGATAGACTGCACCTCATTCACCTGCGTCATGGGCGGCTCTTCCGTCCGGCAGCGCTCGGTGGCATACTTGCAGCGCGGGGCAAACCGGCAGCCCTTTGGCAGCGCCAGCGGGTGCGGCACCGCGCCGGGGATTGCTTCCAGGCGGGTGCTCCTGTCATCGCTCATCAGCGGGATGGCGCGCAGCAGCGCCTCGGTGTACGGGTGGGAGAAGTTCGTCACGGACTTGAAGATGTAATCCACCGGCGCGATTTCCACCACCTGGCCGCAGTACATTACGGCCACATCATCCGCCATCTGGTTGATAACACCCAGATCATGCGTGATGAACATGATCGCGGTTGTGATCTCTTTTTTCAAATCGTTCATCAGCCGCAAAATCTGCGCTTGAATCGTTACGTCCAACGCCGTGGTCGGCTCATCCGCGATCAAAAGCTTCGGCCGGCACACCAACGCCATTGCGATCATTACGCGCTGGCGCATGCCGCCGGAAAGCTGGTGCGGGTACTGCCGGGCGACGTTTTCGGGGTTGGGGATTTTCACTTCGCTCAGCATCTGCACCGCGCGCTCGCCCGCCTCTTTTTTCCCCATGCCTTGGTGCAGCATGTACACCTCGGCAATCTGCTTTTTGACGGTGAACACAGGGTTCAACGAGGTCATCGGTTCCTGGAAAATCATGGAGACGGAGTTGCCGCGAATCTGATACAGCTCCGTCCTGGTCAGCTTTGAAATCAGTTTGCCGCCAAAGTAGATTTCGCCGCTGTGGATGCGCTGGTTCTTTTCAAACAGTTGCAATATGGAAAGCGCCGTTTGGCTTTTGCCGCTGCCGCTTTCGCCCACAACGCCCAGCGTGCGGCCTGTATCCAGGCTTAGCGACACGCCGTCAACTGCCTTGATCAAGCCCTTCTTGGTCTCAAAATATGTGTGCAGATCGTTGATCTCTAGCAATTTCATCTCTTCACCCCTCCTCAGCGCTCATTGCCGCGGGGATCAACCGCCTCACGCAGCGCATCGCCTATCAAGTTCACCGACAGCGCGGCAAGCACAACAAACAGGCCGGGGAGGAACCAGCGCCACCAATAGTACTGAATGACGGTGGATTGCTGCGCGGAGGTGAGCATATTGCCCCACGACGGCGTCGGCTGCGCCACGCCGAAGTTGAGGAAGGATAGGCCCGCCTCGGTCAGCAGATAGCTTGCGTAGCCCAGCGCAACGCTGACAATGACCTGGTTGAACACGTTGGGCAGGATGTGCCGCCACATGATCTTGTTCTGGCGGATGCCCAGCGATCTGGCGGCAAGCACGAAGTCCTTTTCGCGCTCCACCAGCAGCTGCGCGCGGATCATCCTGGCAAGGCCCATCCAGCCCAGCAGCCCCAGAATCACCATGACCAGGTAGAGCCGCCCGGATTCGGGTATCCTGTTGCCGATGACATAAGACAACGTGACCAATATCGGAAAGAGCGGAACAGCGCTGAATATATCGGCAAGGCGCATCAGCCCCTGGTCTACCCAGCCGCCAAAGTAACCGGCGGAAAGGCCCACCACCAGCGCAATGAATGTACCGATAAGCAGCGCGACAAACCCGACCGTCAGCGAAATGCGGCCGCCGTGCACCAGCCGCAGCAGCATATCACGGCCGTACTCATCGGACCCGAAGATGTAGCCGCGATTTCCCCAGGTGTACAGCTTGCCATCCGTACCGATGCCGTAGTTCTGGAAATAATCGGTAAATACCGTCGTAATCGGGGGCATATCCTTGGGCAAATCCGTCTGCTTGAGGGCGTTGCTGCCCCAAGTTACGATCGTGCCATCTTCCAGCAGCACGTTGAAATGGCGGTATCCCGCGTGGATCTCCACCGCATCGCCGGTGATTTCCGGCATATTGAGCATCCCATCCATCGCGCTGCCCCAGGTGTAGATATTGCCCTGGTCATCCTGCACGAGCGCATTGCGGTTGGATGCCACGATGTCAACCACCTTGACCGTGCCATCCGTAAGTTCCTTCGGCACATTCGTGTACATTTCGGATGACTTTTCGCCCACCACACGGATGGTTCCGTCATCCAGCAGCACCACCATGTTGTTATCGCCCGCGGCGATTTTTTCCACATGGCCCTTGATCGTGCGCGAAAGCTTGAAGTTCAGCGTCGCCTGGGGGGAGCCCCAGATGTACAGGTCCTTATCAGAGGTAACAATTGCGCTCCACATCGTGGAGGCGCAGAGCTGATCCACTTTCGCGTCGGTTTCATTCAGCTCTTTCATGACCTCTTCGGGAATTGTCGTCTGGCCATGGCCGTAATAGCCCCAGCCGTACAGCTCACCACGATCATCGAGCACCAGCACATGCTTGCCGCCCGCTGCGATATCGACGATATTCTTTGCCTGTATCTCAGCCGGGATGGTCAAGACATAGTCCGATACGTTGGCCATCTTCTGGTTGGGTTCCGTGCCCCAAACGGTCAGCTTTCCGTCGTTTGTGAGGGCCACAGAGAAGGACACGCCGGAAGCAATCTTTTTGATTTCCGAAACCTTTAGCGTGCTTGGATATTTCAGATAATTTGTGCCGGGCCGCAGGTTTCCGTTGGGCAGCTCCGTATAGGTAGCCGTCAGGGGGTACAAGGCGGAACCCAGGAAACAGAACAGCAGGAATCCGACAAACATGATCAAACCGATTACGCCCAACCGGTTGTGAAAGAAATTCTTGAGAATTGTTTTAAGGGGGGTTTGCAGCGCTTCCTCATCGAGCACAGACAGCTTCTCGCGCACAAATGGGCGCTTGAACATCCTGGCAGCGGAAGAGGCAATCTTGGAGAATGTGCTTTTCTTTTCCATTTTTCTTCGCCTCCTCAGCTAAGCCTGACGCGGGGATCGACCAGGCCGTATACAATATCCGCCACCAGCACCGATACGACGCTGATCAGCGAGAGAAAGGCGTTCATCGTAGTGATGAGCGCCGTATCGCGCATTGTAATGGATGTGATCAGCAGCCTTCCGATGCCGTGCCACGCAAACACGTTTTCCGTGATGGCGGAACCGGCAAACAGCGAAAACAGCGTGCCGACCACAACGGTGGAAACAGGGATGAGCGCGTTGCGGAACGCGTGGGAGTAGATGACCACCTTTTCTTTCAGACCCTTCGCGCGCGCCGTGCGGATGTAATCCTGGCTCAGCGCGTCGATCATGGCATTTCTGACAACGCGGATGGTGCTGGCAACGTGTATCAGCGTAAGCACCACCGTAGGCAGAATCAGATGCCTGATCCACGACCAAATATACGTCCAGCCGGAAAGGAGCGCAGCGTTTGGCATCCCGCCAAACGGCAGTATTCCAAGCTTGACCGCAAAGATAAAGATAAGACACAGTGACAGGAAAAACGAAGGCATAGACCACATGACAAGCGAAAACACCTGCCAGAAATTATCGTATAGGGACATCCGCTTTACCGCGCACCGGATGCCCACTGGAATCGCAATCAAAAGCTCCATCACAATTACGCACATGTTCAGGATGACCGTATTGCGCAGCGGCTCGGCGATTACATCCTTGACGGGCCGGTTATAGTTGCTGGACCAGCCAAAGTCGCCGCTGAACATGTTGGTAATCCATGCAATGTACTGCTCAGGAAGTGATTTATCAAGGCCCAGCTTTTTATGCATAGCGTCATACGCCATGTCATACTGTGCACCTTTTAGATTCATGGGAAGCATGGCCTTTACAGGATCGCCGGGCATCATTTTATTGATGGAAAATAGGAGTATGGTTATGCATAAGAATACGGGAATTAGGATAAGGATGCGCTTGAACAGATATCTGACCATCGTGCCGCTCCCCCTCAACTACATATCACACAGGGGAGGAAGAGAAAATCTCTTCCTCCCCTCGGGCCCTATCGCTTGGTGCGGCTTATTCCGCGGTCTTGTAGATTTCGCAAACGACGTAGTCCCACGAAGCGAACGATGTCGTGTTCACGCCTTCAACGTTCATACCCATGACCTCATAGTATTCGTTGGAATACAGCGGGATCTGGGCCATGATTTCCTGGAAGCGCTTTTCGAACTTCAGCCACGCTTCGATGTACTCTTCCTTCTGGGTCGGCTCCAACTTGCGCATCTCGTCGATGTACTGATCCAGCTCTTCATCGTCAACCTGGCAGCTGTTCGCGTAGGTCTCGATGAAATCGGAGTGCCAGTTGTAGTACGGGTCGAACGGACGGCCAAAGGTGACGGCCAGGTTGAAGGTGTTGTAGAAGCGGTCCGCGCCCTTCTGGAAGCCGTAGTAGTAGTTATCCAGCAGCGCGTTGAAGTCAGCCTGGGTCACTTCAAACTTCATGCCGGCGAGGGGGGCATTGGCGGTGTACTGGATCTCAATGATCGCGGTCACGTCGTTGCCCGTGGAGCCCATGTGGTGGATGGTCAGCATCTCGCCCTTGTCGTTGTAGCGCATGTAGGTGCCTTCGGCGTTGGCCTTGGTGGCGTCAAACGGGGTCTTGCCATCGGCTTCGAACTTCCACTCGGTCTCATCGAGCAGCTCGTTGGCTTTTTCCACGTTCAGGTTGTACGCAACCAGTTCCTCTTCGAGGTCCGCGCCGGCTTCTTCATACATCCACTGCGCGAAACCATACTGGGACTGCACGGTTCCGCCGTAGCCGCCCAGAACATAGTCGATAACCTCGTTGCGGTCCAGCAGGTACGCAATCGCCCAGCGAACGTTTTCATCGGCGGTTACGCCCCAGTCAACGTGCATGGCCAGATAGCCGTAGCCGTTGCGGAAATAGCTGCGGGTCTTGGCCGTGGTGGACGCCTTGGCGGCTTCGATCTTTTTGCCTTCGATGACGCCGGTCACCAGGTCAACGTCGCCCGCGATGACTTCGTCAACGTCGGTCTCGGAGGGGATGTACTTCTGCACGATGTACTGGATCTGCGGCTTGAGGCCGTTGGGATCGCCCTTGTAGAGATCGTTGATCTCAAGGGTCACCGTCTGGTTCTCAAAGCTGACGAACTTGTACGGGCCGCAGGATACGGTCGGCGCAAAGCGCTCGGTCGCGGCAACATTCTGCAGCGCGGCCAGCAGATCGCCTTCGATCCAGGAGCCGGTTTCATCGGATTTGATCTCCAGTTCCGGGCCGTACACATGCAGCGGCTGGGGGGTAACAGAGGCGAAAGACAGCTCATGGAAATACGGGAGCTGCTCGGCGTTGATGGTGACGGAGAAGGTGTAATCGTCGATCAGGTGCAGGCCTGCGTGCACTTTGGTCTCGCCAGCTTTGTACGCATCATAGCCCAGCAGGCCGTCGCCGCCGCTGTAGGCCGCGCCCGCCTCAATCCACTCGGGCGAGGTCTGGTACAGCTCAGAAAAAACGAAATCCTTCGCGGTCATCGGCTCGCCGTCGCTCCACTTCAGATCATCAAAGATGGTCCAGGTGTAGGTCTTGTTGCCGGCTTCGTCTACTTCGGCCGTATAGTCTTTCACGACCAGCGGATGGATGATGAGTTCGTCATAGACGTTGGGAACAACGGTGGCGATCTGGCCACGGAGGATGCGCTTGATGTTCGCATCGTACGCGCTGTTGCCAAAGCCGTCGATGAAATCACCGTTCATCGCGGGGGTGCCGACCACGAGCGTGTTGAGGTCAGTCGCGGCAAAAGCCGTGCTGCACAATGCCAACAGCATGATGGCCGCCAGGAGAGAACTGAGCAGTTTCTTCATAACCGAAAAGAGCCTCCCTTCCAAAATTGGGTCCATGGTTCTAGGACATAATCATATCATGAACTTCATGCAAAAGCAACACACACTATATGCAAATGCATCCGTTTGAAAAAAAAGAAAAGCGCGCGGGATGGCCCGGCGCCTTGCTTTGTCTAATTTTGCGCAAGTGGGATTATTTGCCGCCGGCCTGGTCCAGCTCGTCTTCGCCCTCTTCCGGGGCCTCTTCTTCTTCCACGTCATCCACGTCTTCCAGCGTCTCAACCGCCTCAATTTCATCCAGGCTCGATACGGGGCTTTGCTCCAAATCGGCCGTACCGACTTCGGCTTCCCCTTCGCGGTCGGTGGAGAGCACATCGATGGATCGCATCTCCTGCAGGCAGGCTTTGCACATGTCCTCGCCCGGTTTCACGGGATATTCCCCGCAAACGGAGCAGAGCACCGCCACATCTTCCCCGGAGCGGTTGCCGCGCACTTCTTCGCGGCACACGGTGCAAAGCGCCCCTTCATCCAATATATAGTTCAGCTCACAGCGCGGGCATTTTTTTAGTGCCATTGAATCCTCCTATTGATAACCCGGGTTAATTCGCATGCAATATAGCATAGTTGCGCCGATTGAGCAATAGGCCGCGCGAAAAAATTCACGCGGAAATTATATTGCTTCAGTTCGGGTCACATTCCGTATCCATTTATTGCCACGCAGGCGGAAAAAGGCGATGATCCACTTGAACGTCTGGTCTATGCGCAAAATCAGGAACATGTACTCCAGCGGCACTTTGAACACCGTGCCCGCAAGGTATGCCGCGGGCAGCACCACCAGCCACCCGCAAATCATATCCACAACCATCACAAACCGGCTGTCCCCCGCGCCGCGGTTGATGCCCACAAAGCATGACGCGTGGTATGTGGTGCCCACCAGCGTGACCGCCGCGATGCCGATCATCCGCACGGCCAGCGCCTGCGCCTCCCCGGATACCCCCGCGTACAGCGAGGCGAACGGCGCGCGCACCAGGAACACCAGCAGCGACATCACCATGCCGATGCCAAGAAACATCAGCTGTATGGTCTTGGAATACTCGCGCGTTTTACCGTAATCCCCCGCGCCGACCGTTTTGCCGATGACCACGCACGCGCCGCCCGCGAGGCTGCCGGTGAAAATCGTGCCCAGCTGCATCAGCGATTCGGCGATGTTGTTGGCCGTGATCATTCTCTCGCCCAGGCGGCCGATGATGCCCGCCTTGAACAGCCCCACAAACGCCCACTGCGCATCCACCACCGCCACGGGCAGCCCATAGCGCGCATAGTCAAACAGCAGCTGCCTGTCGCCGCGCAGCAGGTCGCGGGGGGTGATGGGCAGCTGTTTCTGCATGCGGAACGTATACACCCACACCAGCGCAAGCTCCACCACGCGCGATATCACCGTGGCCAGCGCAGCGCCCATCGCGCCCATCGCGGGGAAGCCCAGCTTGCCGAAAATAAACACGTAGTTGAGGCCAATGTTGGTGATAAAGGAAGCGAACGTGGTGTACAGCGTGATCTTGACGACCTCCACGCTGCGCAGCATCCCCACCAGCGCCGCAGACAGCGCGTACGGGATGTACGACCAGCATACCATCGTGAAGTAAGGCAGCGCAGCCTCGATGATCGCCGCATCCTTCACCAGCAGGCTAAGCACGCCCGCGGGCACAAGCGTCACCAGCACGGCGCTGAGCACACCCATCGCCACGCAAATGGTAGCCACAATGGCGAATATGCGCCGGATGCGCTCCATGTCCCGTCTGCCCCAATACTGCGCCACCAGCACGGATGAGCCGCCCACCAGCCCTGTAATCGCCGCCACAAGGAACGCTGTGGCGCTGTTTGAAATGGAAACGCCTGCGTATACCGTGTCTCCCAGGCTCGAGACCATCACGTTATCCGCCATCACGACCAAAAACGAAACCAGCCCTTGCAGCGCTGAGGGCAGGGCGATGGTGAATATGGTTTTGTAGAATGCTTTTTCGCGTACCATGGCGCGCATCTCCCGTCTCACATACATCGGGCACAGTTCCCTATGCTATAGAAGCGAGCGGCGTCTGTCAAGGGCATATGCAGGGAAATCGCTTCCATATAGAGAATATCGTTTGCGCAAAGACGACCGCACGGAAGGAGACGGTTTCCATGTCCAACATTCCATGGCAAGATAAGCCCCGGGGCCTGGATGCGCCCGTATGGCGCTACAGCGAAAACCCCATCATTGGGCGCCACGACCAGAAAAACGCCAACAGCATCTTCAACAGCGCCGTTGTGCCCTTTGAGGATGGTTTCGCCGGGGTTTTCCGCTGCGATTCCCGCGCGCTCAGCATGGATATCTTCCCGGGCTTCAGCAAGGATGGCATTCACTGGCAGATCAGCGACACGGCCATTCAGTTTGAAGGCGAGGCGGATGTCACCGTGCGCGAATACCGCTACGACCCGCGCGTATGCTTCCTGGATGACCGCTATTACATCACCTGGTGCAACGGGTACCACGGCCCCACCATCGGCGTGGGCTGGACGAAGGACTTCAAAACCTTCCACCAGGTGGAGAACGCGTTCCTGCCGTACAACCGCAACGGCGTCATGTTTCCGCGCAAGATCGGCGGCCAGTACGCGATGCTCAGCCGCCCCTCCGATACCGGCCACACACCTTTCGGCGATATCTTCGTCAGCTTCAGCCCCGATATGGTCTACTGGGGAAAACACCGCTATGTGATGGGCACGATTGGTTCCGACCGCTCCGCGTGGCAAAGCAAAAAAATCGGCGCCGGCCCCATTCCGATCGAAACGCCGGAGGGCTGGTTGCTGATCTACCACGGCGTGCTGAACACCTGCAACGGCTTTGTATACCGGATGGGCTGCGCGCTGCTGGACCTTGGCGAGCCGTGGCGCGTGCTGATGCGCTCCAGGTTCTACATTCTCGGGCCGGAAGAGGCGTACGAGCTGGCGGGCGATGTGCCGAACGTGACCTTCCCCTGCGCCGCGCTGCACGATGAAAAGGGCCGCATCGCCATCTATTACGGCTGCGCGGACACGGTGACGGGGCTTTGCTTCACCACGGTGGAGGAGCTAATGGACTATATGCGGAAGTATCCGTTATAAAGTGGAGGGGAGTGCCAGGGGGCTTTGCCCCCTGGACCCCCACTTAAGGGCTTAAAGCCCTTAAGAATCCCTTCTTGCGCCTACGGGCGCGGGGAGGGATTTCTTTATTTTTCCAGCCCGCCGTGAGGCGAAGCAGGGGTTCCAAGGGGCCTTAGGCCCCTTGGCAGGGTCTGGGACAGAGTCCCAGCGTTTCCCTTATCCTCGGCTTCTAACAAACCGCTCGATACGCCGCAGCGCTTCCATCAGCTTGTCGGTGGCGGTGGCGTAGCAGCAGCGGATGTACCCTTCTCCGCTTTCGCCGAACGCATCGCCCGGCACGCAGGCGACCTTCTCTTCGCGCAACAGCGCTTCGCAAAAGCCCTGGCTGGTCATTCCGGTGGAACGAATCGACGGGAACGCGTAAAACGCGCCCATGGGGGCGTGGCAGGCAAGGCCCATCCCCTCAAACGCATCCACCATCAGCCGCCGCCTGCGGTCATAGCTGCGCTGCATCGTTTTGACATCCTGAAAATCGTTCTCCAGTCCGCGCGAAAGCGCCTGTTCCGCGGCGATCTGCCCCTGTGTGGATGCGCACATGATCGTATACTGGTGTATCTTGCACATCAGCTCCAGCAGCCGCGCGGGGCCTGCCGCGTAGCCGACCCGCCAGCCGGTCATCGCAAACGCCTTGGAAAAGCCGGATAGCACGATCGTCCTTTCCCGCATGCCGGGCAGCGCAGCGATGCTTGTGTGCGCTTCGCCGCCGTAGGTCAGTTCCGCGTAGATTTCATCGGAAAGCAACAGCACGTCGGTATCACGCAGCACATCGGCCAGTTGGATCAGGTCCTCCCGGCGCATCACGCAGCCGGTGGGGTTGTTGGGGTATGGCAGGATCAGCGCCTTGACATCGGGCGTCAGCGCGGCGCGCAGCGCATCCGGCGTCAGGCGGAAGCCCTCTTCGGGCCGCGTTTTGACGGCACGCGGCGTGCCCCCGGCGAACCGGACGCCCGGCGCGTACGCCACATACGACGGCTCCGGCACAAGCACAACATCGCCCGGGCACACGATAGAACGCAGCGCAAGGTCTATCCCTTCGCTCGCGCCCACAGTGACCAGGATCTCGCCCGTCGGCTGATAGTGTAGGTCAAACCGCTCGCGCAGGTATTCGGCAATCAGCGTGCGCAGGCCGATGCGGCCCCGGGTGGATGTATACTGCGTCAGTCCGCTTTCGATGGAATCAATCGCGGCATCGCGGATATGGCCGGGCGTGACGAAGTCCGGCTCGCCAACGCCCAGCGAAATGGCCTCCGGCATTTCCGCCACGATATCGAAAAACTTGCGGATGCCCGACGGCGGCACATCCCGTACCCCCGGGTTGATCAATTTTTCCAGATCGATCATGGGCTCACCGCCAGCCTGTCGTCGCGGCCTTTGCCCTCAAACACCACGCCGCCGTACTTGTATGTTTTCAGAATGAAATGCGTGGCCGTGCCGGTCACGCCCTCAATGGTGGATAACTTCGAATGCACAAACGCCGCCAACTGCTTGATCGACTGCGCTTCCACGGTGACCATCAGGTCATACGCGCCGCTCATCAAATAGAGGCTGGTCACCTCTTCAAACGGGTAAATGCGCGCGGCAACGGCTTCAAAACCGCGGTCGCGCTGCGGCTGCACGCGCACCTCTATCACCGCCTGCACCATTTCCCTTTCGGTGCGCTCCCAGTTGATCATGGCCGGGTATTTGATCAAAACGCGCTCATCCTCCAGGCGTTTGATGCGGCGTTTGACCTCATCCACATCGGCCCCCGCCATCACCGCCACCGTTTCCACCGGCACGCGCGCGTCCTCGAACAAAATCTCCAAAATGTGCATGTCAAGCGTATCAAACATAGCAACAAGCCTCCTTCGCGACATGAAAAATTACTGTTCGCGGCCCGCAAACAAAAATCCTTCTTGTTTGCCGCGTTAAACTGCAAAATCTGTTTTGGCTTTTTCTAAGCTATGGTATACTGTCCAAAATGCCCGTCAAAGGAGACAGCTCATGCGCATCGTGATTCTGGATGGATACGCGGAAAACCCCGGCGACCTTTCCTGGGATGGATTTGCCAAACTTGGCGCCCTGACCGTATACGACCGCACCCCCACCGCAGACACTGCGGAAATCATCAAAAGGATCGGCAGGGCGGAGCTTGTCATCACCAATAAAACGCCGATTACCGAGGAAATACTGGCCGCGTGCGAAAGCGTGCGCTATATCGGCCTGCTTTCCACCGGGTACAACATTGTGGAGCTTGACGCGGCCACCCGCCGCGGCATTCCGGTAACGAATGTGCCCGCGTACAGCACCCAGGCCGTGTCGCAGTTTGCCATCGCGCTGCTGCTGGAAATCTGCCACCACATCGGCCACCACGATGCGCAGGTGCATCAGGGGCGCTGGGCGGCCAGCCAGGATTTTTGCTTCTGGGATTACCCGCTGACGGAGCTTGCAGGCAAAACGATGGGCATCATCGGGTTCGGCCAGATCGGCCAGGCCACGGCGCGGATCGCCTCCGCGCTTAGCATGCGCGTGCTGGCCCACAGCCGTACCGAAACCGAAGCTGGCCGCGCGCTGGCCAAGTATGTGCCGCTGGATACGCTGTTTGCACAGTCTGATGTCATCAGCCTGCACTGCCCTTTGCTGCCCGAAACGCAGGGCATGATTGACGCCGCCGCCATCGCCAAGATGAAAGACGGCGTGATCCTGATCAACACGGCGCGCGGGCCGCTGATTGTGGAAGAAGACGTGGCCGCCGCACTGAAATCCGGCAAGATGGCCGCCGCCGGGATGGATGTCGTCTCCGCAGAGCCGATCAAAGCGGACAACCCGCTGCTTTCCGCGCCAAACTGCATCATCACGCCGCACATTGCGTGGGCATCCAAGGAAAGCCGCGCGCGGCTGATGGATATTGCGGTCAGCAACCTGGAGGCATTTCTGCAGGGAACGCCCCAAAACGCGGTCAATCGGGTATAGCCGCGCGGCATGCTGGAAAATGCAAGAAAGCCTGCACGAAGCTTGACACAAATCCGACGCAGTGATACTATTCATTAGAATAGGCAATTGTCCGGGAGTAGTTATGAATATAAAACAGATCATGCATGTATACACCATCTTGGGCATCAAACTGGGACAATCCCGGAGGCGCGGCGCATGATCCTTTATCTAACTGAAACAACCCCGCCCCTTGAGCGCCCGAGCGTGGTGTGCCTGGGGCTATTTGATGGGGTGCACATAGGGCATCAGGCGCTGATCGGCAAGGCGCGGGAAGTGGCGGCGGAAAACGGATACCAAGTGCTGGTGCACACCTTCGACCACATGCCCATAAACATCATCCGCCCTGAGCGCCGCATCCTTGAGCTGACCCCGCTGCCCGAAAAGGCGGCGCTGCTTTCATCATTCGGAACCGAAATCGTGGCCGTCAGCCGGTTTGACGATGCCATGATGCACATGCACGCGGGCGCGTTTTTTCACGATCTTTTGGTCGGAACGCTACGCGCAAGGCACATTGTTGCGGGGTTCCATCATCACTTTGGCTTTCATGGGGAGGGTGACGTCCAGGTGCTGGAGTCTCTCTGCCGGCAGGCGAACGTGGGGCTTTCGGTCATCAGCCCGGTTTGTTTGCCCGGCGGGGAATTGGTTTCCAGCACGGCCATCCGCCGCCATTTGCAAGCGGGGAACCTTCAGGCTGCCGAAGCGATGCTCGGCAGGCCGTGGATTCCAATTGACGCATTCGGGAGGAAGAGTACATGAAGAACAAGCTGGCAGCCTGGATTGTTCTTGGCCTCATCGCGGTCATCGCGGCGGTATGCCTTGCGGCGACCAATGAGATCACCAAGGATATCATCGCCGAGCAAGGCGTCGTGGCGGCCGAAGAGGCGCGGCGCGCCCTGGTGCCGGAAGCGGACGCGTTTGAAGCCGCAGAGCTTGCGGAAGGCGCGGCGGTGGATTCGCTGTATACCGGCCTAAAGGGCGGAAAGCCCGTGGGTTACGTTGCGCAGATCACCGTACAGGGCTTCGGCGGCCCGGTGGAAATCACCGCCGGTACCGATACAGCGGGCACGCTGACCGGCATCCGCGTGGGCGGTCAGAGCTTTGCCGAAACGGCGGGCCTGGGTGCGAAGGCGAAGGACGCCAAGTTTACCGATCAGTTTGAAGGCAAGACGGCTCCGCTTGCCATCGGAGACACGATCGACGCCATCACAGCCGCGACGATCACCTCCAGCGCCGTGGTGCGCGGCGTCAACACCGCCATCGATGAAATCGGCAAGGTTGCGGGCTTTGAAATTGCCAGCACAGCCGAAGGCGGATCGCTTGGCGACGGCCGTTACTTCGCGGTAAAGCAGGGCTTTGCAGGCCCCGTGTATGTGGAACTGACCATCGATGCGGACGGCAAGGTTGCCGCGATCATCATCGGCAACGAGGAATTCGCGGAGACAGCCGGATTTGGCCAGAAGGCCCTGGAACCCGCGTTCTACGAGCAGTTCATCGGCAAGGAAGCCCCGTTCACGCTGGGCGACAACATTGACGCGATCACCGGCGCGACGATCACCTCCAAGGCGGTCGTAGAGGCTGCAAACCTCGCCATGCTGTACCACACCAACCCGGAAGCCGCCGCGAACGCCGGCAAGAAGGAAGCCTTCGTGCTGCCCGAAGTGCCCGCGGATGCCAAAACCGAAACCGCCTCCGCGCAGGGCTTTGCGGGCCCGGTGGAAGTGACGATCACTGTAGATGCCCAGGGCGAACAGCTGCTGCGCATCGAAATCGGCGGCGACAAGTGGGCGGAAACCGAGGGCTTCGGTTCCCGCGCGAAAGAGCCGGAATTCTGGCAGCAGTTTATCGGCAAGGCAATGCCGGTCAGCAGCGATGAAATCGACGTGGTGACCGGCGCGACCCTCACCTCAAACGCCGTGATCAAAGCCGTAAACGACGCCTATTACGCGCTGTTCCCCGAAAAGCAGGCGCAGGGCGATGCCCCCGCCGTGGAAGTGGCCGCGCCCGCGCCGGTTGAAAAGCCGGAGGGCACGGTTACCGCGTCCGCGCAGGGCTTTGCAGGCCCCGTCGCCGTGGAAATCGCGGTGGATGAAAACGGCGCCATTTCCTATATTCATATCGGCGATGACAAGTTTGCCGAAACCGCGGGCTTTGGCGCGAAGGCGCAGGAAGCGGCGTTCTACGAGCAGTTCATCGGCAAAACGGCCCCTGTCGCCATCGAAAACATCGACGCCATCACGGGCGCTACCATCACCACCAAAGCGGTGCTGGAAGCCGTGAACGCGGCGTTTGAGCAGCTGGCCCCGGCGGCGGAAGCGCCGGAAGAAACCCCTGTGGCTACTGAAGAAGCGCCCGCCGCGGATGCATCCGCCTACATGGTCAACGCCTCCAAGCTGGGTTACGCAGGTCCCGTCTACATCGAGCTTTCGCTGGATGACGCAGGTGCGATCTCCTACCTGAAGATCGGCAATGAGCGCTTCAGCGAAACCCCCGGCCTGGGTGCGAAGGTGCTGGATGAAGCCTTTGCCGCGCAGTTCATCGGCAAGGTACCCCCGCTTGCCATCACGGATATTGACGCCATCACGGGCGCTACCATCACTACACAGACCGTGATCGACGCCATCAACGCGGCGTTTGAAAAGCTGGCCGCCCCGACGGAAACAAATGAAGCGCTGCCGGGCGATGACTGCGGAACAGACGCAACCGGCACCACCGCCAGGGCTTCCAAGCTTGGCGCGCACGGCCCCGTGTTTGTCGAAATCACCGTGGATGAAAACGGCGCGATCAGCGCGGTCAAGATTGGCAACGAGCGCTTCAGCGAGACGGACGGCCTTGGCGCGAAGGCGCTGGAAGAAACTTTCACCGGCCAGTTTGTCGGCATGGTGCCCCCCATCGCCATCGAAGATATCGATGCCCTGACCGGCGCCACGATCACCACACAGGCTGTCATCGACGCGATCAACGAAGCTTATGAAAAGCTAGCGCCTGCGGCTGAAACGGCTGACGCGCCGACAGCCGATGCGCCCGCGCAGGACACCGGCCGCACGGCGAACGCCTCCAAGCTGGGCTATGCAGGCCCCGTTTACGTCGAAGTCACCGTGGATGCCGCCGGTGCGATCACCGCCATCAAGATCGGCAACGACCGCTTCGCGGAAACCCCCGGCCTTGGCGCGAAGGCGCTGGATGATGCATTCACCGCGCAGTTCATCGGCAAGGTTCCCCCGCTTGCCATCACGGATATCGACGCCATCACGGGCGCTACCATCACAACGGAAGCTGTCATCAATGCCATCAACACGGCGTTTGATAAGCTGCCCGCCAAGCAGTGAAAGGAAGAGTGAGCCATGAAGAAGCTTTCATTTAGGGGCGGCATTCATCCGCTGCACGCAAGCCACGAGGGCAAGGGCCCCACGCGCGGCAAGGCGGTGCGCGCCTTCGTTTCCGACAGCGTGTGCATCCCGATGGATATGCACCTGGGCGCGCCATCCACGCCGTGCGTCAAAAAGGGCGACCATGTGCTGATGGGCCAAGTGATCGGTGAAGCGGTAGGCCCGCGCGGCATCCCGGTGCACGCAAGCGTTTCCGGCGATGTTGTCCAGGTGGAGCCGCGCCAGCAGCTGGGCAGCCGCATCAGCACCTGCGTGGTCATCCATAATGATTTCAAAGATGAATGGGTGCCCCTTACCGGCCTTGGCAATGTGGAAAAGGCCCCCAAGGATAAGATCATCCCCGCCATTCAGGCGGCCGGCATCTGCGGCATGGGTGGCGCTTGCTTCCCCACACACGCGAAGCTGATGCTGCCCCCGGGCAAAACGGTTGACACCATCATCCTAAACGGCGCGGAATGCGAAACCTTCCTTTCCAGCGACCACCGGCTGATGCTGGAAACGCCGCTTCGCGTGGTGGATGGCCTGCGCGCCGCGATGCGCGCCATGGGCGTCACGCGCGGCGTCATCGCCATCGAGGATAACAAGCCCGACGCCATCGCCTCGGTGGAAAAGGCCGCGCACGGCCGCGAGGGTGTGGAAGTTGTAGCACTGAAAACCAAGTACCCGCAGGGCGGTGAAAAGCAGCTGATCACGGCGGTCACCGGGCGCGAAGTGCCCAGCGGCGGCCTGCCGATGGATGCGCGCTGTGTGGTGCTGAACGTTGGCACCGCCTCCGCGATCGCCGATGCCGTCATCAGCGGAAAGCCGCTGATCGAGCGCATCACCACCGTCACCGGCGCTGTGCAAGAGCCTTCGAACCTGCTGCTGCGCATCGGCACCGAGTTCTCCCACGCGATTACCGCCGCGGGCGGCTACATGGGCGAACCGGGCAAGATCTTTGCCGGCGGCAGCATGACCGGCACTCCCGCCCCCGATGATTCGGTTTCCATGACCAAAGCGACCAACGGCATCGTCGTGCTGACACAGGAAGAAGCCAAGTCTCACGAGCAGTCCCAGTGCATCCGCTGCGGGCGCTGCGTGATGGCCTGCCCTGCCAAGCTGATGCCATACCGGCTGATGCACCTGGCGGAAACAGGCGAACTGGATACGGCTGTTAATGAGCACATCAAGGATTGCATCCTGTGCGGCAGCTGTTCCTACATATGCCCCGCCAAGCGCTGGCTGGTCGCCTCGTTCAAGAATGCCAAAGAGCAAATCGCAAGGAGGTAAGGAACCGATGAGTCTGAGGCTTTCAACCGGCCCGCACATTCTGGCGAAGGATACCACGCAGAAAATCATGCTGGATGTCCTCATCGCGCTTGTCCCCGCCACGGCGGCCGGCATCTACCTGTTTGGCCTACGGGCCGTCTGGGTTCTGGCGCTTGCCATCGCGTCCGCCGTCATTGCGGAGGCCGCATGGCAGTATCTTTCGGGCAGGCGCATTCAGGTAAACGACCTTTCTGCCGTCGTTACGGGGCTGCTGCTGGGGCTGAACCTGCCCTCCAGCGCGCCGCTGTGGCTGCCGGTGATCGGCAGCGCTTTCGCCGTCATCGTTGTCAAGCAGCTGTTTGGCGGCGTCGGCCATAACTTCCTAAACCCCGCGCTGGCCGCGCGCGCCGTGCTGCTGACCAGCTGGCCCGCCCGCATGACCACGTTCTTCCTGCCGGAAAGGCTGATCCAGCTGGGACAGGATTCCGCCGCGAAGTTCGGCGACGCCGTAACAAGCGCCACGCCGCTGGTGACCGGCAAATCAAGCCTGATGGATCTGTTCCTGGGCAACATCCCCGGCACCATCGGCGAGGTCTGCAAGGCCGCGATCCTGATCGGTTTCCTGTACCTGGTGATCCGCAGGGTCATCGGGCCGCACATTCCGGTGCTGTTTGTGGGCACTGTCGCGCTGATGACGTGGATTCTGGGCGGCGACCCGCTGACCGCCATCCTGTCCGGCGGCGTGCTGCTGGGCGCGGTGTTCATGGCCACGGATTATGTCACCAACCCGATGCTGATCCTGGGGCAATGCATATTTGCGATCGGCGGCGGCTTGATGGTGGTTTTGATCCGCCAGTACGGCAACTACCCGGAGGGCGTCACCTACGCCATCCTGCTGATGAATGTGCTTACGCCGCTCATCGACCGCATGATGAAGCGCACCGTATATGGGGAGGTAAAGCAGCATGCCAAAGCGTGAAAATTCATTGGGTTCCGTTTTCATGAACGGCATCCTGAACGAAAACCCGACCTTCCGGCTGGTGCTGGGCGTTTGCCCCACGCTGGCGACAACCACCGCCGCGATCAACGGCCTGGGCATGGGCATTGCGGCCACGTTCGTGCTGGTCGGCTCCAACGTTGTCATTTCTTTGCTGAGGAAGTTTATCCCCGATAAGGTGCGCATCCCGGCATTTATCCTGGTCATCTGCACGTTTGTCACGATGGTGCAGATGCTGATGCAGGCATACCTGCCCAGCCTGTATGAATCGCTGGGCCTGTTCCTGCCGCTGATCGTTGTCAACTGCATCATCCTGGCGCGCGCGGAAGCGTTTGCTTCCAAGAACCCGGTGCTCTCCTCCGCCGCGGATGGGTTGGGCATGGGCATCGGCTTTACGCTGGCGCTGACGCTGATTGGCGCTATCCGCGAGCTGATCGGCAACGGCACCCTTTTCAATCAAGCCGTGATGGGCGCCGCGTATGAGCCGATGTTGCTGCTGGTGCTAGCCCCGGGCGCGTTCATCACATTTGGCCTGGTGCTGGGCATCATCAACGCGCTGACCGCCAGATCCCAGAAAAACAAGGCCGCGAAGGGAGGCGTGAAGGCATGACAATGAGCGTTACCAATGTGCTGCTCTTCATGGTGAACTGCATTCTCGTCAATAACTATATCTTTTCCAGGTTTCTGGGCTGCTGTCCGTTCCTGGGCGTTTCCAGCAAGGTTGGCACGGCCGCGGGCATGGGCATCGCCGTCACGTTCGTCATGGCGCTGGCGTCGCTGTTCACCTGGCTTGTGTACAATTACATCTTAGTGCCGCTGGATCTGACGTACCTGAACACCATCGCGTTCATCCTGGTTATCGCGTCACTCGTGCAGTTCGTTGAGATGTTCATGAAAAAGTCGATGAAGGCGCTGTATAGCGCCCTGGGCATCTACCTGCCGCTGATCACCACCAACTGCGCGGTGCTGGGCGTAACGATTCTGAACATCACGCAGGAATACAACCTGGTGTGGGCGGTGCTCAACGGCACATTCAGCGCGCTGGGCTTCCTGCTGGCGATCGTGCTGATGGCGGGCGTCCGCGAGCGGCTGGAATCCTCCAATATTCCCAAGTGCCTCAAGGGTTTTCCGATCTGCCTGATCACTGCCGGCCTCCTGTCCGTGGCGTTCATGGGCTTTGCGGGCATGGTGTAACGAAAGGAGCGCAAGCATGAACATTACAGCCATTCTATACGCCGCGCTCGCCCTGGGAGGCATAGGTGTGGTATTCGGCGTGGTCTTAAGCTTTGCGGATAAGAAATTCGCCGTTGCGGTGGATGAGCGCGTGGAAAAAGTCCGCGCGGCGCTGCCCGGCGCCAACTGCGGCGCGTGCGGCTATGCGGGCTGCGATGCTTTTGCACAGGCCGTGGTAAACGGCACGGCGAAGGCGAACGGTTGCATCCCCGGCGGGGCGTCATCCGCAAAGGCACTTGGCGAGATCATGGGTGAAAAGGTGGAAGAAGAAGCGCCGATGATCGCCAAGGTGGTTTGCCAGGGCGAAAAGGGCGTATCCAAAGAGCGCTATCAGTACGACGGCTACGAAAGCTGCCAGATGGCATCCGGCATGGCGGGCGGCCCCAAGAAGTGCCCGTACGCTTGCGTGGGCCTTGGCGACTGCGTAAAAGTGTGCGCGTTCGATGCGCTGACCGTGGTGAACGGCCTTGCGCGCGTGGATGAGAAGAAGTGCACCGCGTGCGGCATGTGCGCGAAAATTTGCCCGCGCCACTCCATTCAGCTGATGCCCAGGAACGCCACCGTAACCGTGCGCTGCCAGAACCGCGATCCCGGCAGGATGGCGCGCGAAGAGTGCATGAAGGCGTGCATCGCCTGCAAGCGCTGCGAAAAGGAATGCCCGCATGGCGCGATCCTGGTCACAGATGGGTTTGCCAGGATTGACACCGACAAGTGCACCCGCTGCGGCGCGTGTGCAAAGGTGTGCCCGGTGGGCTGCATTACCGTGGCGCATGACTGATAGGGTTTGCTGACACAAAGGGCCGTCGCTGGTGGGTTTCCGCCGCGGCGGCCTGCTGCTACAAGGGGTTATTGCATGCAAGAGCAAATCGTTGCCGATCTGAAAGAAAGCTACGGGATAATCTTTGACCAGATCACGCCGGTGTCGGGCGGATTTATGAACCTGAAATGGAAGATTCGCACCGAACAAGGCAAGCTGCTGGTCAAACAATACAGCACAAAGCGGTTTGGCAAAGAAAAAATGGCACGAATCGAATGCGCGCTGCAAAGGCAGCTTGTTCTTGAAAAAAGCGGCATTCTCAGCCCACATTTGTGGCAGCATGGGGGCCGCGTGATCCGCCGGCTGGATGCGGAAACGGTCTACATGGTGATGAATTTTTGCCCGGGAAAGACAGAAACGCCCGGCACAATCACGGCGGCGCAAATGCGCAGCCTGGGCAGCGCCTGCGCCGCAATGCACCGTGCGTTTTCTGCGTTGCCGCCGCCGACCGATAAGGGCCTGCTGCCCACCTTTGGCGGCTTCACGCAGGAATCGCTATGGGAAAGCTTTAGCACCCGTATGGAGAAATGCCAGACGGGTGACCCCGCTGAATACAGGGACGCGCTGCTTGCGCTGCGGCCAATTCTACGGCGGCTTGCGCCCGGCTTTTTTGACAAATTCCCCAAAGGCTATGCGCATGAGGACTTCCATGCCGGGAACATCCTTTTCGGCATGGACTGCGTATCCGCAATCCTGGATTTTGACCGCAACTGCTACAGCTACCCCGCGCATGATATAGGCAGGGCGATACTGTCCTTCGCGTTGGAAGGAGACAGGCTGAACCCCGAAAACGTGCGCGCTTTCCGCGAAGGCTATGCGGAGCACTTACCGCTGACCTTGCCCGATATCGCAGATGCGTTGCGCCTTGCATGGTGCATTGAAACAGAATGGTGGATTGAGCCGAAGTATTTCAGCGAATGTGATGAGATTGCAAGGCGTTTCCGCGATGAAATGCTATGGCTGACGGAGCATTGGTTTGAAATGGATATCCTGCTATCACCAGCCGGGAGGTAAACATGCACCCAATCACGGAAGAAATACTTGAAAAGTGGCAGGTGCGCAAAACGGCGGCGCAGAAGGCCGCGTTCCGCGCGTTCCTATCGGAAAAGCTGGCGGCGGAGGGCATCGCGCTGTTTGAGGAGCGCAAGGGCACATCCGACGCAACGGTAAACCTGGTCGTGGGCGATCCAGAGCGCGCGCCCATCTTCTTCACCGCGCACTATGACACCTGTGCGCGGCTGCCCATCCCCAATTTTATGGCCCCAATGAACTTTCTGCTCACCTTTTTGTATCAGATGCTGCTGATTATTGTGCCGATGGCGGCATCCATTGGGCTGACGGTGCTTATCGGCGTGCCGATGGCAATGTCGGGCGTACCATCCACTGTGGTCGGCGGGCTGGCCGGGTTGTTGTGCTGGGGCATGTTTTCGCTAATCATCTATGGCCCGGCAAACCCGCGAAACGCGAACGACAACACATCCGGCGTGGCGGTGCTGCTGGAAACGCTGCTGTCCATGCCTGAAGCGGACCGCGCACGCTGCTGCTTCGTATTCTTCGATAACGAGGAAAAAGGGCTGGTCGGCGCGCGGCTGTTCTTAAAGCAGCACCCGCGCGTATCCACACAAAAGACGCTGATCAACTTCGACTGCGTATCCGACGGCGATCATCTGCTGCTGGTACTTTCAAAGAAGCTGCAAAAAGACACGGCATTGGTAAACCACCTGGAACCCGCTCTACCCCTGCCTGACGGAAAAACCCTGCATATCGCCCCCACATCGCGCGCGTTTTACCCGTCGGATCAGTTTCTGTACAAGAAGTCCGTGGGCGTGGCGGCGCTGCACCACAAAAAGGGGCTGGGCTTGTACATGTCCCGCATCCATACGCCGCGCGATACGCGCTTTGACCGCGCAAACATCGAAGCTTTGCGGCAATTCGCGGTAAATTTGGTCTGACTCATTCTTTTTTCGCATATCCTGTGCGGGGTGATATCGCATGACCGCGCAGATGAAGGCGAAAACCTACCGGAAGCCCCGCCGCCTGTACTGGCGGGTGCTGGTGGTAATCCTGATTCCGGTGCTGCTGTTTATCTGGATGGATCACAACCTGCGCCCGGTGATCCTATCCATGGCGGAGGCGCGCGCCCGCGTGATGGCGGTGCAGGCGATGAACGACGCCGTATTCCAGGTGATGCGCACCGGCGGCGTGTACAGCGACCTGATGGATGTGGTGATGGATTCGAGCGGGCGCGTATCCATGATGCAGGCAAACACTGCGCGCATGAACGAGATGGCCACGCAGACGGTGCTGGCCGTGCAAAACAACCTGGAAAACATCGCGTCATCCGGCATCGGCATCCCGCTGGGCTCGGCAACGGGCATCAAGCTGCTGGCCGGCAGCGGGCCGACGATTCATGTGGATGTGGTGCCGGTGGGCGCGGTATCCACTGAGTTTGTCAGCGAGTTTTCCTCCGCGGGCATCAACCAAACGCGCCACCGCATCTATCTGCAGGTGAACACCACCGTGCAGATGGTCATCCCCACGGGCACCAAAACTGCCGCCGTATCGGCGCATGTGCCGGTGGCGGAGTCGATTATCGTGGGCGATGTGCCCAATTCTTTTGTCGATGTGGGATACTCAACCGGAACTACGCCGTAACACAAGGAGCACGCTATGCGTTACAGAATCAACCCGAAGAATGGCGACAGGCTATCGCAGCTGGGCCTTGGGGCTATGCGCCTGCCGCGCAAGGGCAGCCGGATCGATCAGGAGAAGGCAAACGCGCTGATCGCGCGGGCAGCCGAACTGGGCGTCAATTATTTCGATACCGCGTACATCTACCCCGGTTCCGAAGAGGCGCTGGGCGAGGCCCTGCGCACGGGCGGGCTGCGCGGCAAGGTACACATCGCCACCAAGCTACCGCTGCACATGGTGCGCACCGCGGCGGACATCGACAGGCTGTTCGGTCGCCAGCTGGAGCGCCTTCAGACGGACCGGATCGATTACTATCTGCTGCACATGCTGGCAAACCCGGCAGCACTGCGCAAAATGGAACTGCTTGGCATTGTGCCATGGATTGACGCGAAAAAGAAAGCCGGGCAGATTCGCAACATCGGCTTTTCCTTCCACGGCGGGCGGCAGGATTTTGAGGCGTTGCTTTCGTGCTACCCGTGGGATTTTTGCATGATCCAGTATAACTACATGGATGAGCACAATCAGGCCGGGCGCGCGGGTCTTTGCCGCGCGGCGGAGATGGGGCTACCGGTATTCGTGATGGAGCCGCTGCGCGGGGGCATGCTGGTAAACGGGCTGCCGGAAGCGGCGCGCCAAGCGTTTGCCGGCGCTGATGCCGGTCGATCTCTTGCCGACTGGGGGCTGCGCTGGGTGTTCAACCACAGCGAGGTGACGCTGGCGCTATCCGGTATGGGCGATCTGGCGCAGCTGGAAGAGAACATCCGCATTGCGGACGCGTGCCCGCCCGGCTGCCTGACGGACGCGGAGCGCGCGGCATATGGTGAGGCCCTTTCCGCGATCAACAGCGCCATCCGCGTGCCCTGCACGGGCTGCGGGTATTGCCTGCCTTGCCCGCGCGGCGTGGATATTCCCACCTGTTTCGCCTGCTACAACGAGAAGTTTACGCGCGGGCGCGTTCAGGCTGTGAAGCATTATGTCATGCATACCGGCGCGCTGTACGAGGCGCGGCGCTTCGCCTCAAACTGCATACAATGCCGTGCGTGCGAGGCGCGCTGCCCGCAGGGCATCAAAATTGCGGACAAGCTGCGCGATGCGTCGCGAGCGCTGGAGTCCTTCTGGTTCAGGCCCGCAATGGGGGTGGCGCGGAGGGTTACAAAAGGGAAAGGAAGAGGGTAAACCATGAAAGTGCTTGGAATATCCGGAACCCCACGAAAAGGCGGCAACTCAGAAATACTGCTGCGTGCCGCCCTGGAGCCTTTTCAGGAGGCAAACTGGGATATCACAGAAATCTTGCTTTCCGAAAAGAAGATAGGCATGTGCGTTGGCTGCGAAACCTGCTGCGAAAAAAAGGCATGCTGGATTGATGATGATATGCATGACGTATACGAAGCATACGCCGCGTGCGACGCCATCGTCATTTCTGCCCCCGCATACTGGAGGAACGTCCCGGCGCAGCTAAAAGCTTTGTTTGACAGGACCTTTGCGGCCAAAAATAGGCCGCTTGAAGGCAAATTGGGCGGTGCTATCGCGGTTGGAAGAGGTTCAAGCGGCGGACAATCCATTGTGCTGAACATCATTCATAATTTCTACCTGTCAAGCGGCGTTTTGTGCGTGCCGGGTGAACTGAACGGCGTTACTGCCTGCGCGGATAAGCCGGGCGATATTTCAGGCCAGCCGCGTCGGTTGGAGCAGGCAAGGATACTGGGCAGAAACATTATCAGGTACTTTAAAAAAAGAGATTAGGGTCAAAGAACCCTGAAACGCCTCCCCCGGCCTTGCGGTCGGGATGGCTGAGCTATCCCCTATAGTTCGGCTGTTATCTTTGCGCATTTTTCCCCCAAATGTGCTTGCGACCGGGCATTTCACGCGGCGCAAAGCCCAAGGCAGAAACAGCCGCTATTCTGGCGCCCGCGCTGGGTATCGCCTTCGTCATCATCTCCTCCACATCAAACAGCGGAAAGAATTCCGCCGCACACAGCGAGAACAGCTCGCTAAGGTACGGCTCTTTCTCATATTTGGATGCGATATCCAGCCGCAAAATGCCGCTGGGCGTTTTGTATTGTCCTACCTTGCCAAACATCTCTATCGTTCCGATTGCATGTGCCGACGCCTTGTCAATGATCGCGAACCTGACGTACCCCTCCACGCGATATCCTTCTAGCCAAAAGGCGATGCATTCCTGCATCTCCTCCAGCCGCTGGTAGCGGAAATCGCTGGTGCAGCCCTCCCTGTGGAACAGTGGCTGCGCTTTCGGGTCGCTGTAGCAGGCAAGCAGATCCTCCGCGTCCTCCATGCGCACAAGCCGCAGCGCGAAATGCTCCGTGTCAAACTCCGGACATTTCGCGTACGGGTCATGAGTACCAAAGCGCAGCAGCCGCAGGATTTCCCCTTCGGTTTCAAATGCGTCATAGTCGCCCTTCAGCCCGCCGGGGTTGTGGTAGCTGATCCCGTTTTCCCGGTTTATACGAAGCCGGTTCAGCAAATCTTCCTTGCCAAAGCGCCGCGCATACCGGTTAAATGCCCGGTTGCGCACACCCTGCAGCATCCCTTCGCCGCAAGGGAACTGGTCGCACTGATAGCAGCCGTCCAAGCCTTTTCCCATCGCGCACTTGTAAACGGAGCAGTCGCTGCCCATCGCACACCCGCGCGCTTTGCATCCCAGGCAATCCGTTTCGCTGCATAGCACGCATGCAAGCCCGCACAGCGCAAGGTCTCTTTCCATGCGAAAATCCATGTTGATCCCCTCCCTGCGAACAAGCATAACACACCAATGGCGACATCAGTGTGTCATCATTCATTTCGGGGATAAGATTTCTTGTGCTCTTTCTCGTAGCAGGACCTTCAACTTTTCCGGCGCAAGCACCTCTATTTGCGCGCCAAACCCCATCAGCAGTGAAAACCACATGCGCTCCATCGGTACATTGAGCGCCATCACAAAGTCGCCGTTCTCGCGCTCCCCAACAATCTTACCGTTTATGTATTCCACAATCTGCATGCGCGCTTCGGCCTTGCAAAGCAAGCGGATATCCCACAGTTCGCGCGTATCTGTCCGGGCGGCGGCATGCATCAGCGCTTCCACGTTGCCGTGCGCCTTCGTAAACGTACCTTGCGCCGCCTCCATGCCTGCTATCCGCGCCAACTTGAATGTGCGGTACCCCTGCTTCTGGCGGCAGTACGCGAACAAATACCACGCATACCATTGAAAAGACAATGCAAGGGGTTCTATTACCCTCTCTGTAAGCACCCCTTCCGCATTACTGTACGTTATTTTCAGCGGCGTTCCGTCCTCTATTGCCTTTTCGATCGCCCGCAATCGCTCGCCAAGCGCGCCCTCCCGCGCCACAGCGAAGTCGATGAAAACCCGCTGCTCCCCGCCCCGCATCGTAGCCAGCGCCTTTTCCAGCGTCTGCTGCACCCGCTCATTTTCGTACGCGCTGTCAAGCCCTTTCAGCGCCGTGATGATGTTCTGATAATCATCCTTTCCGGCAATCTGGCGGGTCAGCTTGAAACCGTCCACAATCGCGTAGCCGCCCTCCGCGCCGTGCGCAGCTGTCACGGGGATGCCCGCCCGGCAAAGCGCATCAATATCGCGCTGGATGGTGCGCCTCGACACCTCAAACCGCCGCGCCAGCTGGGAAGCGCTCACGGTATCGCGGCCCAGCAGGTACATGGTGATCGCGATCAATCTGTCTGTTTTCATACTTGTTCACAAAAAAGCCCGGCTTGCGCCGGGCTTCCCCCCTCAAGGGATTTTGCGGTTATTCCAGGCTCGCAAGGTGCGCGTCGAGCTGCTCCTGAGCAGCGGCGATGACTTCGCGCAGGCCCGCGGCTTCCATCTCGGCGATCACGGCAGGCAGGGACTCAACCGGGTCAACGGTGCCGGTGAAGATCTGGCCAAACCACTTTTCGCGGATAACCGTCATCTGGGCAATTTCCATCGTGAAGTCGCTGGGGTCAAACGAGAAGCCGTAGTCAGCCGCGACCAGCGCATTCTCGTAGCCGGCGAACACAACATCCCACATGTTCACATCAACGGGGACCGCGTCAAAGTTGGACTTTTCCACGGACGCAAGCGCATAGGAACCCTGCGAGAACGCCCACGGGCTGTAGTTGTTCACGCCGTCATCCGTCTTGGAAACAGTGCCATCCTCATTGTAGTTGAAGTGCTTGCCTTCAACGCCATAGCGGAGAATGTCGCGGTAGGTCTTGTCGGTGTTGACGAGCTCCTGATACTTCAGCGCAAGCTCCAGCTTGGCGGCATTATCTTCCAGCGTCACGCTGAAAGCGTTCAGTGAGCCGCGAACGCCCGATGTGGACAGGTACGGTCCGGAGATCTTGGAGATCGCGATCGGATACTGATAGCCGGAACTCCAGATAGAATCCGCACCATAGAAGCCCTGGCCGAACTTCAGGAAGTGCTGCTTGTTGTCAATGCCGGCAACTTCGGTTGTGGCGGCATCAGGATTGATGTAGCCCTTGACATACCAGTCATGCAGCGCCGTCAGGCGGCGGATCATCTCTTCATCCTCATACATGCTGATGATCTTCGTCGCATCTTCGGTGCCCGCCGCAGAGTACGGGAAGCCGATCTGGCAGTCACGGTTGATATAGTTGAACGTAGCATCAATGCCCGAGGGGCTGCGCATCAGCACCAGCGGGTACTCATCCGGGAAGGCTTCCTTCTGCGCCGCCAGATACGGCTCCAGATCAACGAAGTCCATTTCCGCCGGAATCTCCATGTCGATGCTTGCAAAGAATTCCTTGTCAAACATCACAAAAATTTCGGGGCAGTAGTCCTTTTTGACCGGGATGCCATACAGCTTGCCGCCAACCTTCGCCAGTTCCCACACTTCTTCGGGCATCGTGGCATACAGTTCAGGCGTCACAGTTTTGATCTGTTCGGTGATGTCGGCAAAGATGCCGGCATACGACTGCGTGGCGTAATCGTTGTACCAGTCGCAGGTGAAGTACATGTCGTACACTTCGCCGGCCTGGATGGATGTGAGCACCTGCTCACCGGTCATGTAGATGATGTCAACCTCAACGCCCAGCTTCTCGCGGGAGATGACGTTCAGCGCTTCGTTTACCTCCGCCACATCCGTAGGCGCATCCGACGCGCAGCCCTGCACCCATGTCAGCTTGACATAATCCGCCGCGTGGGCCGGCACCGCAGCAAACAACGTAGCGACCATCATCACCAGCACCAACAGGGAAACCAGTTTCTTCATGGTAGAACCTCCTTGTAGAAACTATTTGCAAACCGGCCATAACTGGCCGTTTTAGCCAAAGAATATGCGCCGCATTACCCTTTTACCGCACCAATCGTAAGACCGGAAATGAAATATTTCTGGAAAAATGGATACGAGCAGGCGATTGGAATGACTACGATCATAACAATTGCCATGCGGATGGTTTCGCTGGGCAGCTTTTCATCCGCGCCCGCCGTGATGTACTGTGCGTTTCTGGTCAGGAAGTCTATCTTGTTTTCAATGCTGATCAGCAGGTATTGCAGCGGATACAGATCCTGCCGGTTTGTGTTCAAGTACATGCGCGCCTGGAACCAATCATTCCAGAAACCGAAAGTGAAAAACAGGCCGATGGTGGCGATCGCGGGCAGTGAAATGGGCAACACAATCTGTGGGAAGATGCGGAACTGCCGCGCGCCGTCAATTGTGGCCGATTCGATCACGGAATCGGGCACCGTTGTTTGGAAGAACGTGCGCATAATGATGATGTAGAACGTGGAACATGCGATGGGCAGCGTCAGGACCCAATAAGTGTTCTTCATCATGTATATCTGCGTATTGACCATGTAGGTGGCCACCAACCCGCCGCTAAACAGCATGGGAATGAAAATCATGTAGCTGTATATCTTGCGCAGGCGATAAGTCGGACGCGAAAGAGCATACCCCATCGTGGAACACAGGAACAGGCCGATGCAGGTGCCACCCACAGTCACCAGCAATGAGTTGATCAGCGAACGGCCTATGACATCCTTCTCGCGCCACAGATACGCATAAGTATCCAGCGACCACTGCTGCGGTAGGAAGCTGTAACCCTTGGCCTGGATGGATGCCTCGGAAGAGAGGGACAGTATCAGCACAAATATCGCCGGAATCACCGCTATCAGCGCCAGGATGATGAACAGCGCCGTAATCAGCGCGTTTGTGTGCGGCTTCACGCGGTTCATCTTGGCAATGCCATCGGAAACCTTGATATTGCCCTTGAAAAAATTCGTCTTAAGATCCATACCCGCGCCCCCTTTCTCAGAACAGCCCGGCTTCGGGGTCGATCTTCTTGACGACCAGGTTGGCTGTCAGGATCGTAATCAGCCCCAGCACCGATTGCAGGAAGGCCGCAGCCGAAGAGTAGTTCACGTTGGAGCGCTCAATGAGGATCTGATAAACATACACATCCACCGTGCGGTATACATCCACGATGGCGCCGGGGTGGCGCGTCGCCTGGTAAAACAGGCCGAAATCCGTGCGGAAGATGTTGCCAACCGCGAGTATAAACATGATGGAGATAATGGGCCTGAGCAGCGGCAGCGTGATATAGCGCACCTGCTGCGATTTGGTCGCCCCGTCAATCAGAGCGGCCTCGTACAGCGCCCCGTCTATCCCGCTGATGGATGCGAGATAGACGACCATGCTATATCCGGTCGTTTTCCATAACTGCAAAAACACCAATATATAGGGCCATGGCCCCGCAACTTGATAGTAGTTGGTTTTCCCCTCGCCCCCAAGCGCCTGGATCATCTTGTTGACAAGCCCCTTATCCACGCAAAGGAACGCGTACACAAAGTAGCTGACGACCACCCAGGATAGGAAGTGCGGCAGGAACATGCTGGTCTGGCATATCTTCGCCATTTTCTGGCTGTACATCTGGGAAATAAGGATTGCCAGCGTCACAGGAATGATCACGCCCAGCGTGATAAACACAATGTTATACAGAATGGTGTTGCGGAACATGATGTACGCGTCATGCCCCTTGAACAGAAATTCGAAATTCTTTGTGCCAACCCAGTCGCTGTTGACGAATAGGCTGTACAGAAAACTTTTGCCCGGCTTCACCTTGTAGTTTTTGAACGCCATAACCACGCCGAACATAGGGATGTAGCAAAAAGCGATGAACCAAGCGACTGTAGGCAATGAAAGAATGGTCAAATCCAGATCATCCAGCGTGAACCAGCGCTTCTTGTGCGCGCGCTTCCCTTTCACTCTGCCTGCGTTCACAGTCACCCCTCCTTTTTCGGTTTTATGAAAAAGCATATTCTATATTGGCATACAATATACAATTTGTCAATCTGAAATTTGGCTTTATTGTAGTAAACTGCTGTTTATAAATATGCAAATGAAAAAAATGACAATGCGAGGGGCGTATTGCATTCGCAAAATTTTACTTCCAATTGCCACACCTGCCCTATTATATTTGATCCTATCTGCAACCAAATGCACGAAATATCCGCCGCAGCAAAAAGAAACTGCCTGTCAGCATTTGATGCTTACAAGCAGCTTTCATTTGGTTTTATGCGGTATGAATGGCTTTATGCAGTCTTATACGTTTGCTTCCGCCCAGTCAACAATTTCCATTGCAGGGATGATCACCGTACGCGAGCCTGCGGCCACCTTTTGCGGCGTGTTTCCACGGTTGACCGCCATGACCCACGAGCTTCCTGGCAGCGTGCGCATCACAACCAGCACATCGGGGTGCGGGGCCAGCAGCACAAGTCCGCCCTCGGCAATTTCTTTCACTTCCCGGCGACCCGTCAGTCCCTGGCGGAACGCCTCCGTCAGCGCCTTGTCCTCATGCCCCCACGGGAACGGCGCGCGGTTGTACGGGTCGCTGGCACCCTCCATGCCTGCCTCATCGCCGTAATAGACGCAGGGCATGCCCGGCATCGCGGAAATCAGGTGCAGCAGCAGCTTCAGCCGCTTTTCAGCCAGCGCGCGCTCTTCGGGCAACAGGCGCAGGTTCGCGCGCTCCGAACGGAGCAGGTTTTCACCGTCTTTGCCGCACAGCACGTTCAGCGCCCTGGCGCGGTCATGGCTGCCCATGACGTTGAGCAACGCCTGCGCAAACGGGTGCGGATAATTTTCATACAGTGAATCCATCCGGCGCTTGAAGCCCGCAGCGTCCAGGCTGCCGGTGATGAACGCAAGCGCCGCATCCCGCAGCGGGTAGTTCATCACGCCATCCAGTGTGTCGCCCAGGCAATAGCTGCGCATCTGACCATATGTGACCTTGTTGGAAGCATCCTCCCACACCTCGCCGATGAGGATCGCCTCGGGGCTTGCCTCCTTGACGCGCTTTCGCATCAGGCGCAGGTATTCCATCGGCAGTTCATCCGCCACATCAATGCGCCAACCCGATGACCCCTCGCGCGGCCATTTGGCGACCACGGCGTCCTGATCGGTCAGGAAATAGTCAATCACCTCGGGCTGATGCTTGTTCAGCTCCGGCAGTGTGGGGAATCCCCACCAGCTTTTGTACATGTCAGGCCAGTGTTCAAACCGGTACCAGTTGCGGTACGGGGAATCGATGACCTCCTGCGCGTGCACGAAAAAGGAATTGGCATCGCCGGAATGGCTGAATACGCCATCCAGCACCAGCCGGATGCCCATTTGCCGCGCCTCTTCGCACAGCGCCTGGAAGTCCTCCAGCGTGCCCAACATCGGGTCGATGCTCTTCCAGTCGGCGGTATCGAAGCGGTGGTTCGTTTTCGCTAAAAATATGGGGTTCAGGTACAGCGCCGTCACGCCGAGGGGTTGCAGGTAGGGCAGCTTCTCTCGGATGCCGCGCAGCGTGCCGCCGAAAAAGTCATGCGCCTGGTTATCCCCGCTGCGCGGGTCGATCACCAGATCGGGCTGCTGCGACCAATCCTGGTGCACTGTGCGGCCGGGAAGCGCGCGCGGCGGTCCCTCCCCTGCCCCGCGGGCAAAGCGATCGGGGAATATCTGGTAAAACACCGCGCCGCGCGTCCAGCTGGGCACGCGGTACGCGGGATCATATACGGTGATCTGGTAGGAACGCGCCTGGCCCCACACCGGCGCGCCTTCGCCGCCCAGGCCGTCAAACGCGTTGCCGTACCAGTAGAACTGGCCCGTCTGCCACGCCTGGAAATCATACCACAAAAGGCACGGGTGCTCCGGCAGGCAGATAGCGGCCTCGTACAGCGTCGGGTCATCCTTTGCGGGATGCATGGGGTGGAAGCTCTCCTTGCCAAACCACAGCCGAAGGTGCACGGCGTCCGGCTGCCCCTCGGTCACGCGCAGGCGCAGCGTCACTTCCCGGCCGCACGGCTGCGCACCGCCCGGCGATCGGTATGCAGGGTCGCGGCTGTCGTGGTATAAGCGCATACTGCTCACCAGCGCGCCGGCGACAGGTGCCAGATGCGCTCGTTATACTCGCGGATGGTGCGGTCGCTGGAGAACACGCCGGAGCACGCGGTGTTGGCAATCGCCATGCGCTGCCAGCGCTCCACGTTCTGGTAGTCGGCGCTGATGCGCTTCTGCGCCATCGTGTAGGAGCCGAAATCCTTCAGCACCAGATACGGATCGGCCATTCCGCCGTAATCGCCAAACAGCAGCGAATGGTACAGCTCGTTGAACGCGCCGGGCTCCGCCAGCGTGCCGTCAATCATCTGCGTCATCGCGCGGCGAATCTCCTGGTTGGTTTCAAACACGCTGGATGCGTGGTAACTGCCGGTGGCGTAGATCGCTTCGACTTCATGCGCGCGCGCGCCGAAAATGTAGATGTTGCCGCGGCCGACCGCTTCATCCATCTCAACGTTCGCGCCGTCCAGCGTGCCGATGGTCAGCGCGCCGTTCATCATGAATTTCATGTTGCCGGTACCTGAGGCTTCCTTCGTAGCGGTGGAAAGCTGCTCAGACAGCTCGGTCGCCGGGATCAGCACCTCGGCTGCGGATACGCAGTAGTTCTCCAGGAAGATGATTTTTATCATCTTGCGGGCGCGCGGGTGCTTTTCGATCAGCTCGCCCACGGCATTGATGAAGCGGATGATCTGTTTCGCGCGGCGGTACCCGGGCGATGCCTTCGCGCCGAAAATCACGCAGCGCGGCGGCATGGTAAACGTGGGGTCATCCACAATGCGGTTGTACAGTACCAGCAGGTGCATGGCGTTCAGCAGTTGGCGCTTGTATTCGTGCAACCGCTTCGCCTGTGTATCCAACATGAAATCCGGATCAAACCCTTCACGCTGGTTCAGGATCAGCCACTGCGACAGGCGCAGCTTGTTCTCGCGCTTAACCTTGGCGAACTGCTCGCGGAATGCGGCGTCATCGCGCATGGGCAGCAGATCCCGCAGGGCGTCGGCGTCGTTTTTCCACGCCTCGCCGATGGCATCCGTGATCAACGCAGACAGGCGCGGGTTGGACAGCATCAGCCAGCGACGGTATGTGATGCCGTTGGTGATGGCATGGAATTTTTCCGGCATGATCTGGTTGTAATCGTGGAATGTGGTGCGCTTCAGGATATCGCCGTGCAGCTGCGACACACCGTTGACGGAATACGCGTACGCCACGCACAGGTTCGCCATGTGCACCTGGTTGTACGCCAGTATCGCCATCTGCGCGATCTGGTCCCACTTTCCGGGGAATGCGGTCCACAGCTTCTCGCACAGCCTGCGGTTCAGCTCCACCAGAATCTGGTAGATGCGCGGAAACTGCGCCTTGACCATCGCCTCGGGCCAGCGCTCCAGCGCCTCGGACATGATGGTGTGGTTGGTGTACGCCACCATCCGGCGGGTAACGCTTTCGGCCTCATCCCATGTGAAGCCCTCCTGATCGATCAGGATGCGCATCAGTTCGGGGATCGCAAGCCCGGGGTGCGTATCGTTGATGTGGATGACGGCCTTCTCGTGCAGGCGGTGCAGGTCATCCCCAAATTCCCGCTTGTAATCGTTTATGATGTGCTGAACCGACGCCGATGTAAAGAAATAATGCTGGTTCAGGCGCAGCTGCTTGCCCTCGAAATGGTCATCCTCCGGGTAGAGCACCTTGCACAGCACCTCGGCAAATGCGCGGCCCTCCAGCGCCTTGGCATAGTTGCCCTGGCCGAAGGATGTCAGGTCAATCGTCTTGGGCGACTGCGCGCTCCACATGCGCAGGGTGTTTACCATGTCCGTGTCGTAGCCGGTAACGGGCATGTCATACGGCATGGCGATGAGGGTGGTGTAATCCGTGTGCCGGGTAACCAGCTCGCCGGTGGACCAATCCTCTTCCACGCGGCCGCCGAAGTGCACCTCCACGCTGTCCTCAGGCAGGGCGTGCTCCCACGCGTTGCCGTTTTCAAGCCAGGTGTCCGGCAGCTCCACCTGCTGGCCATCGACGATGCGCTGGCGGAACAGGCCGTATTCATAACGGATGGTGCAGCCCATCGCGGGCAGCTCTTCCGTGGTCAGCGAGTCCATAAAGCACGCGGCCAAGCGGCCCAGGCCGCCGTTGCCAAGGCCGGGCTCCGGTTCTTCGCGCAGGATGTCCTCAGCGGTGATGCTAAGCTCATCAAAAGCTTCTCTGTATTCCTTTGTGGCGCACAGGTTCAGCAGGTTGGAATGGAGCGAGCGGCCCATCAGGAACTCCACGGAAAGGTAGTATAGCTTGCGACCGTTGGCATCCCGCACCGCGCGGCGCGTGGCCACGCGCTTATTCATGATCTGATCGCGCACGGTCGATGCGACCGCTTTATAAATCTGAATGGATGTTGCTTCTTGTAGAGAGCAGCCATTATGGCGCTGCAATTTGCTGATAATGCTTTTCTTGATTTCATCTTTGGTGAGTAGTGCGTGTTGCTGCATACACAGCCTCCTTCAGGGAATAGTCGTGAATTTTAAGTATAACATACAAAGCAAAGGTTGGCAAACTTCATGACAGAAGCTTCGCCCGCAGCCGTTCCAATTCATCCGCCTGCACACCCAACGCTGTAAGGTATGCTTCCACGCCGCCGCGTTCCTCAATAAAGGCAAATACGGGGTCCAGCCATTCGGCATCGGACCGGCACATTTCCTCCGTGCCGCCCATTTCCAATATCATGCCCAGCAGTCTTTGCAAATAGGTAAAGGATACCTGATAATCCGCTTTGATGTCTTCCTTTGGGATGTCCACCAGCATCATCAGCAGCGCCGCCAGCATCCCCGTGCGGTCCTTACCGGCCGTACAGTGGAACAAGATCGCGCCATCCCCCGCGTTTGCCATCGCACGCATCGCCTCACCCACGCGGTTGGGGCCGCTCAGGTTCATCACATAATGCTCCTTGGGGCGGAAGCTCATGCCATTCATCGCCACTTCCTTCAGGAAGGGAATGTTGTGGTACTCAATGCCCGGTACGGCAGCCAGCACGCAGGGGCGTTCAGTCGCCTCCTGCACGGTGCGCAGGTCGATCACATGGCGCACACCGTATTCAAGCAGCACGGCAATATCCGCTTCCGTCAGGCTGACCGGCGCATCCCCGCGCAGAAAACGCCCATACTGCGTCACGCGGCCATTCCGCGCCGTATAGCCGCCAAGTTCCCGCAGGTTCATCATCGAATGGATCAAAAGTCGTCTTGCTGGCATAAAAAAACCTCCTATAGTCAATCACCCATGAAAATAAAGAAAGACCCGGAAGTGCCGGGCCAAAGTGAAACCCCGGGAGTCATGCGGGGCAAAACCCCAAAATCCCTAGCCGTAGCGTCCCCACCCCTTCGGCGGGCGCACCCGAAATTCCATGAATTTCGGCAGCCCGCTTCCTGGGTGCTCGAGGGGCCGAAGCCCCTCGACTTCAATCCGGCATCGGTGGCTTCGCCACCGAACGGACAAAAAATCCGCCAGGATTTTTTACCTCTCGTCCTCCCCGCCCGGAAAATCCTCAGATTTTCAGGGGAGGACGTTCCTATCCCCGTCCTTCACTCGCATGAACCTCAGTTCATGCGAGTGCCGAAGGCGCCATATCTTCCAGCGGGCAAAGCTTGTAAGTAATCGTCAGCATCGCGTTAAAATGCATCCCATAAAATGTGCTGCGGATGCGCTCCATCACCATTTGCCCCGTCTCCATGTTGACATTGGGCAGCAGCAGCGCGTATTGCGACGGGCTGTAGCGGGTGACCGTATCGCCCCTGCGCAGGTTGGTGATCATGCTTGCAAGCAGCCGGTGCATCGCGCTATCCAGAATCATCGGGTCCACATCCTCATCCTGCGGCGCCGATACCATCAGCACCCCCAGGAAAATAGGATGCCCCATGCGGGAAAAGCTACGCATCAGCAGCTGAAACGTATCACGGAATACTGTATATTCGCACACCAGCGGCCCGCCCGGCGCGGTGTTGTCCTCCAGCGTGCGGCGGATGCCGTCCATATCAATGCCCAGTGATTGATCCGCCTGTATGATCTGGCGGTAAAGGCTGTGCAGCTTATCCGACCGGTATAGCGGTGACCTGGCTGCCTTGTGCGGCGCACTGTGCTGATATTGCGTGTAAACCTCGTTGTTTGGTTCCATCTTGGCCAATACCTCCATCATTTCCAGGCGCAGTGTTTCATCCATCGCGTCCAGCTCCAGCGCCCGGCGGCAAACGCGGAGTACGCTGTCATACTCATTGTTTCGCGTCAGCAGGCGGATGGCATGGTAGATCATCTGCAAATACATCGTGTGGTAATAGGTGCGATGTGCGCTCAGCCAGCTTTTTTGCTCATCTTCCAGCGCAACATCCCCGGTGTACAGCGCGCTGGCCCGCTCAAACACGTTCGCAGCATCCGCGTCCCACGCGGTCACCTTTTGAAACGCCGAACACAGCCGCTGGAAATCATATGCATCAATTGTGCAGGAAACGGCGGGGTTCCAGCGATACGCCCCTTTTCTGGCAACAAAGCACTCGGCAAGGGCAGGGTCCGCGGCGACCAGTGCTTTGCGTACGCGCGACGCAAGCGACTTCAGCGCCGGGACGGAATCGGTTTCGTCATCCCACAGCGCCTGCTGCAGCATCGCGAACGGTACATCTTCATCCTTGTTCAGCAGCAAATACAGCAGGAACAGCCGCCCCCGCCGCGATCCGGCGAAGGCATCCAATGCCTTTTCCCCGCCTATGCTCATTTCAAACTGTCCCAGCAGACGAATTGTGATCATCGCATTACCTCACCAGACCAGCCGCAGGGTTTCATCCGGCTCCCACTCGCCCATGTTCACATAGTACTGGTACGCCATCTCGTACCGCCGCGCCGCATCCGGCCCGGCCGCGCGCACGCCGATATCCAGGCTTTGCGCCTCGCCAAAGGGAATGGAAAAGCTGATGACCAGATCCTCCGATACGGCAAGCTCCGTGCCTTCCACGGTTAGTTTCCCCACCGCTTCCCCGTACATGCCAGAATTTTGCGCGGCCTGCGCAAGTGCCGCGTCGATCTGGGCCAGCACGCGCTGCGCCTGCGCGCGGGCGGTTTGGAAGGTTTCCACATAAGCGGTGCGGCGCTGCGTCAGGGTATAATTGGCCCGCGCATTGGCGAAGGAAAGCACACCCAGCGTTGTAATGCATAAGATCACAAAAATCATCAAAATGGAGGACGCGCCAACGCCCATGCGGTATTCTTGCTTTTCGATCATAGGGTTTCCTCCCCGGGTATGTACCGCGCAAGCGGCAGCGATACCACCCTTTCGCCATCCCTGAGGATGGTCAGCAGAAAGTCATCCAGCTTGCCCGCGGCGGTTTGCTCTGCGGCGCCTTCCAGCGACAGCGTAAGCGTACGCCCGGCAACAACGGTGGTGCGGCTGTACCCGCCCTCGGTTTCCGCCCAGCCATCGGCGGCAAAAAACACTTTGGCATCCAGATCGCTTGCGGCAAAGCGCGCCGATATATCTTCCGCAAGCAGCGTCGCGCCGCTTTCTACTTCATTGCGCAGCTGCCGGTCATGCGTGGCGACAAACAGCTGCAAAATCACAGCCGCCGAAAGCGAGAAAAACAGCAGCACAATCACCAGCTCTATCAGCAGGGTGTTTGGTTTTCCGGTTTTCATGGCTGCACCTCCTGCCCGCCCACAAGGGCCACATGCAGCGTTTGCGTGCGGCCATCGGCCGCCGTCGCTGTCAGCCTCAGCAGATTATTTTGCACGGCTCCAACCGCAAAATTTTCTACCTCTGCCAGCATTTCGCCAAACTCCGGGTCAAACTCCATCTCCGCCGGGTCAAAATACGATTCGTACAGCGCGCCGTCAAGGAAGTAGATCACCGTTTCCAGCGGTATGTCGTCCTCGGTGTGACTGTGCAATGTCAGCGCGCGCACGCCTTCCCTGTCGCCTAGGGAAATGCCGTCCTCGCTGGCGCGGCTGTTGATCTTGCTTTCGACGTAGCCAAGCGCGGTGCGGACCGCTCCCAGGGATTCGCCCTGGTTGACTACGTTGCGGTACCCGTTCACGCCGATTACCACAATCATCAGCGATAAAAGCACATACACGCCAAACAGCGCAAATGTGAACAGCCCGCCAACGGCGTGGCTTGCTTCCGTTTTTTTGCGCCGCATGGTCATGTCAGGCTTTCCCCCTTGATGATAACGGTAATGCTGGGCATCACATTCTCCGCGAATACGCTGTAATTGACAATAAAGCGCGATTCATCGACGATAACGCCGTACTGGTCCACGATACGCCGCAGCGTATCCGGGTAGCGGCCCTCTGTGGCATAGCAGCTGACGGCGGCATTTCGGATTGCCCTTTCCAGCAGCGCCGCCTGCTCGCGGTCCGATGCCGCGCCTGTGCCGCCAAATACATACAGAAACAGCCCAATCACCGCAGCGAATGCAAGCAGTGAAACGGCAAGACCCCGCCAGCGGGAACGCTTTTTGATCTTCTGCATGGCGTAATCCTCCCCTGGTGGACTGTAGGTTTTCTTACAGGATAGACGACATGATGCTGGCCAGCGGCAGCATGACCGCCAGCAGAATGCCCCCGATGACCACCGCGAGCAGCGCCACCAGCGACGGCTCAATCAGCCCCACCAGCCGCCTGATCCCGTCGTCAATCTCATCTTCATAAATATCAGAAAGCCGGTTCATCACATGGTCCATCTGGCCCGCGTAGAACCCCACCTGGATCATCTTGTTGTAGATCGGCTCAAACAGCTCCGCTTCCGCAATCGCCTTGGGCAACTCCTTGCCGCCGTCGTTGATCGCCTCCGCGCACTTGGCTACTTTCGCTTTCGTCTTTTCATCGCTGATCACGCCCGGCACCAGCGCAATTGCCTCGCTGATCGGGAACCCCGCCGTCATCATCATCGACAGCACCGACGCGAACCGCCCGGATGATGTCTTCTCTATCACGCGCCGGATCGGCGGGAAGAAGCGGTTCACCAGCTTCATCACCACATCCTGCTTGCCCGCTTTGAACATCACGAAACCCACGCCCATCAGGATGATCAGCACGGCGACAATCCCCAGCACCACATACCCTACCACCATGCCGAAGTCCATCACCGTCGTCATTGACGCGTTCATCTCCGTGCCCAGGTTGCGGAACACGCGGTCGAATATCGGCAGCACCTGCGACACCAGCACCCCGATCACCACCGCCATCATCGCCACCAGCACAACCGGGTAGATGATCGCGCTTTTCACCGAGGAGCGGATCTTCGATTCGCGGTTATAGTATTCGCCCAGCGCCTGCATTACGTCATCCAGCTTGCCCGTCGTCTCCCCGATGCGC
>JAVBPC010000081.1:0-4328 GCA_031549905.1 Eubacteriales bacterium
GATCCAGCTTTCGCCGTCGCCGCCGGCGACCATATCGCCCGCGTCCATCGAAAGCGCCTTCTCGAACTTCTCTTCGGCTGCGCGGGTCATCTGTGTGGTGCGCGCAAGCTCCCTGCACAGGTCTTCAAACTCGAATACGTCGATGACGCAATCGAGGTCGGTATTCCACCGGTACGCGCCGCGGCTGGTGACAATGCAGCGCCCCAGCTCTTCATCAAATGCGGCCAGCGCCGCGCGCATGCGGCTCACCAGTGTTTTCAGCGCGCTTTCGGGGTTGGAGCTGGTTTCGTTGGGCCAAAGCACCTCATACAGATCGGAAGAGGAAATGGACTCATCCTTGTGCAAGATAAGGTACTCCAGCATCAGCCGGCCTTTTTTCGAGTTGTTCAGCACCTGAACGGCGCTTTTTCCATCCACCATGACCTCAAATTTGCCCAGCAAGAATACGTGAATCATGCCGTTTCCCTCCCTTCTTGTCTCTTCGTGTTCGCCATTTACCCCAGCTTCCGCGCCATCAGTTCCGCATTGGTGGAGAACAGCAGCGCGTTTTCTTTCGAAATCTTCTTTTGCTGGTACAGCCTTAGAATGTCCGCATCCATCGTGATCATGCCCTCGGACGCGCCCGCATAGATAACGTTGTCCATCTGATGGACTTTGCCCTCGCGGATCATGTTCTGTATGGCGTTGTTGGCCACCATGATTTCAAACGCGGGGGTCAGTCCCCCATCCACCGTGGGAATCAGTTGCTGCGAGATAACTGCCTGCAGCACGAGCGAAAACTGGATGCGGATCTGCTGCTGCTGGCCGACCGGGAATACGTCCAGAATGCGGTCAATCGTCTTGGCCGCGCCCACGGTATGCAGCGTGGACAGGATCAGCTGGCCCGTTTCCGCCGCGGTCAGCGCGGTCTGTATCGTTTCAAAGTCGCGCATTTCACCCAGCAGTATGACGTTGGGCGACTGGCGCAGCGCCGCGCGCAAAGCGTGGGCATAGCTTTCGGTATCGTGCATGATCTCGCGCTGGCTGACGACGGATTTCTTGTGCGGGTGCAGGAACTCGATCGGGTCTTCCAGCGTGATGATGTGGTCGGCGCGCTCGGTGTTGACCTTGTCGATCAGGCAGGCCAGTGTCGTGGACTTGCCGCTGCCCGCGGGACCCGTCACCAGGATGATGCCGCGCCGCTTCTGGAACAGGTTGATAATGACATCCGGCACATGCAGCACCTTGGGGTCGGGCAGGCCGAACGCCACTACGCGCAGCACCGCCGCCAGCGTGCCGCGCTGCTTGTACGCGTTGCAGCGGAAACGGCCCAGCGTTTTCACGGAAAACGAGAAGTCGTCATCGCCCGTCTGCAACAGCTTTTCGATGGGTCGGTTGTTGTCGGATGCGTAGATCTCGCGCAGCAGCCGGTCGCAGTCGTCGGGCATCAGCCTTTCCTGCGATACGGGCGTCACCGAGCCGCCGATCTTCATCGAAACATAAAATCCGGGGATAATGAACACGTCCGCCGCGTTCGATTCAATGGCTTTGGCCAAAATCCAATTCAGGTCCACCATGCGCTTGCCCCCTTATCGGCGCGAGTTGGAACATATCGCGCCATAAAAGGAATTTCGTGAGAAATTCCTAGCTGTACGGGCGCGAATTGGAACATATCGCGCCATAAAGGAATTTCGCAAGAAATTCCTTCCGCCTTCTAAAAGTTGATGACGTCCCCTTCGTCTTCGGTCTCGGTGGACGCATCCGGCACGGCCGTCGTCAAGTTACCGCCAAAGATCAGGTTGTCCGCCACCCATTCCGTGGTGTTCACAACCCGGTGGCGTTCCAAGGTGTAGCGCGCCGGGTTGCCCGGCATCAGCACCTGTATTGCCACATCCAGCGCCTGGTTTTCATTCATCGGCACGGAAAAAGACAAAAGCAGCCGCCTGGACACGGCGGTGCGCTCATCTTCCAGCGCGCGCACATAGTCCATAAACTCCGTAACGTCTTCAGGCGCTTCCAGCAGCTTCTGATCAATTTCAAACAGCTTGCGCTGCACATCGGCCACGGCCGCGTAATAGGATTCCACCTGCTTCTGCCGCCTGGTGGTGGTGGCATCCTCTACTTTGGCACTGGCAAAGGAAAGCACGCCCAGCGTCGTCAGGCTTAAAATAACGAAAATCATCAAAATGGAGGACGCGCCCACGCCCATCCTGTATTCCTGCTTGTTGTTCATGGGGTCACCTCCCGGGGGGAGTAGCGCACCATCGGCAGGTGGATGATCACATCGCCCCTGTCGTACACATCGATGGCGTATTCATCCAGCACGCCGGCCTCGCTCGTCTGCTGCGCACCGGTTACAGCTACTTCCAGCGCCCGGCCTTCCAGGTTCACCGTGCGCACATAGGCATTCGCGTCCCCATCCTCGGCGGGCACCCAGCCGGATGCGGCCAGGAACGTTTCTATCGCAAGGTCGCTGACGGCAAAGCGGTCGTTCAGGTCTTCCGCCAGCATCAGCGCGGCGGAACCGACCTTGCTGTGCGTGCTCTTGTTGTGCGTGGCGACAAACAGCTGCAAAATGACGGATGCCGACAACGAGAAAAACAGCAGCACGATGACCAGCTCGATCAAAAGGGAGTTCGGCTTTCCGGCTTTCTTCATGGCACGACCACCTCCGCCGTGCGCACCGCGATGTGCAGGGTCTGCGCGCGGCCGTCCTGCGCCGTTACGGACAGGCGAAGCAGGTGGTCATCCACCTTTTCGGCGCTAAAGGATGTGACGGCGGCCAGGCGCCAGCCGTCTTCCGGGTCAAAGGCCTGCCGCCCCGCGCGCATCGTCAGCTCATACAGCGCGCCATCCCGGTGGAAAATATAGGTTTCGTATACGTTGCCGTCGTATTCCTCTGTCAGCACCAGCGCGTCCACATCCGCTTCGTGCACAAGGCGCACGCCGTTGGTCGCCGCATCGCTGCGCAGCTTGCCGGCCACATACCCCATGGCCGTGCGCACCTCGCCCACCGAATCGCCGGTGTTGACCACGTTGCGGTACCCGTTCACGCCGATCACCACAATCAGCAAAGACAGCAGCACAAATACGCCAAACAGCGCGAACGAGAACAGGCCGCTGATCATGTGGCCGCCCGCATCGGTAGCCCGCCGCTTGCTCATGTGGCACTCTCCCCTCTGAAGATGACGGCAATATCCGGCATGATGTTGGCCGCAAACACATCGTACTTAACGATGAAGCGGTTTGTATCCACGACAATGCCGTACTCCGCGATCAGCTGGCGCAGGGACGAAGGGTAGCGGCCGTCGGTCGCGTAGCAGCTGACGGCGGCGGTACGGATGGCGTTCTCCAGCAGCGTCGCCTGTTCCTGGTCCGCCGACCTGCCTGTACCGCCAAGCAGGCCCGTGAACAGCCAGATCACAGCCGCGAAGAGAACCAGCGTTACCAGCAGCCCCTTAAAGCGAAAGCCGGGCCGCTTTTCATATAGATGCACAGTATCCCTCCCAAAGTGGGCGTGTAATAATGTAGGCAGCCTTTACAGGATAGACGACATGATGCTGGCCAGCGGCAGCATGACCGCCAGCAGAATGCCCCCGATGACCACCGCTAGCAGCGCCACCAGCGACGGCTCGATCAGCCCCACCAACCGCCTGATCCCGTCATCAATCTCATCTTCATAAATATCAGAAAGCCGGTTCATCACATGATCCATCTGGCCCGCGTAGAACCCCACCTGGATCATCTTGTTGTAAATCGGCTCAAACAGCTCCGCTTCCGCAATCGCCTTGGGCAGTTCCTTGCCGCCGTCGTTGATCGCCTCCGCGCACTTGGCCACTTTTTCTTTCGTCTTTTCGTCGCTGATCACGCCGGGCACCAGTGCGATTGCCTCGCTGATCGGGAAGCCCGCCGTCATCATCATCGACAGCACCGACGCAAACCGCCCGGATGATGTCTTCTCTATCACGCGCCTAATCGGCGGGAAGAAGCGGTTCACCAGCTTCATCACCGTATCCTGCTTGCCCGCCTTGAACATCACGAAACCCACGCCCATCAGGATGATCAGCACCGCGACAATCCCCAGCACCACATACCCTACCACCATGCCGAAGTCCATCACCGTCGTCATCGACGTATTCATTTCCGTGCCCAGGTTGCGGAACACGCGGTCAAATATCGGCAGCACTTGAGACACCAGCACCCCGATGACCACCGCCATCATCGCCACCAGCACAACCGGGTAGATGATCGCGCTTTTCACCGAGGAGCGGATCTTCGATTCGCGGTTATAGTATTCGCCCAGCGCCTGCATTACGTCATCCAGCTTGCCCGTCGTCTCCCCGATGCGC
>JAVBPC010000099.1:0-43180 GCA_031549905.1 Eubacteriales bacterium
GGAGGGATAATCAGTGTCTGAAGTCCGTATTAGGGAAAACGAATCCCTGGAAAGCGCTCTGAGAAGATTCAAGCGCCAGTGCGCCCGCGCTGGTGTTCTGGCTGAGGTTAGAAAACGTGAACATTACGAAAAGCCCAGCGTGAAGCGCAAGAAGAAGGCGGAAGCTGCCCGGAAGCGCAAGTATTGATCAGAGTCAAACCCCATCCGCTGGGCGGGTGGGGTTTTGCTTTTTTTGATGTGCTTCCAGATGTAAACATTGTGTAAAGCCGCTCTATCCGCTGGATACAAATGGTTGACTGATACGTCTACATGTTGAGTGGGCATTTGCGCCCGCCTATTTCAAAACGGAGGAACAGTCTATGAAAAAACTGGCAATTCTTCTTGCCTTTGCGTTGGTATTGTCCGCCGCCTCATTTGCTATGGCGGAAACCCGCACGGAAACCATCCAAATCGGGGGCGTTTCAGAGCAGGTCCAAACGGAGCGGTTTGAAAGCGCCCGCGGGTACACGATGTGGATTGACAAAGCCAACCTGACGCCGGCCGCGCAGGTAGAGGGCGATGACGTCGATCTGTTTACAGGCGCGGACGGCCTTGCGCTGGAGATTTACTTTGGCGGCGGCAGGGATGCAACGCTGGAGCAGATCGGAAACGATGCGATGGATATGCTGCTGGAAAACTACGGCCAGGTGGAGGAAGTGGATGCTTCCGCCCTGTTCCCGGGGTATACTTCGCTCGGCTTTTCGGTGCCCAGCGGTGATCAGCGCGTGGAATACTACCTGGTAGAGGTAGAGGGCAGCGCCTTTCATTTCAATATGACGTACACCGCGGAGACTGCCGAGGGGCTGGTGGAGCGCGTGCACAACATGCTTAAGAGCTTTGAACCGCTGACCGTGGAGGCCGCCGGCTGAGCCGATTTTGGCCGGTTTCATTGCGAAGGATGCCAAGCACGAATGGCGTCCTTCGCTTGTTTGTTTATGCGGGCAGTGCTATAATGGAAGCGGGACTTTCTTTGAAATGGGGGCCGAGCGTTGAGAAGCCATGAATCGAGAGAGGATTATTTAGAAGCGATCCTTGTGCTGGAAAAGAAGCAGCAATTTGTCCGCTCTGTGGATGTTGCTAACCATATGGGGTTTTCAAAGCCCAGCGTATCCGTTGCGGTGGGGAACCTGAAGGCCGCGCTGCTGCTGGAGGTGGATGCCAGCGGTGGGCTGATCCTGACGCAGGCGGGGCGTGCCCTGGCGGAGCAGGTGCTGGACCGCCACACGCTGCTGATCCGCTTTCTGACGGATATGGGCGTGGATGAAGAAACCGCCGCGGAGGACGCCTGCCGCGTGGAGCATGTGATCAGCCAGATCACCTTTGAAAAGATCAAGGAGCAGGTAGAAAGCAAGCATGAACAATGACAGGTCCGCTGCGCCCATCGGCTTTTTTCGCCTGTTCTTGGCCGCCGCGCTGCTGATCGCCTGCGTTGCGTTCATATGGAGCAATTCCTTGCAGGATGCGTTTCAATCGGGCCTTCGCAGCCAGAAGATGGCGGATTTCCTGGTTGGCGTGCTTGGCAATGTGCTGCCCAAGGGGCACTGGGTGCTGGAGTATGTGCGCACCCATGTGCGCAAGATTGCCCACGCGGTGGAGTTTTTTGCGCTGGGCACCGGGGCGATGGTGTTTTTTATGGTGCTGCGCCGCGTGAACATCAGCACGATTTTACACGCGATACTGTTGGTGCTGGCGGTGGCGGTGATAGATGAGACGATTCAGAGTTACACCGGGCGCGGGGATTCAGTGCGCGATGTGGTGCTAGACTTTTGCGGGGGACTTGCCGGCGTGGTGGTGGTGGGGATCGGGTCATTCATCACCAGGGCCGGTTGGGGAAAAGGGTAGGCGCGCCTACCCTTTTGTTTTGCCCTCTTCCGGAACGATAATGTTCAGCAAGAACGAGATTATGAAGGAAAGAACGATCGGGGAGTTGCTGAGAATGTCGCTAACATCCGCGGGCAGGTGCTGCAGGGATGCGGGCACCATGCTGACGCCCACGCCGATTGCCAGAGAGATGCCTACGATCATCTTGTTGCGGTAGTTCAGCGGCTGCTGACAGATCAGCTGGATACCGGACATTGTAATCGCCGCGAACACGGTTACTGTTGCGCCACCAAACACCGGCTTTGGAATTGTCGTCATGATGGCACCAAATTTGGGGCAGAAACCGCCCGCCAGCATGATCAGCGCAACGATGGTGAACACGCGCTTGGCTACGACCTTGCTCGTCACAATCAAGCCGACATTCTGACTGTACACAGCGGTGGGAAGCCCGCCGAGGCACGCGCCCAGCATCCCGCATACGCCCTGGCCCATGATTGTGCCGCCAATCTCGCCATCGGTCGCCTGCCGGTCAAACGCACCGATCGCGGTGGAAGAGACATCGCCGATGTTCTGTACCGCTTGAACAATGTACATCAGCGTCATGGAGATCAAAGCGGGTATTGGGAATGACAGCCCGAAATGGAAGAAGGTAGGAAGCGCAAACCATGAAGCGGCAGATACGCCTTCAAAGCTGACCATTCCGCCCCAAAGCAGGGAAACGATATACCCGATGGCGATGCCGATCAGCATGCCGGATACTTTCAGCACGCCCTTGCCAAAGAAGTTGAAGCCAAGCGTCACCGCGAGCACGATGATCGCAACAACCCAGAACTTGCCGGAGCCGAAATTCTCCGCGCTCGGTGTGCCGCCGGCCATGTAGTTGATAGCAGTATTGTAAAGCGATAGCCCGATGGTAAGCACTACCGTGCCGCTGACAATGGGCGGGAAAAACTTGCGAATTTTCCCGATGCCCATGCCAATGAAGATGGAAATGAACGATGCGACCAGCTGCGTACCAAATATGGCGCTGATACCATACCTGAGCCCGATGGACATCAGGATCGGCATATACGCAAAAGCAACGCCCATGACATTGGGCAGCCCCATGCCAAAACCAAACACAGGAAACAGCTGCAGCAGCGTTGTGAGGCCGCCAACGAGCATCGCGGCTTGCATCAGCAGGATCTTGTCACTCTCAGGCAGGCCCAATAATTGTGCTATAAGAATCGGCGGGGTGATGTTGCCTATCAGCATCGCCAGCACATGTTGCAATGCTTGTGGAATTGCGACGCCAAGTGAAGGTTTTCCATGCAGTTCAAATAGTGCCTGAGTGGAGGAAGAAGTGTGCTTTTGCGCCATAATCTGACCTCTTTTTGTAGATAGTGAATAGAATCATAGCACATTCGTGTTAAGTTTGCAATGCTTGCCCATCGCTTTACATTCGTGTATACTATTGGCAGAGAAACCCAGAGGAGATAGATTTATGTCGAAGCAACTGGAAGGGCTTGTAACCATCATCACGGGGGCGGCGCAGGGGTTGGGCGAGGCGCTGGCCATCCGTTTGGGCCAGGAAGGCAGCCGCGTTGTGGTGGCCGATATCAACCTGGAGGGCGCGCAGAAGGTGGCCGCACAGCTGCCGGATGCCATTGCCGTGCAGGTGGATGTGACAGATTTCGCGCAGTGCGAAGCGATGGCCAAGGCCGCGGTGGACAAGTACGGCCGCATTGACCGCCTGGTGGCGAATGCAGCCATCGTGATTTCCGGCCCGGTGACGGAGCTTTCCAGCGGCGCTTTCAGGAAGGTGCTGGAGGTAAACCTGCTGGGTGCTTTCCACAGCATGAAGGCCGTGATCCCGCAGATGCTTGCACAGGGCGGCGGCGCGATCGTTGAAATCAACAGCAAGAGCGGCAAGAAGGGTTCCGCCGCGAACAGCGCGTATGCGGCCAGCAAGTTCGGCGGCGTCGGCCTGGTGCAGAGCCTTGCGCTGGAGCTGGCCGAGAAGAACATCCGCGTAAACGCCGTATGCCCAGGCAATATGTTGGACTCTCCGCTGTGGGTGAATTCACTGTTCCAGCAATATGCGCGCAACCAGGGCATCACGCCCGAGGCGGTGCGCGAAAAATACATCAACCAGGTACCGATGAAGCGTGGATGCAGCTATGAAGATGTGGCGAACATCACCATGTTCCTGCTTTCCAATGCTTCGAATTATATGACCGGCCAGGCGATCAACATCACCGGCGGCCAGCAGATGAGCTGAAGTGAGCATGTCAATTCGGATATGGCTTGCCTGCCTGTTGGCTGTTTCGCTATGCTTTACAGGCATATCAGCCTTTGCGGAGGCGCCGGATATCACAGGGGATGTAGCGGAGGAAGCCGCCTTAGAGCCAGCGCCGGTCTCGGACCCCGCCGCAGGGGATGACCCCGCTGAGGTTCCGCTGGAAACGCCGCAGGAAGAGCGTGAAATACTGTTTCTCCCATCCGGCATATGGATATTGACCGGTTACAACACATGGACCTTCCAGGTTGGCCATGCAATATCCCTGACGGCGGAGCAGCGCGACACGGCGGAGCTTGCCGGCATCATGCTGGAGGCGGGAAACGTTCGGGAAGGAGCAATTTTGACCATTGAGCAGCTGTACGCGCTGTATCCGGGCGCGGAGGCGCTGCTTGCCCCGCCGCTCATGTACCCGGTGCGGCAACAGCCGATGGCAGAGGCGGGTGTGACCGTCCCCGCCAGCGAGAAGATTTTCTACCTGACCATCGACGACACCCCCAGCGAAACGACGCCTGAGATGCTGGCGCTGCTGGATTCCCTGGGCATCAAGGCAACCTTTTTCATCGTGGGCGGGCGCGCAAGGCAATACCCCGAGTATGTCCGCGCCATCTACGACGCGGGGCATGTCATCGCGAACCATTCCTATTCGCATGATGCGAAGATTCTATCCAGCAGTGCTTCGGCATGCCTGGCCGATTTCAGGAAATGTGAAAAGGCCGTGGCGGATGCGCTGGGTTTTCCGCTTGAAATGCCCATTTTGCGCATTCCGTACGGCGCGTCCACGGTGCCTGTTTCTTACCGCACAAAGCTGCAAGAGAACGGGTACATGTGGATAGACTGGAACGCGCTGAACGGGGATACGGAATCCACCATCAAATCCGATAAGGCGGCGCTGGAGCGCGCCTACTCAACCGCTGTGCGGTATGACGGGGCAGTCGTTATGTTGGTGCATGACGGGAAGGACAGGACGCTGCGAACGATGGAAGAGATGATCGCGCATTTCTCGGAAAAGGGATACACGTTCGGGGTGCTTCAGACAAACATTGAGCGGATTCCCGGGGCCAGGATGGGGTTTCCGAAGTAATACCGATTCCAGATAGGTTAGCGGGAGGCTACCCTGACTGGAAGGTGCCGCCGCCGGACGAAAAAAGATCCGCGAGATTTGTGCAAAACCTATCTGGAATTGGTATAAGCGCAAAGAAACCGCCGGGATTGTCTCCGGCGGTTCTTTCTTTGCTCATTGTTCACTGGTTATAGTCGAAAATGCCTCCGAAAGAGTTCGGCTTGTCCTTGTGCCGCTGCGCGATTTCGCGGAACTGGTCAAACACGCTGAGCGACAGGTCCACCAGCGTGGGGTCAAAGTGCGAGCCGGCATCCTCCAGGATGGTCTTGATCGCCGCCTCATGCCGGAAGCTTGGTTTGTATGGGCGGTGGGAGATCAGCGCGTCATACACGTCCACAATGGCCAGAATGCGGCCGGAAAGCGGGATGTTTTCGCCCGAAAGGCCGCGCGGGTAGCCGGTGCCATCCCAATGTTCATGATGGGTCGCGATGATTTCGCGCGCTACGGTCAGGAAGTACGACGCATCGCCGGGGCCTAGGCCATCGATGGCGGCATCCAGGATCTGCGCGCCATACACGGTGTGCTGTTTGATCAGCTCATACTCCAGGCTGGAAAGCCTGGCGGGCTTGAGCAGGATGTTATCCGGCACGGCCACCTTGCCGATATCGTGCAGCTTGGCCGCCTTTGCGATGCTTTCCGCATAGCGCGCGTCGACCTGATAGCGCGGGTGATTCTTCTTGCGCAGGTTGGCGACCAGCAGTTCGGTATACACGGTGGTGCGCCTGATGTGCGCGCCCGTTTCGTTGTCGCGGAAAGAGGTCATGTTCGCGAGAATATCCAAAATCGCGTCCTGCGTGCGGCGCAGCTGCGAAGTGCGCACATCCACCAGCTTTTCAAGGCTTTTGCGGTAGGTCTGCAGCTCAATGTGCAGCCCCACGCGGGAGCGGACGATTCCGGCGGAGATGGGCTTTAGGATGTAATCCACCGCGCCCAGGTCCAGCGCCATCTGCTCCTTGTCGCGCCCTTCCTGGGCGGTCAGGAAGATGATGGGGATATCGGCCCAGGCGGGGTTGCGTTTTAAGGTGCGGATCACATCGTACCCGTTCATCTGCGGCATCTCCACATCCAGCAGGATCAGGTCCGGAATGCGCGTAGCCAGGAACAGCAGCGCCCTTTCGCCGGATGGTGCCAGATACGGCCGGTATGACTCCTTGAGGATCTCATTGAGAAAGCGCAAATTGGTGGGGTCGTCATCTACGACCAGCACGACCGCCTTTTCCAGTTCACTGCTCATAGGAGATCACTTCCTTCCCGCCTTCCATCATCGAAGAGAGGATGGTAAAGGCCGCATCGTAATCAAAATTCTCCACTGCCTGCAGCATTTCTTCCAGCCGCTTGTTGGTGATCTCGTTGTAATCATACCGAAGAACCTGGCGCAGCAGCTGCACGGCGTTATCGTTTTCCAGCGCTTCCAGCAGCGTGGAGACGGTGCGCAGGTCGATGGGCAGCTGCGCGCGCGCCTCGTCGGTCGCAGCCATGCGCAGGCGCGCCTTTTTTTCCGGCGGCAGCAGCGCCTGAAGACCTTTGTACAGCACCTGCGTCTCGTACAGGAATGCTTCGGTGTTTTGCTCGGCGTAAGCGATGTTGGATTTGATCATCGCCAATTCCAGCTTGCGCGCCTTCTCGGACAGATCCTTCGCGCCGATGTTGTACAGCGCGCTCTTTTGGCTGTGCACCTCGATGCGGTAGTTCTCCCAGTCCTTTGCCGCAAGGAATGAGCGCAGCAGCCGCGCCTTGCGCTCCGCATTGTTGAGGAACGTTTGCAGGATCAGCAGGTAGGTATCCTCATGCCCGCCAATGTGGGCCAGCGCGTCCTCCACCGCCAGCAGGGACGCGGTATGCACGCGGCGCAGTGTTTCCGAGCGAAGGGAGGTGCCGGTGTTGACCTCCGGCTCCGCATCCTGGCGGATGATGCACCTGGGGGGCAGCCATGCCAGCAAAATGCGGTTCAGCTCGCCCACATGGATGGGCTTGCTGAGGAAATCGTTCATGCCGCTTTCCAGGAATTGCTCGCGCACGCCTGTGATGGCGTTCGCCGTCAGCGCGATGATCGGTACATCCAGGAATGAGCCACCCAGCGCGCGGATATGCTCGGTGGTCTCCACGCCGTCCATCTCCGGCATCATGTGGTCCATGAAAACGATATCGTACAGGTTTTTGCGGCACAGGTCAATTGCCTTTTTGCCGCTCTCCGCGATATCGATGTTTAAATCGTACATCTGGAGCATTTCCATCGCGACAAGCAGGTTGATCTCGTTATCATCAACGATCAGCGCCCTGGCCCCTGTCGTTTTGAACGCGCCCAGCGCTTCCTTGGATTTTGCGGGGGTGATGCCCCCGGTGGAGCGCTTGTTGTTGATTAGCTGTGCGACCTCATGCACCAGCAGCGGCATGTACAACAGGTTCATGCCCTCGCCGGTGTCCTGCCCAGGGGAGGAAGAGACGCTTTTGATGACGACCTTGATCACGTTGCTCAGCCGGTACATTTCCTGCTGCACGGTGTCGTTGGCCAGGTCATACCAGTAGAAGATGTGCGTATAGCTGTTCTTCAAAATGGATGTGCGGAACGCTTCCGGCGTTTTTACATAGTCATGCCGGATGAACAGGCGCAGCAGCATCACTTCCAGCGCGTCCGCCGCGGGGCCTTCGCCGTATATCAGCACATGCCTGCGGCCCGGGTCCTCCATTTCCACGATGGGGGCGGCGGTGGCGATGGCCTGCGGAATAGAGATGGAAAAGGTGCTGCCGTTGCCGTAGTCGCTTTCCACCTGGATCGTGCCGCCCATGGATTCGGTGATGCCCTTGCTGATGGCAAGGCCAAGGCCCGTGCCCTGAATGCCGCGGTTCTTTTGCAGATCCAGCTGGTAGAACGCGGTGAACAGGCGCGCAAGCTCTTCCTTGCGGATACCGATGCCCGTATCCGTGACCTTGAAGGTGAGCTGCACGCCCGCTTCGGTCTTTTCGGACTGTATGGACAGCGAAATAGTGCCCGACTGCGTGTACTTGACGGCATTGGTGAGAATATTCACCAGCACCTGCTTGATGCGCAGGTCATCCCCGATCAGCTGGCATGGAATCTGCGGGTCAATATCGGTGACAAACGCCAGGTTCTTTTCCGCCGCGCGCAGGTTGATCAGGTTGGTGACCTCTTCGATGAGGTCAATTACGCTGTACGGCGCCAGCGTCAGCTCAAACCTTTGCGCGTCGATCTTGGAGAAATCCAGAATATCGTTGATCAGGTTGATCAGCGATTCCGACGCGTTCAGGATATTGCGGATGTAGCCGCGCTGCTGGTCGTTCAGTTCCGTCAGGTTCAGCAGGTTGCTCATGCCCAGGATTGCGTTCATGGGCGTGCGGATTTCATGGCTCATGTTGGCCAGAAAATTGGACTTGGCCTGCGAGGCGGCGACCGCCTCTTCTTTTGCGTTGGTCAGTTCCGTTACATCGTGCATCAGGAACACGACGCCCGCGACATGCCCCTGCTTGTCCTTCGCGGCGGAGATGGTGATATCGACGCTGCGCGGCGCACAGGCGTGCTGCGGGAACTGGTCCGCATATTCATCGGTTTGGCCGGTGCTGAGCACGGCTTCACACCTGGCCTTGGTGGCATGAATCCATTCCGCGCCCACGGCGTTTTTGAACACTTCATCAAAGGGCATGCCTGCCAGCGCGTCCGGGTCCTGAACACAGTAGCGCTCTGCAAGGAGCGTGCCCGTGCCAACGGCATAGCGCATATCGCTGTCAAAAATGATTAAAATGCTGGGGCATGCCTCCAGCAATAACCGGTTGTACATCAGCTGCTTTTCCATTTCCTGATGCAGCATCGGCGACACGCGCGCTGCCTTATCTATGTCCATGATAAACCCCTCATTTACCTTTTATCCGCCGGCGGGCTTCAGCCTCCGATCATTATACAATAGCTAAGCAGAAAAGACCAGCGGCAGCTTTTCATTTTAGCAATTTTCTTGTATAATGCTGTCAGGAAAAAAATCATACCTCGGCAAAAGCCATTGCCCGGCGCAAAAAGGAGCACATTATCTATGACACAGTGTCACGCGACTGATTACCTTGGAGAGAGCTTAGAAATTGCAAACCAGGCCGCCACAGTGGAAGAGGCGCTGCAGGGTGTGCTGGCTCACCTTGGGAAGGCGCTGGGCCTCAACTGGGTTTTTGTACTGGAAGAAAAAAACGGAACATTTTTGCACGCATATGAGTGGCGCAGCAAGAAAAACCGGTGGACCTGGAGCTGGGAACCCGTTTCCGTCAGCCAGATGCAGGCGGTTTTTTCAGCGGGCAACGAGCCTATACTGCTGGATGATGTGGCCGCGCTTCCCGAAGAGGGCCGGCGGTTGCTTCAAAGCGCGGGCGTGTGCGCCATGGCCACGCTGCCGCTGATGCGCGGGAGCGAGAGAATGGGCATTGTCACATTCATCAACACGGCGGGCGCGCAGGCCTGGGGCGAGCAGAAGGGAACGCTTGGCAACATCGCAAGCGTCCTGACATCTTTGCTGATCCGCCGCAATGCGGAAGCGGAATACACCAGCAGCCGCAAGACGCTGCAAACCATATCCGATAGCATTGAAAACATTATTTACGTTAACGATATAGACACCCATGAGCTTGTGTTCGTCAACAAGGCGTTGGCGGATTCCATGGGCACTGAGGCCGCACAGTTTATCGGCAGGCGCTGCTGGCAGCAACTGCAGCGCGGCATGGTGGAACCCTGCCCCTTTTGCCCGATGCCTGTGATGAAAGAGAAAGGCTATCTGGAAAGCGGCCGTTCTTACACCTGGGAATTTCAAAATACAGTCAACGGAAAATGGTACCTGATCAAGGATGCGTTTATCAAGTGGATCGATGGGCGCACTGTGCACATCGAAACGGCGATGGAGATCACGCACCAGAAGGAATATGAGGAACAGCTGAAATACTATGCCTCCACCGATCCGCTGACAGGCGCGTACAACCGCGAGTGGGGCTACAAGATCATGCAGGAGATGATGACAACATCGGGCGATGTGGAAAGGGCCGGCAGCCTGGTGTTCATCGATTTGGATGGGCTCAAGCGCGTCAACGACGCGTGTGGCCACGATATGGGCGACCACATGATCAACCGGATGGTGCAGGTGGTACGCTCCAGCATCAGAAAAAGCGACGCGCTGTGCCGCTGGGGCGGGGATGAGTTCCTGCTGCTGCTGCGCTGCAAGACCGAGGTGGCCGAGCGGATCATGCGTACGGTCACCGAAAAAATGCGGGAGTTCAACGAAAGCAAGACCACGCCGTATGAGCTGTCCATCAGCTATGGAATCACCGAGCTTAGCTCCGCGGCGAATGAAACGGTGGATGAAATCATCGCCAGGGCTGACCAGCTGATGTATCAGCAAAAGGAAAGCAAGCGGGCGGGCAACGCCGCGAAGGCATAGCGCAAGCTTTGCGCACAGTGATGACAGCGCACCGGGTACACCCCAGGTGCGCTGTTTCTTGGTAAAAGCACACTGGCATCGGGGGTTTCATGGAAAAACAGATACGCAACATCGGTATTTTCGCCCATGTGGACGCGGGCAAGACCACGCTGACCGAGCGGCTGCTGCTGCACGCAGGTGCGATACGGCAAGCGGGGCAGGTGGATGCGGGAACGGCGCACACGGACAGGCTTTCCGTGGAGCGCCGGCGCGGCATTTCCGTTCGGGCAACGTGCGCGCCGCTGACATGGAAGGGCACAAGAATCCAGCTGATCGACACCCCCGGCCACCAGGATTTTGCGGCAGAGGTGGAGCGGTCACTGCTGGCGATAGACGGTGCGGTGCTGCTGCTCAGCGCGGTGGAGGGGATACAGCCCCGCACCGAGGCGCTGTTTGATGCATTCCGCAGGCACGGGTTTCCGGTGCTGCTGTTCATCAACAAGGCGGACAGGGAAGGCGCGGACCCCGCGCGCGTGATTGAAGAGGCGAAGGCCGCGCTCTCTCCGCGGGTGGCGGATTACCAGTCGGCGGAGGCGTTGCAATGCCTTCTGGCGGAAGAGGATGAGGCGCTGCTTGCCGATTATCTGGAAGGGAGACTGCACCCCCGCGAGGCGCTGCTGCCCCGCGTGCACGAAATGGCAAGGCGCGGCGAAGGGTATCCTGTGCTTATGGGTTCCGCGCTGAAGGATATGGGCGTGGATGCGCTGTTGGACGCGATGATTCAGTGCCTGCCCCCGCCGCAAGGCAAAGCGGACGGCCCCGCGTGCGGCGTGGTATTCGCACTGGAGCAGGACCGGGCGCTGGGCCGGTCGGCATACGTGCGGCTATACAGCGGCACCCTGCGCAACCGGGAAACGGTGACGCTGCACACGCCTAAAGGTCCCGTGGAAACGAAGGTGACCCAGGTGCGATCCATTCCGCTAGAGGGGGCGGGTGAGGACCTGGGCGTGCTCACGGCGGGGGAGACGGGGCAGGTGTTCGGCCTTGCCGATGCGCGCGTAGGGCAGGTGATTGGCGACGCGGCCCATCTGCCGCGCCGCGTGACGCCGGGCGAAATGGGCGCCCCCCTGCTGATGGCGAAGGTATCGCCGGAGAACCCGGAAGACCGCCACGCGCTGAAAGCGGCGCTGGAAACGCTGTCGGCAGAGGACCCACTGTTGTCGGTAACGCTGCTGCAGGACATGCCGCACGTTCGGCTGATGGGTGCGATCCAGCTGGAGGTGCTGGCCGAAACGCTCTCGGAGCGCTTTGGCATCGCGGCGCGGTTCGACCCGCCCACGGTCATCTACCGCGAAACGGTTGCGCAACCGGCCGTCGGCTTCTTTGCGTACACAATGCCAAAGCCGTGCTGGGCGGTGATCAAGTTTCAGATAGAACCGCTGCCGCGCGGCAGCGGCATCCAGTATGAATCGGCAGTGCCTGTGCGCGAGATCATGGCGCGCTATCAACACCAGATTGAGCAGGCGTTGCCCCGGGCATTGCGCCAGGGGATGCTCGGCTGGCAGGTAGATGATGTGAAGATCACACTGATCGGCGGCGAACATCACTTGGTCCACACGCACCCGCTGGATTTCATCCTGGCCACGCCCGTGGCGCTGATGGATGGGCTGCGCCGGGCGGGCAGCGTGCTGCTGGAGCCCATCCTGGAACTGCGCATGACGGTGCCGGAAAGCACAGCGGGCAAGCTGGTGGGGGAGATAGCGCTGATGCGCGGTGAGATTCTTTCATCCGAAATGCGCGGCGATATGCTGAGAATCGTCGCGCAGGCCCCAATGAGCGCATCGGTGGACTTCAGCGTGCGCATAGCGGCCCTCACCGGCGGGCGCGGCGCGCTGGCGGTCAGGCTTTGCGGATACCGCCAGTGCGACATGGCCCTCGGCGCAACATGCCCCCGCCAAGGCGTGCACCCGCTGGATACGGCAAAGTACATCCTGGCGGCGCGCAGCGCGATGGGCGGGGGCGTGTTCGAGGGGTAAGAGGGGAGAGGAAAAGGAACGCTGGGACGCTGTCCCAGACCCTGCCAAGGGGCCTAAGGCCCATTGGAACCCCTTCATTTTCGCTTCACAGCGGGCAGAGGATTTTCTACTTATTTCAACCCCTATGCAGGGATTCTTAAGGGCCTTAGGCCCTAAAGCGGTAGGGATTTCTTGCGAAATCCCTTTATGGCGCGGTATCTTCGAATTCGCGCCGCGCGGGGTCCAGGGGCAGAGCCCGGGCGTCCTCCCCGTCACACCTTCCGCACCTTCTGCCCCTGCGGCGTGTCTTCTACGGCCCAGCCCAGCGCGGCCAGTTCGTCGCGGATGCGGTCGCTCTCGCCCCAGTTGCGGGCTTTGCGGGCGGCGGCGCGGGCGTCCAGCAGGGCTTCCAACGCGGCATCCTCTTTGTTTTCGGCGGGTTTCACCAATCCCAGCACGCCGCTTATCTCCGCAAAGGCATCAAGCACCGCTTGCACAGCGGATTTGCCCGTGCCAGGCTTCAGCAGAATGTTTGCCGTGCGTACCAGCTCAAAGAGCACACCGATGGCGTCGGCGGTGTTCAGGTCGTCATCCATTGCGGCATCGAATTGGGCGGCGGCATCCTTTGCGGCGGTGATGATCGCCTCGTCTTCCGCGTTGCTATCTTGCGCTTCCGCCTTTTCCAGCAGGAACAGATAATTGTCGCGCGCGGTGTACAGCCGCTGCAGCGCGGCGTGCGCCTGCTCGATCTGCTCGCGGGAGAAGTTCAGGGGGCTGCGGTAATGCGCGGACAGCAGGAAGAACCGCACGGCTTCCGGGTCGTATTCCTTGATGATATCGTGCACGGTCATGAAATTGCCAAGCGATTTGGACATCTTTTCGTTGTCGATGTTCAGGAAGCCGTTGTGCATCCAATAGCGGACGTATGGCTTGCCGGTTGCCCCTTCGCTTTGAGCGATCTCGTTTTCGTGATGGGGGAAGACCAAATCCTGGCCGCCGCCGTGGATGTCTATCGTCTCGCCCAGGTGCTTCATGCTCATCGCGGAGCACTCAATGTGCCAGCCGGGGCGGCCGGGGCCCCACGGGCTTTCCCAGGCGGGTTCGCCGGGCTTCTGCGCTTTCCACAGCGCGAAATCCATCGGGTGTTTCTTGGTTTCGTCAACATCCACGCGCGCGCCGCTCTCCAGGTCATCCAGGTTCTGCCCGGATAGCTTGCCATAGTGCGCACGGTAGCGCTGCGTGTCAAAATAGACATCCCCGTTTGACGCGTATGCAAGGTCTTTTGAAATCAGCGTTTCGATCAGCGTGATCATCTCGCCGATGTGGTCGGTGGCCTTGGGGTGAATTGTTGCCGGCCGAATGCCGAGCGCCGCGGCATCTTCAAAATACGCGGCGATGAACCTGTCGGCCAAACCTTTAACGGTGATGCCTTCCTCGTTTGCGCGGCGGATCATCTTGTCATCAATGTCGGTCAGGTTCTGCACAAAGGTTACCTGCATGCCCCGGTGCTCCAGGTAGCGGCGCAGCGTGTCAAAGATGACAAACGGGCGCGCATTGCCAATATGGAAATAGTTGTACACGGTGGGCCCGCAGACGTACAGGCGCACCTTTCCGGGCTCCAAGGGTTCGAAGGTTTCTTTCCGCCGGGTCTCCGTGTTGAAAATCTTCATGGGGAATCCTCCTTTCTTGCTGGGGAAACTGGAATTTGATAAGAAAAACGGGCCTTTCCATCTCTCACAGAGACGGGAAAGCCCGCAATCCACCCTGGTGTGTGTTGCTCCTGTAACGGGGAGCAATCGGCGCGCCCTACGCGGTTTCCTTTCAGGCGCGCGGCTGGCGGGGGCACTTCACCCGGCGGTCTCCCGCGCTTGCTTTCAGCCGGTGGCATGCGCTCTCTGTAGGGGCCTTTCGGGGTACTCTTCCCGCGTCATCGCCGGGATATGGCGGCTGTCCTGTTACATCCTGGAGATGTACGTTTTGATGGTCTGCTTCGAGATTAGGGCCGAAAGATTCGACTCGATCGCCGCGTCTTCTTTCTCATCATAGATCAGCGTGCGAACCGCTTCGTGCACGTCATCCAGCGGCACCTGGCCGGGCGTCACATCACTCTGATACTTTAAGATATGGAACCCGTATTCGGAGGGAACCAGATCGGAGATATCGCCCACCGCGGCTAGCGCCATAGAGGCTTCGGTGAACGAGGTGACATAGGTGGTCAAACCAGCAGCAACGGGGTAGCCATTTTCCAGAACATAGGGAATGGTGGCGGTATCGGAGCCGTACTCGGCGATCAGCGCGTCAAAGTCCGCGCCCTCAGCCTTTGCCAGCGCCAACACTTCCTCCGCATGCGCGCGGATTTCTTCCTGTCCCTTTTTGACCAACTCGTCAAACTCGCCCTGCAGGCGGGTCACATCTGCCTGATAGGTTGCCAGCTGTTCCTCGTACTTGGTCTTGGTTTCGGCATCCAGCGAGGTGCCGCTGGAAAGCTGAATCTGATAGATGTACGCCATGTAGGAGGCGGTGTACAGCTCGTTATCCTTGGCGGTGACCGCGGTCACGGTTTCATCAGACATCGGAATGACCAGATTCTTGATGTTGCGATACCCTTCCGGGCGGGCATAGACGGCAGCGCTGCTCAGGATATCGGAGGCGTACTGGTTAGGCGTAGTGGTGTACGTTTCGGTTGCGGTGGCGGCAAGCGAATCATAGCGCGTTTGAATTTCTTCATCTGTTACGTCGATATTCAAGTCCATCATCGCGATAACGCGTGTTTCGACCAGATCACGCCGCATGATGTAACGGATGAAATCCAGAGAATAACCCTGCTCTTCTGCAGCGGCCTTGGCGGCCTCTTCATCCACGCCGTTGTTATCGACGTAGTTGGTGATCATGGACTGGTACTCGGTCTGGGCATCCACTTCCAGCTTGTCCAGGTCTTCCTGCGTAAGGGGGTTCCCCGCGTCCGCAAGCGTCAGTTCCAGTGCAACGCCTTCGGCCAGAATGTTCAGCACATTGGTTTTCAGCGTAGCCATGACCTCTTTGCTGTTCAGATCAAGCGTCTGGCCGTTATAGCTGTATGAGTAGGCGTACTGCTTGACGTACGAGTCGTAAATCGGCTGCGCTTCCCCCTTGGTGATGTTCGTCTTACCCACCACTGCGACAACTTTCGCCGCTTCCTTGGCGGGGTCGGGCTCCCCACACGCGGTCAAAGACAGTCCAAGCACCGCAATCAGGAGCAGCGCAAACCATTTTTTCATCATAAATCGGGCCTCATTTCCTCAAAAAGTTTACAGCAATCGCTAGGGCCTGTTTCAAAATCCCGAGGTGTGCAGCTTCGCGCGGATAAAGCGTCAGTTCAAGGCGCCAAACTGTGGGAATAGCAGCGCTATTTCAAGGTTTGGCAACGCGGAAATGGCGCTTTAGGCGCCGAAGGTGCGCGCCTTGGGGTTTTGAAACACGCCCTAAGAATATATTATACCCCATAACGCCGGAGGAAGTCAACGACGCGCGCATTCACATATTCGCGGTCCGGGCCGATGGTGCAAACATGGCTTGACCGGTCTACCCAACTGACCTCTTTGACAGGCGACTGCATTTTCGCCAGGATAGTGTCCGGCACGGAATCGTGCACACTTTCATCCTGATGCGACTGGATGACCAGCGCGGGGCAGCTTACCTTGCCAAGGTCCTGCCACGCCACGCGCTGCAGGCGCGTCATGTCTTCCACCTTGGCGACCGGCGCGCCGTGGTAGCCGATGTCATAATCCCGCAAAAATTCTTCTTCGGTGAAAGGGCGCTCTTTCCACGGCGTGACGCGCATGAAATGCTTTGCGATAGGGGATAGATGGTTGATGCGCGTGCGGTATCGCATTGCTGGGGCGAACAGGATCAGCGCCGACGGGTCGAACTCTTCCGCTAACAAAATGGAAAGAATGCCGCCCATGGACAGCCCGCCTACGGCTACCCGCCGGTAGCGCGCGGCCATCTCCCTGTAGGCTTCCCGGCAGGCGCTGTGCCACTGTTCCCCCGTGGAGGTGGTCATCGCATCCAGCGATACCCCGTGCCCCGGCAGCAGGATGCCGCGCGCAGTAAAGCCCGCCCGGTGCGCGGCCTCGCCAATGGTGCGCATGTGCGACGGCGAGCCCGTAAACCCATGAATTAGCAGAATGGCCGTATCGCCGCCCTCCAGGAAGAAGGGTTGCGCGTTTTTGTGGGTAAATTCCTCTGACATATGTTTTCCTCCTTCGGTGGGGTTTTATACCAGATTCCGATGGATTTTACCGCGTTCCGTTCAAGTGAAAAAGAGAGTATATAATGAAATACAGTTCGAGCAATCGTGCGAAATCCCTGCTAATGAAAAACCGGAGGAATCGCGTCCTCCGGCCAAATGGTGTGCTGATTGTCGCAGCCTACAGCCCCCGCTCCTTGTCATACTGTTCCCACAGCGGCCAGTACATCGCCGATGCCTGCTCGTGTTCAGCAAGCGTCTTGGAGAAGTGCAGCGTGCCTTCCGTCGGGCTGGTGGAGCAGAAGTACAGGTACCCTTCCGCCATAAACGCTTCATCCGGGTACAGCGCGGCCCGGATGGCCGACTTGGATGGGCTGCAAATGGGCCCGGCGGGCAGGCCGGCGTTGGTATAGGTGTTGTACGGGGAGGGCGCGTTCAGCTCCGAATCCGACAGCGCCATCTTTTCCGAACGCGAGTAATACTTCAGCGTTACATCCGATCCTAGCGGCATGTTTTGCTTCAGGCGCGCATGGAACACCGCCGATACTTTCGCAAAGTCGGCATCCTTCGCTTCCTTTTCGATGAGCGAAGCCAGCGTGACGATCTGATCCATCGTCATGCCCAGTTCCTCCGCGCGGGCGTGGAAATCAGCGTTGAACACCGACTCCACCTGGGAAACAAGCTTCTGGATCACGCTTTCCATCGTGGCGGTGGTGTAGATCTCATAGGTGTCGGGCGCAAGGTAACCTTCCAGCAGATACAGGCGCTGGGTATGATTCGGCAGTTTCAGGACCTCGTCGATGTAGTAGTATTTGCCGTACGTTTCGGCATCGTTGCACGCGGCAAGGAATGCCTCGCGCGAGGGGGCGATGCCTACGCTGACCAGATAGTCCGCGATGTTTTCCACCCGCCAGCCCGGGATGATCGTAATGTTGCGCACCAGGGGATTGCCGTCTCCTGTCGTCAGCTGATCAATGATCTGCTGCAACGTCATCGCACGGGTCAGCTTATACTCGCCGGCCTGCACCTTTTGCCCCAAGCCCTGGAAATCCATTAGGTATTTCAGCACGGTGCGGTTGCGGATCAGCCCCTGCTGTTCCAGTTTATTGGAAACAGAGGTCAGCGAAGCGCCGCTTTCCACCGAAAAGGTGACGGGGTTTTGGTCGTTCGGGTCAACAGGCCAGAAAAATTTTTCGCCAAGCATATTCCAACCGGTGATGGCGATGCCCGCGATCAGGATCAGCGCGGCGCCGTAGATCAGCACCGGGCGCAGAATGCTCCACAGCCAGTCGTACCAGTAGAAGCCGTATTTGCGCTCCTCATGGAGCGTTTGATGGTCATAGCGCTTACGTTTCTTCAACGCCAGACTCCTTTCCTGTGCTACCCTGTATCAGACGCCCAGCATATCCAGATTGATCCCGCCGGCTTCGGTGATGATCTTGAATACATCCGCCATCACCTTTTGCAGCCGCATTTCCGCCATCAGGTACGCCTGCACATCGTTGTTCAAGTATAATAACGATGCGATCTGCGAAAAACGCTGCATGTCATTTTCAGGCACGGCGGTTCCGCCCATGGCCTGCATTTGCAGCGTGACCTGCAGGCGCTTGTACTCGTGCAGCAGCGCGCGGTTGGTGTCGTCGCCTTCTGCTATTTCGCGGAGGCGCGCCAGCTCTTTGGCTTCGTCGCTTTCGCGGATTGCTTTGGCAAGGGCATGCGCTTCATCATAAATGGTCATGGCTTGTCCTCCGTGATGGTGTTTTGCAAAAAATTCCATCTTTCATAGTAGACGAACAAAAGGAAGCGCAGCTTCCCGTAGCATGCGCTTCCCCCGATTGCCTCATACATCCACAATGATCGGCAGGATCATCGGGTTGCGCTTGATTTGCTCATAAATGTGCTTGTGCAGCGATTCGCGCACGCGCGTCTTGATCTGGTTCCAGTCGGACGGCTCGATCTGGTCGTATTCGCCCAGAATGCGCCGCACCAGGTTTCGCACGTTTTCCATCAAATCCTCGGATTCGCGCATGTACACAAACCCGCGCGATATGATCTCGGGTCCGGCAACCAGCATGCCCGCCTCGCTGTCCACCGCCATGACCACGATGATCAGGCCATCCTGCGACAGATGCTTGCGATCGCGCAGCACCACATTGCCCACGTCGCCGATGCCCAGCCCATCCACCAACACGCTGCCGGTAGGCACGGTGCCGATGACCTGCGCGTGGTTGTGGGAAAGCTCAATGATCTCGCCCTGCTGCGGGATGATCGTGTTTTTCTCGCTCATGCCAAGGCTTTGCGCAAGCTTCGCGTGCTGGCACAGGTGGCGGTATTCGCCGTGCACGGGGATGAAATACTTTGCCTTGGCCAGCGTGTGAATGATTTTCAGCTCTTCCTGGCAGGCGTGGCCGGAAACATGCACATCGGCAAGCGATTTGTATTTCACGGTTGCGCCGCAGCGGTACAGCTGGTCTATCATGCGGGAGACGAGGCGTTCGTTGCCCGGAATGACGGACGATGAAAGGATAACCAGATCGCTGGGGGAGATTTTGATCTTGCGGTGCTCACCAAAGGCCATGCGCATCAGGCCGCTCATTTGCTCGCCCTGGCTGCCGGTGGTCATGATGACGATCTCTTCATCGTTGTAACGGTCCAGATCATCCATGTCGATCAGACGGCCCTCGGGGATCTTCAAATCACCCAATTGCAGCCCAAGCTTTGTGATGTTGACCATGCTGCGGCCCACCACGCAAATCTTTCTGCCAAAGCGGATGGCGGCGTCCACGGCCATTTGGATGCGGCTGATGTTGGATGCGAACGACGCAACGATGACGCGGCCTTTCGCGTCACGGAACAGCGTGTTGAATGTTTCGGCCACGCTGCGCTCCGTCATGGTGAAGCCGGGGCGCTCCACGTTTGTGGAATCCGCCAGCAGCGCCAGCAGTCCCTTGTTGCCAAGGTCCGCGATGGCGGAAAGGTCGGTTACCTCGTCGCCGATGGGGGTGTAGTCAATTTTGAAATCGCCCGTGTGCAGGATGGTGCCGGCAGGCGTTTTTACCGCGACGGCCACCGCCCCGGCGATGGAATGGCACACCTTGATAAACTGGATGGTGAACGCGCCCAGGCGGATGGTATCGCCCGCTTTGACGGTGTTGAGCTGGATTCCGTTTACCTTGTGCTCCTTGAGCTTTAGCTCCACCAGTGCCAGCGACAGCCGCGTGCCGTATACGGGCGCGGGCGCCTGCTGGAACACATAGGGCGTTGCGCCGATGTGGTCTTCATGGCCGTGGGTGATGATGTAGCCCTTGATGCGGTCCAGGTTTTTTGCGAGATAAGTAATATCGGGAATGACCAGGTCAATGCCGAGCATATCCACGCTGGGGAATATCAGACCGCAATCGATTACGATCATTTCATCGCCGTACTCGATCACCGTCATATTTTTGCCGATTTCATCCACCCCGCCGAGCGGGATGATGCGCAAACTTTGCTTTTCTGCCATAGATACCCTTCTTTCAGATCGAAATTCAATACAAAAACAAGCCCGCGATAGCTTCGCGCGCGAATTTCTTACGGGCTTTATCGGCTGCGCGGCGTTTTAAGGACCTGCACAACCCTAGAGCAATTTTCGAAAACATTCGGCATGTCTTTGCGGATCTTTTGCCGCCTCGCGTTGCCTCGTCCACGCGGCGTAGCGCTGCTACGCCTTGCTCCCTCGGCTTAGCGAAACGGCAAAATCTCTCGCAAAGCCATTCCGATTGTTTCCGAAAATTGCTCAAAACACATGCCATAACTGGCATGTATAAGTCAGAGGAAGGAAGTTCCCGCGAAATTCCTCTTACGGCGCGATGCCTTTACACTTGCGCCCGTCGAGGAAAGCGAACCTCAACTACTATAGTATACCATATCCAACCACCTTATGCCAGCGCCGCGAAAAAATTAGACGAAGCCCCGGTGTTTTCTTTTTTTCTGAATCATGGTATGCTTATTCCATGACCCGTGTGATTGAACCGTGAAAGGATTCCGCCATGAAAAAAGCCGTTGCTTTGCTGCTGTGCCTGTCTGTTGCCGCCCTGTGCGGCGGGTGCGCGTCCGTCCAGGCGGACGAGATGCAGCGCTTCTCACACCAGTTTTTCGGTACGTTCGATACAGTCGTCCAAGTTATCGGTTATCAGAAGGATGAGGCGGTGTTCACGCGCCTTGCGCAGGATGTGCAGGCGCTGTTTGGTCGGCTGAACAAGGTGTACGACGGCTACAACGCATACGAGGGCGTGCACAACCTTTATTATATGAACCAAGAGGCGGCAAAAGGCCCTGTGACCGTGGAACCAGAACTGATGGAGCTGCTGCTGTACTGCCGCCAGATGCAGCCGGAACTTCACGGTACGGTCAACATCGCGCTGGGCGCGGTGCTGCGGCTGTGGCATGATTTCCGCGATGAGGCGGAGGTCACGGAAACCCCTGCGTTGCCCACAATGGAAGCGCTGCGCGAGGCCGCGGCGCACACCGATTTTGATCAAGTCGTGCTGGATACGGAAAAAGGCACCGTGCACTACATTGATCCGCTGCTGAAGATAGATTTGGGCTCGGTGGCCAAGGGTTACGCGACCGAACTGGCGGCGCAGTATCTGCTTGCTTCCGAGATGCCGTCTTTTATCATCAGTGCGGGCGGCAATGTGCGTGCCGGCGACCCGCCGCAGGATGGGCGGCTGCGTTGGGGCATCGGCGTGGAAAATCCGGATGCGTCGGTGTTCACCGGCGTGACGGAGGGCCAGATCGAGAGGCTCTTTTTTGCGAATAGCTCCGCCGTTACAAGCGGCGATTATCAACGCTATGTGGAGCTGAACGGCATGCGTTATCACCACATCATTTCGCCGCAAACCCTGATGCCGTCTACCCTTTTTCGCGGCGTCACGGTCGTTACGGAGGATTCCGGCTATGCCGATTTGCTGTCCACTACGCTGTTCCTGCTGCCATATGAAGAGGGCCGCGCGTTTGCCGAAAGCCTGGATGGCGTGGAAGTGCTGTGGGCGCTGCCGGACGGCACCGTGGAAATGACCGACGGCATGGCTGTCATGGCGTATTCGCACGGCGCAACCGCAAAATAAGGGGGATATGGAGATGTACGAAAGCCATCCGCTGTTGCTGGCGATCAAGCGGGCAATCCAGCCATCCACAGGCTGTACGGAGCCGGGCGCGATTGCGCTGAACGCGGCGACTGCCCGAAAGCACGCGCGCGGCGCGGTGCGGAGCATAGCGCTTAAAATGGATGAATTCCTGTTCAAAAACGCGTGCGGTGTGGGCATCCCCGGCGCGGATGAGCGCGGCGTGGCGCTGTGCGCGGCGCTGGGCGTGACTGCGGGCGATGCGGATGCGGGCTTCAACGTGCTGCACACGGTGCCAAAGGAAAAGCTGGACGAGGCGAAGCGCCTGGTCGCAGGCGGCGCAGTCACCGTGATGGTGTGCCCGGAGGCAGAGGGGCTGTTCATCCAAACAACACTGACAACCGACCAGGACAGCGTGCGCGTGACGACAGCCGGCCGTCATGACGCGATCATCGAGGCCGTGCACGCGCCTTTCCCGCCAGAGTGCAAGGTAAGCGGGGAGGACGGCGACAACCTGATCCTGTCCGTTTCGCTGGAGGAGATGCTCTCGTTCGTCCGCGATGTGCCGCTGTCCGAACTGGAATTCCTGGAAGAAGGAATCCGCATGAACCTGGCCGTGGCGGAGGCCGGGCGGCAGCTGCCGATGGGCCGCGCGATGGAAGCGCTGATCCGGCGCGGCGCGCTGGGCGCATCCCCGATGACGCAAGCGAAATTCCTGTGCGCAACGGCATCCTATGCCAGGATGAGCGGGCTTTCCATGCCCGTGATGACCGCCACCGGCAGCGGCAACCAGGGCATTACCGTGACGCTGACGATAGAGGGCGTGGCGCAGGGGATTCTTGCGGTGAAGGAAACCAAGCTGCGCGCGCTGGCGCTGGCCCATCTGGTCAACATTTTTGGCAAAGCGCATGTGGGCAACCTGTCGGCGCTGTGCGCGTGCGGGGTGTCCTCCGGCGTCGGCGCGGCGGTGGGCATCGTGTACCTGCTGGATGGCGACCGGACGCAAATGCTGCTGGCGGCGAAGAACATGATCGGCTCCATCTGCGGGATGATCTGCGACGGCGCAAAGGAAGGCTGCGCCAACAAGGTGGAACTGGCGGCCGGCCTTGCGGTGGAATCCGCGTACCTGGCGCTGGAAAACATGGGCATTCCGGGTGACAACGGAATCCTCGCCAGCGAGTGGGGCGCGCTGTTTCAGAACCTTGGCGCGCTGTCCAAGCAGGGCATGCGCGAGGCAAACCGCGTGATCGTGGAGATCATGAACAGAGGGGAGAAGCTGTGAAGCTGGTGATCATCTTCGGCCCGCAGGCTGTGGGCAAGATGACCGTGGGGCAGGAGCTTGAGAAGATTACGCCTCTCAAGCTTTTTCATAATCATATGACGATTGAGCTGGTTTCTCCTTTTTTCAGCTATGGGACCAGCGAGGGGCGTCGGCTGGTTTCGCTGTTCCGCCGGGAGATATTCGAAGTGGTGTCAAAAAGCGACCTGTACGGTCTGATCTTTACCTAGGGTAATACCGCACAGATAGCAAGCACGCGGGCGGATGCTTTTCCGCCCATTCACACTTGCAAAAACGCTCGACGTAGCGCTGCTACGCCTTCGGTTTTCGCAAGCGCGCCTGGACAAAAAATCATCTCGCCAGCGCACATGCTATCTGTGCGGTATTGCCCTAGAGCATTTTGCGAAAACATTCGGCATGTCTTTGCGGATCTTTTGCCGCCTCGCGTTGCCTCTGACGCCCCGGAGGCGGCGTAAACTTGCCGCCGGGCATCGTGGGTAGAATCGAAGGTTCTGCCCACTCGGCTTGACCTTCGGTCAAGCGCTATCCACGCGGCGTAGCGCTGCTACGCCTTGCTCCCTCGGCTTAGCGAAACGGCAAAACTCTGGCAAATCCATTCCGAATGTTTTCGGAAATTGCTCTATGTGTGGGCACTTGACATGAAAGAGGATTGGGACTACATCGATACCCTTTGCGGGCTATTTGAGTCGCGCGGGGCGGAAGTGGACTTCGTTGAGTTGGAGGCGGCCTATGATACGCGGCTTGTCCGCAACACAACCGAGAACCGTCTGGCGCACAAACCGACCAAGCGCGAGGCGGGCGCGGAAGAGCGGTTCAAAAAGATTGAAGGCAGCTATCGCATGAACTCTTTGCCCGGGGAAATCAAACGGGAGAGTTATATTTGCCGGCGGCGCGAATTCGAAGATATCGCGCTATAAAGGGATTCCGCGAGGAATCCCTACCATCATTGACAATACGGATATTTCTCCCGATGAGGTGGCCGAAATGATTCAAAAGAGGTTTGCGCTGTAGGTTCTAAACGTTTTTCGCCTGCGCGACCAGCGCCCGAATATTTCGCGGCAGCGCGGGCAGGTAGCCTTTCAGGCCCAGGTTATCCACCTTAGCGCGCATCGCGTCCGGCATCGCGTCATATGCGGCGCCATCCAGCAGCAACGCCGTTTCCGCCGCATCGAACGCTGCGGGTAGGCCAATCCGGTCAAGATACGGCCGGTTTTCGGGGCATACATTTTGGCAGCGCAGGCACTGCACCACCGCGTTGTGCGCACTATCCGGAATCCATTCGGGGAACTGTGCAGGTTCCCTATTTTCATTTACGGCCGTAAGGCACCGCAGGTTGTCGATCAGAAAACGGTCCGGCAAGATCGCTCCGGTGGGGCATGCCCTTTGGCATATGGCGCAGTTTGCGCATCTTTCCAGTGCGGCAATGGGCCGCCACGGGTCGCTTTCCGGCGTGCGGTCCGTGAAAAACGTATAGATGTTGTTGAAGCTGCCCATCCCTGGCGCGAAGGTGATGTTGCATCGCCCGTACAGTGAAATACCCGCACACACGGCCAGACGCTTCCTTGGCAGTTGAGGTGCGAAAGCGACCTGCATGCCCTGCGCCTGGAGCAGCGCGGTGACGCCCTTGCGCGTGTGGGCGGGGTCGATCTCCCATGCGGGGGTAGGGAAGGTGTACGCGCGGTTATCCAGGGTGAATGTGACATCCCGCCGCGCGTAGCCCGGCACCACCGCAATGGCGATGGAACGTGGGGTGAAGGGGAGATCATCCGGCACGCGCAGGGTATACATCTCCTGCACAATGTAGCGTTGGAAGCGGTTCAGTTCCGTTTCTTCCGCAAACCGCGCCAGATCATTCCGGAGGGTTTCCAGCCGCTCAATGGGCAGGATTGCTTGCAGCATCGCCATTCTTTTTCCCCTCCACGCGCGGCAGCACAAGGAAGTACAGCACCGCGCCAATGATAAAGATGCCCAGCACCGCCAACACGCCGTACGGCGCGGAGCGCTGCGAGATATCCGCCAGCTGTTCCGCCGTGGCCTCCGCCTTGATGATGCCTTCTTTGTTCATCAGCGCGCTTCCGGCGGCCGCTGCGACCCAGCCGAACAGCGCCGGGCCCAGGATGGACGAGAACTTGCCGAAGATATCAAAGAAGCCGAAATACTCGCCGCTGCGCCCCTTATCGGGGATCATCTTGCCAAACACCGAGCGCGACAGTGCCTGCACGCCGCCCTGGCTGGTGGAAACCAGTATCGCCAGCACCCAGAAGTGCCATGCCTCCCGAACGAAGAAGCCGAACACGCAGATGCCGCAGTAGATCGCGATGCCGACGCCCACCATCGCCCTGGCACCGAACTTTTCGGAAAGCTTCGTGTACACCAGGGCAAACGGCAGCCCCAGCAGCTGTACGAGCAGCAACGCCAGCATCATCTGCGTGGAATCAATGCCCAGCGCGCTGCCGTAGATGGTGGACATGTGGATGATCGTGCCCACGCCGTCAATGTAGAAAAAGTAGGCAATCATGAACACCAGCATGGTTTTGTTGTTGATGATCAGGCTTGCCGTGTGTTTGAGATGGCGCAGGCTGTCGCCCAGCACGCCGCGTTCGCGTTCCACATAGTGGGTTTGGCGCACGGTTTTCCACATCGGGATGGTGAACACCAGCCACCAGATGCACGCCAGGCCGAACGCAAAGGAGAGGCAAATGTGCATTGCAATGCCGGCCATGTTCATCACCAGGAAAATCGCCAACGGAATGGTGCTGCCGCCGATGTAGCCCAGGCCGTAACCCATGATGGAGACCTTGTCCATCCGTTCATCGGTGGTGACCTCCGGCAGGAAGCTGTCGTAATAGACGTTTGCGCCCGCAAAGCCAATTGTCGCGATGATGTAAAGGACCAGCACCGCAATACCCAGGTTCTCCAGGTTTGCGGTATCGCTGTTAGCGACAAGCGGCGTAATCGCCATCGCCGCGCAGGCCACCGCGCCCAGCACCACAAACCCGGTGAACAGGCGCATCTTCCAGTTCTTGAAATCGCCCAGCACACCGAGCAATGGCGCAAGCACCGCCACCACCAGCATCGCCACCGATGTGCTGGTGCCCCAGCGGGCAATGGCATCAATGCTGTTGCTGAGCGATTCGTAGAAGATTGGCAGAATCGTGACGATGATGACGGAATAGACGGAGTTGGCCCAGTCATACATCATCCAGCCCTTTTCCTGCTTGGTGAAGCTTTTGAGCAGCGCCATGAGAGTCACCCTTTCTTTTGTGGGGTCGCTTGATGTGTGGTGGCTTTAAGGCAGTACAACCCGCTCCTGCAGGTTGTTGGCGGTATCCGCCATCATGCGCAGCACCGCGCCCTCCATCCCCATCGGGAATTTGGTCAGGAAGCTGGTCGCTTCCAGGTTCATGGTGCCGGGGTATTCCACCGCGTGCAGCGCCGCGCAGATGCCCACCCAGTCAAGCACGCCCAGGAAAGGCAGCGTGTGCTGGTCGTGGATGCCGTCGTTGTCGTGCACATGCAGCGTTTTGAGCCACGGACCCAGTGCATGGATCATCTTGGCCGGGTTTTGCCCCACCAATGGCGCGTGCCCGATATCCAGGCATGCGCAGAAAAACTCGTTGCCCAGCTGTTCCAGCGCCTCGACCATCTCTTCCGCGGTGCTGAAAATTGTCGCCTCCGCGCGGTCCAGCTCATCATTCCAGGCAAACATGTTTTCAATCGCGATTTTGATGCGCTCATGCTGAAGATCGGGGATCAGCGAACGGTACATCGCGATGTTCTGATCCATCGCCGCGCGGCGTTCATCAAAGGATTTGCACTGCGCGGGGATGATGGGATGGATGATGATGTAACGGCTGCCCATCAGTGCGGTTGCGCGGATCGCCCGGCGCAGCACGCGCATGCGGTGCGCATCCTCCAGCGGTTCGCCTATGGCGCTGGGGCAGGGGGCGTGCGTCTGCCATATCTCCAGGCCGCAGTCCCGGGAAAGATTTTTCAGGTTTGTGAAATAGGCGTCGAACTGATCATCCGGCAGGTCAAACACGCCGCCCCGCCAGGGATAATTCCACATGCTGAAATCGCAGGCCTCGAACCCCGCGCGGGCGAGCGAACGGATCGCCTGGGCGTCTGAGCCGCTGCGCAGCGCAATTTCACCGGTCGTCGTGGACAGGAACATCGGCAGCTTTCCTCCTTTGGTTTGTTTGTTGGTTTTTCAGCCATTCCGATACCGCCTCCGCCACCGGGCGCGACATGCCCGGGGTTTCGGCGATTTCATCTACCGTTGCGGCGCGGAGCGCCTCCATCGATTTGAAGCGCTTAAGCAGCGCCGCGCGCCGCTTCTCGCCAACGCCCGGGATTTCTTCCAATTTGGAATGCACGGCGTGCTTGGCGCGCAGTTTGCGGTGGTGTGTGATGCCAAAGCGATGCGCCTCATCGCGCAGGCGCTGGATCAGGTGCAGCGCGGGGGAGTGGCGGTCCAGCAGGATCGATTCGGTAGCATCCGGCAGCCATATTTCTTCCATTCGCTTTGCCAGCCCGAACATTGGCACATTTCCGCCCGCTTCGTGCATTGCGCGCCGAGCAAATTGAAGCTGTTCCGGTCCGCCGTCAATCAGGATCAGATCGGGGATATCCGCAAACCCGCCTGTGCCAAGCGGTTCGCCGTCTTCCAGCTTTTTATCGCGTTCGGCAAGCCCGCGCTGGAAGCGGCGTCCCAGCACCTCTTCCATGGAGGCGAAGTCGTTCGCGCCCTGCACGGTCTTGATCCGGTAATGGCGGTACTCCTTGTAGGCGGGCGCGCCGTCAATGAATACAACCATCGACGCAACGGACAGCGCTCCCTGCGTGTTGCTGATGTCAAAACCCTCGATGCGGCGCGGGGCCTGCGGCAGGCCCAGCACTTCGGCCAGCGCGGCAGCGGCGCCCTTTGTGCGCTCAAAGGAATGGCGCGCGCGGGCGTTGCGCTTTTCCAGCGCGTCGCGGGCGTTTTTCTCGGCCAAAAGGATCAGGGCGCGCTTTTCCCCGCGCACCGGGGTTGCCAGCCGCACTTTTGCGCCGCGTAAATCGGTCAGCGCCGTTTCGATCATTTCGGCATCTTCCGGCAGCGCCTGCGCCAGCACTTCCTGCGGCAGCAGACGGCCATCCTCGTAATACTGCATGATAAAGCTGGCGATGACATTGCCGGGCGCTTCGTCGCCGGCGCGCTCCAGTGCGAAGCTGTCGCCGCCGACCATTTTGCCGCCGCGCACATGCAACACCTGCGCCATCGCATCCAGCCCATCCTGCGCAACGGCGATGATATCGCGCTCTCCGCCGCCGGTCGACAGCGCCCTTTGGGATTCCAGCAGGCGCTCAACGTTATACAGCCGGTCGCGCAGCATCGCGGCGCGCTCGAATTGCAGCGATTTCGCCGCCTCTTCCATTTCGCGCTGCAAACGGGCGCGCACCGGCGCTGATTTGCCGGTCAGGAAAGCGACGACTTCATCCACAACTTCGTGATACTGCTCAGATGTGACGCCACCAGCGCACGGGGCAAGGCAGCGCCCGATCTCGTGATGCACACAGGGACGGCGGGGCTTATTGGGGTCGGGCGCCTTGCCGCAGGTGCGCAAAGGGAACACATCGCGCAGCACCTCAAGCACCTCGCGTACGGCCTCCGCGCCGATGTAGGGGCCAAAATAGCGCGCACCGTCCTTCTCCATCCGGCGGACAAGCTCCACCCTGGGGTATGCTTCTTTTTCGTTCAGGCGGATGTAGGGATAGTGCTTGTCATCCTTCAGCAGGATGTTATAGTACGGCTTGTGCAGTTTGATGAGGTTGCATTCCAGGATCAGCGCTTCCAGGTTGGTATCGCACAGGATGATATCGAAATCGTCAATGCGGGCCACCAGCGCCCGCACCTTCGGCGTGTGGTCCCGCCCATGGAAATAGCTGCGGACCCGGTTTTTCAGGTTCACAGCCTTGCCCACATACAAAATCTCCCCGGCTTCCTTCATCAGGTAGCAGCCCGGGCTGTCAGGAAGAAGCTTTAGTTTTTCGGCCACATCGCGGGTCATCGGGGCCTCCGGTTGCCAGAATAGTGAAAATCCGGCGATACAATCGCCGGATATGCCGTGCGCCAGCAGTCATTCGTTGTCTTCTTCCTCTTCGTCTTCCTCTTCTTCGAAGTCCTCGTCGTCGTCATCTTCGGAGAAGCGGGTTTGGACGATCTCAATCAGGGCTTCCATCAGCTCATCCTCAACCGGGATAAACTCTTCGACTTCTTCGCCCTCTTCATCGGTGGAGGTCTCGATCTTCATGATGTACAGGCTGTGCTCGTGCTCGCAATCGCACTCGTCGTCGCATTCGCCCTCATGGTCGTGGCCGCAGCATTCGCACTCTTCATCTTCTTCAACTTCGCCAAGCACCGCAAACTCTTCCCCATTATAATAGAAAGAATCCAGCACTTCCAGCAACAGTGTATTGCCATCCTCGTCGGTAAATTCTACGATATCGCGCTCTTCTTCGTTCATGGTTTTGCCCCCGGACTTTCATTATTTTCAGTACATTCCGCAGGTCATTATAGCAATTGGACAAGCAAAAAGCAAGGAGCATTTGAACTTTTCAGGGCACTGGTGTACAATAGCATGGCTAGTGCTGCTTTTTTTCCAGCGGCTCGGTGGTTCCGTCCGGGTTCTTGATGACGATGCTTTCCAGAATTTGCTCCATTCCGGCGCGAAAATCGCGCAGGTATTCGGCGCGCAGGCGCTGCTGTTCTTCAAGCTCCTCGTCGGTAAGTCCCTCGGTTCGTTTTTTTCGCGCCAGTTCGTTGATTCGCGCGTTTCTCTCCTGAGCGTCCATAGTTGCTCACCCCGTTTCTTCGGTCTATTTCGCCATTGGCCGCCCGTCTTCCTGCCGGGTGCCGGAAAGGAAAAAGATGCGCCTGATCGCCCACGCCAAGATCAACTGGACGCTTTCGGTGCTGTCGCAAAGGGAAGACGGATATCATGTGCTGGAGATGCTGATGCAATCCATCGGTCTTTCCGATACGCTGGAAATCACTGAGGATGCGGGGCTTGCTTTTTCCATTGTGGGGCGCGCGCCGGTGCCATCGGGTGCGGATAACCTGGTGATGCGCGCGGCGGAGGCGATCCGCGGGTACGCGGGGGTGCGGCGTGGCGCGCATATTCGGCTGAAAAAGCGGATTCCGGTCGGCGCCGGGCTTGGCGGAGGCAGCGCTGATGCCGCCGCGACGCTGCTGGGGCTGGACCGCCTGTGGGGTTTGAACCTTCGGGCGGAAGAGCTTGAAGGCATCGCGCTGTCGCTGGGCGCTGATGTGCCGTTTTGCCTGACAGGGGGACTTGCGCACGCGCAGGGGGTAGGGGAGAGGCTGACACACCTGCCGCTCCCGCCGCCGGTCGATTTAGTGGTAATAAAACCGACCGCGGGTCTGTCTACGCCGACCGTATTCCGAACTTATGATGCGCTGCAGACAAAGCCTGTCAACCCGGATACCCAAAAGGCGGCGCGGGCGCTTTCTGTCGGGGATCTGCCTGGGCTTGCGTCGTCGATGGGGAACGCGCTGACGCCAGCCGCGGCGTCGATACGGCCGGAAATCATCGATTGCATCCAGGCGCTGGAGCACTATGGAGCGCTCCGCGCGCAGATGACGGGCAGCGGGTCGGCGGTCATCGGTCTGTTTTCCTCTCCGGATGCGGCCGCCCGTGCGGAACAGGCATGCGGTCGGTTCTGGCGCAGCGTGCGCACGCGCACCGCGCCGTGCGGGGTGTCGATTCTTTCGCTGTAACCCTCGTATTTTGGCATAAACCACAAAATTTGGGGCATACTGCGTGTATTCCATCATTTGGAGGGGAATATGCGCCTTTTTTGTTTGCCCATTGGGCGAAATTTGCAACCGTTCCGGCTGCGCGTGATAGCAAATAGCGACAGTGCGGCGGATCAATCAAAGAAATTGTGTGTGCGCGATGCGGTATTGTCGCTGGCGCGCCGCTGGCCCGCGCCGCTTGCGCCGGTTCGCCGCGCTGCGCGCGCAATTGACCCCACAGCGCGCGTGCGCAGGGGGAATTTGGCATTTGGGGGCTACGCGTCACCTGCGATAGAGATACGGCTTGGCAGGGCTGCCGGGCACAACTGGTGGGGGGTGCTTTTCCCCGCGCAGGGCGTGCCAGCCGGGGAGGCGGCCCAGTTTGAATCCTGGTTTGTGATGATCTTAAAGAAATGGGGATGGATATGAGCAAACGGATCAAAAGAAGGGCGCTGTTTGTGGCGCTGCTGCTCAGCTTTTCAATTGTAACCACGGCCCGTGCGGAAGCAATCTACTGGGGATCAAGCGGCGCGACGGTATCGCAGGTACAGCAGAAGCTTGCCGATTGGGGCTATTACAACGGGCCGGTGGATGGGAAATTCGGGCAAAGCACATACGAGGCCGTGGTCGCGTTTCAAAAAAAGAATGGGCTGACCGCGGACGGCGTGGCCGGAAAATCCACGTTTGCGGCGCTGGGCATCCCTTTTTCATCAACAACATCCGGTGCGGCGGCAAGTTCGGCCGCATCAACCACGGCAAACAGCGATTTGGAGCTGCTGGCCCATTGTGTGTACGGTGAGGCGCGCGGCGAGCCGTATGTGGGCCAGGTTGCTGTGGCGGCGGTGATCTTAAACCGCGTGCGCCATGCATCCTTCCCCAATACGGTGGCCGGGGTTATCTATCAGCCGGCCGCGTTTACCGCCGTATCCGACGGCCAGTTTTACCTCACGCCCAATGCGGATGCTTACCGTGCCGCGCGCGATGCGCTCAACGGGTGGGATCCAACGTACGGCTGCATCTACTACTACAATCCCGCTACGGCCAAGAGCCAATGGATTTTCAGCCGCGAAGTGCGGCTAACCATCGGCAAGCACGCATTTGCGATCTAAGTAACCACTGATCTATTCGCACGGCGGGTGGCGGGCGCCTTTCCGCCATCTGCATTGCGCCCCGTCAATGCCTTCGGCATCGCCGGGCATCGGACGGCAAATTTTCAATTTGCTCGCCCTCGGTTTGCCTTTCAGGCAAACGCGCGGCCTGCAAAACCCTCGACGTAGCGCTGCCACGCCTTCGGATTTTGCAAGCTGCATCTGACGAAAATTCACCTCGCCACCCACCGAACGAACAAAAATCAGCGGTTACTTGAAACACTATCCCAAGCGAGACAGGAGCCCTCATGAATATAAAAAAGATTGCACTATACGGCATTCCGGCGCTTGTGCTGGTGCTGGCGATCGCGTTTGGCGTATGGCAGTGGAGCGAAGCCAAGGCGGCATCCGAAGACTTGCGCGCCGCGCGTGACAAGGCGTACTACAACGCGCTGGATGGCCTATCCAACCTGGAAACGGACCTGTCCAAGGTGCTGATTGCGCAGAGCACGGGGCAGCAAACGCTGTTGCTGTCGCACATTTCATCGCTGGCGCAGGGCGTGGCCGACAACCTGGTGACGCTGCCGGTTGCGTACGGCGCGGATGCCGACGGCATGAAATTTCTGACCCAGACCGCCGATTACGCGCAGACATTGGCGACGGCCACGGCGGAAGGGAACGCCCCCAATGATGAAGATACCTTGCAGCTTGCCACGTTGCAGCAGAAGTGCGGGGAACTGCGCGCCCACCTGGAAAACGGCGCGGGCTTCACGTACAACGCATCGCTTGACGTGGGGGAGCGCTCCGGGATTGAGTACCCGTCGCTTCTGTACGACGGTCCTTTCTCCGACGGGATTCGGCTTGGCAAGGCGAAGGGGCTAACCGGCGCGGAGATCACCCCGGAGGAGGCGCTGGCCGTTGCCCGCGCGTTCATCGGGGAGGAGCGGGCAACCGAAGTGACGCGCTCGGTGGATGTGGGCGGGCCTATGCCCGCATACGGCGTTACTGTAAAGCTGAACGACCTGACGACAACGGTCGCCGTGACGCGCCAGGGTGGGAAAATACTGTGGATTGCCCCTGAAACGGCCGGATTTGAAACCTACCTGGATGTTGATGAATGCAGCGTGCATGCAAAGGCTTTCCTTACCTCGCGCGGGTTTGGGGAGATGGAATCAAGCTATTATCAACAGTACGACGGCATCGCGGTGATCAGCTTCGCGGCTATCCAGGAAGGCGTGATTCTGTATCCGGATCTGGTCAAAGTGCAGGTACGCATGGATACGGGCACAGTAATAGGGATTGAGGCAAACAACTATTGGATGAACCACACGATCAGGGAGCGGCTGCATCCCAAGCTTTCCCAGGTGGAAGCAAAGGCGTTTGTGTCGGAGCGCCTGACGATTACCGGGGCGCGGCTATGCGTAATTCCGGTTGACGATGGCCTGGGAAGCGGCAAAACAGAACTGCTCTGCTGGGAGTTTGACGGCACGTTCTCTGGCGGCAGGTACCTGGTATACATAGACGCGGAGACAGGCCGGGAAGCCCAAGTGCTGAAGGTGGTGATCGGCGGGGGCGGCGTGCTGACGTTGTAACAGAATTGTAAATTTTTATCTCTTCAGGGTCTTGATGCTGCATCAGGACCCTTTTCTTGTGCTTGCAGCCAAAAATCGACATGATTTCGTGCGAAATTGCCTTGCGCATGTTAATGTTTTCCTTGACAACTTCATATATTCGTAATATACTTGCCATACCGTAGCATACCCTAAGCGACTTTGCGGAGGTGTTCACGCATGAAAAAATCTTGGAAACTTTGCCTGATGACCCTCATTCTGGGGGCAATAATGATGATACCCCTGATGTCGGCCTCGGCGGATGTAGTTTCGTCGAACGAAAAAGCTGTTCCCTATTATTCGGATACCACATCTGGAGAAATACAGGGTTATATGGTGGTATCTAAGCAAGAGGCAGGGTCGCCGATTAATGGGTATTATCGAATTAGCATAAGCGGCAGTAGCATTAGCATGACTTTTTATGTGCGCGCCAGCGACTTGGCGAACACTACGCCAACTGCGGTGCCGACCGCGGTGCCTACGCTTGACCCGAGCGCAACTCTGCGCCCGGATGCTACGCCCACCCCGCAGGTGATTGATCCTGTGAAGGATTCCGAGTACGCAGGTACGGCGATTAGTTATACTGTGCCGGCAGGTGGGCTGTGGCTGTATGACAAGGTTGGTGGTTCGCCTAAGATGAGCGTTACGGCGGGCACGACACTGTCGCTGACGAAGAAGGAAAGCACAGATACATGGTGGTCGGTATACTACAAGAGCGCCGCGTACTATGTACCGGATTCGTTACTTGAGTCGGATACGACCAGCGGTACGGAGGCGGAAAAGCTGGCGCAGAAGCAGGCGATTCGGTCTGTAAAGCTGGGTAGTTCGGTTGATCTGTATACCTCATACTCGTCCACGGGTGCCAGCGGTACGAAAACGGCCAACACATTGGCGGCTAGTACTTGGGTAAATGCCCGCTATGTGAATGATAATGTGTACTCAACTACGCTGAATGGGACGACTTACTATTTTACTGTTGTTGCAGGCTTGATAACTTCTTCCTCCAGCGCCACGGTGTCGGGCAACGACAGCGTTGATCTGATGACGGAGATTGTTATTGACTTCACAGATCCGACTGTATTTCCCAACGGCGTCAAGCTCTATACCTCCAAGAGCACAAGCGCGACCTTTTATAAGATTACGTCATATACCGTTTTGTACGGCGTAAAGGTCGACAGCGATTGGTATAAGGTAAAGATTCAAGGTGATACAGAAGTGCTTTACCTGCGTGCTACCGATGCCGACAAGGCAGCTGTTAGCCAGATGGCCGATAGCAGCAAAGCGGATACTTCGACATTCTGGGTTACCGTTGGGACAGTTAATGCAGATATATGCTCCAGCCCATCGGTGAACAATGGCGTTGTGTCTGCGCCGACGGGGGAAAAACTCCTGGCCGGCACAAGGGTGCTTGCTAGCCCTTATTCGGCAGATTGGTACGCCATCCGTTACGATTTGGGAAAGGGTGCCGGTGAGAAGACGTATTACCTGTATCGTCCTCAGCTTGCCGACTCCACTTCAACAACCAGCGTGACAGGCGAGCGGGTTTTCATCTCGAAAGGTACGCTGCTTTACAGCAAAGCCAATACTGCAAATAAAACGCAGATTGAGCTTGAGGGCGGCTATTACAGCGTCCAGGTTATCGACAACCTGTGGTATTCGCTTACCTATAACGGATCAACGTACTATGTATACCGGAAAACCGCAGCAATCGCTACTGGTGGCGAAACGGTATATACGCTTGAAGATGGTACGGTGCTATATGATACGACAGGGACAGCTATCCAGCCTCCGAAAACGCTGTCAAAAGGCAGCTACATGCTAAAAAACTCTTCGCTTGGTGGTTTTCTGTTGATTAACTATCAGGGGACAGACTATCTGGTTGCCGAAGCGGATGCATTGGGCAAGGAACAGCAGGATGCAGCAAAGGCCCCCAGTGAGTTGGCCAATACTACCGATGGCAGCACATACACTGTGACCATTGGTACGACACCTGCAACCTATTATAAGGATTCCAAGTGCACACAGCCGGCAGGAACGCTGGGTGCCGGCGAAGTGGTAACGGCGAAGCGGTATTCTTCCGCGCTGTACATTCTTACACAGAATGACTACTATCTGCCGGTGCAGTACATCGCTTCCATTAAGAATGGCGACGACAAGAATGCTGTCAGCAATGAGGACATCAACAGCAACATCAGCGATGTCACTAAGGGGCAGACGGATTCGACCTTCAAGAATACGGTGCTGACCTATACTATTCCGCAGGGCGGGTTGTGGCTGTATCGCTCTATGAATGAGACGACATCTGCGCTTACTTTGAACGCGGGAACGAAGATAACGCTCAACGGTATCCGCATGCCCGCGCCGGATGATGACAAAGAGTATCCCGACTGGTATACCACCTGGTATGGCGGACAGCAATATTATGTGCTGAAGAGATCGCTGTATGTGGGGCAGAGTGATCTTGCGGTCAACTCTACTACTTATGCGCTGTCTATTACGGGGCAGGTAGAGCTGTTCACAAACACGGCGCTTACAACTAGCGCCAGCCCGAAGCTATACCTAAGCGGTACAACTGTAAATGTGCGCGTGGGTGCGAAGAACGCGAATGGTGTTGTGACGTATTACATCTATTCGCATCCCAATGGGAAGACATACTACTTTGGCAATGATCAAGCGGAAGTGAGCGGAAACACCATCATGGCCGCGAACATGGCCTCAAATACAGACGCAAGCCTGATCACAAAGCTTGTGCTTGCCAGCAACGCCCGCCTGTACACAAAGCCTGATACCTCCAGTTCGTCTATTTCGGTGCCAAACGGCAACACGCTGTATGGCGTGAAGTATAATGACAACTGGTACCAGGTGGTTTATAACAACGCGACCTGGTATATCAGGAGCAATGTTCAGTTTGCGGAAACCGAACAGATCGCTATATCCAGTGGCGCTACTTCAACCACCTATACGGTTGTCATCAACGCAGGCGGTGCGCTGGCGTTCAAACAGCCGAACACTGCCCAGAACAATCAGACATATACGTACGCATATCCTGATCCAGCCAACCAGGTGACCATTCCCGGTGGAAAGACGGTATATGCCAGCCAGTATAGCTCGGGATGGTATACAACGGTGCTGGATAATGGCGATATGGTCTATTTCCAGAACACCGCCGCCAGCAATAGCACCAGCAATGATGCAGTGCGTTCCTATCAGATTATTCTGACGACCCAAAACTGCCCGAAGGGGATATCCCTGTACAACATAATTTCGGATACGGCCCCAGCAATCCGGACGGCAAAGCTAGAGGTTAAGGAAGACAGTGCAGGCAACCCTTACGACACTCCCTACACACTGCGCAAAGTCAGCACCGACTGGTCTTCCGTGATTATTGGCGGCACCACCTACTATGTGAAGAACAAGGACCTTCCTTCTTCCGCGATGCAGGATAGCACCCCGATCGCCAGCACTAGCATTGGCCGCACCTACCAGATTATTGTGGGCGGCAAGCTGACTAGCGGCGGTAGTGTACCGGTATACAATGCCAGCACGCTGACTCCGAAAACGTCGCAGCAAAGTCCTATCCCCGCCGGCACCAAACTCAACGGTACGCTGATGTATGTTGAGAAGGCGGATACCCTCAACGGTTCTGGCTTGGTCTATCAGATTAAGTACAACGGAATCGCCGGGTACATTGACGCGGCGTATGTTTCCGGCATTGCCTCAGGCGATGAGGCGCTGGAGGCAGACAAGGCAGATCAGGATAGCAGCGGCACTCACCAGATCGGTGAAACGCGCCTGTATACTCTGAATGCGGGCTTGAAGATTTACACTTCAAAGAGCACATCCGGCGGGTATACAACGCTTTCCCAGACCGGTATTTGGAGCCTGTACAAGGGCGAAGCAAACTGGTTTACTGTAATCATGGATGACGGTGCGCGCTACATCCTGGTTACAGACATTACCGGCGGCGCAAGTTCCGGCGATGGCATTGCTGTCGGCGAGAGCGTGCTGCACACGTTCCTCAAGGATACTGGGGCCTACATCGCGCCCTCAACCGACTTGCTGTCCACGGTCACGATCCCGTCTGGGCAGACGTACACAATCAAGAAGGTCAACGACCTGTGGTACGAGCTGACCTATAACGGAAGCAAAGTGTACGTCAAGGTATCCGATGTCACGCTTAGTGGCAGCGGCAGCGGTACCGGCGGAACCGCCACCACCACCGACGGCGTAGGCATCATCACCCCGTATATCCTGATTTCGCCGTCAAGCGGAACGGTTAATCTGCGCAAGAGCCCCAGCACCGGTTCCGGCAGCTCGGTTCTGGCCAGCATCCCGAAGGATACGCAGGTGATCAATAACGGCTATGTGAAGGACAGCAACGGCCAGCTGTGGTATAAGACTACTTTCAACGGCAAGGATGGCTATGTGGTGGGCACTTATGTCAAGCCCGTTGGTACCGTCATCATTGATGATACCACCGGCGGCACCACGGCAGACCCCACACAGGATATCGGTAAAACGCTGACCGTCAACTCGGTGGATGTCAACGTCCGTCTCGGTCCGGGCCCGAAGTATACGATACATACCCGCATCGCCAAGGGTACGGCTATTGTGCCGATCGCGGCGGAGGTAGGCTCCGACGGTATGTATTGGTACAAGTTCTACAGCGGCACAACGGCGGTGTGGATCCGCGCGGACTATGTAAATGGCGGTGCGATTTCCACTGGCCTTACCGGCAGCGTGGCAGTCAAGGCGGGCGATACGAACATGCGCGTAAGCGCGAGCGAAACATCCGGCCTGGTCGCCAAGCTGGCGCGCGATACGATTGTGACGATTGTCGGTACGACCTACGACAGCAGCGATGTGCTGTGGTACCGGGTGACGTATGGCGGCCTGACCGGCTACGTTCGCTGCGACTTGCTGCGTCCGCTGACGAATACGGAGGCCAGCGGCCTGTCTACAGATCAGTATACTCAGTTGATGAGCGGCAGCCGCGGCGAAGCGGTACGCGCTCTGCAGCAGGCACTGATTAACGGCGGCTATCTGGCGCCGGGCGGCGCGGATGGAATTTACGGTCCCAAGACCACTTCGGCGGTCAAAACCTTCCAGGCGGCAAAGGGACTGCCGGCTACCGGTATCGCTTCTCCGGCCACACAGGTGGCGCTGTTTACCGGTTCCACCACGCCTTCCGGCAGCGGCACCACATCGAGCCTGAACTGGTTCGCGACGGGTTATGACCTGATTAACCTGTACAAGAACATCTCGATCTACGATATCAACGCGGGTATTTCCTGGAACGCGATCTATGTCAACGGCAAGAACCACGCGGACGTGGTCCCGGCCAGTGCTGCCGATGCGGCCAAACTCAAGACGTACAACATCACCGGCTCTTGGGTGCGCCGTCCGGTTATCGTTACGATGGGTGGCAGCAAGTATGCGGGCTCCATGTACATGGAAAGCCACGGCAGCACCAACCCTGTCAGCTATTTCACCGGTGTCGTGTGTCTGCACTTTACCGGCAGCATGACGCACACCAACCCCACGGTGGACACGGGTCACCAGGCCGCGATCAGCGAGGCACTGCTCTACGGCAACACGCATTGATCAACGGGAAAACCAAAGGAAAGACGCCCTCCCAGGTCGGGAGGGCGTCCTTTTTGCACAAAGTAAAGTGCGCAGGGAAGCACAGCACGCGTCAAAGGCTTACCGCCGCCCGGTAAACTCCTGAATCTTCTGTGTCAGCGCCTTTTCATCGATGGGCTTGGTCAGGTGCGCGTTCATCCCCGCGGTCAGTGCGCGTTCAATGTCCTCCTTGAAGGCGTTTGCGGTCATGGCCACGATGGGCACTGCCTTGGCCCTTGGCAGATCCATGCGGCGGATGGCCTCGGTCGCTTCGTACCCATCCATCTCGGGCATCTGAATATCCATGATGATGATATCGTATTTTCCAGGATTCTTTGCGAACAGCTCCACCGCAATGCGGCCGTTCTCGGCGGTGTCGATTTGGATGTTCGTCGATTCCAGCAGCGCGATAAAGATTTCGCGGTTGATTTCGATATCCTCGACAAGCAACAGCGATACACCGGAAAAATCCGGCTGCTCACGCGGGGAGGCTTCGATGCCAACATCCTTCGCCACCTTGCCGAACACCTCGTTGATTGCATCCAGTATGGTGGAGGGGAACAGAGGCTTCGCGATGAAATGGTCAATGCCTGCGCTGCTGACCTCTTTTTCCACATGACTCCAGGCCAGGAACGAGGTCATGATGATCACTGTATTTTTGTCTATGTGGCGGTTCAGCTGCTTGATGGTTTCAAGGCAAGGCTTATCCGGCAGCCCGTAATCCAGGAAAATAACATCATACGGTCTGTTTTGCTCGGCCGCCCTTTGGATCAGCGCGATGGCGCTTTGGGCGCTGTCGGCCACATCGTATTGCATGCCAAAGCGGTCAATAATCTGCTGGAAATACATGCGCGTATATTCATCGTTATCCACGATCAGCACGCGTACATCCGCCGGGCTTATGTTGCCCATCAAATACACGGAATCTTGCTTTGACTGCCGCTCCAGCGTCACGTCAAACTGGAAGGTGGAGCCCTCGCCCGGCATGGAATCTACCCAGATGCGGCCGTCCATTTTTTCCACAATGCTCTTTGAAATGGCAAGCCCAAGGCCCGTGCCGCCAAAGCGGCGGGCGATGGTCTTATCCGCCTGGGAAAACGCAGTGAACAGGTTGCCGACCTGCTCTTCCGTCATGCCGATGCCGGTGTCGGTGACGCTGAAGCGCAGCACGCTCATGTTGCCTTGCCTGGTAACTTCTTTGCAGGCAAGGGTGATGCGTCCATTCTCAGGCGTAAACTTTACGGCGTTGGACAGCAGGTTCGTAATCACCTGGGACAGGCGCAGTTCATCGCCCTGGTAGTGCGTGCCCATGCCCTGTCCCATGGCGATGTTCAGCTTTTGCCCTTTCTGCTCCGCCTTGTCCACGATGATATTGCAGATCTTGATCAGCATCTTTTCCAGGCTGAAAGGCGCGGTTTCCAGCTCAAACCGGCCTGACTCAATCTTTGACATATCCAAAATGTCGTTGATGAGGCCCAGCAGGTGCGTGGAGGAAGTGCCGATGGTGGAAAGGCAATAACGCAGCTTGGCAATGTCTTCCGTGGTGTTTGCGATCTTCGTCATGCCGATGATTGCGTTCATCGGGGTGCGTATTTCATGGCTCATCTGCGAGAGGAAATCGCTCTTGGCGCGGGTGCCGGCAAGCGCTTCCTCGCGTGCTTCAATCAGGCCGTCTGTCAGCTCTTTTTCGATAAGGTTGGATGCGATCAACAGCCCACTGGTGACGGCAACGTTTACCGTGTCCTCTGTGAAGGCGCGTGCCTGCTCACAGGCCAGCGTGATGAAACCCCACAGGTGCAGCTTGACCATCACCGGTACGGCCAGGATGGAGCCTGCCTGCGGATGCCCCAGCAGCGCGCGCTCGCCAGGCAGCAGCGTCAGCCCTGTCTTGCTAATGCTCTCATTCCGCGCAAGCGCATCAATCCAGTCTGACAGCAGCCCGGCATCCGCAAGCGGTTTTTCCGCCGCAGTCTCTTGCGGCCATACAGCCAGGCGCTGCGCCGTGGCGCCGGAATCCGTGCGGTCGATCTTCCATATGCCCAGCGCGTCGGCCTGTATGGTGGTGCAAAGCGCGCGCATGGAGTCGGCAAGGCTGGTTGCATATTCCGCATCCGCCATGGAGGAGAAGTTATCGCCGATATCGTGTATCAGCGAGATGTACTGCGCGTTGCGGCGGTTCATCTCGTTGCTCTTTTGGTGCTCCTCGCGCAGGTCATCCCGGGATTTTACGATGCAGTTGAGGGGAATGTTCAGCTTCAGTGCCACCTTGCGCGCCATTTCGCGGCAGGTGTCCGAACCGCACGCACCGCAGTTGAATGTCTGCTTTTCATGGGTGTCCTTGTCCATTTGCAGGAACGCTTCCTGAATCTGCTCTTCTGTGACAGGCGTCATGGGCACCGCTTCAGACCGGTAGCGCCTGAGGAATTTTGAAAGGTCAAGCGCGTCATCATACCGCGCATAGAGCTCTTGGTAATGCGAAAGATCGCGCGTGGCGGTTGCGGCTGCTCTGGCTTCCTCCATGGTGGTTTGAATTTGAAAGATGGAGCGATCCTGCACGCAGCCGGAGCCTATGTTGCAGCCGTCTTCACAGCTCAATACATCAAAGATATCGGGCAGCAGGGCTTCCGGGGTCTGGATGAACGTATCCAGATGGCGGTACACGCGCTTTCCCTCGGATTTATCCACGCGAAGCGTTTTGCCCATGAAAAATTCGATATTTTCCTTCAGGCCGCCCGGCGTGGGGAATACAGCGCCCAGGCCGCTTTCATAGTGGTCGAAGCCCGTTTCCTCTTCAGGCAGGGCAATGCGGTTTTCCTCAAGATATTTGGCAAGCTTGGCAAATGTGACATTGTACCCGATCAGGCCGGTCTCTTCAAACTCATTGCCCTTGGCGATGCAGGGGGACAGCGCGGCGATGCGGTCCGTGATGCCGTCATATTCGCGCATGTACACCGCGGCGCATGCCATCGGGCTGTGCACGGGGGAGAGATGGGGCAACAGTTCCGGCCGGTGTATTTCACAATAGGAAACGATCGCCGCGCACGGCTGCGTGATGAGCGAAATAGGCTTTTCTTTTTCAATAAAGCGCAGGTGTGCCCAGATGCATAAATCCGCGCCCAGCGAAACATCGTATATTTTGCGGACGCCTTTGCGGCGCAAATAGGTAAGCAAGCGCTTCCACTGCGGGAAGTTGCTGCGCATGGAAGGCGCGGCGATCAGCGAGATGGGTACGCCCGCCGCAAGATCTACAAAGAATGCCGCAAGGTCATCCTGGTACTCGCGCGCTTTGTGCGTACAGGCAGAGATGCATGCGCCGCAGGCGATACACTGATCATTGTCAATCTTGACTTTGATGTTATCGTTTGCGTCCTGGTAGGTCAAATTGGCCATTTCGATGGGACATTCGCGCGTGCATCGGTTGCATCCCACGCATAAATCCTGGTTGGATGAAACTATTTTTCGCACAGAATCCTCTGCCTTTCCATTGGGCGGTTTTCCGCTCAAATGGTAGTTGCCAAACAGCCGCATGGGCGGTTTGACAACAGTTTGATATAGTATACACGAACACCATAAGAATTTCAATGCAAGAAACCTTGAATTTTTGCGGAACATGTTGACAGGCCTTGCTTTCTGTGATAAATTGTACAGGCATGTTTAGGTGGGCCAGTGCCCGCCTTATTCCTGTGTAAAACGCAGAAGGAGGAAAACCGCATGGCTGTTGGTGCCCGCGTGAAGATTACACTGGCTT
>JAVBPC010000078.1:0-8934 GCA_031549905.1 Eubacteriales bacterium
CGCTGCCCGCTTCCGGGGCGATGCGCACGCTGACCCACTCGTTGCAGTTGATGATCATGCCCTTTTGGTAGCTGGCGGGGACGTAAACCTGCACGGGGGCGGGAGCGGCGGCGGGCTGGGTGGGTAGGGTGGCCGGAGCAGCCACGGGGGTGGCGGTGCCATAGCCGTAGGCGGCGCAGCTGCCATAGTTGCCCATGTAAAAATATATGTAGTATTCAACCCCATTAGCAAAGGGGACATACGATTTGGTCGTCGTGTCATAGTACTCGGAGGCGACGGCCGTTGTGCCGAATGTATAGGGAACATAGAAGCGACCGCTGCGGAAGGCAGGATCTAGGTACATACCTTCCTGCGGGGTGCTCGGGGCATTGGCATACGCACCGAAGTAAAGGGTTGTGCTGTAGCCCTCGGCCGTTGGGTCGCAATCTGCCCATACGGAGATACTCCCATCGCCCGGCGTCAACACAATATTGGTGATGCTATGCGCCGCATCTGCCGCCAACCCCTGCGCCGGCAGCGCAAAAAGTATCGTGGCAGCCAACGCCACAGTTAGTAATTTCCATAGTGGACGATTTTTCATTTCCTGTACCATGGTAGAATCCTTCTTTCTATTACATAATAAGTGGCTGAGTATATGGGTTGTATCACAGTATAAACCTGTAAGCACAAACGGAACACAAACGGGGCTGGTTACAATGATCCAACCCCGTGAAATGGCTAGTTGCTATTTTACTACCGTGCATATCAGAGCCAAACCACAGGGCGCTACACCCTACGCAGGGTTACGCCGCGCCTGTGAGTCAATACCCCTGAATGTACCTGCCGTCAACCCAGCCGCCGTTCATGCCGCCGTTGTAGGACACCCAGCACCAATTTTCGGATGGGCTGTCCCACTTCATCAGCTCAACGATTTCGCCCAGGTACACGCGGCCCAGCACCTCGCTGCCCGCTTCCGGGGCGATGCGCACGCTGACCCACTCGTTGCAGTTGATGATCATGCCCTTTTGGTAGTTGGCGGGGACGTAGACTTGCACCGCGGGATCGGCGGTTTGTGCGGCGGGCTGGGCGGCGGGGGCGGTCTCGGGGGTGGCGGTGCCATGGCCGTATGCATTGATTACATACTGCCCGCCGGTCAACGCTCCTGTCAGAAAAAGGTACACATAATATGTAGTCCCATTGACCAGAGGATTACCATGATTGTTGACCGACAGGTCATAATCTTGGCCAAGCGTATATTCGAAGGCTGAGGTGCCGACGAATGACGGCTCAATCCAAGAACCTCCGACCGGACTGTATACAACGTCACTCGCCACAAGAAGAAGTTTTGAACCAATGAACCCGGCCGTATCATCCGCCCGCACGGTGATCTTCCCATCGCCCGGCGTCAGTGTAATTGGGAAAATATCCGATATTGGCATCCCTACCTCGGTCGCCAACCCCTGCGCGGGCAGCGCAAACAACATTGCCGCCAGCAAAACCAACGCGGCTACCCGCCGCGAACCCCTGATCATCGCCTGTTTCATAAAAGTTTCCTCCATTTTCTGTGTGTAACCAATTTGTGTGATGGTAGAGCCTGTCATCTTACGTTGCTAGTAGAACATGGGAAATCATTACCGGTATTTCGGTAACGTTGGGTTATTCTACCATACCTTCCACTAGAATTCAACACGATTTATACTAAATATAACAGAAAAAGAAAATGATCCTATGGGAAGCAAACCGCAATCCCTGCTGTCAATCCGCCAAGTAAAAATCCCCCGGCGCATGCCGAGGGACCTTTCCATGTAACCAAATTCACCTATATTATCCGTTCGTGCCCGTAATCAAATTGATGAAAACAACCTCGCCCGTTTTCGCATCCAGCCGGATGCCGTAATCCAGCTCCTCGCCATCTTCATTCAGGAAGAAGCTGAACCCCCACTGCGGACCATCCAGCAGGTAGAACGATACCGTGCTGTAGGCGGCATTCTCAAGCCGGGCGATGTCCACGCCGTACTCCTCGCTGATCGCCTGCTTGGCAATTTCCAGCGCTTTTTCCTGGGTCAGATCGTTCGGTCCGGGCAGCGCGTTGTGGTAGATGTAGCTGTCAAACCCCGCGTCGCGCAGCAGCTGATCGTGCGCGGCGGTATCCTCCAGCGTCGCATCATAGGGTAAATACCCCTGCTGTTCGTACTTGGCCATTACTTCTTCCCGCGCGTTCAGCAGGGAAACCAGCCAGGGCAGCATGTCCGCGTCAATGGCGGGCGCCTGGCCCCAGGTCTGCTCGGTGTAGGCTTTATCCCCGCGCAGTTCACTCAGCGACCAGGCGGTTTCCGCCACGCTGCCGGTTTCGGCGTCCAGCGCCACGCGGTACGCGCCCATCGCGTCGCTCATCCAGGTAGCGTCGCGCGGTTCCTCGCCGGGGGCAAGGCTGTGCACCAGCCTGGGCACCGCCGCCTCATCCGCAGTGAAATCCACCACCCACTGATCGCCCGCCTCGCCCTGCTGATAGGAAGCGATGGGATGAAGCAGCGCAAGCGTTTCCTCGGTGAAGCCGTAGGTGCCCAGCAGCGCCTGCCGTGCCTTTTCGATGGCGTCATTTTCCGCAATGGCTGATGCCGCCGGCGCAATGTACTGCTTGCCGCCCAGCAGATCGCCAAACCCCGCGTCCGCAATGCGCGCGGCCGCCTCGGCCTTTGCCTCCGCGCTAAGCAGCTCAAACGCGCCCTCTTCGATGAACTCCTTCACCGCGTCCCCGTAGCCGGCAAGCGGCCCTTCCGGCAGCGTGCGGCCATCCGCCATGCCATAGAACCAGCAGTGCTCCACCGCGCCTGACGGAGAAAGGATCGCCACGCTGTACTCCGCCGACCGCGCTGTGCCGTCGTCTCTGGTGGGCGGCTTCAGGTAGATACGGTATTCCTTTTCGGGCATGCTATTGTATTTTGTAAAAGTCACGCCGACTGCGCTATAGGCGGCCATCGTCTCCGCCGCAACGCCGTACTTCGCGGTCACGGCCTCGCGCGCCAGCCGGATGGCGTCATCTTCCTGTATGTCCTCCGCCGTGGGCGCTACGTTTTGCGAAAAGGGGAGGGCATCCTGCCCGATGGCCTTTAGAATCGCCTCATCGGCCTGTGCGCGCTGCTCCAGCGTCCACTTTTCGCTGCCCGACCAGTCGATGGCATCGCGCGCCACATTCTGCGCCCGGTGCACGGCGAGCCCCATGTCGATCTGCTTCGCGCCCCATACGTCCGCGTCCAGGTTGCCATCCGCGTAGGTTGCGGGGTCGGCGTCGTCGTGCGTCCACACGGCGGCGGCCTTTCCCTTTTCAATGGTGACGGTGTACTCGCCGATGGCTTCCATGTTCAGGTTCTGCGGCGTGAAGCGCACCGTCCATACGCCGCCCTCTTCGGTGGCGCTTTGCCCCAGCACGCCGAAAGCCTCCTGCGACAGGCCGTACTGCTCGATCAGCTTGGCCTTCGCGGTGCGCACCGCCCCGGCATCCGGCGACCAGGTAAGTCCCACGGCCAGCGCGGTGCCGGCCAGCACCACCGCCAGCAGCGCCGCAAACAGCACGGGTGCTGTGCGCCTGCGCCCCTGCGCGGTCCGTGCCTTTTTGGTAAAAACGGCGCGGTTCAAAGCGGATGTAAACGAATCGGGGGTAGCCCCGAAAGAAGCTTTACTGAGCTTGTTCACAAAAATGACCTCCTTTTCGGTCTTCCAGCAGCATGTCTTTGGCAAGCGCCCGCCCGCGCGCCATACGGGTTTTGACGGTGCTTTCAGGCGCGCGCACCATGTGGGCGATCTCACGAACGGAATATCCTTCCACATAGTACAGCACCAGCGGCAGGCGAAGCTTCGGGTCCAGCTGAAGCAGCGCATCCAGCACCTCGTGGTCTGAGTCCGGCGGCAGCGGGGGCGGGATTTCCTCGGCCGGCATCTCCCGCCGCTTTTTGCGCAGCAGCGCGCGGCATTCGTTTATCAGGATGCGGATCATCCAGGTGTTGAAGAATTTTTCTTCCCGCAGGGTACCGATCTTTTCCAGCGCGGTACCCACGGCTTCCTGCACCGCATCCTCGCGGTCATATCGGCTTGGCAGAAGGCTGAAGGAGACGCGGTACAGCGTATCCTGTATGGCGATAAGCCTTCCGGCCAGCTCTTCCTGTGTCAATGCGCTTCACATCCTTTGCAAGGGCGTTGATGTATACATCCAATGGTTAGAGGCGCGAAGGGCCGGAAAAGTCGGCGCGCGCGTAAATTTCTTTTTTATTATAGCAGATAATTCAGATAAGACATGCCCGGTTGACACGGCCCGCCGTGAATGTTACCCTATCCAGCGTATGGAATCATACCACCGGGAGGCGCGCATATGCCAAAGGATCTGATCCTCACGCTGGATGCCGGCACCACGGCGGTCAAAGCCACCGTGTTTGATACATTGGGCAATACCGTTTCCGCTGCGGTATCTCCGCACGCGGTGGCGTTGCCGCGCCCGGGCTGGGCAGAGCAAAAAATAGAGGATGTGCTGCACGCGGCCAAGGAGGGCGCGCTTTCCGCGCTCAGGGGCATCGATCCCGCGCGCATAGCGGTGATTGCGCTGTCCGGCACGATGAACGGCTGCCTGCCCATCGATGAAAACGGCCTGCCGCTGTGCCCGAACATCCTGCACAGCGATGTGCGCGCCGCAGATGAAGCCGCGCTGATCGCCCGCGAAATCACGGAGGATGCCTATTACCGCATCACCGGCAACAGGCCGGATATGCACTATACTTTGCCCAAGGTGCTGTGGCTGCGCAAACACGCGCCGGATATTTACCGCCGCGCGCGCTATTACATTCAAACCAAGGATGCCATGTACCAGTGGCTGACCGGCCGCGTCGGGTTCACCGACTTTTCGGATGCCACACTGACCGGTGCGCTGAACATCCGCACCCGCGCATGGGATCAGGATATCCTGCGCACGCTGAACCTACCCGGCGTATTTGGAACGCCGCTGCCCGCGCATGACTGCACCGGCCGCCTGGCCGCCGCAGCAGGTGGCGCGCTGGGGCTGCTGCCCGGCACGCCCGTTTCCATTGGCGGCGGGGATGGCGCGTGCGCCACGCACGGCGCGGGCGTGCACGGTCCGGGCGGCGCGTACATCAATTTGGGTTCCAGCGCGTGGATGGGCACGCTGTCAAAAGCGCCGATCGATGACCCCGCCCGCCGTGCTTTTCATTATTTGGATCTGGATGGGCAACAATACACCGTGTGCGGCACCGTGCAGTGCGCGGGCGCGGCGATGGACTGGGCGCTGGAAACGCTGCTGCTGGCGGGAAAAGAGGTTACGCCCGAGGCGTTCCTGGAGATAGAACAGCTGGCGCGCTCCTGCCCGCCCGGGGCGGAAGGCGTGTTCTTCCTGCCCACGCTGATGGGTGAGCGCACCCCTTACTGGGACCCCGATGCGCGCGGCCTGCTGATAGGCCAAAGCCTGTACCACGGCCGCCGCCACATCGCCAGGGCCGTGTATGAGGGCGTCGCCCAGGCGCTGCACCTGTGCGGCGACGCCTTTAAGAGCGCCGGCCTGTCCTATGACGGCATCACCCTGGTCGGCGGCGGCACGCAAAGCGGCATCTACCCGCAGCTGCTGGCTGATGCGTTCGGCGTGCTAACGCGCGTGCACATGTCTCCCCGCCAGGCAACATCCCTTGGCGCGGCCATGGCGGCGGCCGTCGGCGTTGGCCTGCGCGCGTCGTACGCGGATGCCGCCCAGATGGCCCGCTTCCAGCCGAAGAAGGTGCCGGACGCGGACAGGGTCAAAGCATACGCGAAGCACTTTGATGTGTACAGGCGGCTGTATGAACTGACGAAAGACGCCATGTACCTGGCGGCGGGGTTTTCATCCCAACCATGAAAGGAGCCACATGCGTCGAACCTTCCATTATGTAGGCCGTGGCGCGCGCGCCTTGGGCATTGTGCTGATTGTGACCTTTAGCGCCGCGCTGTTTTATTTGCTGGTGATTATGGGGGATTATCCGGATGCGGGGGGCAGCGGAGCGCTGCCTACGGCCACCGCGCAGGTACAGGCGCTGCAGGCGCTGCCCGTGTCACCCATGAAGTTCACCGCGCAGGATCTGTTCCAGGCCACGCAGTATTTTAACGGCAGGGTGATGGCGCTGTCCCGCGAGGCCGGTTGGATTTTGCAGGGCGTGGAGGTTACGGACGGGCCGGTGGACGGCGTGTCCGGCACGGTGCGCCAGGTGCGGCTGTCGTACCTGTCCATCAACGGCGATGCGCTGGATGCCATCAGCCAAACGCCCGAGACGGCGCTGCGCGCGCTGCCCGGGCGTGGGTTTGTCACCGATCAGGACCAGAATTTTACCATGCTGGGCACATCCGCCGTGCTGATGACCAAGGGGGCTACGCTGAGCCTGCATGTGCAGTCAGGGGCGTTTCTCTACCGGCTGGAGGGGGATGTGACCGCGGCGGTGCTGCGCGGGGCAGCTGGGGCGGCCGGTTGGGTGGAGTAGGGGGTACTTGCCTTGCCCTTTGTGCGGCAATACCCTATTTGCTGCCGGGCACGAAACCGGAAACAAGGTTTTCCGTGATGTAATCCGCGATGATTTTGGTGTTTTCATCGCCCAGCTCTTCGTACACATAAAGCGAAACCTTGAATATGTACAAGGTCGTCCCCTCCACGATGAGCGCTTCATTATGAAGCATGCGAAGCTCCTCCGCCGGCACGGAAACGGTGTTCAGGGCATAAAGCCTGTCGCCTGCCTGCCTGATTTCTCCCACCGTCATCGCGCTTACACCTGCGGCCTCGGTTCCGTATTCTTCCACAAACGAGGGGCACAGTATCTCCGCGATGGATTGCAGTGAGATGGGCGCGCCCATGTCCAGCGGGATTACCATGCACAGCATGCTGCCGTCATCATACCCGACGGCCAGCGCGTTTTCTTCATCGAAAATTTCCCAAACCGCCGGGTAGTTAATCTGATACCCATGCACCGGGTGCGTATAGGGAATCCATTCCCATTCTTCACCCAAGGCACCGGGCCCGGGCATCAGGCAAAGCATCAGCGCCAAAGCAAGCGCCATTCCGACAACCGTTTGCCGTGCGTTTTTCATGATAGAAACCCTCTCCTTCCATTATATTGCCAGTATATCATGCCTAAAAGGCCAAAAGAGGCATCCAGCCGCTCCGCGCACAATTTTATGCATGATGCGTGAGCAGCGTTTATTCACCATAGACCGTGAAATGCTTGACAAAATCCCCATTTTCATGCTATGATTTTACGGTTGCCGCAAAAGGCAAGTATTTGCACGAAATTCTTTGCCGTCTTGGCTCGCAATGGAGGACTTTTTCGATGTCTGACGCTTTACAGGACGCCTCCCGCCGCATTGTGGGCGCACGCCAGGTGCTGCGTGCTATCGCCGCGGGTGAAATGGCGCACGTCTACATCGCCAGGGATGCCGATCCCTTTGTGACAAGGCCCGTGATGGATGCGTGCGAGAAAAGCGGCGTGCGCTTCACCGAAACCGAAACGATGGCAACGCTTGGCAAAGCATGCGGAATCGATGTAAAAGCCAGCGTGGCGGGCGTTAAGAAAGGCTGAATCCGGTAAAAATAATCCCCTAAAAGGGTATCTCCCCGCAAACGCGGGTTTTGATACAGGATCGGTCCCCGATCCTAGTTTTCCAAGGAGGTGCTTCCATGCCCACGATCAACCAGTTGATTCGGAAGGGAAGGGAGAAGGTCGAAACCAAATCGACCTCGCCGATATTGCAGAAGTGCCCGCAGCGCCGGGGAGTGTGCCTGAGCGTCAAAACCACGACGCCCAAGAAGCCCAACTCCGCCCTGCGCAAGATCGCTCGCGTTCGTTTGACGAACCTGATCGAAGGCACCTGCTATATCCCGGGCATCGGCCACAACCTGCAGGAGCACAGCGTCGTGTTGATTCGCGGCGGCAAAGTGCGCGACCTGCCGGGTGTCCGCTACCACATCATCCGCGGCGCGCTTGACGCCGCCGGTGTTGCCAAGCGGAATCAGAGCCGTTCCCTGTATGGCGCGAAACGGCCCAAGAAATAAGTTTTGCCGTAAGACAAGCCTTGTTTCGTAAGCGGTTTGTGCCGCCAACGCGGTGTATCCGTTGGAACCGGATATGCCGGCGCGGCGCAGACAGTCACCAAATCCCCTGTTCCACGGTTCCCTTTCGTCCGAATTGGTACGATCATGCATGGTTTTCATAACCCGCAAGGAACGGTACAATAAGCGAAATTGGAAAAGTGGCCGACTGCAAATTCAAGGAGGGTGCTTATGCCCAGACGTGGATTTATCCCCAAGCGCGAAGTGTTGCCGGATCCCGTACACGGCACCACCGTCGTCACCAAGCTGATCAACCAGATCATGCTGGACGGCAAGCGCGGTGTGGCGCAGCGCGTGTGCTACGATGCTTTTGATCAGGTCAAGGCGAAGACTGGCAAGGAAGCGGCGGAAGTGTTTCAGAATGCTCTGAACAACATCCTGCCCACCCTGGAAGTCAAGGCCCGCCGCGTTGGCGGCGCGACCTATCAGGTGCCTATCGAGATCCGCCCCGAGCGCCGTCAGACGCTGGCGCTTCGCTGGCTGATCGACTTCGCGCGCCGCCGTGGCGAGCGCACGATGAGTGAGCGCCTGGCCGGCGAGATTCTTGACGCCGCGAACAACGCGGGCAACGCCGTCAAGCGCAAGGAAGAAATGCACCGCATGGCGGAAGCGAACACGGCGTTCGCCCACTATCGCTGGTAAATCTTTCAAAACGAGAGGCGGACACACTGTCCGCCTCTTATTCGTGGAGGCGGACGCACGGGCGGGGACTGCGGTCCCCCCCGTGTGCCCCCCCGGAGTTAGGTTTTCGCCTGAAATGCTGAGGCATTTCCGGGCGGCGAAAACGGCGGGCGGTGTTGATCCCGCCGCCAGTCCTGCGGGACTGGCTT
>JAVBPC010000073.1:0-12527 GCA_031549905.1 Eubacteriales bacterium
GGCGGAGGCTGCCAGCGCTGCACCCAGTCGGGCACTTCGCCTTCGCTAAGGAACACCATCTCCACCAGCGCGGGCAGCGCCGTGCCGGATGCCGACAGGAATTGAAACGTCTCTGAAATCCCGGGCAGCATCGCATATTCATGATAAAACCCGTCATTTCCGCCGTTTAAAACCGTCTCCCACACGCCGCCCTGCTTTACCTGAATCATCCACGGGCCGGGAAGCTCATCCCATTTTAGATAAATGCCAAACACCGGAACGCTTGGCGCAACCGTGATGACGGTATCTTTCTTGAACCGAAAATGCGTGGTGACTTTCCCATCCGTAAGGTTTGCGGACGGGTCCAGCCGGTGCGTGGCCGTGATGCGGCAGCACGCGGTAATCACGCTTGCGTCTTCCGCTAAAGCGATGCCGGTAAAAATAAGCGCCAGAAAGCATAGCAATGCCCCCCAGCGCAGCTTGGATAGCAAGTTGGCCTCAGCCCATCGCCGCTACATTGGCGCGGCAACGGGTGTTGGTTTCTTCCAGGAAGTCGATGCCGGCGGGCGACATGCTGGCAATGCGGGCGAGCGAAAACACGTCGTACCCGGCATCCTCCAGGCGGCCCCGCCCGGGTTGAAACGTTTTTTCAATCACGATGCCGATGCCGGCCAGCTCGCACTGCGCCTCTTTGATGATGCGCACGGCACCAAGCGCGGCCTCGCCCATCGCCAGGAAATCATCGATGAACAGCACCCTTTCCCCCTTGGGGAGGAACTTGGTGGAAACGGTCATCTCATACTGCACATTCTTTGTGAAAGACTGCACGTTCGTCTGATACACGGTGCCGTTGGTGATTCTGGATGTTTTCTTCTTGAAAACGACCAGCGGCACGCCAAGCTCCAGCGCGGCCATGCCGGCGGGTGCAATGCCGGAACTTTCCACCGTCATCACGCGGGTTACGCCCGAAAGGCGGAAGCGCTCGGCAAAAGCATGTCCAACTTCGCGCATCAGTTCCATATCAATCTGGTGGTTCAGGAATGTATCAACCAGCAAAATGTTGCCGTCCAGCGCGCGCCCGTCTTCAGCGATGCGCTTTTCCACAAAATTCATCAGGCGTTTCCCTCCATGCCGAAATATGGGGATCATTGTAACGCAAAACCGGCGCAAAGGCAATCTCTTTTGCCGAATTCCCGAACATTTTATGAATTCGCGTCCGATTGTTCGTATCCGTATCGGTCAGCGATGATGTATAGCGGTCGCCCTTTGACCTCGTCGTATACGCGGCCCAGGTATGCGCCCAGCACGCCAAGGCTCAGTATGATCAGACCCGCCATCAGCACGACCAGCGCGGCCAGCGGCGCCACGCGATACGGCCACGCCCCCGCCAATGCCGCAATGGCCAGAATCAGCAGCCAAAGCCCCCCGCCCACGCTGAGCAGCCCCCCCAGCCAGGTGATCCAGTCAAGCGGTTTTAGCGAAAAGGACAGCATGCCATCCGCCGCCAGGCGCAGCATTTTGCGCAGCGGGTATTTCGTTTCCCCCGCGAAGCGCTTGTCCCTGTCGAACAGCACCTCGCTTTGCTTCATGCCGATCCACGCGAACATGCCGCGCAGGTAGCGGTTGTGCTCCGGCATGGCGCGCACGGCATCCGCCGCCCGGCGGGATACAAGCCTGAAATCGCCGACATCTTCCGGCATGGGAAAGCGCACAACGGCGTTCATCACGCGGTAGAACCCCCAGGAAGTCAGCTTTTTGAAAGCGGTCTCTCCCTCGCGCTTCCTGCGCTTGCCGTAGACCACGTCATACCCTTCGCGCCATTTTTTCACCATCTCGGGGATGACCTCAGGCGGGTCCTGCAGGTCCGCGTCGATGATGACGATCGCGTCACCCCTGGCGGCATCCAGCCCCGCCGTCACAGCGATCTGGTGGCCGAAATTTCTGGCGAACTGCAGCACCTTGACCTCCGAATGCGCTTCCGCAAGCTCCCTGAGCATCTGGCCGGTTTTATCCCGGCTGCCGTCGTTGATAAAAATCAGCTCGTACGGCTCGCCAATGCCCTTCATCGCGGCATCCAGGCGCGGGTATGTCGCGCCCAGCACCTCTTGCTCATTGTAGCAGGGGATGATCACCGAAAACGTTGGGTTCATGCCTTTTCCCCCTCTTTCACCCGGTTCCAGTATTCGTCCATTTCGGGCAGCGTCATGTCAGGCAGGGCGCGCCCATCGGCAAGCACCGCCTGTTCCATCTTGTCAAACCGGCGGATAAACTTCTCCGTTGCCCGCGCAAGCGCCAGCTCAGGCTGCACCTTCGCAAGCCTTGATACATTGGCGGCGGCAAACAGCAGGTCGCCCAGTTCCTCCTCGGGATCGCGGCCGTTTTCGATCTCGGCGCGCACTTCTTCCGCCTCTTCCAGCACCTTTAGCAGCGCGGGCAGCGGCGAATCCCAGTCAAAACCGACCTGCCGCGCCTTTTTCTGTACTTTTGCCGCGCGCATCAGCGCGGGAAGGTTCTGCGCCACATCGCGCATCACCTGGGTTGTGGTCTCCAAGCCCTTTTCCTTCTTCTTGATCTTTTCCCAGCTGGTGATTACTTCCTCTGCAGTATCCAACGAAAGCGAACCAAAAATGTGTGCATGGCGCAAAATCAGCTTGCTGCAAATGGCTGTGGTCACGTCATCGATATCGAAAGTTTGGTGCTCCCTTGCCATCTGCGCGTGGAAAACCACCTGCAGCATCACATCGCCAAGCTCATCGGCAATGCGCATGTCATCCTGCTGGTTGATCGTTTCAACCAGCTCATACGCCTCTTCGATGACGGATTCGCGGATGGAAGCGTGCGTCTGCTCCAGGTCCCACGGGCAGCCGTCACCCGGGCGACGAAGGCGCGCCATGATTTCCAGCAGATCACCGAAGGTAAAGCGGTCGCGTTCCATCAGCGGTACGGGCGGAAGGTACACGCTTGTCAGATGATCATACTTTGCGCCGCGATCCAGCGCTTCCAGCGCAACGGGTTCGCCGGAAAGCAGAACGCGCTGCCCGGGCTTGTACACGGACAGCAGCCGAAGCTTGACCTCCCCTGCCAGCAGGCGGCTGTTGATCTCGGTGATGAGCAGCGCCTCCGACGGGTCAATCCGGTGCACGGCAAAATCCACCGCCGGCACCTCACAGCAGGCGCCGGGCACCGGCAGCGCCCTTTCAATCGCCTTTGCGCGCGCCGAAGTCCCCTGTGTTACTCCGGGCAGCACGCGCATGCGGATGCCCTTTTCAGAGAGCCTGCGCACCGTTTCATCCGTCAGCGGATCGGGCACACAGTAGCACAGCGCGGGCGTTTCGCTCAGCCTGCGGATGATTTCATCAGCTGCCACCTCGCTCAGCGCGTCGAAATCCTCCGCGCTTTCATACAGCGCATCCAGCGTATCAAAGTGAATGCCCTTTTCTTCCAGCCAGCCAGCCACGCCGTGCCAACGCGTACGCAGCAGCACCGCGCCGGCGTTTGCAAGCGCCTCCGCGGCTTCCAGCGTCAACAAACCCGCCGCGTCCGGTCCCATCGCAACGATCGAAAGATGTTCCATAGTGCCTCCCGTTTACTTCGGATTGCGCCAAATGCCAACCCTGTTCATCAGGCGCGCCAGCTTCGGCCCGCCCGGAATCGTATCCATGTCTTCCCTGCGCAGCGCGCCCAGCGCGAATATCAGCACCAGATAAGCAGCGCCGCCCACGCAGACGGCGATCAGCCCACTCCAGCGGCTTTCCATGTTCAGCACGCGCTCTGCCGCAAAGATCACCGCCGCCATACCAAGCGTCGCGGCGGCAGGGCGCAGGAGCACATCCGAAAGGGATAACGGCGTGCCAAGGCGCTTGAACACAAAATACGCATTGACCGCCAGCGCCACCCCATAGCACACCAGCGACGCGATGGGCGCGCCGAATATATTGACGCCAGGCAACCCGATCAGCGCGTAGTTGAGCACAATCTTGAACACGACGCCAAACGCCAGCGACAGCATCGGCACCTTGTGCAGCCCCGCTCCCTGCAGAATGCCCGTGGTGGCCTGCACCTGCGTGAAAAAGAATATCGTCAGCGCGCTAAGGGCCAGGATATCGCCGTTGATCTGGATGGATTCCGGTGAAAGCGCCGGGAACAGCAGGCGTACCACCGGCGTCGCCAGCATGGAAAGCCCCACGCTGCACGGCAGCCCTATCAGGCTGCCAAGGCGCAACCCCAGCACGCTGATGCGGTGTACCTCGCTTGCTTGCCCCCTGGTCCTGGCCGCAGAAATGGCCGGAACCAGCCCGATGCAGACGGCAGTTGCGAATACCGTAGGCACATTGATCAGCGACACGGCGGAGCCGGACAGCAGCCCGTAGAGTCCTGTCGCCTCTTCGGCAGCAATGCCCGCGGCAAGAAGCCTTCGCTGGATCATCGCCGAATCGATGAACTGTGACAGCGGCACAACCATCGCGCCAATTGTGATGGGCAGCGCTAAGCGGATGACTTCCGATAACAAGGCGCGCAGAGGTTCTTTTCGCCCGGCGGTTTCTTTTTCTTCCAGCAGAAACGCGGGCCTGCCCCTGCGGTATGCAACCGCCATATAGAACAGCGATAACCCTTCGCCCACCGTGATGCCGACAAGCGCGCCCGCCGCCGCGTATTCCACGCCATAGCGGTTGCCAAACGCGGCCAGCGGCAGCGAGATCGCAACCTTCGCCACCTGTTCGATGATCTGCGAAATGGCAGTGGGCGTCATTTTCTCGCGCCCCTGAAGATACCCGCGCAGCGCGGACATCACCGATACCAGCAAAATCGCAGGGGCGATGGCACGGAACCCAAGCGCCGCTTCATCCCCGCCGCTAATTAAGCGGGAAACAGGCCCAGCAAACGCGAAAAGCAACACCGAAAACAGCGCGCCTATCGCCGCAAGCAGCTGCATGGAAACCCTGAGCGCCTGCCGTGCCCGAAGGGGCTCCCCCGCGGCCAGGCTTTCCGATACGATACGCGAAACGGCCACCGGCATCCCCGCGGCGGACAGCGTCAGCAGCAGGGCATACGTCGGGTAGACGAACTGGTACAGGCCCATCCCGTTTTCGCCGATCATGTTCATCAGCGGCACGCGGAAAAACATGCCAAGCACCTTGGAAATCATTCCGGCAACGCTGAGTATCGCGACACCCCCGACAAACGCGTTCTGTTTTTGGCTCATGCCGCCTCTTTTCTCAAATCATTCCAACTTATCCAAAGTAAAGAAAAAACCGCAACTTGCCATTATTATAGCAAATTGCGGCAAAAGATCAAGTTTTCGCGGTGCCCGGCCATGGGAGCGGGTTACTGCTCCATCTGGCGGCCGACGATGCCGGCGGTGGTCTCCGCAACCTTCAGCTCCGTATCGCCCATCTTGACGCCCTGTTCACGGGAGAGGAGCAGTACGCCGCCGATCGCCTCGCCATCCGCGATGATGGGCGAAAACACTTGCGCGGTGTAGCCGGTGGCTTCATCCTCGTTGGTCACGGCAAACACCTTGCCGCCTGCCGACTTGTTGATCGCGACGCTCTGGCGGTTCGCGATAGCGGCCTCCAGATCACGGCTGATCGGCTTGTCCCAAAGCTCCTTGCGCGGCACGCCGCTTGCCGCCACCACCATGTCACGGTCGCAGATGCAGGCGATGTGCCCCATCGAGCGGAACAGGGACTCGGTGTAATCTTTTGCAAAGGCTGCGATTTCGCCGATCGGGGAATACTTCTTAAGAATGACCTCGCCATCGCGGTCGGTGTAAATTTCCAGCGGATCGCCTTCGCGAATCCTAAGGGTTCTCCTGATTTCCTTTGGAATGACCACCCGGCCCAGTTCATCAATCCTGCGGACAATGCCCGTAGCTCTCAAACCAAACGCCTCCTCAATGTTGAAAAATCCTGTATGAGACTTGTCGGGAGTATTATGGAGCCGCTTCGCGATTTTTATGCCGGTTGATTTTCTTTTCAATCGGCGGTATAATCGGCAGAGAAATACAAGCAAAGGAGGCTCAACCATGAAATCAGTTACCATTCGCCTGAGCCTTGCGGAAAACGTGAAAGCGTTCGTAAACGCTGTCAACCGGTACCCCTTCGATATGGATCTGCGCTCAGGCCGCCATATCGTCGACGCCAAATCCATCCTTGGTATCTTCAGCCTTGACCTGTCAAAACCGGTCACGCTGGAAATCCGCAGCGACGACTGCGACGCGCTGCTGGAGGATATCAAGCCCTTCACCGTGTGACGATGGAGCGCCGTCCTTCCACGCTAGAGAATAAGCTGCTGCTGCTGCACGCGATTGACCGGCTGGGCGCCGTGACCGCGCAGCAGTTGTTGCATTTTTTAATTGAAAATGAGCTGATGGATTATATTTCCATCCAGCTGTCTTTAGCGGAACTGGTAGACGCGGGCCTTCTGCGCAAGCAGCCGCACCCGCTTGGGACGCTTTACGCCCTGACTGGCAAAGGGCGCGATACCCTGACGCTTTTTCCCAACCGCATTCCGCATTCCAGAATTCAAACGCTGGATATGCGGGCGGAGCGGTGGCGCGTTCGGTTCCGGCGCGAAAAGCAAATGCTCTCCGGCTTCGAGCGGGAGAGCGACGGTTCGTATTCGGTGCGCCTGCGTTTGCTGGAAAAGGACAGCGAACTGCTGAACCTTCAGGTAAACGTGCCGACACACAAGATTGCGGAACGGTTTTGCGACGCGTGGATTGCGCAGGCATCCAGCATTTACACGCACATCATGCGCTCGCTGGGTGAAGGCGATACGGCGTCCGATGAACCCGAGTCAAAGTAGCGCGATGCCCATCGGCTCCTTCACCTGAAGCCGACGAAGCACCGTGCCGCGCCTGAGATCCACCACGCTGATGAGGCCCTCCAGACCATCGGCAAAACAGGCCGTGCGCCCCAGATCGACGATCTCAGTGGGCAGCCCGGCAATTTTGGTTTGCCAGCGTATGCGCCCGTTCGGCGGGTCCAGCATGGTCAGGGTTTGCAGATGGCCCACCAGCAGCCCGCCGCCGCAAGGGGTCATCGCGCCGGGCATTCCGGATAGCTTGATCCACGGGGAAAAGCAGCCGTCCGGGCCAATCGCGCCGATGACAGTGCCCATCTCATAATCACCCGTGCCGACTAGCGCCATCAGCTGCCCCGCAAAAAAACAGCAGCCTGTGGCGATGCCATCAACAGAGTACTTGCCGCATACGCTTAGTGTGTGGGCGTTTAGCGCCAGGATATCGCACGTTCCGCCGCAGGCGACGGCAAGGCACTGACCCTGCGGGTCCAGCGCCATCGCGCGCGGGTGCATGCCCACGCGGGCAACCCCGCGCAGCCTGCCCTGGCCTGCGTCCAGCAGCTGCAGGCTATCCGCCCCGCCGGAAAGCGCGTATAACGAAACGCCGTTCTGCGATAGCAGCAGGCCCTCTATTTCGGGCGCAGTGGGAAAGCTGCCGATTGCTTCCAGCGTTTCCGGGTTGATGAAATAGATGCACGGCTCCGATTGATCCGCGCAGTACAGTCCTCTTCCCCCGGCCAGCTTGCCGGGCCGGAAAGGCGTGCGCACTTTTGCCGCGACCATCAGGTCCGGCAAAGTGAGGATCGCCAGCAGCCCCAGGTTTGCGTCGGAAACCGCCAGCTTATCCTGCATGCTACGCCCTCCTCCGCATTTGCTGATGTATCCTATGCGCAGGAAACGGGGGCGTGCGGGCCCAAAAGCCTATCCGGGACCTGCCGTATGGCACTTTTCCGGGCCCTTTTTCGCCCGGCGCCCTCAAGAAAACTTGACGTAGCGCTGCTATGCCGGCGTTTTCTTTCGAACACCGGACAAAAAATCCCTCGGAAATCTGCCATACGGCAGGTCCCGGATAGGCTCAAAAAAAATCAGGAGGTATTTATGGTTAAATACAAAACCCACGGCACCTGTTCCAAGTCGATCACCTTTGATGTGGAAGACGGCGTAGTCACCCACTGCGAATTTGAGCGCGGCTGTCACGGCAACGCGGTTGGTCTGTGCCGCCTGGTGACGGGTCGGAAGATCGATGAACTGATTCCCCTGCTGAAGGGCATTCAATGCCAAAACGGAACCTCCTGCCCGGACCAGCTTGCAACCGCGCTGGAAAACTGGCAGGAGGATCAGTCAAAATAGGAGGCACTCTTCCCAATATCGCATAAAGCGGCCTTCCGTGCACCGCCGCTTTATCCGGTATTGTCTCATTTTATCGAATCCAGCGCCTCTTGGATGCGCTCGGGCGTTGCATAGTTCAGCGGTGAAAATTTCCCGTTCAGGATTTTCTCCAGCCGCTCTTTTGCCTCGTCCTTTTTTCCTTCTTCGATTTCATACTGCGCAAGGAAATAATTGGTATCAATTGCCTCTTCCTTTTCCTTGATCGCCCGGTCAAACCACTTTTTCGCTTCAACCTTGTCGCCTGCCAGACGGTAGTATGTCTGCCCCATGTTGTCAAGGGCGATGGGGTCTTCATCGTCATATTTGACGGCCTCTTCGTTGAATGCAAGCGCCTCTTCAAAGTTGCCCTGCTCAATCAGAAGATACCCAAGCGTGCCGTAATTAGCGCCGCTGGGGCCTTTTCTGTACACTTCCCTTAGCAGATCCACCGCGTAATCGATGCGCCCCAACTTCCAGCTAGCCACCGCATAGTTTGTCAGCAGCTGGCTGCGCTGATCGGGTTGAAGGCCGCCTGGGGCCTTTTCGGCCTTTTTCAGCACATCGCGCGCCTTTTCATATTCGCCGCGGCGCAACAACAAAATGGAATACGGCAGCAGGTAGCGCGCCTTGTCCATTCCCTCGGCGTATGCCTCTTCGTACAGGCGCTTCGCCTCGTCGGCGTCGCCTTTGTTATGCGCCATCAGCGCCTTCTGCGCCTTCATGTTGGTCATGAAGCCCATCTGTTCATCCCTCCAGTGATTTTTTAAGCCGGGCGCGGCGGCGTTCCAGGGCCGCCAGCGTTTCCCGGTCGCATGGGTGCAAAAATGATTCGCCCGAAAAGCGCCACAGCGCCTTTTCCGTGATGACAAGCGCCTCACGGGGCGCGCCAAGCCGCCTCTCCAGCAGGATGGCAAGCTGGATGTACGCGTGCGGGCCGCCCTCTCCCCGCTCCACCATCAGGCGGTATTCCTCCGCCGCGCTTTCAAAGTTTTTTTCGCGCCGATAGGACTGCGCCAGGTGCAGCCTTGCCTGCTGCGACAGGGCCGACACGCTTGCCACGCGAAAACAGCGCCGCGCAAGCTCTCCCTCGCCGATGCGTTCCAGCGCGCGTCCGGCGCTGAACACATCCAGCAGGTCCAGCTGCTCATCCGGCGCGCAGTACACCTTGGATAGGTGCGCCAGCAGCACGCCCAGCGACACGATATCCTGCGCATTGTGGCGCAGCACGTCATTAAGCAGCGACATGTCGCGGGTCTTCAGGTAGCGGAAGAACCGCTCCGGCACCTCCGCGCCGGGCAGATCGTCCTCGCGCGGGCTGCCCAGGATGCGGTTTTCAAGCGCGCCCAGCGTGCAGCTGCCAAGGCGCAGCTTCCAGGTACGGCGCGCGGCGTGCAGCAAATCCAGGTGCGGCAGCTCCCGCCACTGATCCCGCAGGCGCGCCAGCGTAAACCGGTCGCGCAGCAGCGGCACATCAAAGCTCTTGCCGTTAAACGTCACGACCGACGTAAACCTGGGCAGCAGCGCGGACAGTTCCAGCAGCGCAGACGCCTCCTCCGGGTAGTCGCGCATCAGAAACTGACGGACGACAAACGCGTCGCCCTCCAGATAGCCCACGCCGATCAGGAACGCCACCGTGCCCGCACCGTGCAGCCCTGTTGTTTCTGTATCCAGGAAAAGCGCTTCGCGCGGTGAAAACGCCGGCAAATCCAGCCCCAGCCGGCGTGCTGATTCCGCCGTTACGCCTTCTACTCCTCGCATCTCGGCAAGCGGTGTGCGCTGTTCCAGAACAAGGCATGCCGTCTCTTTCGGCGGCGCCGCCTGGACTTTCCGGTGCGCCGCATTCAGGCGCTCGCGCAAGTTGGAAATCATGTCACGTTACCAAGCGGGATAGAAGTGTAAGCGCCGCCTGCTTGCCGCGCGGGCCGACCTCCACCGCGGGACCGACGCACGACGGGCAGCCACCTTCGCACGGGCAGTGCTCGACCGCTTCCCTCGCGTGATCCAGCAGCATGGGCAGCATATCGTACACCTTCTCAGCCAGACCGATGCCGCCGGGACTACTGTCATACAGGTATACGGCGGGCTTTCTGGTGAACGGATCGCGCACGCGGTACAGCACAGACAGATCGCGCGGGGCGCACATCAGGTGCAGCGGCGCAAGCTCCCGCAGCAGCGACGCGATGCCGAGCATCCCACCTTGTAAGTCATCCATCGAAAGCCCTTCCGTGACCGAATCGGGCAGTGTCCACCAGCAAGCGGAGGTGGTGATCTCTATTTCCGGCAGATCAACCGGGCCAAAGCCCAGGTTTTCATGTGTTTCATATTTCATCTTCTTGAACAGCGTTACCATGCTGGTGACCAGCACCTCGCCCAGCGCCTTGGGCGGCATGGCGGAAGCATCCTGCTTGTCCTCGTTCAGCACGCGCAGGTTCACTTGCAAATCCGCATCGGTATAGTACCCGACATCCACTTGGCGGATGTACGCCTTCTTGTGGTCGAAATCCAGCTTCTCCACCTGATATTGCTGTGCGTCGTGCAGGTAGATCGCCTGCTCATGCAACAGCATGGGCACGGTGTAGCGGTCCATCTCGCCGATGATGATGTGGTTGTTCGCATCGGTAATATCCACAATCATGAAGTTTTCATCCCCGGCGGATCGCAGGCTGATTTCGGCCGCCGGGAACTCCTCCGTGGACCAATGCCATCGGCCGCCCGCGCGGTGCAGAAAACCCTGCTCCTCCAGGAAGGACAGCATCGGTTCCGTCGCCTCGCCGTTTGCGAAGGGTTCTTCATCCAGAAAGGGCAGCTCAAACGCGGCACACTTGATGTGCTGCATCAGGATGTACAGGTTGTCCGGGTTCGCCAGCGCGTTTTCCGGCGACTGCTTGAAGAAGTATTCCGGGTGACCAATGATGTACTGATCCAGCGCGGATGATGACGCCACCAGCACCGTCAGCGATGAGCCCCTGCGCCGCCCCGCGCGCCCGGCTTGCTGCCAGGTGCTTGCGATGGTGCCGGGGTAGCCGCACAGCACGCACGCGTCCAGGCGGCCAATATCGATGCCAAGCTCCAGCGCGTTCGTGGCGACCACGGCGGTCACATCCCCGTCGCGCAGGCCCTTCTCAATTTCGCGGCGCTGCGTAGGCAGGTAGCCGCCCCGGTATCCGCGCACGCGGCCCGAGCCGCCCAGTGGGTCCTGCACCAAATCCTTTAGGTACTTGGTCAGCACCTCCACCTGCAAACGGCTTCTGGCAAACACGATGGTTTGAATGTCATTTTTCACCAGCTGTGCGGCGATTTTGCGGCTTTCCAGCAGCGAAGACTTGCGGATGCCCAGCTGCGGATTGACCACAGGCGGGTTGTAAAACACGACGTGGCGCTCCCCCATCGGCGCGCCGTTGTCGTCTATCAGCGTCATCTTTTCGCCCGTCAGACGCTCGGCAAGCTCTTTGGGGTTGGCAATGGTGGCGGAACAGCAGATGAACTGCGGCCGGCTGCCGTAAAACGCGGCCAGCCGCTTGAGCCTGCGGATCACATTGGCGAGGTTGGAGCCGAACACGCCCCGGTAGGCGTGGATTTCATCGATGACGACGTATTTCAGGTTTTCGAACAGCTTGACCCACTTGGTGTGCCCGGGCAGGATCGCCGCATGCATCATATCCGGGTTGGTCACAACAACATGCCCCGCCTGCCGGATGGAACGCCGCGCGGTGGCAGGCGTATCGCCGTCGTAAGTAAACGCCTTGACTGGCGCGCCCAGCGCCTGCACCAACTCCTGCAACTCGTTGGATTGGTCGGCAGACAGCGCCTTGGTCGGAAACAGGTAGATCGCACGGGCATCTTCATTGTGCAGGATGGCGTTCAGCACCGGCAGGTTGTAGCACAGCGTTTTGCCGGAAGCCGTGGGCGTCACCACGGCGATGTTCTCGCCCCGAAGGACGGCATCCACCGCATGCCGCTGGTGCGTATACAGCGACTGAACGCCGCGTTTTTGCAGCACGGCGGGAATGCGCGGGTCAATCCCTTCGGGAAAACCTGCCAGCCGCGCGGGGCGCGCCGGTATGGTTTCCCAATGGGTGACATTTTGCATGAATGAATCGTTATGTTTGAGGCTTTCCACCAATTGGTCCAGGTTCATGGGAGGCCTCCTTGGCAAACGGATGGAATCATTATAGTTGATTCCGCCGGAAATGGCAACAAAGGTACGATCAAAGGGAGTGTCCAAACATCCGTGTCAAATATAAGACAGATGATTAAGATGGTAAACGCGCTGAGCATCAGGGTGTTTTTGCATGTAACGCAATTTAGCATCACCGAACCTGTTGTAGGCATGAACGAAAACATACAGTACGGCCCTCAAGGTTTCAACACTGCGG
>JAVBPC010000045.1:0-4472 GCA_031549905.1 Eubacteriales bacterium
CGCCGTCCCTTGCCATCTCCCCCCCCCGTTCCCCCCGTTCCCCCCCCAATCTAAACGCGCAGGAGTACATATGTGGTTAAGCACCCGTTCTTTAGAAAAAGTCACGGCGTCGCGCGCCAGTCTCTCGGGCCTTGCCCCGGATGGAGGGCTGTACGCGCCGGAAACCTTTCCTGTTTTCAGTGCGCAGGAAATCGAGGCGCTTGCCGCCCTTTCCTACCCGGAGCGCGCGGCCCGCGTGCTTGGCCCGCTGCTTGATGATTTCACGGCGGAAGAGGTTATGGGCGCGGCGATGGGCGCGTACGGCGGCACGCTGTTTGAAAACGGCGACCCCGCGCCGGTGCGCGCGCTGAACGGCAACACCTTCCTGCTGGAGCTGTTCCACGGGCCGACGCTGGCGTTTAAGGATATGGCGCTGACGGTGCTGCCGCGGCTGCTGCCGCTTGCGGCGCGCAAAAACGGCGTCACGGATGAGATTGTGATCCTGGTCGCCACATCGGGCGACACGGGCAAGGCCGCGCTGTCGGGCTTCTGCGATGTGCCGGGCACGCGCTGCGCCGTGTTTTACCCGAAGGATGGCGTCAGCCGCGCGCAATACCTGCAGATGGCTACGCAGGGCGGAGACAACACGCACGTTATCGCGGTCGAGGGGAACTTTGACGATGCGCAGACCGGCGTCAAGCGCATTTTCATGGATAAGGCGTTTGGCGATGTGCTGGCCGCGCGCGGGCAAAGGCTGTCCAGCGCGAACAGCATCAACTACGGCCGGCTGGTGCCGCAGGTGGCGTATTATTTCTCCGCGTATCTGGATTTGATGAACCGCGGCGCCGTCCGCTTTGGCGATCCGGTGCATTTTGTCGTGCCCACGGGCAACTTTGGCAACATTCTGGCCGCCGTGTACGCCAGACGCATGGGGCTGCCCATCGGGAAGCTGATCTGCGCATCCAACGCAAACCGCGTGCTGGCCGATTTCATCAAGACAGGCACATACGATGTCAACCGCGCGTTTTACAAAACGCATTCGCCGTCGATGGATATCCTGATCTCCTCCAACCTGGAAAGGTACCTGTTTGAGCTGTCCGGCAGGGACCCGGAGCAGGTGTCCGCGTGGATGGATTCGCTGCGCACGAAGGGGCACTACCGCATCGGCAGCGATCTGCTGAAAAAGCTGAATGATGAGATGGTCGGCGGCTGGGTTGCCGACGGCGAGGATTTAAGCACCATTGTGCGCACGATGCACGAGTCGAAGATTCTCATTGACCCGCACACCGCCGTTGCCACCGCCATGCTGGCCAGATACCGCGCGCAGACCGGCGACCACACGCCCGCGGTTGTTGTTTCCACCGCCAGCCCCTTCAAGTTCGGCCATGCCGTAGCCAAGGCGCTGGATGTGGTGGGCAAGGATGATTTCGCCTGCTGCCGCACCCTTTCCCGCATGACCGGCATGCCCATCCCCGCCGCAATTGCAGAGCTGACAACGCTGCCGATACGGCACACGCTGGAATGTGCGCCGGGGGATATGGCGGGGACGCTTATGCGGGGGTTTGACGGGGAGAGGTGACGGGGAGACGGTGGAACGGGAAGGGACCCTTCTTTCTTTTCAGTAGAAAAGAAAGAAGCAAAGAAAAGCCATCTTTTCGGGCGACTTTTTTCTTTTTGTAAGCGCTTTTTCAGTCGTACCATGATAGCGGGATGGTAGTAATGCTTTTCGGGGTGCCGATCTTTGTTTTGCAGCCGGAGGCCAGCACCCACATTAGCTCGCCTTCGTCGTCTATGCCACCACCCCTGATCAAGTACCACTCTCTGCCTTCGCTTGTCGCTTTGCCGCAAACGGGCAGCTCGTCTCCTTTGTAAAAACAGTAGGCTGCCATCCACGGGCTATAGTCGACAGGCCTTTTCAGCTCAAAAGCGGTATTTGGCTGTAGATAGAGCGTGAGCGTTGTATTTGCGGTAACGGTCAAACTGGCGCGCAGAAACGACATTGTAAGTTCATTTGACGGAACTACACGCAGTTGCGTATGGTCGCCCGCGCTTGAGATAAACCCTTCTTTGCCGTCCGGCAACCGTATTCCATACCAACCGTCGCCGTTGTTGGCTGTACACAGAAATCTTTCGCCGTAATGCACACGGTACATGATGGTGGAATCCGTGGGACTTTTCCGCACAATTTGATACCCAGGCCGCGTGATGACGATGATGCTGATGTTAGAAGGTTCAGCAGGCGGGGCGGTGGGGAAACGAAACACTTTTTCGGTGGGCGTGGCGCTCTGATCCACGAAGGGTAAATCAGGCGGCACAAAAGCCATCATAAGCAGCGCAAGGAAGCTTGCCATCAGCGCAAGAAAGCTGTATTTCATATGAACCCTCCTTTTTGAAAAAGAGCTTTACCAAAAACAGGGTAACATACTTTTTTCCATATTACAAACAAAACACGGCACAAATGCCGTGCTTGAGGGGCAGGCTTCATGATTCTGTAGCAATTTTTAGAAACGAAGCGCATAACTTTGCGAGAGATTTTGCTAACTCGCTAAAGTGAAAAAATGCGGCATCTCCCTCCTCAGCACCCCCACTTAATCCTCGCCGGATTACCCTCCCCCTCCACCGCAACGGCCCGCAGCGCCCCCTCAATCTCCCCGCATGTTTCTATCGCGATCGGCTCCAGCGTGTTCCACGGCGCGTCCGTGCCCGCCTGGCTGTACGCAATCGTCAGCGCGCCGTACAGCGCGATGCCCAGCGCCCCCGCCTGGTTGTGGATGGCGGAGGCAGCCGCGTCGATGGCCCTGGCCGCGCCCTGCGCGATGGGGGCGCCTTCGGCCTCCCGCGCGGCGATCCGGCAGGGCATAATCTGCTTTTTTGCTTCCGATAGTGTAAGCTGCCCCGCAAGGTGCGCGCGCGCCGCGTCAAGCGCCGCCAGGGGGCGGGTATCCTCCGGGAAGGATGCTTCCCATAGCGGCAACAACCGCGCCTGCGCAAAATCTACGCACCAGCGCGCGATGGTTGCGGCGCTTTGCGTTTCCATCAGGCGCATCAGCGAAACGATGTACGGGGCGTCGATGTCGGTCAGCATTTTTCGCAGCTTGGGCATGTTGCGGCCTCCCTGCCAGTTTTTTTCAACCAATATACCATTCCCGCCAACCCCGGTCAATCCGGAAACATCTATTTTTGCGCAGGAATATGTGTTCTCCATCAATTGTCAAAAACATACCAATCCATCCAAACAAGAAAAAGCGGCGCAATCGCACCGCAAAATCAAGCCAATAAAAAAGGAATGCACATCGAGCGTGCCATAACGGACCTGAGGGGATCAGTCCGTCAGCAGTCGGTACGTCTCGGTATGCATTGCCAACGTTATTGTAGCATCTTTTTCGCCCCTTGAATAGGGGTTTTTAGGCGCTTTAAGAACTTAATTTTCTGCGTCAGTTATGAAATCTTGTTAAGATCTGTCAGATCGCCCGTGTCCTCGCCGATCAACCCCACCATCAGAAACTTTCCGCTGATGGGATCGAACTTCATTTCGTGCAGCATGCGGAAATTTTCGATCTGCCCGGTGGATGACACATGCATGCGCGGCCCGGTACAGTGATGCAGTTTTTCACCGAAACGGATGTGCTCATCATCAACGTAGCACACGGGCATATCCTGCGCGATGTGGTCCTTCACCCACTGTTCCAGCAGCTCCAGGTCCACGTCTGGGCACTTTTCGAACTCCAGCACAAACCCGTGCCGCACATCGGAGTGCGAATACTCCCCGTGGTACGGGTCCCAAAGGTAGCGCTCCACCAAATCCTCCGCCGTGTGCGCCATGCGCCTGTACCGGATCGAACTGTGCACGATCGTGGCCACATCCTGCGGCAGCGGCCCAAACAGCGTAGGCCGCGTCACGATGATATCTTCGCCCACGCCGATCAGCAGCTCCGCGTTCATATCCAAATGCGGGTGCAGCAGCTCAAAATGCTCCACGACCACGCGCTTGCCCTTGTGCACCGCCTCGCGCACGGCATCGGCCAGCACATGCACCTGCGTGAAAGCCATTTCAAAACGCATATCAATATGATACGTGTGCGGCTCATAGAAGCTGCCGCCCATATCCAATATCGGCAGCGGCCGCACATTCACCCCGTTATCATCGTTGGACAGCTCCAGCCCCGGAAACATCCCGCGCACCAGAATAGACTTGCCGCTGCCCGCATCACCCACGACGCCAATCAGCCGGTCAAACGCGTTCAAATGCCGCTGCGCGATCAGCATCCCCATCTCCATCATGCGCACAGCCCCGCGCGGCGCGAAGTACACGCTGTAGAGGCAGCGGTCGTCCAGGGAACGGCGGCGTTGCTGTGGCATAAAAACCTCCTGCGGAGTACAAGGGGGACACGTCCCCCTTGTCAGATCCCCCTCACGCCCTTCCGGGCGTGCGAGGTAGAAAAACCGTGCGGTTGTTCTGTCCGGTCGGTGGCCGCGCCACCGATGCCGGATGG
>JAVBPC010000085.1:0-85435 GCA_031549905.1 Eubacteriales bacterium
CCCTTGACGGCGGCAGGGTCCTTCAAGGATTCATACTTTTGCAGCCCGCGCCGAAGGGCCTCCTGCACGGCATCCTGCTGATCCGCGTGGCTGTGCAAAAGGCTATAGGATACGCGATACAGCGTATCGGTCAGCGCTATCGCCTCCTCGGCGAAAGCTTCCCTGGTCACGCGTGCCACCTGCCTTCCGTAGAAACAAAATGTGGATCGATCACCATTTCTACCCATACAGACGAATGAAGGGGGGAGTCGGTTCTGTTGATGGATAAATTCCGTCAGGGCACGGTGTTTGCCACAAAAAAAGACCCGGCGTTTCCGCCGGGCCAGGGATGGTTGCTAAACTTAGTAAGTAACCGGTGAGGCGCTGTTCATCGTCATTTCGGGCATGAACATCGCCAGCACTTCCTCGGGGATGACGGACAGCACGCGGAACACGGTCTGCAGCATGCTCATCATCAGCTGGTCGTTGACCCAATGGGTGAAATCCTCGCTGGTCATCTCCGCCGGGTTCAGGAAATCAAGCTCGGGATCGGCGGGATCAAACGGCGCCTCGGTGGGCTCGATGATCTCGGCAAAGTGCTTGACCGTGACGATCGGCATGACCTCTTCGCCCATCGCCAGGTTGACATCAAGCGTGGTGGCGGTGGTTTCGCGCCCGTCCGCGGATGCCATGGAAACCGTGTACGGCAGCTGCACGGCAGCCTGCATCGTCTGGTCGGCAAACACAAGCGCCAGCTGGCCCTTGCGGGTCTCCTTGCCGGGTTCGGTTGTGATGGTCTGGGCAAACTCCAGGCCTGCCTGCGCGAAAAGCTCTTCGCCTTCATACACTTCCAGCAGCGCGCTGGCGGACTGGCTATCGGCGGTGGCGTGCGGGCAGGAGATGTTCAGCACGATCGTCTGGTCATCCGCCTGCAACATGGCATAGAACCCGTCGCCCGAGGGCGTTCCCTCGATGTACACGGACATGCTGGACGGGTCGGTTTCGGTTGCGGGAATCGAGAACTGAATGGCATAGCCGGAGTAGTTTTTCTGCGCATCCATGTACTCAACGGCGTAGGCAACCATTCCCTCGGGGAATGTGAGGGATGCGTCAAGCTCCTCGGGGATGGAGCGGACAACTTCCAGGAACGACTCCAGCGTCATGCCGCCGTCAAGCATGGCTTCTTCGCCCATCATCGATTCGGTCACGCCGTACACTTCGGTCCAGTAGGCGTCAAACCCGGTGAAGATGGGGTAGAAGATGGCCATCATTTCGCGGACATCGGCTTCGGTGATCTGGTAAACGGTTGCGTCGGTTGCGTCAATGCCCAGCATGGTTTCTGTCGGCTGGCCCAGCAACTCGCCCTTTTCGCTCATCGCTTCCGTCCAGGCAAGGAACGCTTCGCCGATGGCTTCTACCTGTTCCTGATCCATCGCAGCGATGACCTTTTCAAAATCGACCGCTGGCTGCGCCATCTGGGTGATCTCCATGGCTTCCACGGGGATTTCGTATGCCTCGGCCAGGTACGCCATCAGGTTTTCCGCCAGCACATCCGCTTCGGCGGCCTTCAGCACGATGGGCTGGGGCAGCGACGGGGAGACGAAGTACGCGGCGTCATCCTTTGTAACATACTGGAAGGTGACGGCCTCCTGACCCTGCATGGTGATAAGGAACTCGCCGTAGCCTTCGGTTTCGGTCAGCTGCGCGCTGCGCCCGGAGATGGTCAGCGTGTTCAGCAGCGCGGAAATCGCCTTGTTGGACTGCTCATCCATCATGGGGAAGCCGTGCCAATCCAGGGTCAAGGTGTTGCGCAATTCCTTGCCCAGCAGCGGGTTTTCAAATGAAAGCGCGGCAACCGGGCCTGCCACTGTGCCTTCCGTGGCAAACGCTCCGGCAACCTGGGTGAGAAGCAGCGCAAGTATCAGCCCTGCGCAAAGAAACTTTTTGATCCGCATAGTGCCTCCTTCATTCTTGTAGTGTGAAAAGTATATCACAATAAGGTTTGGAAGTAAACGCCGATTGGACTCACTTCTGCCCTACCATGTTCCACATGACGCCGAACTTGTCAAAAACGACACCGGCGCACGGGCTGTAGAAGGTTTCCGCCAGCGGCATGCCCACGCGGCCTTCTTCGGCAAACACCGCAAACGCGACCTTGACGGTTTCCACATCGGCCTCCACCGCCAGGGAGATGCGCTCGGATTCCGGGTCGTTCAGCGGCTGCCCTGGCCCGCAGTCGGACATGCGGATGAAATCATCGCCGATGGGCATCGTGGCCTGCACGATCCGTGCCTTGAACTGTTCTGGGATAGCGAATGTGGGATTCGCGGGCAGATCGCCAAAGCGCAGCACCTTGTCCGCCTTGGTGGAAAACGCGCGGGAGTAGAGATCCATGGCTTCCTGGCACTCACCGTTAAAGGTTATGTAGGGCCTGATGTGCATGGGTTATTTTCCTTCTTTCTTTATTTCGGAGGCTTCCGCCTCAAGCAACGCGATTAGGCCCGGGATGTCCTGCGCCGTTACATGCGTGACCTGCATCGAATAGCGGCACAGAGACCGGTCCGCGCCATCGAATGCGAAGCGCACCGGCCCTTTGCACATGCCGTCCTCCTTGCATTTGGGGGACTTCAGCAGCCGTGCGCGCGTGGGCTCGGTAAGCCCATCCAGCAGCGGTATGTATTCCGCCAGATGGATCAGCTTGGGCTTGAGGCCCCATTTGGCCCCGTCCACCCTGAGGATGAACAGCGAGCGCGAGGGCTTCCCGCCCTTGTACTCCACCCTGAAGCTGCCGGGCTTTGCACCCCCGGCCGATACGATCGGCGCATAGCCAAGCCCGGTTGCCGCCGCGTCCAGCTGCAAAACGGCATCGCGGTCCGGCTGCGCCAACAGCATAAGCGCGTCTTCAAGCGCCAATGCTTCCGTCATTACGGGGCATCCCCCTTCGCTTCCTCGCCCAGAATGCGGCAGCGCTCTTCAAAGGATACAACGCGCTCGATCTGGTGCAGCATCCACATATGCCCAAACAAATCGGTAAACATCGCGTTGATGATGCCCATTTCCGGCATCTCGGTCACCGGCTGTATTTCGGTGCAGCCGCCGGCCATGGCTTTTGCATAGGTGGCGCGGATATCCGGCACCACAACGTTGAACCAGATGGGTTTGCCTTCCCCCTTCTTGGGCGCGAACATCTGGTATTCGGGGTTTTCATCCAGCATATGGAAGCGCGTGCCGTACAGCGTGAACACGGCCTCGTTCATGCCCACGTCAAGCGCGGTCACTTCCACGCGCTGCACCGCATCGCCAAATATGCTCTCGTACAGTTTCAGCGCGGCCACGCTGTCCTTTGCGATCAGGTCAATCTCCACACCTAGGATGGGCACCCCGTTTTCCGTTGCCATCAGTCAAGAATTCCTTTCACTGTTGCTTTTTGCATCGCTTTCTGGCGCTGGTAGTGCGATTGCATCTCTACCCACTGCCCGGTGCGCGCGCTGGTTTCGAAGCCTTCCATCACTTCAAGCGTGTGGAACGTTTGCTGCACGCCCGCGCGCGGCGCGCGCCCCGTTTGAAGCGCCTTTGCCATGTCGGCAAGTCCCAGCCCGCGCGAATTCTCCTTGTAATCGAAGCACAGCGGGATTTCGCGCAGCTCGCCCTCTTCCGGGCGGTACAGCTTGACCGGCCCGCCAAACGTGTTCGGGTCGGGCACGATCAGCGTGCCTTCGGAGCCGTAAATCTCAAAGCGCGCCTGGCCGAAGTAGTGAACATCGAATGTGGCGAAGAAAGTGCCGATCGCGCCGGAATCGTACTCCAGCGTGCCCGCTACATGCGTGAATACCTCGACCGGCACACGCGTGCCGGACAGCGGCTTGCTGGTAATGACCCTTTCCGGGAAGGTCTTCCTGCTGGCGCTCATCACGCGGCGCACGCCGCCCATCAGGTTGGTCATTGCGGTGATGTAATACGGCCCCATATCCAGCATTGGGCCGCCGCCGCGCCGGTAGTAGAAGGCCGGGTCCGGGTGCCAGCCCTCGTGCCCGCGGCAGATCATGAAGGCAGCGCTGCCCACCGGCGTGCCGATGAACCCGTCATCGATGAGCTTCCGGCAGGTCTGTATGCCCGCGCCCAAGAACGTATCCGGTGCGCCGCCGATCATCAGGCCCTTTTCTTCCGCCAAGGCTTTCAGCTGGATGCCCTCTTCCAGCGACGCGCCCAGCGGCTTTTCGCTGTAGACGTGCTTGCCGTGCAGCAGCGCCTGCTTGGTGACATCGAAATGTTCGTAAGGGCGGGTCAGGTTCAGCACGATGTCCACGTCGGGGTCCTTGAACGCATCGTACATCGTGTCGTAAATCTTGGGCACGCCGTACTTTTCCTGTGCCGCCTTGGCCCGCTCCGGGACCAGGTCGCACACGCCGTACAGCTCCAGTTCTGTGAACTGTTTGGTTATGTTCTCCAAATAGATGCCGCTGATGCAGCCCACGCCGATCATGGCGATTTTCGTTCTGCGCATACCGATTGCCTCCGTTAATACATCTTCGCCGTGCTTTCGAAGCAGTCGGTCGTAAGCCCATTTTCCACGGCATAGCGCTTGCCGTCCGCGGCCCACAGCATCCCGCGCTCCATCAGCACCTGCGCGGAGGGGGAGTTATCGAACACATCGTCATGGTGCCCCAGCGAGCAGTAAAACACCCGCCCGTTGCCCCAGAACTTCGTCCAAGCGACGGGCACATCCACCGCCTTGTTGGCGGCGTGATAGTACGGCACGATGGGGAAACGCGTGGTGGCCAGCACCTCGATCGCGGGATCGACATGCACATAGTACTGCTCCGATTTGACCTCAAAATCGGCAATCCCCTCCACAATGGGGCTGGAACCGTGGCAAACGTTGACGGTGTACTCCACACCATCCCCGCCGGGGTGGCTGACCCACTGCCCGCCGGTCATGAACTGCCACTCGGTATCCTGGCGGAATGAATCGCACATGCCGCCGTGGCACCCGGCCAGGCCCACGCCCGCGCCCACCGCCTTGGCCACGTTCTGGCTGTGCTGGCGCTCAATCGTCCCCATCGTCCAGCAGGGTACGATCAAGTCCAGCGCCATCAGCGCATCCAGGTCAGAAAGGCACGCGTGGTCGCTTTCAATGCGCACTAAAAACCCGTTCTTTTCCAGCAGCGCGCCAAAGCGCTTCGATACCAGCTTGGGCTCGTGCCCGTCCCAACCACCCTCAAAAATAAGTGCCTTCCTCAATTGTACCTCCCCGCGCATAAAGCCGCGCATGCAAGAATTGCCAATACGCCTGCGTTATATCCGTACAGGCGCCCGTTGCTCACTATGATACGGGCAGGCATATGAAAAGTCAATCTGTGATGTGTGTCGCCGGGGTGAAAGGAAGCGTGCAAAATATGAACAAACGGGCAATAAGGATTCCTTGCGGAATCCTCCGATGGCGCGGTATCTTCGAATTCGCGCCGCGAATCGCTGGGATGGCCGTGCTGCTGCTGTGCTTTTGCGCAACATCCGGCCTTGCGGCAACAGGGGATACCCTGCGCTACGACGGGGTCATCGGCCCGGGTCTGCCGGAAACGACGCTATGGGTGACGCAGGTATCGGTGGAAGAGGTGGACTATAACACCATCTACCACCTGCGCTTTACCTTGACCGAAAAGGGCAACGAGAACGCCGTATACCAGCAGTTTGACCTGAAAACGGAGCAGGCGCTGGATGCGGAACATTCGCTGAAGTTTGTGGATTTGAACTTTGACGGCTACCTGGATATCGACGCGCGCTATTACATGGCGGCGGGCAACGATGTGCATCGCTTTTTCCTGTGGAACAAGGATGCCATGCGGTATGAGGCCGCCACCATCGGCAACATGGAGGTTTCCTGGTATTCGCTGTACCCGGATAAGGGCGTCATCACCAGCTATGTGCACGATTCCGCAGTCAGCGGCGTCAGCGAGCTGTACAAGGTAGAGGATGGCGAGATCGCGCTGCAGCGCGTTGTGGATACCACAGCCTTTGACGGCGACACGAACAACTACCACCTGCGCGTAACGGACTACACCACCGGCGCGGAGGTTGTGACGCGCGAAGAGGTGTACCCCGAGGAGGATAAGCACTACGAGGTGCTGGAGCAGGTGGATGGGCTGCTGTGGGAAGGGATTGAGTAGGCCGGTATAAAAAGTGGCCCGTGCTTTGCTGCGCGGGCCGCTTCTTTATTTGCCTTCGTTTTTCTGCTTGAGCTTTTGCAGTTGCACATATTCGATGACGGAAAGCCGTCCGGGTTCTTTCAGAGACAACACGTCGGTGAGCAGGTGACCCGCCGTGTACTCATCTGAAACGGCTTCGTTAAGGGCTTCAATGCCTTGGGTAGATGCGGTTCTGCCCATGATGTAGTCGGTGGAAACCTTGTAGTAGTCGGCCAGAATAATGATCATTTGCAAAGGCAGTGCCGTTTCGCCTCTTTCATAGCTGGAATAGTGTTGCTGTGTTGTTCTTAGCACGTTGGTAGCGACGTATTCCTGCGTTAAATCATTATCCTCGCGCAATGCGCGAATGACCTCTCTTGGCTCTTTCATAGCTACACCTCATTTTCTGTAAATGGAAGTAGCATACTCGAATAATGCGTATTGACAATATTGGAAATATGGATGTACAATATGAATATTAACATATAAAACTATGTAAAAAGGTTGTGTATGAAAACAATATCCTGCGCCTTCACCGGCCATCGCCCCATGCGCTTTCCCTTCGGCTATAATGAGGATGACGAAAGGTGCATCCGGCTCAAGCAGGCGCTGGAGCATCACATCCTACATCTCGTTCTTTCCGGCACCACCCATTTTTACACCGGCATGGCCCTTGGCGTGGACCAATGGGCCGCATCCATCGTGCTGGACCTGAAGCGCACATTCCCGGGTATCCGCCTGACCGCCGTGCTGCCCTGCGCGACGCAGGCCGCCAAATGGACGCGGCAGCAGCGGGAGCGTTACTTTGCCATCCTGTCCGGCTGCGATGAGGTCATCACGCTGAGCCCGCAACACACCCCCGCCTGCATGGTCGAGCGCAACCGCTACTTGGTCGATCACGCGGATCGCCTACTGGCGGTATACGGCGGCAACGAAAAAGGCGGCACGGCGTACACCGTGCGCTATGCGCAGATGAAAGGGCGCGAGATCACCGCCATTCACCCCGATATGGTAAAAAACGGCAAATAAAAACCGGCCGGACACATTTCGTGTTCCAGCCGGTTTGAACCCCTGAAAACCCCTTACAGCGCTTGGATGGAAGCCATGATCTGCACGGCCAGTTCGGTGAACGCCTCGTCAGAACCGGGGTAGAAGATAAAGTGTACGCAATACTGGCCGTTATCGGTCAGCGTGAACGCGCCGGTAATATCATCCGCCATGGCATCATAGACCACGAACGGGATTCCGTTGATGGTCACCACGCTCGCCACCACGCCCTCTATTTCGGCCATCATGGCATCAGCCAGGCTTTCCAGCGTGTCGCCCTCTTCCACTTCCAGAATGGCGAGCACCAAGCCCTGCGTCAGGTCGTCATTGGCGAACGCAGCGTAATAGTCTTCGGTTTCCAGAATGTTCCATTCATTGGGCAGCATCAGCTGGAAGCCTAAATCCTCAAACGGCAGGTAGGAGCCGTCAAAGGTGATTTCGATGGTCACGGGCGCGGCTTCTTCAGCCAGGGCGAGGGGGGCTGCAAGCAGCATCAGGGCAATGATCAGGGATAACGCTTTCTTCATGAAAAGGGTGCCTCCTCGTAGTGTAATGGCGCACAGTATACTGACATACAAGCAGCCTGTCAAGCACTTTGCACGATAATACAAATAGCGTTATAATCAAGCGGCGGCAAATTTACCCTGGATTCCGTTTTGCCTTTTTTCTTTTGTTGTGTTATAATAAACCCTGGGAGAAACCCCCGTGGAGGCAAAACATGTTTGAATCCAAGCTAAAGTCCGAACAAACGGATTTGCTTTGCGACGCGCTGGTCTTAGTTACATCCAGAGAGGATGCGTACCGCCTGCTGGATGATTTGTGCACCATCGCGGAGGTACAAGCCCTGTCCCAGCGATTGGTGGTGGCGCGCATGCTGCGCCAGGGCGCGACCTACCAGGAGGTAGTGCGCGTCACGGGGGCCAGCACGGCAACCATCAGCCGCGTCAATCGCTGCCTGACCTACGGCGCGGAAGGCTACACCAGCACATTCTTAAAGCTAGAAAAGAAGGAGGAGGGCTAACATGGATTTCACCACGCTGAACCCCGAACAGAGAAAGGCTGTTGAAACCACGGAAGGCCCTGTCCTCATTTTGGCGGGCGCCGGCTCCGGCAAAACGCGCGCGCTGACCGCGCGGGTGGCAAACCTGCTGGAAAAGGGCGTGCCTGCGTACCGCATCCTTGCCATCACATTCACCAACAAGGCCGCGCGCGAAATGCGCCAGCGCATTGATAACCTGACCGGCGGCCAGGCGGGCGATGCGTGGGTTGCCACGTTCCATTCCTGCTGCGCGCGCATTCTGCGCCGCGATATTGAGAAGATCGGCTATCAGCGCACATTCTCCATTTATGATGACGATGACCAGATGTCCGTCATCAAGGAGCTGCTGAAAAAGCATGATATAGACGACAAAGCCTTGCCCCCGCGCGAGGTCAAGGCCAAAGTTTCCGATGCGAAAAACAAGCTGCTATCCCCGGATGAGTGGTTCCAGCAGTCCGCCAAGGATCGCCGCTGCATGCAGATTTCCGATATCTACCGTGAATATGAGCAGCGCCTGAAGGCCGCCAACGCGCTGGATTTTGATGACCTGCTGGTGAAAACGCTGGAGCTGTTCACCATGCACCCGCCGGTGCTGGAAGCGTACCAGGACCGTTTCCACTACATCCATGTGGATGAATACCAGGATACCAACTACGCGCAGTACATGCTGGTGCGCCTGCTTGCGGGCGAGCGCCGGAACCTTTGCGTGGTCGGCGATGACGACCAGTCCATCTACGGCTGGCGCGGCGCGGATATCCGCAACATCTTGGATTTTGAAAAGGACTTTCCCGATTGCGCGGTGATCCGCCTGGAGCAGAACTACCGCTCCACCTCCAACATTCTGGATGCCGCCAACAACGTGATCGCCCACAACGAAGGGCGCAAGGAAAAGACGCTGTGGACTGAGATCGCCGAAGGCGAGAAGATCCGCGTGTTCATGGCGGGCGATGAAAGGGAAGAGGCCGCCTGGGTCTGCGACAGGATGAACAAGCTGCAGCAGGCGGGCGAAAAGCTATCCGATATGGCGGTGCTGTACCGTGCCAACGCGCAAAGCCGCGTGCTGGAAGAAATGCTGGTGCGCGCGGCCATCCCCTACCGCATTTTCGGCGGGCAAAGGTTCTATGACCGGCGCGAGGTGAAGGACATCATTGCGTACCTGCGCTCCATCGTCAACCCCGCAGACGACGTATCGCTGCGCCGCATCATCAACACGCCGCGCCGCGCAATCGGAGACGCGACGATCGCGGAGCTTGTTTCCACCGCCGAGGCGCAGGGCATATCGCTGTTTGCCGCCATGCTGGAGCCGCCGGAGAGCCTTGCCTCCCGCGCCAGAAAGAGCGTGGGTGACTTTGCCGACCTGCTGACGCGCCTGATGGCGCTGAAAGAAACGATGCCGCTGGCGGAGTTTGTGTCGCTGCTGATTGATGAAACCAAGCTGGAGGCACAGTACACCAAAGAAGACACGGAAGAGGCGAAGGGCCGGATTGAGAACATCCGCGAGTTCGTCGGCGCGGTGCATGAGTTTGCCGAGAAGTCCGACACGCCAACGCTGGATGCGTTCCTGGAGAACGTGGCGCTGGTGACCGATCTGGACAGGATGGAAGAGGGCCAGCAGGCTGCCACACTGATGACGCTGCACAGCGCGAAAGGCCTTGAATTCGGCGTGGTGTTCATGGTGGGGCTGGAGCAGGGGGTGTTCCCCTCGTACATGGCCACGCAGGAGGACCGCCTGGAAGAGGAGCGCCGCCTGATGTACGTTGGCATCACGCGCGCGAAGCGGCAGCTGTTCATTTCGTACGCCGCGCAGCGCATGCTGTACAACCAGATGCAGCGCAACGCGCCGTCCGTTTTCCTAAATGAAATACCCAAGCGCTTGCTGGATGATGAATGGATCAACCGCGAACAGCCGATTATAAACCCGGCGGTGCGCACCAGGGAGCAAATCGTGGCGCAGCGCGCGGCGCAGGCCGTGGCGCGCGATTTCAAGGGCGGGCGCTCCGGCGCGCTGCACATTCCCGGCGTGCACCAGGGGATGTCGCCGTCGCTTGCGCGCAAGTTTGCGGACCAGGCGGCGCAGGTGGCACTGTTCAAGCCCGGTGACCGCGTGCTGCACCGCAAGTTTGGCGAAGGCGATGTGGTGGAGATCAAGGGCGAAGAGGGCGAGTGCCGCATTGTGATTGAGTTTGCGGCGTACGGAACCAAGGAGTTTGCGGCGAGCATCGCCCCGATTGTAAAGGTGGAAGCGTAAACAGTGGACAGGGAAAATATGGAGGGGTTCCTGCCGGAATCCCTTCCGGGGAAAATGCGCGCGCTGGTCGATCGCTTGAACGAGACGGCGCGCGCCTATTATGTAGAAGATAATCCGATCATCTCCGACGCGGAGTGGGACAAGCTGTATGACGAGCTTGTCCGGCTGGAGGCGGAGACGGGCGAACGCCTGCCGGACAGCCCGACGCGGCGTGTGGGCGGTGATCCGCTGCCCGGCTTCATGCCGTACAGGCACGAGGTCAGGCTGCTTTCCATGGATAAGGCGCAAACCGAGTCGCAGGCGCGTGACTGGGCGAACCGCGCGGAAAAGCTGCGCGCGCAGGCGGTGGAGGGCGGCCTTGCGTTGCCGCCGCTGTCATTTTACGTGGAATATAAGCTGGACGGGCTGACGCTGTCGCTGACATACGACGGCGGGCAGCTGGTGCAGGCGGCCACGCGCGGCAACGGCGAGGTGGGCGAGGCGATCCTGCCGCAGGTGATGACGATCAAAGAGATACCGCTGGCGATCCCGTTCACCGGGCACTTGGTGGTGCGGGGCGAGGGGATCATGCGGCTGTCGCGCCTTGCGGAATACAACCGCACGGCTGCCGAGCCGCTGAAAAACGCGCGCAACGGCGTGGGCGGCGGCCTGCGCAACCTGGACCCGAAGGTGACGGCGAAGCGCAACCTTTCCGCGTTCTTTTACGATGTAATGGCTATTGACGGACGCGCATTATCTGATCACGGCGAGATGCTGGATTTCCTGAAAGAGAACGGGTTCCCCGTGTCGCCGTTTGCACGGCGCGCGGATTCGTTTGACGCGGTGATGGATGCGATCCGTCAGATCGAAACGGAACGCCCTACGCTGGATTTCCTGATCGACGGCGCGGTGGTCAAGGTGGCCGATTTCGCCACCCGAAGGGCGCTGGGCGCGACGGACAAGTTCCCCCGCTGGGCGCTGGCCTACAAGTTTGAAGCGGAGGAAGCCACCACCAAGGTGCTGAACGTGACGTGGGAACTGGGCCGCACCGGCAAGCTGACACCGCTGGCGCATTTGGAGGCGGTGGAGTTATCCGGCGTGACTGTGCAGCGCGCGACGCTGAACAACTGGGGCGATGTGCAAAAAAAGCGCGTTCGGATCGGCTGCCGGGTGTTCATCCGCCGTTCCAACGATGTGATACCGGAAATTTTGGGCCGCGTTGACGAAACCGAACCGGATGAGCGCGATGTGGAGCTGCCCGCCCGGTGCCCCGCGTGCGGCAGCCCCGTGGAGATGCGCGGCGCCCACCTGTTCTGCGCGGGCGACGCGTGCAAACCGCGCCAGGTGGCGGAGCTTTCGCACTTTGCCGGCCGCGATGCGATGGATATCGAAACATTCAGCGACAAGACGGCGGCGCTGCTGTATGACGCGCTGTCCGTGCGGGAGCCTGCCGATCTGTTCACGCTGCAAAAAGAGCAGCTGGTGGGCCTGCCCGGCATGGGCGACAAGAAGGCGTCGAACCTGCTTGCCGCGCTGGAGGGGGCAAAGACCCGCCCGCTGGATGCGTTCCTGTTTGCGCTGGGCATCCCGCAGGTGGGGAGGAAGACGGCGCGCGATTTGGCGCGCAGGTTTGGTTCACTGGAGGCATTGCGCGGCGCCGATCAGGCCACGCTGACGGAAATCCCCGAGATTGGCGACATTGTGGCGCAGAGCATTGTTGAGTTCTTCCAGGATGAGAAGCAGGCGGCGCAGGTGGACCGGCTGCTGGCGCTGGGGGTTGATCCCGCGCCGCTGGAGGTAACCGCCGGTGGGGCGCTTTCGGGCAAGACGGTTGTCATTACCGGCACGCTGGAAACGATGTCGCGGCAGGATGCCGAGGCCGCCGTGGAGCGCGCGGGCGGGAAAGCCGCAGGGAGCGTATCGAAGAAGACATCGATGGTGGTGGCGGGGGAGAATGCCGGATCGAAGCTGGCCAAGGCAGAGCAGCTGGGGGTTCCGGTGCTGACGGAGGCGGAGTTTTTAAAGCTGCTGGATTGTGAAAGTTCCTGTTTGGCGGAGGAATAAGCAATGTTGAAAATACAAGGCGACTTGGTATATCTTGCCGCTATGGAAAGAGCTGACTGCAAAAAGATATTTGAAGATGATGAGTATGATTTTGCCAACCCTACCGATATACTGTACATAGGAAATTCCATTGAGAAAGCAGATGAATGGTTTGATGAAATACAGGAACTGCAGGGCAAAACAAACGTAAGGCTTGGAATTTTTCTTCATGACGGCACGGTTATCGGTGATGTGGCTTTGCAGAATATCGATAAAACAAACCGTTCATGCTCTATTGGAATGGGGATTGCAAAGATAGAAAACAGGAATAAAGGGTACGGAAAAGAGGCCGCAGCGTTAATACTTCAATATGCTTTTTTTAACTTGGGTCTTGAACGCGTTTCGGCAAGCACCGGTGAAATGAATATAGCGGCGCAAAAGTCGCTTGAAAGAATAGGGTTTGTGTTAGAAGGCAAAGAACGCAAAGCGATGTATTTTGGCGGCAACAGATACGACAAGTATCACTATGGATTGCTTGCCAAGGAATACGCCGCGCTATAAGCGTTTTCCGCACCATTTACAGAAAGATGATCGGGTGAAAGCATGGAAAAAGCCGCGTTCAGCGCGTCGGTGCGCGCGATAGTGGAATTCGCGCTGCTTTCCGGCGATTTGCTGCCCGGCTCCTCACTGGCGCGCATGCGCGAGGGCACGCTCTCGCACCAGGCGCGCCAGCGCTCCGTTTTGGATGCGCGCGCCGAAATCCCCGTGCGCGGCCAGGTGGAATCCGGCGGCGTGACGCTGAACATCAACGGGCGCGTGGATCTTTTGTACGAGCGGGACGGCATCACCGTGGTGGAGGAGATCAAGCTGTGCCCGGCGGAGGGCGCGCCCCAGGCGGCTACCCCCGTGCACCGGGCGCAGGCGGTCTGCTACGGCCACCTGCTGGAACTGCCGCAGGCCATCATCCGCGTGCTGTATGTGAACCGTGACGGCAGCGAAGCCGCCGCGTTCGACGAACTCCTTTCCACGGACGAAATGCGCGCGCGGTTTGACGCGTATGTCGCGCCGTACTTTGCCATGATCTCAGAAAAGGCGCGCTGGGCAGCGCTTCGCGATGAATCGATCCGCGCGCTGCCCTTCCCGTTCGATGGCTACCGCCAGGGTCAGCGCGAGATGGCCGTGCAGGTGTACTGGGCGGTCAAAACAAAAAAGCGCCTGTTTTTGCAGGCGCCCACGGGCACGGGGAAAACGGCGGCAGCGATGTATCCGGCGCTGAAGGCGCTCGGTGAGGGGCTGACCGGACAAATCTTTTATTTGACAGCGCGCACCACAGCCCAGCAGAGCGCAACCGCCGCACTTCATCCTATGCGGCATCAGGGCCTGAGGTTAAGGGCTTTGACGCTGACCGCCAGGGAAAAAATTTGCGAAAGGCTTTCGAGCGGGGAACATGCCCGCTGCGATGTACGCGATTGCCCCGGCGCGATCGGCTTTTTTGACCGGCTGCCGGATGCGCTTGCCGACATTAGGCAGCTGGATGAATGGCCGCGTGAAGCCGTATGCGAGGCGGCCGCGCGGCACACGCTATGTCCGTTTGAGCTAGGACTCTGCCTTGCGGAGGAAGCCGACCTGATTCTGTGCGATTACAACTACGCGTTTGACCCGGCGGTGCGCCTGCGCCGCATTTTCCAGTGGACGACGAACGTGACACTGCTGGTGGATGAGGCGCACAACCTGCCCGAACGCACGCGCGGAATGCTGTCCGCCGAGATGGACGCGGCGCAGCTGAAAGACATCAGGCGCGATATCGGCAAGGCGATGGGCCGCAAAGCGCCGCTGTACAAGGCGCTGACCGCTTTGACCGCGGCGATAGAAGCCCTGCCGGACGGTGTTTCCAAGGAAAAACCGGAAGGACTGCTTGCGCCGCTGTCCGATGTGATGGATCAGATCATCATTGCGCCGCCCGCGCTGCCGCTGTCCGATCTGCCGCGCACGGTGATTGCCGCTATGTCCGCGCTGGAGCGCTTTGACGCGCGCTACGCCGTGCTGACCGTGCGCGAGGGGAAGCGCGTGCATGCGCAGATCGCGTGCCTGGACCCCGCGCCGCACCTGAGGGAATCCACCCGCAAGCTGCGCGGCTCCGTCTTTTTTTCCGCAACGATGACGCCGCTTTCCGCGTTTCGGGATGCGATTGGCGGCACGGAGGCAGACGGGCTGCTGTCGCTGCCATCGCCCTTCCCGGAAGAAAACCTGCTGGTGATGCGGCGCGCTCTGTCCACCAAATACCGCGCCAGGGAGCACACCGCAGGGGCCGTTGCCGAGGCGATTCTGGCGCTGATCACGGTTCGGCCCGGCAACTACCTGGCGTGCTTCCCGTCGTACGCGTACCTGAAGCACGTGCGGGAAGAGATAGAGAAAAGGATTTCCGGAGAAAGCCTATCATGGCGCGATCCCGAAGGCATCGCGCCGGCAGAGCAATCCACTCCAGGCATTACGCTGCACATCCAGCGCGGCGGAATGGATGATGCCGCCCGCGCGGAGTTCTTGGCCGCGTTCGTGCCAAGAGAAACCGGCGCGATGCTTGGCATGGTGGTGATGGGCGGTATATTTGGCGAAGGGGTTGACCTGCCGGGGGATATGCTTTCCGGCGCGATCATTGTGGGGGTAGGTCTGCCGCAGATCGGCCCCGAGCGTGAAATGCTGCGCGCCTACTATGATGAAGCGGGGATGGATGGGTTTGCGCACGCATACCGGTATCCGGGGCTTGCCAAGGTGCTGCAGGCCGTGGGGCGCGTCATCCGCACGGAAACGGATATGGGCGTGGCGCTGCTGATAGACAGCCGCTTTTTCTCGCCCGAATATGAGGCGCTGCTACCGCCCTGGTGGGGCAAAATGACGGAAGCGCGGGATGCGGCTGCGATACGGCAGATGGCGGAGAATTTCTGGAGAAGGGGAATATAGGCGTCATATCCTGTAAAAATGCTCTATTTCGCCAATTTTCCCCTTCCCCTGACCCTAAACCTGTGGTATGATAATGCAATCCGCACGACATGGAAGATGCATGAATGGCGTGCGGGCAGTATATTATAAGGCCTTTTTGCAGGGTGCGAAGCGCACCGCGCCATGCCGGGGATCATAGGTTGGTATTGTTTGATCTCGTGTCCCACGGCAAAGGAAAACTGGAGGGATTCCATGTCCATCATTGTAACCAAGTTTGGCGGCAGCTCTCTGGCGAATGCCGCCCGCTTTCAGAATGTAGCCGCGATCCTCAAGGCGGACCCATCCCGGCGGTATGTGGTGCCATCCGCACCGGGAAAGCGCGAAAAGACGGATGAAAAGATCACCGATCTGCTGTACCAATGCCACAGCCTGGCAGGGCAAGGGCAGCCCATTGCGGAGCCGTTCGGCCATATCCGCCAAAGATACTTAGAGATTGTGGAAGCGCTGTCTCTCTCCGGCCGCTGTGCGCAGGAGCTTAATGAAATTGAAAAGCGCATCCCCACCGAGACCACGCCGGATTTCGCCGCCAGCCGGGGAGAGTTCCTCAGCGGCCTGATGCTGGCAGAATATCTCGGCTGGGATTTTATCGACCCGGTTGATATCATTTTTTTTGACAAGAACGGCCGCCTGGACGCCGAGCGCACCAACGATGCCTGCGCCGCCGCGCTGGCCCGGCACCGCTATGCCGTAATTCCCGGCTTCTATGGCCAGGGAATGGACGGGCGTGTGAAAACCTTCTCGCGCGGGGGTTCGGATATCACCGGCGCGATCATTTCGCGCGCCGCGCTGGCCGCGCTGTATGAAAACTGGACGGACGTTACCGGCTTCCTGATGGCCGACCCCAATATCGTCAAAGATGCCAAGCTGATCGACTGCCTGACATACCGCGAGCTGCGCGAGTTGTCGTACATGGGCGCCTCCGTGCTGCATGAGGACGCCGTGTTTCCCGTGCGCAAGGCGGGCATTCCCGTCAACATCCGTTCTACCGTGCACCCTGAACACCCCGGCACGCGCATTGTGCCGCAAACGGATATCATCGATTCCACGATCACCGGCATCGCGGGCCACAAGGGTTTCACCGTCATCACCGTTGAAAAGGCGATGATGAACGCTGAGCTTGGCTTCGGCCGCCGCGTGCTGCAGGCGGTGGAAGAGGTCGGCGTTTCGTTTGAGCACATGCCCTCCGGCATTGATACGCTGTGCGTGGTGCTGGATGAGCGGCAGCTGACCCCGGAGCGCCAGCGCACGCTGGTGCAGCGCATCTATGAGCTGACCGAGCCGGATTCCGTCGATGTCAAGGGCGGCCTTGCCCTGATTGCCACCGTGGGGCGCGGCATGGTGCGCCAGCGCGGTACATCGGCCCGGCTGTTCGGCGCGCTGACGCACGCGGGTGTCAACATCCGCATGATCGATCAGGGTTCCAGCGAGCTGAACATCATCGTGGGTGTTGAGCAAGAGGATTTCGAAACCGCCGTGCGCGCGATATACGGCGCGTTTGTAGAAGCATAAATAACCGAGGTACTGTAGATGTTTGCAAGCGCCGTTTCCATCGTGGTGGTTGTGTTTCTGATGATAGCGGTCGGGGTATTGTGCCACCGGCGGAACATTTTGGGCGATAATGCGCCGCAGCTGCTGTCCAGGCTGACGCTGCGCGTGGCGCTGCCGGGGTTGGTGGTATCGAACCTGCTGACCCAATACGACCGGCGCATGCTGCTGGATAATGCTGCGTATCTGCTAATTCCGATATTGGTGATGGGCGGGATGTATTTGCTTTCCCGCCCGCTTTCCGCTTGGCTCAAAATTCCCGAAAGGCGGCGCGGCGTGTTCCGCTGCCTGTTCACGTTCGGCAACACGGTGTTCGTGGGGCTGCCGGTATGCCGCGCGATGTTCGGCGAAGAAGCGGTGCCCATCGCGCTGCTGTACTATTTGGTGAACACTGTTTTCTGGTGGTCCGTTGGCGCGCAGGCCGTAACGCGCGATTCCGGCGTGCCGCGCGACGGGGTGCTGAAGCGGCTGGTTTCATCGCCGCCGCTGGTTGCGTGCATCATCAGCCTGTTGCTGGTCATGCTGGGCGTTACGCTGCCGGAGGTGGTGATGCGCACGGCATCATACCTGGGCGCGATGGTAACGCCGCTTTCGATGCTGTTTCTTGGGTATGTGCTGTCCGATATGGCGAAAAAGGGCATCAAGTGGGAAAAGGGCTATGGCGTGATGCTGGCATCCCGCCTGGTGATAGGGCCTGCGGTATGCCTGCTTCTGTGCACGCTGCTAAGTACGCCCATGGAGGTCTTACAGGTGTTCTTCATCCAAAGCGGCATGCCCGCGCAAACGCAGACAAGCCTGTGGGCGAAGGAGGCGGGAGCCGATGCGGAGTACGCTGCCGGCGGTATCGCGCTGAGCACGCTTGCGGGGCTTGTTGGGATTCCGCTGATGGCGGGGGTGCTGGCGCTGCTGGGGTGAAGGCATTTGATTTCGGAAAAATAAAGCTGTCGCGGAAAACTGATCGCGATGGCTTTGTTTTGTGAAACGTTTATGCCATATACGCAGAGGCGACGGCAAGGTTACGGCTTGATCGCGGAAAGCAGCTTTTCCACACGGTAGGTGCAGTCGGCCTCCCGGGTTTCCCTGTGCCGCCAGGAATCGGATAGTGGGAAGTAGACCATATCCCTAGCCGGGCCGCCCATGTCCCACCTGCCATTCTCATTTTTGCTCCTGTTCAGCCAATCGGAGACAAATTGCAACCTGTTCAGGCTGTTTCGGTACTGGGTCAACAGTTCAATAGCGCCAAGGTACCGGCTGGCCTGTTTTCCAACAAAATCGTGGGGCAGGACGGATACGGGCGCTTCGCCATAGATGTAGTAAATCCCATTTTGATGGTTCAGAATGTAGTCAAATACCATGCCCTCCGTTTCCGCGTCAAACTGATCGGAAACAAGTGAAACCTGATAAAACGATGTAAAGTCAACCAGCCTGCCGCCATTGGGCTTTTCCCCGAAAGCATTTGTGTACGCCGCGGCATAATTGCCCTGGTCATACTTGCCGCTTGAAAATGCTGCGGATATAATCCCGGCCCATGTAGCCGCCACACTGTTTGCCGCGCTGTTTTCCTTTGTAAACCTGCGTATCCAGGTGGACAGCATCAGGCAGGTGAAAATATCCCAATTGTGAAGCTTCTCCCGCCTGTCGGGAGTTTGCTTTTTGCCCAGCAGGCAATCGTTCATATAGCCGACCGCCTTTTGAATGGGCGCGTCATCCATCGTGTAGCCCAGAATCTGCAGCCTGCGCAACGCCTGTTCCGTTGTGACGGGGTACTTACCGGGTTCACTCAGGGTATGAAAATAGCCCCAGAAACCTTCTTCGTTTTGAAGGTCGATAAGCTCCCTTGCCCATTTGGAATCTTTGTACATTCAGTGATCGCTCCTAAAAAGGGGTTGCCGCGAAGCATCCTTCACGACAACCCCTTGGCGTTTCCGCTTACAGCTCCCTGGCCGCCGCTTCATCCAGAATAACGGTCACGTTCTTGTGGAACTGCAAAATGCTTGCGGGCACCTGCGGCGTTACCGGCCCGGTCAGCGCCTGCCGGGTGATGTCTGCCTTGCCCGCCCCGCTGATCACCAGCACGATGCCATTCGCGCGCATGATGGTGCCGATGCCCATGGACATCGCGCGGCGCGGCACATCATTCGCGCTGGCGAAGAACCGCTTGTTGGCTTCAATCGTGCTCTCGGTCAGGTCCACCGCATGCGTGGCGTCCGCAAAGCAATCGGCGGGTTCGTTGAACCCAATATGGCCGTTGTTACCGATGCCCAGCAGTTGCAGGTCAATCCCGCCCGCCGCGCCGATGGCTGCCTCATACCGGGCGCATTCGGCATCCACATCGGCCGCGTTGCCGTTTGGCAGGCAGTAGTTTTCCGGCTTAATATTCACCTTGCTGAACAGGTTTTCCACCATGAAGCGGAAGTAGCTCTGCTCGTGCGCGGGGTCCATGCCGACGTATTCATCCAGGTTAAACGTGCGCACATTCGCGAAATCCACCGCACCCCGTTGGCACAGCGCGGCCAGTGCCGCATAGGTCGGAATCGGGGTGGAGCCGGTGGCGAAGCCCAGCACGCTATCCTTTTTGCGCAAAATCTGCGCGGCAAACAGGCTGGCGGCCGCCTCGCCCTGGGCGGTAACATCTTTGCAAACGACGATTCTCATGCTTTGTGCCTCCATCTTTTCAGTGGCGCTATTATACCACAATTGCTTACAGCCGCGTAGGGGCCAGGCCGATTTTCCTGCGCACTTTCGACATCGTGCGCGCGCCGATGGCGGCGGCCTTCTCCGCGCCGTCCCGCATCACGCCCTCCAGGTAGGCCTTGTCGGCCATCAGGCGCTTGTGTTCCTGCTGGATGGGGGACAGCGTTTCGATCACGGCATCGGCCACGGCGGTCTTGAAAGCGCCGTACCCCTGCCCCGCGAACTGCGTCTCGATTGCGTCCATGCTGTCGCCCGTCAGCGCGCCCAATATCGTCATCAGGTTCGAGACGCCGGGCTTATTCTCCGGATCAAACCGCACAGAGGCGTCGCTGTCGGTGACGGCGCGCTTCATTTTGCGCTGGATCACGGCGGGGTCGTCGAGTATGGCGATATAGGTATCCTCCGGGTCGGATTTGCTCATCTTGCGGGTGGGTTCCTGCAGGCTCATCACGCGCGCGCCCACCTTGGGGAAGTAGCCGTCCGGCACGGCGAAGGTATCGCTGTATACGCCGTTGAACCGGATCGCCAGGTCGCGCGCCAACTCAAGGTGCTGCTTTTGGTCCGCGCCGATGGGCACCAGATTCGCTTGGTACAGCAGGATATCGGCGGCCATCAGCACGGGGTAGGTGAACAGCCCCGCGTTCAGGTTCGTTTCGTTCTTCTGCGATTTATCCTTGAACTGCGTCATGCGGGATAGCTCGCCCAGATACGCGTAGCAGCCAAGAATCCATGCCAGTTCCGCGTGCGCGGGCACATGCGACTGGAAGAACAGCACGGTTTTCGCGGGATCAAGCCCCGCGGCCAGGAAGATGCCCATCACCTCCAGGCAGCGCCTGCGCAGCGCGGCGGGGTCCTGCCTGACGGTGATTGCGTGCAGATCCACCACGCTGAAGATGGAATTGTATGATTCTTCCAGCAGCTTCCAATTGCGGATGGCCCCGATATAGTTGCCCAGCGTCAGCGTGCCGGACGGCTGAATGCCCGAAAAAATGACCTGCTTCTTTTCCACCGATGGGGTTTGCTGTGTCTGTTCCATGGGGTTCACTCCTTTTTCCAAATAAAAAACCCGCCCCAAAACCATCGTTTCGGGACAGGATTGCCTGCGGTACCACCCGAGTTGGCGCGCTTGCGCCCTCTCTATGCCCCATAACGCAGGGCATGCGTCGCGGGATTATCCCCCGCGCCCTCCAAAGTCCATTCGGCTGGGCGACCGCGCCGGTTTGCAGCTTCCCCGGCTCTCTGTGGCGGCACTGGCAGCGTACTACGCTTTTTCATAGGTTTACAGATGAAGTATAGCACGGGCGGAGGCGAAAGTCAATTGGCCTAAAACGGCGCGATTTGAAGCTTCCCCTTGACGCCCTCCCCCCATTCGTGCTAGCATGCTACTTAATAGGTAAATAAACCATAATGGGGGAGTTTCGATATGCAGAATATTGGGCTGATCGGCGCGGCGGTAATGGGCAGCAACCTGGCCCTGAATATGGAGAGCCACGGCTTTTCGGTGGCCGTCTATTCGCGCACCGCGGAATCGGTTACGCGCTTTGTCGAAGGCGCTGCCAAGGGCAAGAACATCATCGGCACCTATTCGCTGGAAGAGTTCCTTGCCAGCCTTGAAAAACCCCGCCGCATCCTGATGATGATCAAGGCGGGCAAACCCGTTGACGAAATGATAGACAAGCTGCTGCCCATGCTGTCGCCCGGCGACATCCTGATCGACGGCGGCAATTCCCACTTCCCCGATACCATCCGCCGCGTGCAGAAGGTCGAAGCTGCCGGGATGCTCTACATCGGCACCGGCGTTTCCGGCGGCGAAGAAGGCGCGCTGACCGGCCCGTCGATCATGCCGGGCGGTTCGCCCGCCGCGTGGCCGCACGTCAAACCCATTCTGCAGGCGATTGCCGCGCACACCGCCGAGGGCGAGCCCTGCTGCGACTGGATCGGCGAGGGCGGCGCGGGCCATTTTGTCAAGATGGTGCACAACGGCATCGAGTACGGCGACATGCAGCTGATCTGCGAGGCGTACCAGCTGATGCGCGATTACCTGGGCATGACCGCCGATGAGATGCACGAAACGTTTGCCCATTGGAACGAGGGCGAGCTGGATAGCTACCTGATCGAGATCACGCGCGATATTCTTGGCTTCAAGGATGACGACGGCGGTCCGCTGGTGGAAAAAATCCTGGACACCGCCGGTCAGAAGGGTACCGGCAAATGGACGGCCGTGGCCGCGCTGGATGAAGGCATCCCGCTGACGATGATCGGCGAGGCCGTGTTTGCGCGCTGCCTGTCCGCCATCAAGGATGAGCGCGTTGCCGCTTCCAAGGTCCTTACCGGCCCCACCCCCGCTTTCACCGGCGACCGCGCACAGTTCCTGGAGAATCTGCGCCTGGCCGTGTACGCCGCGAAGATCGTTTCCTACGCGCAGGGCTACACCCTGATGCGGGCAGCCGCCAAGACCTACGGCTGGAACCTGAACTACGGCGGCGTTGCCCTGATGTGGCGCGGCGGGTGCATCATCCGCAGCGCGTTCCTGGGCAAGATTAAAGAGGCGTTTGAAAAGAATCACGACCTGCCCAACCTGCTGCTTGACCCGTACTTCAAGGGCGCGGTGTGCAATGCCCAGGCCGGCTGGCGCGCCGTGTGCGCCGCCGCCATGACAAACGGCATCCCGGCCCCCGCGCTCACCAGCGCGCTGTGCTACTTTGACGGCTACCGCGCCGAGCGCCTGCCCGCGAACCTCCTGCAGGCCCAGCGCGACTATTTCGGCGCGCACACCTACGAGCGCGTGGACGCCCCGCGCGGCGAGTTCTTCCATACCAACTGGACAGGGCATGGCGGGGATATTTCCGCTTCGACTTATAACGCGTAAAAGCTAGCGGGGGAGGCGCTGGGACTTTGCCCTAGGCCCCACCAAGGGGACTAAGTCCCCTTGGAACCCCTGCTTCCGCTGCGGCGGGGAGGGTTTTACTATGGAGAGGTCTATTATCGCAAACAGCGCGCAGGGGCTTACTGATGCCGAGCTTTTTGCCGCGCTGGATGAGTTCATCAACAATTACAAGCAGCCCATCAGCAAGGTGCTGCTGATTCCGCCGGATTTCACCCGTTTCCATTCCGGCGCGGGGAAGATCACGGCGCATCTGTACGAAAAGCTGCGCGACACGGCAGAAATTGACATCCTGCCCGCGCTGGGTACGCATGTGGCCATGCCGGAGGGCGAATTGCGCGCCATGTTTGGCGACGGCATTCCGCTGGATCGGTTCATCGTGCACAACTGGCGCACGGATGTTGTGAAGCTGGGCGAGGTGCCGGGGGAATTTGTGTCGGAGGTATCCGAGGGGCTTGTGGCTACGCCCATCGCGGTGGAGGTCAACAAGCTGCTGCTGGACCCTTCGTATGATCTGATCCTGTCCATCGGGCAGGTGGTGCCGCATGAGGTCGTCGGCATGGCGAACTACGGCAAGAACGTGTTTGTCGGCTGCGGCGGCAGCGCCATGATCAACGCATCGCACATGCTGGGCGCTTTTTACGGCATGGAGCGCATCATGGGTCGGGATTTTTCGCCCGTGCGCAAGGTGTTCGACTATGCGGAGAAAAATTTCCTGTCGCACATTCCATTGCAGTACATTTTGACCGTGACCACCGCGCCGGAGGGCCGCATCCAGATGCACGGCCTGTTCATGGGCCGCGAGCGGGCGCGCTTTGAGGAAGCGGTTGCGCTGAGCCAGCAAAAGAACCTGACCTTTGTGGACAGGCCATTCAAAAAGTGCGTGGTGCTGCTGGATGAGCAGGAGTTCAAGAGCACCTGGCTTGGCAACAAGGCTGTATACCGCACCCGCATGGCGATGGCGGACGGTGGCGAGCTGATCGTGCTGGCGCCCGGCGTGGAGCGGTTCGGTGAGGACGGCGCGATCGATGTGCTGATCCGGAAGTACGGCTACTGCGGCCGTGAAAAGGTGCTTTCCCTGGTGCGCGAGCAGGAAGACCTCAAGGGCAACCTGTCCGCCGCGGCGCACTTGATTCACGGGTCCAGCGACGGGCGGTTTTCCATCACCTACTGCACCCGCAAGGTGACCGGGGATGAAGTGCGCGGCGTGTGCTTCGGCTACATGCCGTACGATGAAGCCGTGCGGCGGTACGACCCGGCGAAGCTTATTGATGGGCCAAACACCCTGCCGGACGGCGAAGAGGTGTATTTCATCAGCAACCCGGCGCTGGGGCTTTGGGCCGACCGGGCGAAGTTCTAAATACATAAGGGGGCGGCGCGGTCATTTGGCCGCGCCGCTTGACATCTAGTGAAGATGAAAATAGAGAAAGCGCGTGTGACGCGGCCGGAAAATTTGACGGCAAAGCACCAAAACGCCCATGCCGGGTACGAATATTTCAAGAAGGCCATCCTGTCGGGGGATGACGGCCATAGGTGCAATGTGTCCGTGTATGAGGTGCCGCCCGGCAAGGCCGCGTATCCCTACCACCATCATTACCAAAGCGAAGAGGTATTCTACATCATCAACGGCATGGGCGTTTTGCTCACGCCGCAGGGCGAGATGCTGGTTTCCGCAGGGGATATCCTGGTGTTTCCGGCAGGGGAAGCGGGCGCGCACAAGCTGACGAACGCATCAGCCACCGAGGTGCTGACCTACATTGATTTCGATACCTACCATTCGCCGGAGGTTTCCTTCATGCCCGATTCCGGAAAGACCGTTGTGTACGGAAAAGGGCTGCGCAAGGTGATCAAAAACGGTGCCGAAGCGGACTATTACGATGGGGAATGATATCCCCCAAATGCAAGCGGGCGGCCGATGGCCGCCCTCGCTTTACAGATCATCCGCGTCCTGCACGGGTTCCTCCCCGTCGGCGTCCGTTCCTGTGTAGCTCCCGTCCACATCCGTTTGGTCCATCTGCGATATCCAGGCCAGCAGGTCCATCCGCTTCTTGGGATCCCTTTTTTGCATGGATTCCTTCATTTTTGTATCCCCTCCTTGCAGTTGATAACCGCTTCGGCTATACTATAACCAGTAAAAACCGAAACCAATCATATGAAAAAAAGGGGGTTTTTCTTATGCCTACCGATCTTGATATCGCCCGCAGCGTAAAGGGCCTGCCGATGGAGCAGCTTGCGGAAAAAGCGGGGCTTGCGCCCGGCACCTGGGCAGCGTATGGGCGCGGCAAAGCGAAGGTGGATGCCGTTGCATATGAAGACAGGCCGCTTTCGGCAAAGCTGGTGCTGGTGACGGCCATCACGCCGACGCCGGCGGGCGAGGGAAAAACCACCGTTAGCGTGGGCCTTGCGGACGCGCTGTCCCGCCTTGGCAAAAAGACGATGCTGGCGCTGCGCGAGCCGTCTCTTGGGCCGGTGTTTGGCGTAAAGGGCGGTGCGGCGGGCGGCGGGCACGCGCAGGTGATCCCCATGGAGGATATCAACCTGCATTTCACCGGCGATCTGCACGCCATCACCGCCGCCAACAACCTGCTGGCCGCGCTGATCGACAACCATATCTACCAGGGCAACGCGCTGAACATCGACCCCCGCCAGGTGCTGTGGCGGCGGTGCATGGATATGAACGACCGGCAGCTGCGCCAGGTCATATCGGGCCTTGGCGGCAAAACGAACGGAACCCCGCGCGAAGACGGTTTCGACATCACTGCCGCCAGCGAGGTTATGGCCGTGTTTTGCCTTGCGGATGGCATGGATGATCTGCTGAAACGCCTTGCCCGTATCCTGGTGGCCAGAACATACGCGGGCGAGCCGGTGTACGCCGGCCAGCTGGAGACCCCGGGCGCGATGGCCGTGCTGCTGCATGAGGCGATCAACCCCAACCTAGTGCAAACGCTGGAACACACGCCCGCGCTGATCCACGGCGGGCCGTTCGCGAACATCGCGCACGGCTGCAACAGTGTGATGGCAACCAAGCTTGCTATGCGCCTTGCCGATATCGTGGTTACCGAGGCCGGTTTTGGCGCGGACCTTGGCGCGGAAAAGTTCATCGATATCAAGTGCCGCATGGCGGGCATTGCGCCCAGCGCCGTGGTGGTGGTGGCGACGATCCGCGCGCTGAAAATGCATGGCGGCGTGCCAAAAACCGATCTTGCCGCGGAAAACCTGCCCGCGCTTGCCAAGGGACTGAACAATCTGAAGCGCCACCTTGCCAACATCCGCGATGTGTGGGGGCTGCCGGCGGTGGTGGCTGTCAACCGCTTCACACAGGATACGGATGCCGAGGTTGCGCTGCTGCTGGATGAAGTGCGCGCGAGCGGCGCGGAGGCCGCGCTGTGCGAGGTGTGGGAAAAGGGCGGCGCGGGCGGCGAGGCGCTGGGCCGCGCGGTGCTGGCCGCGATGGAAAAGCCCTCCGAATTCAAGCATACTTACGATAGCAAGCTTTCTTTGAAAGCCAAAATAGAGGCGGTCGCAAAGCGTGTGTACCGCGCGGGTGGCGTGGAATGGGCCGCCGGGGTGCTGACGCAGCTGAAAAAGCTGGAAGCGGAAGGCTGCGGCGAGATGCCCGTGTGCATCGCAAAAACGCAGTATTCCTTCTCTGATAACCCGAAATTGCTGGGCACGCCGGAGGGGTTCACCGTGACGATCCGGCAGGTGCGGCTGTCGCGCGGGGCAGGGTTTATCGTGGCGTTCGCGGGCGAGATCATCGCGATGCCGGGCCTGCCGCCGCACCCGGCCGCAGAGTTCATCGGCATCAAACCGGATGGCGAAATCATCGGGGTGTTTTGATGGAAACACCCCTTTTCCCGGAAAACCCGCACATTCACTATGTAAGGGAAACGCTTAACGCCGCCGGCCACGATGTGCATGAACAGCCGCGCCTTTCGTTCTTTTTGCGCTCGGGTCACTGCGAAAGGGTGCTGATGTGGGCCGAAAGGCTGATGACGCATTGCCCCGTGGATGACCCGGAGGCGGTGCGCCTGGCCGCAGCGTTCCACGATATCGGGTATGTGGGCGGCGGTGAGGGCCACGCGGGGCGCAGCGCGCAGATGCTGCGCGAATACGGCGAGGTGCGGGGAATCGATGCGGCGCTGCTGGGCCGCGCGGTGTTCCTGGTGGAGCATCATTCCGATAAAGAAGAATGGCTTGGCAAACCCGGAACACCTGCCGACCTGATGCTGCTAATGGAAGCAGATTTGCTGGACGGCGAGGGCGCGATGGGCCTTGTGATGGATGCGATGAGCGCCGCGCTGGACGGTGCGGACAGCTTTGCCGCGGCATACGCGCACATGCGCCGCTTTGAGGAAAGACGCTTGACGCGCAACCCGATGATAACGCCGCCCGCCCGCCTGATGTGGGCGGAAAAGCAGGCGCTGATCCGCACATTCCTGCACCAGCTGGAGGGGGACCTGGGGGTACACGCGGATGCGCCGTGAAAAAAGACATGAGCAGGCGCAAGTTCGTATCTCTGCTTTGCTGGTGGTGCTGGAATGCCTGATCTGGGGGCTGGGCAACCCCATCCTCAAGATTACCGCGCGCACGGTAGGGCCGTTTGCCCAGGTGGGACTGCGCTTTGCAATCGCCTTACTGCTGTTCATGCTGCTGAAAGGCAAGTGGATCATTCAAAAGCTGCGCACGGTGCGCTTGCTTCCGTGCCTGCTGGTGTCTGCCGTCACGGCGGTGACGTACCTGTGCGCCACGCTTTCGCTCACGCTGACGGGCGCTACCATCGCAGGGTTTCTGATGGGCATTTCGGTGCTGTTCACCCCCATATTGGAACCGCTGCTGCTGAAAAAGCGCTGGAACCTGCGCATCCTATTGCTGCTGATTCCGGTGTGCACGGGCATGTACCTGCTGTGTGGTGCGGGGGAATCCTTCTCATTCGGGCTGGGCGAGTTTTTCGCGGTGCTGTGCTCGGCGCTGTTCGCGCTGATGCTGACGCTGACGGAAAAGTATGCCAGCGATGTCGACCCCTTCGCGCTGTCGGCGATGCAGTGCGCGGTGGCCACCGTGCTGTGCGGCGGATGCGCGTTGCTGTTTGAAGGCGGGTTCCACTTTGGCCGAATGGGCACGGAAAGCGTGCTAGCGCTGCTGTATATCGGCGTGTTCAGCACATGCCTTGCATGCTTCTTACAGAACATAGCGATGCAAAATATCCCCGCGACGGTCGCCTCCGTGGCGTTCTGCCTGGAGCCGGTGTTCACGGCGCTGTTTTCCTTTTTGATACTGGGCGAAACGCTGATGCCGCTTGGATGGGTGGGCGCGGTGGTGATTGTGCTGTGCGTGCTGGCGGCGTCGCTGTGGGGAGACCGGAACACAGAAAAACCTGAAACAGCGCGTAACGCGCAGGTATAGCGGCAAAAAGGCCCCCGGAATCGGGGGCCTTGCGCATTTTGCGCATTGTGTTACGGGGCAAAGCTTTCCGGTGTAATCTGGCCGTAAAAGGCTTCCGCCACATCCACCTTCCATAGCCCGCCGTCAAACTCGCTGTAATGGTCTTTGTTGCCGTACACCCATATTGTGCCATCCGCCGCCTCAGTAAGCGTAGCGTGTGTGGACCAAACCCGGTGGTCAGGGGAATCGCCCTTGGGCAGGGCCAGCATCCCAAGCGGTTCGCCCGCGGCATCCGTGTACAGCAGCACCGGGGAATCGCTCCGGTTGTCCTCTCCGTAGGACCCCATCATCACGTACCCTTCGCCCAGCGGATAAATCTGCTGCAACCCGAAGAAACCGTGCTCCAGGTAGCTTTTGACCCACTCCACCTTGCCGTCTTTGTCAAACTTGGTCAGCGTGCCCTCGCCGCGGCCCTCGTATGGGGTGGCTTTGGTGGGGTCTTCATAGCTTGTTGCCAGCGCGCCGCCATCCGCCGTGGGGACCGCATCGCAAAAGTTAGTGTACGAATATTCATGTCCCTTGTACACAAAGGCGATCTTTCCATCCAACGTCAGTTTGACCAGCAACGGCGTGGGCCTGCCGTTTATCACGAAGTTTTCGCCGCAGAACAGCAGCCCGTCTTCCGCCACGCGCGGGGGCCTCGTCAAAAACGCAGCCGCAAGCGCCGGATCGGAAATGGTCCACAGCGGGGCAAGGTTCTCATCCAGCATGCCGATGACATCGCCCTCTTCCATTGGCGCAATCATGTCACCCTCACGCCGGTAGCCGCCGAAAACGTAACCTGCATCCGTCAGGGCCAGTGTATCCACCGCGCCCGCCGCGCGCAGCGCTTTGTTTGGCAGCGTTTCATCGATCTGCCCATCTTCATTGATGATGTAGTACTGCGTGCCAAACGTGCCCAGCGAACCGCCAAAGCGCAGCAGCGTGCGGCCGTCGGGCAGCATCCACGCGGGAGAAAAGGTGTTGCCTTCCGACTGCGGGTCGCCGATGCGCAGCGACCACACGCGCTTGCCATCAGAATCCACGCGGATTGCGTACGCATCTGTGCGCGGGGGCGGGAACTCAAATCCGCCCTCGAAGCTCTCTTCTATGCTTATATCATAATACACATACTGCCCGGTCAGCAGTGCGCCGCCATCCGCCTGAGGGAGTATCCCGCGCAGGTCGAAGTATCCGCTTGGCTCGTACGGTTCCATGCCGGGCCGGGCGTGCTCCTGCGGCACCCATGCGGGCACATCGTTCAGGGAATCATACACCGTTACCGGCAGCGCCTTTTCCGGCGCGGCAAAGGCCCCGAACGCAAGCGCGCAGATCACCAGCGCAAGCAGTATCGCGATTCGCTTTTTCATTTACTTCGCCTCCTTCGTGTTGATGGTGACCACCGTGATATCGCCATCCTGCGTTACCGTGGCCGGAACCACCGCAGCCGTGCCGCTTGCAATATCAATCTGCACAGCCTGTTTCATCCCGTTTGCCCACAGGCCGATCGATTGATCATCGGTGGGCAGGTAAAATATCTGGGTGATGGTTCCGTTTTCCTCATCCCGTTCCAGACCGTAGCCATAGTTCATGTAGTTTACGCGGCCGTCATCCGGAATGTAGTCAAAGCTGTGGAACACGCGCAGCAGCGGCTTAAAGGTGATGGTCACCACGCGCTGCACCGGCGTATCGGTGATCAGGATCTGCTGGATCTCCGCGCCTTCCAGCCCAGTGGGCGGCGTCAGGGATTTGGACACCGGCTCGGCGGTTCTGGGAATTTCGCACGTCAGCTCTGAGATGCTGTGGTGCGTGCCGTCGCCCGCCAGCACGGTAAACACCATTTTTGCGGGCAGCGCGTCCGGGCCTTCACCGCCGGTCACCATGACTGTTGCCATAAACTGAAGGCCGTTGCCGTTTTCCCCCACATAATACGGGATGAAGCGGTTTTCTACCGTGTCTGAGCTCATTTCCACCCCAACCCACCAGCGCTCCCCGCCGGGCCCCAGCTTGTCCATGCCGGTGTTGCTATCGGCATACCGCCATACCAGCACATCGCCCGCCTTTTTGGGCATTGCGTCGATCAGCAGATACGCGATGCTGCCGTCATACACGGCCTCGCGCACGGAGAATGTGACATGTTCGGAATCCCCTCCGGTGAACGGCAGGTCAGTGATGACGACGGGGGCGTCGGTACCGTCCGGCGTGCCCTTGTAAGTGCGGATCATATCCAGCAGCCCGCCCTTTTGTGCGGCGGCCAGCGCACCCGCGCACAGCAGCACCAGCACCAGCGCGATGACCAGCACCCCTGTTACTCGCTTTTGTTTCATTGGCTGTTCCTCCTCCCGGAGGGCGGCGGACACCGTTTTTTCAAGGGCCTGAGAAGGGGGGCCATAGGCTTTTTGCCAGTTGATCTCCTTCATCCGCGCACCTCCTGTTCCGTTAGCAGTTGTTTGAGATGTTCCCGCCCCCGCACCAGGCGGTATTTGACGGTGCTGCGCGTAATGCCGAGTATTTTTGAAACCTCCAAGGTGTCATACCCGGCAATGTGGTGCAGCGTCAGCGGCAGGCGCAGCTTCTCGGGCAGGGCTTGCATGGCTTCGAACAGCGCGCTGTCAGCTTCCGGCGGCGCAACTTTGGGCAGCGTCTCCATGGGCGTGACGCGCTTTTTTTGCCGGTGGATGGCATGGCATTCGTTGATCAGGATGCGGATCAGCCATGTTTTGAAGTACGCTTCATTCCGTAGCTTCTCCCTGGAAAGCAGCGCTTTTTTTACGGCTTCCTGTACGGCATCCTGTTGGTCGTAGGGGTTTTGCAGCAGGCTGTATGATACGCTATGCAGCGCATTAAGCTGGGCCGTTACCGCTTCCCCGAACTGTTCTTTGGTCATGCTCGTCCCTTTCCGCGTTTGTACAAACAGTGCGCACCGTCTGTATATTAGACGAATGACCTGCCCCTGCGGTTAAAGCCCCGCCAACATTTTTTGCCAAAGCATGTTTCTGCATGATGTTGTCAGGGTATAATGGTCATATATGTTGTATTGACATGCGGGGGCATCTACCATATAATGGTGCCGCCCCCAAAGGGTGAAAGGGATGAATTCTCCGTGATCACCACCATTATCAAGCGCGATGGCCGCTCTGTGCCATTTACGTCAGACAAAATTGAACAGGCGGTGCTGAAGGCCTTCCAGGCGTCTGGCAGCGCGAAGGGGCCGGAAACGGCCAAGGGCATCGCAAACCAGGTGGAAGAGTACCTGGCGTCCGATGAAACCATCGGCACCCCCACCGTTGAGCAGGTGCAGGATGCGGTGGAGCAGGCGCTGATCGCTTCCGGTTTTGTGCGCACGGCAAAGGCGTATATCCTCTACCGCGCCGAGCGCAGCCGCGTGCGCGAGATGAACGGCCGCCTGATGAAAACATTCGAAGACATCACCTGGAAAACGGCCAAGGATTCCGATATCAAGCGCGAAAACGCCAACATCAACGGCGACACGCCGATGGGCATGATGCTGAAATACGGATCGGAGAGCGCAAAGCAGTTCTACGACATGTATGTGCTGAACCCCGCGCACGCGCGTGCGCACCGCGAGGGCGATATCCATATCCACGACCTAGATTTTCTGACCCTGACGACCACCTGCTGCCAGATCGACCTGCTTAAGCTGTTCAAGGGCGGGTTTTGCACGGGGCATGGGTCGCTGCGTGAGCCGCAGAACATCACATCGTACGCGGCGCTGTGCTGCATCGCGATACAGTCCAACCAGAACGACCAGCACGGCGGGCAGTCCATCGTCAACTTTGACTACGGCATGGCCCCCGGTGTGGCGAAAACATTCGTCAAGGCGTACCGCGATAATCTCGCCGGCGCGCTGGAGCTGCTGTGCTCCCTGGATGACCCGGACGGCACCGCAAAGCGCCTGATTGACACCGTGCGCGCTGAAACCGGCATGACGCCTACGCTCGATGAGGCCCCCGCGTTTACCGCCGCGCTGCTGCCGCATCTTAGCGATATGTGTGACGCCGAAACGGCAAAGCGCACGCTTGCCTTCGCGCAAAAGCGGGCCATCCGCGAAACCGACCACACCACCTACAAGGCGATGGTGGCGCTGGTGCACAACCTGAACACCATGCATTCCCGCGCGGGCGCGCAGATTCCGTTCTCTTCCATCAACTACGGCATGGACACCTCGCCCGAGGGGCGCATGGTGATCAAGAATGTGCTGCTGGCCACAGAAGCCGGCATGGGCCAGGGCGAAACGCCGATCTTCCCGATACAGATTTTCAGGGTCAAGGAGGGCGTCAACTATAACGACGGCGACCCCAACTACGACCTGTTCCGCCTGGCGATGCGCACCAGCGCAAAGCGCATGTACCCGAACTTCAGCTTTATGGATGCGCCGTTCAACGCGCAGTATTACAAGGGCACGCCGGAAACGGAAATCGCCTACATGGGTTGCCGCACGCGCGTCATCGGCAACGTGTACGACCCTTCGCAGGAAATCTGCAACGGCCGGGGCAACCTGTCGTTCACCTCGGTCAACCTGCCCAGGATCGCCATCAAGGCCAACCACAACGTGCAGTTCTTCTTCGATGAGCTGGACAGGCAGCTGGATATCACCTTTGCACAGCTGGATGAGCGGTTTGAAATCCAGTCGCACAAGAAGGTATACAACTACCCCTTCCTGATGGGCGAAGGCGTGTGGCTGGGCAGCGAAAAGCTTGACTGGACGGACGAGGTGGGCGAGGTGCTGCGCCACGGCACGCTGTCCGTGGGGTTCATCGGCCTGGCCGAGGCGCTTTCCTGCCTGACCGGCCAGCACCACGGCGAAAGCGCTACCAGCCAGAACCTGGGCCTGGAGATCATCGGCCACATGCGCCAGCGCTGCGATGCGCGCAGCCGCGAAAAGAAGATGAATTACACCCTGATCGCGACACCCGCTGAGGGGCTTTCGGGCCGCTTTGTCAAGATGGACCGCGAGCGCTACGGTCTGCTGCCGGGCATCACCGACCGCGACTATTACACCAACGGCTTCCATGTGCCGGTGTACCATAAGATCAGCGCTTACGACAAAATCCAGCTGGAGGCGCCCTACCACGCGCTGACCAACGCCGGGCACATCACCTATGTGGAGATGGACGGTGACCCGCTGGACAACCTGGACGCGTTTGAGCGCGTGGTGCGCGCGATGCGCGAGGCGGGCGTGGGCTACGGCGCGATCAACCACCCGATCGACCGCGACAGCGAGTGCGGGTACAACGGCATCATCGGCGACAGCTGCCCCAAATGCGGCCGCACCGAGCAGGAAGGCCCGCAGTTTGAGCGCATCCGCAGGATCACCGGGTACCTGGTAGGGACGCTCAGCCGCTTCAACAACGCAAAGCGCGCCGAGGAAAAGGACAGGGTGAAGCATGGCCTTTGATACGCTGCGCGTGGCGGGCATAGTGAATGATTCCATCGTAGACGGTCCGGGCTTGCGCCTGGCCGTCTTTGTTCAGGGGTGCCCACACCATTGCCCCGGCTGTCACAATCAGGATAGCCACGACCCCGCCGGGGGGGATACAATGCCAATATCTGACATTTTGGGCAGCATCAGGAAGAACCCGCTGCTGTCGGGCGTTACGTTATCGGGCGGGGAGCCGATGGCGCAGGCAGGCGCGTGTGCGGCGCTTGCCGCGGCGCTGCCAAAGGGGTTGACCAAATGGGTGTACAGCGGGTACACCTACGAGGAACTGCTGCGGGCGGGCGACCCGGACCGGCTTGCGCTGCTTGACGCGTGCGATGTGCTGGTGGATGGGCCGTTTGTGCTGGCGGAAAGAAGCCTGTCGCTGCGCTTCAGGGGCAGCGCCAACCAGCGGCTGATCGACCTGAATAAGACGCGCGCCGCAGGGCAGGTAATCTTGTGGGAGGGGTGAGGCTGTATGGCATCCTTTGGTTCGTTTGACGCCATGGCGAATTTCATGAGCGTACTGTTCCCGATCTTTTTTGTGGTGGTGCTGGGGCTGATCGTATTTTCCATGGTGCGCGGCGCTGCGCAGTGGAAGCGTAACAATGATTCCCCGGTGCTGACCGTATGGGCGCGCGTGGCGAACCAGCGGCAGGATGTTTCCCATCACCACCATAACACGGGCGTGAACGACACTTCGATGATGACGTCATCCTCCACCAGGTATTTTGTGACATTTGAGGTAGAGAGCGGCAGCCGGATGGAGTTATCCGTTTCCGGCAAGGAATACGGGTATCTGGCCATAGGCGACAGCGGGTCGCTGACATTTCAGGGTACCCGTTATTTGGGTTTCGAAAGGGAAGATTCTTCCAACGCGTGACGTTTGATAGGGGAATACGCATTGCGGAGGAGGGATACTGGATGACCAAAAGAATGATAGCGATGGCTGTCGCGCTGATGCTGCTGTGCCCGATGCTTGCCCTGGCGGAGGACGCCCCTGCGGAGGAGCCCAGGCAGATCATCGGTTTCGTGTTCGGCGATTCCGCAAACCAGGACCTTGATGTGTCCGCGATTTTAGTCGGCGGGCTTAAGGCCTGCTTTTGGCTGGCTATCCCCGAGGATGGACCGGAAGCCTCCGAATACTGGGGCAAGTGCGTCCGTTATACGCTTGATGGCGAAGAACCGGAAGAGCTCGGGTTTGCGGAGCCGCTGACGCTGGAGATTGCGGGCGAGGCGCTGTACGGAGAGCTGGTATCGTGCGAAGAAGAGGCGCTGATCCTCAAGGGATGGGATAAGGATTTTCTGGGCAAGGAAATTACCTTCCATATCACCAAGGATACCGTGGCTCACCAGGCGGGCGGCGGCGAAGGATCGCCCGAACTGACCGCGCTGGGCGCGGACTATGTGGAGATTTTCAGGGCCGGACGCACATGCCATGTGTATTACGACCCGGATACCATGGAAGCGCTGTGGCTGGAGGCTGTGAACGGGTAAATCGAAAAGGCGCAAAAAAACAGCCGGCGGATATTTTCCGCCGGTTTGCGTTTATAGTCGGATAGGCGATAGAAAGGAGAAACCATGCTGCAAAAGAGAATGGCCGCGCTGCTAATGGCCTGCGCGCTGCTGTGCCCGGTTTTTGCCCTGGGGGAAAATGCTATGGCGAACCAGACGGAAATGATGATGGGCTTTGTATATAAAGACTTTGGGGAGGTCATCCCGGAAGAGGGAACAATTTTCGTGGCCGGTCCGCGTGACAACTACAAGCTGGCAATCCCTGAAGACGGGCCGGAAGCGCCCGAATACCGGGGCAAGGCCGTGCGCTTTACGCTTTCAAAGGGTGATCTGGCGCTGGGGGAGACGGGAGACTTCGACTACTCGGTTCGCGTCCTGGAACCGCTGACATTGGAAATCGCGGGCGATGCGTTAATCGGCGAGATCATCTCCTGCGATGCGGAAAAGGTAGTGATCAAGGGCTGGGAAGAGGGCCGTATGGATGAGTATACCTTTATTATCACGGAGGAAACGGTGGCCCACAGCGCGGGCGGAAGCGAGTACCCCGAGCGCAGGCTGCTGGGCGACGGGTATCTGGAGATTTATTCCGCCGGCCGCGCATGCCATGTGTTTTACAACCCGGAAACGATGGAAGCCCTCTGGCTGGAAGAATCATACGGATAAAAGCAACGGCCGGTGAGAGCAATCTCACCGGCCGCTGCAATTGGGCTGCTACTTCTTCAGCCAGCACGCGTACGTTTGCCCGTCATACGCGAAGGTGATGACCAGCGATTCCCCGTCCGTTACGGATGCCTCTGGTATGGGGAACAGCAGGCAGCCCTGCACCTGGGTGCTGGCCCCAATGCGCTTGAGGCCGCCGGAGTATGTGTTTTCTGTCGTTAGCTGAAACAGCGGATCGCGCGCCTGCGCGGTGAAGTCGCCGCCCGCGGTCAGCGCGGCTTCCAGCAGGCCCTGGCTGCGCAGTTCCTGGTCAGTGCCGTTATCAAGCGTTATGGATAGCAGCAACATCTGGTATCCGGCCTTGGAAATCAGCGATGTGGCGATGAACCCGCCCGCCGGGTAGTATTCAAAGTGCGTATCCGTGCGGTACCCGCAGATGGTCAGCGTCAAATCCTTAGCAAGGGTGACGGGTTCGCCCACCGCAATGGTGTTTGCTTCGGGGGAGGATACCTCCGCCGTGCCGCCCAGCAGCGCTTCAATCTGCGCTTCAAGCTCCGCCACGCGGGCTTCCAGCGCACGGATGCGGTCCTCCGCCGATTCCGCATGGGCGGCCATCGGCAGCAACAGCGCCAGCAATAGGCAGAAAACAGCCGTTTTTTCCCAAATTTTTCTATATTTCACGATGCGTTATGCTCCTTTATCGTAGCGATTGCGTTGCTTTTCGCTTATCATGATAGCGGGCGCATGGGGGTCGTGTCAATTCATGTTCGGTTAACGATCTGTGAACAATACAAAGAAGTCCCTTTGCGCGCTACCGGATGCAACCGACGCGTCATTGAACCCGCGCGGCCGGTCCCGTAGAATAAAGGCAGCAAAACGCGGGAGGATATGAACATGAGCGCAGACATGGGCAAAAGGATCAGGGAATATCGGCTAAAAAAGGGCATGACGCAGGAACAGCTGGCCTCGGCGCTGAACCTGTCCGCGCAGGCGGTATCCAAGTGGGAAAACGGCGTGACGCTGCCGGATATCGGGCTGCTGCCGGAACTGTCCGCGCTGTTTGGGGTCAGCATCGACGGGCTGTTTTCGCTGTCAGATGACACGCGCTTTGACCGGATTGACAGCATGTTGGCCGGCCAGGACAGCCTTGCCGGCGCGGAGTACGAGGCCAGCGAAGCCTTCTTAAAAGAGAAAATCAAAGAAGAATTGCACAAAGGCCGCGCGCTGACGATGCTTGCGGACCTGAACAACCACCGGGCCAGAAGCTTCCGCCGTGCCGCTGAGTATTACGCCAAGCGCGCGCTGGAGGCGGAGCCCGAGAAAAAGGCCAACCACAGCCTGCTGTGCGAGGCGTTCGGCGGCGTGGTGTGGGATTGGTGCTGCACGAACCACCATGAGCAGATCGCGTTCTACCAGGATTTTGTGGCGAAGCACCCGGCGTACCAGCGCGGCTATCTGTGGCTGCTGGAAATGCTGCTGGCTGACCGCCGCATTGGCGAAGCCGAGCAAACCCTGGAGCGCATGCGCCGCGTACAGGAAACTTATCACGCGCCGCTGTATGCCGGATACATTGCCGCGGCAAAGGGTGATTTTGACGCCGCCGAAGCGCATTGGGCGCGCATGGTGGAGGACTGCCCGGACACCTGGCTTTCCTGGTCCGCGCGCGGCGATGCCTACGCCAGGTACGGCCGCTATGATAAGGCGATTGACAACTACCGCAAAGCCATGGAGATCCATGAGCCGCCGCGCTTCACCGACAACTGCCTGAGCATAGCCCACCTGTCGGAAATCACCGGCGACTGGGCCACCGCCGCTGACAGCTATGAGCAGGTGCTGGCCATCCTGAGGGATGACTGGAAAGTGACAGAGGGGGACGGCGTGGAGCGCTACAAAGCGCTTGCGGCCCAGCGCAGATTGCAGGCAAAATAGTCCCATATCACAGAAAGAAGGGCGTCGAATGTGTCGGCGTCCTTCTTTCTATGGGGTTCCAAGGAAGGAGATCAGCCCTCTCCGCGCGTCAGGTTGTGCGCGTAATCCTGAAGGGACTGAAGGGAGTTAATTGAATTTGGCCGGTCGTTCATCGATGTTCTGACATACATGGGCAGGTCCGCGAACAGTTTGCGCGCTTCGGATTCACCGCGCAGCAGCGCAAACAGGTCTGGGTATGTTTTCATCATTATTCACCTCGCCCGTATTGTGCCCCGCGCGGCGGCCGGATTATTCCCTTGACAGGCTATCGCCGTGGCCTTATACTGATGCCGTGGGTTAAAGTTGACGAAAAAGGTCGGAATCGATTTAACAGGCGCAACCGCATCATCATAACAACAGAAAACCAAATACACATGGGGAGTTGGCCCTTTGCAATGAGCATCCTCACCCTTTCAGACATCCACAAAAACTTTGGCAACGGCGAAGTATTGAACGGCATCGACCTGGCGGTGGAAGCCGGAGAGTTTCTGACGCTGCTGGGCCCGTCCGGCTGCGGCAAAACAACCACGCTGCGCATCATCGCGGGGCTGGAATCACCCACCGCGGGCCGTGTCTATCTGGGAGGGCGCGATGTAACGAACCTGCCGCCCGAAAAGCGCAGCGTCAACACCGTGTTCCAAAATTACGCGCTGTTCCCGCACATGACGGTGGCGGGCAACATCGGCTACGGCCTGAAGCTGCGCGGAGAGGCCAAGCCCGAAATCCGCAAAAAGGTGCAGGAGATGCTGCAGCTTGTGCAGATGATGGGGTTTGAGCGCCGCACGCCGGACAGCCTTTCCGGCGGGCAGCGGCAGCGCGTGGCGATCGCGCGGGCAATTGTGCTGGCGCCGCAGATTTTGCTGCTGGATGAGCCGCTGGGCGCGTTGGACCTGCAGCTGCGCCGCCAGATGCAAACGGAGCTGAAGGTGCTGCAGGAAAGGCTGGGCATCACATTCATTTACATCACGCACGACCAGGAAGAGGCGCTGAACATGAGCGACCGCATCGGGCTGATGCGGGAAGGCGTGCTGGAGCAGGTGGGCACGCCGGAAGAGATATACGAGCATCCGAAGACCCGCTTTGCCGCCACATTCATCGGCCAGACCAACCTGCTGGAATGCATGGTGGAGGAGGACGGCGCGCTGTCGTTCGCGGGGCGCACGTTCCCGGCAAACTTTGGCGAAAAGGCCCCCGAAGCCGGCAGCGCGGTGGCGCTGTGCCTGCGCATGGAGTGCCTGCAGTACGCCACGGCGGCCCCGCCGGATCAGTGGTCCATCCCGGCGACGCTGGTGGAGCACAGGTACACCAGCGGCTCCCTGCGCACAACGGTGGAGCTGCTGGATGGGCAGCGGCTGACCGCGTTCAACCAGACGCGCACGGATATTGAGCCCGGCACGGCGGTGCGCGTGTGGTGGGATGAAGAGCACGCGGCGGTGATCGCATGAGCATGGCGGTGAAAAAACAGCAGGGCATCAAACAGCGGCGCATGTTCCTGTGCATACCGATGTACGCGTGGGCCGTGCTGCTGACGGGGCTGCCGCTGCTGTATGTTCTCGGGCTTTCCTTCTTTGAAAGGGATGCCACATGGGGCGTTTCCAGTACGTTTACGCTGTCCAACTACGCGATGCTGTTCGATCCCACCTACTTTCAGGTGTTCATCGATTCCATCAAAACGGCGCTGCTGACCAGCGCGCTGACGACGGTGATCGGCTACCCGTTTGCCTACGCGATGGCGCGGGCGGACAAAAAGCGCCGCACGCTGCTGATGATCCTGGTGATCGTGCCGTTTTGGACAAGCGCGCTGATCCGCACCTACGGCTGGATGATCCTGCTGCGCGCGAATGGGCCGATCAACGAGATTCTGCGCGCACTGGGGATCATTGACCGCCCGCTCAAGCTGCTGTACACGCAGGGGGCGGTGCTGCTGTCGTTCGTGTATACGCTGCTGCCGTTCATGATTCTGCCGTGCTACACCATCATTGAACGGATGGACTGGCATGTGGTGGAGGCCGCGCGCGCCCTTGGCGCATCCCCCGCGCGGGCGTTTACCACGGTAACGCTGCCGCTGACGTTTCCGGGGATCGTATCGGGCATTACGCTGATATTCGTGCCCAGCATGGGCATGTTCTTCATTTCCGATTTGATGGGCGGGGCCAAGACCGTGCTGCTGGGGAACCTGATACAGGATCAGCTGCTGCGCGCGCGCAACAAGCCGTTTGGGGCGGCGCTGTCGGTGGCGCTGATGGGGCTGACTGCGCTGGTGCTGTGGGGCCAATACCGCGCGGGCGGCGAAACGACATTGTTTTAGGGAGGGCTGCGCATGGCAAAATCTCATGACGGCGCGGTATCCCCGAAATTGCGCCGGTCCAGGTTCGGGTCCGTTTACATGACGCTGGTGCTGATTTTCCTGTACCTGCCCATTTTGATTGTGGTGCTGTATTCATTCAATCCATCCAAAAACGCGGGCCCGATGAACGGGTTTACGCTGGATTGGTACAAAAGCCTTTTTAGGAATGTGGATATAGGCCGCGCGCTGGTGAATTCGCTGAAGCTGGCGGGGATATCGGTGCTGGGGGCGGCGGTGCTGGGCACGCTGGGCGCGGTGGCGCTGGTCAGACGGCACATGTTCATGCAGGGGTTTATGGAAGGGCTGGTGACGCTGCCGATCCTGATCCCAGAGATTGTGATCGGCATGTCGCTGCTGATGGCGTTCACGCTGCTGGGGCTGAACCTGGGGATGGGCACGCTGGTGCTGGCGCATATTACGTTTTGCGTGCCGTATATTTTTGTGATCGTAAAAGGCCGCCTGGCCGCGATGGACCCCGCGATGGAAGAGGCCGCGCGCGACCTGGGGGCATCCCCCCTGCGCGTATTCCTGGATATCACGCTGCCGCAGGCCGCGCCCGCGGTGCTGGCCGGGATGCTGCTGGCGTTCGCGATGTCATTTGATGATGTGATCATCAGCTTCTTTGTAACCGGCCCCGGCGCGCAGACGCTGCCGCTGAAGGTGTATTCGAGCCTGAAGGTCGGCGTATCGCCGGAGATCAACGCGCTGTGCACGCTGATGCTGGGGGCGGTGTTCCTGCTGGTTGCGCTGTCGCAATGGATGCGGAAAAAAGCATAATGCCCTTTCTCAATGAGAAAAAGCATAAGAAAACATAAGGAGGACTTCTCATGAAACGTCTGCTACCCCTACTGCTGGTGCTGCTCCTCGCCCTGCCCGCCTGCGTATCCGCGCAAGAGGAGCCTGTCCTGAACATTCTGACCTGGGCGGATTACATCGACAACGCGTCCATCCTCAAGCCCTTTGAACAGGAATACGGCATCCGCATCAACTACGACTATTTCGACAGCAACGAACAGATGCTGGAAAAGCTGGAAGCGCTTGGCGGCGGAACGTATGACATCATCCTGGCCAGCGATTACATCATCGACATCGCGAGGGGCCTTGGGCTGCTGCAGAAGCTTGACAAAGCAAAGCTGCCCAACTATGAGAACATCGACCCGGTGTTCCTGAACCAGTTTTTTGACCCGGATGCAGAGTATGTGGTACCATATATCGCGGGCACGCCGCTGATCATTTACGATCCCGCGTATGTGGATATCGAGATCACCGGCTACAACAGCCTGTGGGACCCGTCGCTGAAGGACAGCCTTGTGCTGATCGATGACGCGCGCAACATCATCGGCATCACGCTGAAATCGATGGGCGAATCCTTCAACACCACCGACCCCGCCATTCTGGAAGAGGCCGGCAAAAAGCTGCTGGACCTGAAACAGAACGTGCGCGTGCTGGATTACAACCGCCCCGACCAGGCGATGGCCAGCGGCGAAGCGATCGTGGGCTACATGTTCACGCCGGGCATCATCTGGGCGCTGGAAGAGCGGCCCGATCTTGAGATTGTCTACCCCGAAGAGGGCATGGGTTTCGGCATCGATGCGCTGTTCATCCCCTCGAAGGCGCCGCACCCGGACAACGCGCACCTGTTCCTGGACTTCCTGATGCGCCCCGAAATCGCCGTGAACATCGCGGAGATGCAGGCGTACATCAACTGCAACCGTGCGGCGGATGATCTGCTTTCGGAAGAGTTCAAGTCGAATCCCGCGCTGTACATTCCTTCTGAGGTGCTGGGCGAGACGGAGTTCATTCAGGATGTGGGCGATGCGCTGCCTATTTATGACAAAATCTGGACGGATTTCAAACAGTATTAAGGGGGACTTGCCTGAATGTTCGAAACCATCCTGCTGGGCATCGTACAAGGGCTGACGGAATTCCTGCCGGTATCATCCTCGGGGCACCTGGTGCTGTTGCAACGCGTACTGGGCATGCCGGACACGGGGCTGCTGCTGGAAGTTATGCTGCATGTCGGGACGCTGGTGGCCGTCATCATCGTCTTTTGGAAGGATTGGATCGGCATGCTCCGCCACCTGTTCACCAGCCGCCCCGTTCGGCTGCTGATTGTGGCGACGATCCCTGCGGTGGTGGTTACGCTGCTGTTTAATGATTTGCTGGAGAGGGCGTTCGGCGGCTGGTTCCTGGGAGTATCGTTTTTGATCACCGCCGCGCTGATGTTTGCCGCCGGGCCCCTCGCCAGGCGCGTTTCGCCGGGCAGGCACAGGGCGCGCGGCGATGTGGACGACATGACGTATCAGCAGGCCGCCGCGATGGGCGCGATGCAGGCGTTTGCGATCATCCCGGGCATTTCGCGCTCAGGCTCCACAATTGTGGGGGGGCTTGCGGCTGGCGTTACGCGGCAGGTGGCCGCGAAGTTCTCTTTCATGATGAGCGCGGTGGCCATCGTGGGTTCGCTGGTATTTAAGGCGAAAGACCTGCTGGATGCAGGCGGCGCGGCGTTTGAGGGCGGCTACCTGGCGCTGCTGCTGGGGATGGCGGCGGCCGCCGTTTCCGGATACCTGGCGATCCGGTGGATGCTGAGCCTGATCCAGAAGATCAGCCTGAAATGGTTCGGGTTCTACACGCTGGCGCTGGGGTTGCTCATCCTGCTGGATCAGTTATTCTTTGGATTTGTGTTTGACAAGATACTGTGAGATAATGCGATAATTAAGAAGGTTTTGCCGTGCTGCGCTTTTACTTCGGGGTGATGGGGTCATCGAAATCGGCGATGCTGCTGATGCAGCGGTACAACTACATGGAGCAGGGGTACAGCTGCGCGCTGGTCAAGCCATCGGTGGATACCAGGCGCACCGGCGGGGTGATACACTCCCGCGTGGGGCTGGAGGACACGGCCGATATCGTGCTGGCCCCCAGCCACAGCCCGCGCGAGCAGCTGCTGTGGCTGGAAACCCGCCGTCCCAGGCAGCTGGAGCATGTGTTTGTGGATGAGGCGCAGTTCCTGACGGAGGCGCAGGTGATCGAGCTGGCCGATATGGCGAGCGAACTGGATATCCATTGTTACGGGCTCAAAACGGACTTTTTAGGCAATTTTTTTCCCGGCTCCAGCGCGCTGCTGCGGTTTGCGGAGGCGTTCACGGAGCTGGATCAGAGCCTGTGCTGGTGCGGACAGAAAGCGATCATGAACACAAGGGTAAACAAGCGGGGCCAGGTGATCAAGACGGGCGAGCAGGTGCTGATTGACACCGGCGGCGAAGAAGAGATACGGTATGTGGGGCTGTGCTACCGCCATTGGCGGGAAGGCGTGGCCAAGCAGAGAGGATGAACGCGCATGTTTGGATTCCGGCCTGACGGCAGGCGCATAGAGCAGGCAGACCCTATTTTGGCGTTTGTGCCGTACATCATGCCCACACGGGTGGATTCGCAGGTGCACAGCGTACAGCATATTGATTTTGACGTGATGACGCGCTACATCAGGGCGCAGCGCGACCTGGGCCACAACATCACCTACCTGGACCTGGTGATGGCCGCCTATGTGCGCACGATCTCCATGTATCCGGAGCTGAACCGCTTCGTGCTGAACAAGCAGCATTTTGCCAGGAATGAGCTGTGCGTATCGCTTGCGATCCTTAAGAAGTTTGACAATTCCGAGAAGATTGAGGAAACGACGCTGAAGTTCAATTTCACGCCGTATGACACGGTATACGATGTGCACGACAAGCTGGATGAGATGATATCCAAAAACCGGAAGCCGGAAGAGAAGAATAACACGGACAAGCTGGTGCGCGTGCTGCTGGCGATACCCGGCCTGCCCACCACGATTGTGGCGATAGCGCGCCTGCTGGACCGCTACGGCATGCTGCCCAGGTGGATTGTCGATGTCAGCCCCTTCCACACCAGCCTGTTTGTAACGAACCTGCTGTCGCTGGGCATGCCGTATGTCAACCACCATATCTACAACTTCGGCACCACCAGCATATTCATTTCGATGGGGCGCGTGGAGCGCAACCCCGCCCCCGGCCCGAACGGCACCACCGTGTATAACCGCGTGATGCCGGTTGGCGTGGTATCGGATGAAAGGATCACATCCGGGGCCGTGTACGGCATGGCGTTCGGCTGCTGGCGCGACCTGCTGGCAAACCCCACGGTGCTGGAGACGCCGCCGGTGAATGTGCGGTTTGACTTCCCGCTGAAGCAGCGGGAGAGGACGGTGCGGCGCAGGGTGTGGAGAAGGAGCGCGGGGGGCTGACGGGCGGCGCGTGAGCTAAGGTTCATACCCAAGGGCTATTGCCGGGGCGTATCAGCGAAGCCGCCGATGCCGGATTGAAGAGCGAGGGGCCTCGGCCCCTTAATAATCCCCGAGATAGTCCTCTTTACACAACCCCTTTTGTACGCTATAATGATATGTCCCCCAAGAAGGAAGGCAAAACACACCGCCCCCATCAGAGAGCGCGCGCCCTGGGCTGAAAGCGTGCGCGGCGTGCGGGTTTGGCCTCCGGCCTTCACCGTGCCGTTACAGGCACCGGGGGCGCTGCCCGCGTTATCGGCATAAAGAGCGGACGCGCCGTGCGCGTCAAGCCGGGTGGTACCGCGAAGCGCGCCTTCGTCCCAGCAGTGGGGCGCGGGTGTATTTTTTTGCGTGTCAAAACAGTGACAGAAAAGGAGCGGTGCCATCATGTCCAAGAAAAAAGAGGCCGAGTTCGTACAGCACATCACCCCCCGCAGCGAGGATTTCTCCCAGTGGTATACCGATGTCATCCTGCAAACGGGGCTGGTGGATTACGCGCCCGTGCGCGGCTGCATGGTCATCAAGCCGTACGGCTACGCCATTTGGGAAATGATCCAGAAGGAAATGGATCAGCGCTTCAAAGCGACCGGCCATGAAAATGTATACATGCCCATGCTGATCCCCGAAAGCCTGCTGCTGAAAGAAGCGGAGCACGTTGAAGGCTTCGCGCCTGAGGTTGCCTGGGTCACCCAGGGCGGCAACGAGCCCCTGCAGGAGCGCCTGGCCATCCGCCCCACCAGCGAAACCATGTTCTGCACGATGTACGCCAAATGGGTGCAAAGCTGGCGCGATCTGCCGATGAAGTACAACCAGTGGTGCTCCGTGATGCGCTGGGAGAAGTCCACCCGCCCGTTCCTGCGCACCAGCGAGTTCCTGTGGCAGGAGGGCCACACCATCCACGAAACAGAGGAAGAGGCCCAGGAAGAGACGCTGCAAATGCTGGAAGTCTACCGCGAGGTGGCCGAAAGCGTGCTGGCGCTGCCGGTATACGTAGGCCAAAAGAGCGAGAAAGAGAAGTTCGCCGGTGCGCGCGCAACCTACAGCATGGAGGCCATGATGCAAGACGGCAAAGCGCTGCAGGCGGGCACATCGCATAACTTCGGCACCAACTTCTCAGAGCCGTTCGGCATCCAGTTCCTCAGCCGCGAGGGCAAGCTTGAATACGCGAAGGAGACCAGCTGGGGCACATCCACCCGCCTGATCGGCGCGATCATCATGACCCACGGCGATGAGCGCGGCCTGCGCCTGCCGCCGAACGTAGCGCCCATTCAGGTGGTGGTGCTGCCCATCGCGCAGCATAAAGAGGGCGTGCTGGAAGGCGCGAAGGCCGTTGCGGATCAGCTGGCGGCGAAGGACATCCGCGTCAAGTTTGACGACAGGGATACGGTATCCGCGGGCTTCAAGTTTAACGACTGGGAGCTGAAGGGCGTGCCGCTGCGCGTAGAGGTAGGCCCGCGCGACCTGGAAAACGGCCAGGCCGTGGTCGCCAGGCGCGATACCTTTGAGAAGATCACCCTGCCCATCGACGGCCTGGCGAACGCCCTGGCCGCGCTGCTTGCCGAAATTCAGCAGACGATGTTCCTGCAGGCGCAGGCCTTCCGCGACGCGCACACCGCCGTGGTATCGGGTTACGATGAGCTGAAAGCGGCCGTGAACGGCGGCTTTGCCAAGGGCATGTGGTGCGGAGACACCGCCTGCGAAGAGAAGCTGAAGGCTGACCTCAACGCCACCACCCGCAACATGCCCTTCGACCAGACGCCCACCGGCGACACCTGCGTCATCTGCGGCAAGAAGGCCGATAAGGTGATGTACTTCGCCAAGGCGTACTGATGCCGCAGGGCGATACGGGCCACGCGCTGCTTGCGGGCCTCAATAGGGTGCACACCACGCAGATGGGCGCGGAGCGCATCCGCAGAAACCTGGGGCTTCATGCGGATGATCCCGCGGCGTGGTGCAGGCGGCAGATAGAGAACGCGCGGGCGATTACCCGAAGGGGCAAGAACTGGTATGTGCGCGGGGATGGGTGCGTCATCACGGTCAACGCGACGAGCTTTACCATCATTACCGCACATCGGGATAAAGAACATGGGGTGATATGATGAAAACCATCCGCGTCAAAGAGGGCGTGACCCTCTCCTCAATCGCGCTGGGCGAAAGCCGCCGGGGCAATCCCGACCGGGAGGCCACGGCCTTCCAGGTGATGGACCGCTATATCGAGCTGGGCGGCACCACCTTTGATTCCGCCCGCGCATACGACGACGGCGGGGCGGACCGCGCGCTGGGCAAGTGGCTGAAAAGCCGCGGCCTGCGGGATCAGGTGACCGTCGTTACAAAGGGCAGCCTGTGCCACCGCGAAAACCGCTTTCTCTCCCGCCTGTCGCCGGAAGAGATCGAGTGCGACCTGAACGAATCGCTTGCCTTCATGGGGATAGACTGCGCCGACCTGCACCTGCTGCACCGCGATGATGTTGATATCCCGGTGGAAAAGATCGTGCCGGTGCTCAGCGGCCTTGTGAAGGCCGGCAAGGCGCGCGCGGTCGGCGTATCCAACTGGACGGTGGGGCGCATCATTCAGGCGAATGAGTTTGCCCTTGCAAACGGATACGAACCGCTGCGCTGCTGCCAGCTGCTGTTCACGCTGGCGCAGACCACCGCCGCGATGACCGGCGACATCACCCATGTGCCGATGAACGAGATCGAGCTTGGCTGGTATAAAGAAACCCAGTTCCCGGTGATGGGCTTCGGCGCGCAGGCGCGCGGCTGGTTCGCCGCCCGGGCAGCCGGGCAGGAGCCGCGCGAAAGCCCCCGTAAATACTACGACGCGCTGCCGGAGAACCACCGCCGCCTGATCCGCGTCAAAAAGCTATCTGAAAAGCTTGGCGTGCCCCTTTCCGCCGTTACCTGCGCCTATGTGCGCGACAGGGGCGCAAACGCGTCGGTGCTGTGCTCATTCAGCAGCATAGCGCAGCTGGAAGAGGTGTTTCAGGCCGAAACCATCCGCCTTTCGGTGGATCAGATCAAATACTTAGAAACGGGAGTAGGAACGTGCTAACGAAAAAGTATGATGTTGTCGTCGTGGGGGCCGGTCCCGCCGGCATCTTCACCGCGCTGGAGCTGTCTGAAAAGAACCCGAACGCGCACATCCTGATTGTGGATATCGGCCGCGCCATCAAGCAGCGCGCGTGCCCCATGCGCACCGTGGGCAAGTGCGTAGGTTGCAACCCGTGCGCCATCGTGCACGGCTGGGCGGGCGCGGGCGCGTTTTCAGACGGCAAGCTGTCGCTGTCCAGCGAAGTGGGCGGCCACATCGCCGACTACATCGGCACCGATGGGGCGGAGAAGCTGATCAAACAGGCGGACGCGATGTACATGCGCTTTGGCGCGCCGGATATCGTGCACGGCCTGAACGACCCCAAGGTGGATGAGCTGCGCTACGAAGCCAGCCGCCACGATATCCGCCTGGTGCCCTGCCCGGTGCGCCACTTGGGCACCGACCACGCGGGCCTTGTGCTGGGCGCGATGTACGACCACCTGATGGAAAACACAAACACCGAGTTTATGGAGCGCTGCGCCGCGCAGGACCTCTTGGTGGAGGATGGACGCATCACGGGCATCACGCTGAAGGACGCGCACGGCGAGGTCATCAAGTGCGAGGCCCCGTACGTTGTGGCGGCCCCCGGGCGCGGCGGCGCGGCCTGGCTTGCCGGGCAGATTCGGGCGCTGGGCCTGCCCACCAGAAATAACGAGGTGGATATCGGCGTGCGCGTCGAGGTGCCCAACTCCGTGATGGATCACCTCACCAAGCACCTGTACGAGGCCAAGCTGATCTATTACTCGGATACCTATGAAAACAAGGTGCGCACATTCTGCATGAACCCCGGCGGCGTCGTCAGCGAGGAGCACTATGAGGGTGGCATCGCAGTCGTCAACGGCCACAGCTACGCCGACCCGGAAAAGCGCACCGGCAACACCAACTTTGCCGTGCTGGTCTCCACCAGGTTTACAGAACCGTTCAACCAGCCCATCGAGTATGGCCGCTATGTGGCGCAGCTTGGCAACATGCTGACCGGCGGGCCCATCATGGTGCAGCGCCTGGGCGACCTGCTCAAGGGCCGCCGCACCGACATGAGCCGCCTGCGCAAATCCACCACCGTGCCCACGCTGCAAACCGCCGTGCCGGGCGATCTGTCCTTCGTGCTGCCCAGCCGCCACCTGACCAGCATCATCGAGGCGCTGCGCGCGTTTGACAAGCTGGCCCCGGGCCTGTACAGCAGAAATACGCTGCTCTACGGCGTGGAGGTCAAGTTCTATTCATCGAAGGTGCCGGTGAAGAGCAATTTTGAAACGGATATCGAGGGCCTGTACGCCATCGGCGACGGCGCGGGCATCACGCGCGGGCTGATGCAGGCAAGCTGCACGGGGATTGCCGTGGCGGGGGATATTGCGGGGAGGATGTAGGGGATACAAGCTCGCCCATCGGCATTACGCGCCGGTGGGCGGTATTTTGTGTCACTTTCCCGCAATTGCTGAAAAGCAAAGGCAACCACTTCTTCCGGTGTCGGCGCTCTTTCATCTTTCAAAATCCTTTTCCATTGCGCCCGTATCACGGGATCTTCTAAGCCCATATGAATGGCTATTTCTATCTCATCGCGCACACTTTGGGCGGTAATGCGCCGCTCTGCTGAGATAGGGGAAAGGATATCCCCAGCGTCGTTGCTTCTCATTTTTCGGGTCGCTCCTTTTCATGGCTGATCCCATTATAGCGAATTTATCGCTAAAACTCAATAGCGAATATCTCGCTGCGCTATACTCCATATAGGGGTGATAGCGCATGTATGAACGCATAAGAAATCTAAGAGAAGACAAGGACATGACGCAAACCGAAATGGCCGATATTTTGCAATGCAGCCAGCGCATTTACAGCAACTATGAGCGCGGGGATGTCGATATCCCCACGCGTATACTGATCAAGCTTTCCGCCTATCACGGTGTAAGCGTAGATTATCTGCTGGGGTTGACCGATGTGAAAAAGGCGTATCCGAAAAAGCCCAACGCCTGTTTTTAACGCGTGGGGGATAGCGTGCGCTGCATGCTATCCCTTTTTGCCGTCACGCCCGTGCCGCATAAAATGCGCAATCACGCCCCCCGCCGCCTCCCGCCCAAACCAACCCTCCCCTTCGCTGGCGCGGGGGTACAGCCTGGCAAGGTCATCCTTTTCATGCTGCGGCAGCTGGGCGAAGTCCGTCTCGGGTCGGTCAGGGTCAATGCCGATCAGCTTGTGATCGCCGTCATTGCGCTTGAACACGCCCACCACCTTTACGGGCAGTTCATCGCCCAAAGCACAGTCAAAGTAGGATAGCAAATAGATATCCAGATGTTCCCCCGGCGGGGTGCCGGTGCCTTTCAGCCACCCGTACGGGTGCGGGAACCCGCGCTCCCAGGCCAGGGAGCCGTACTTGCTTTCCGTGAATGTACGGGCGTGCGGGTCATATACCATGCGCATCTTGTATTCCTTCGTCTGCTCAATGATGATGGTGTGCATACAAGCCCTCCAACCTATCTCTTTTACCACCAGTATAGCACAGGCGGCGCAGGCTTTGGGCCGCGCCGCCTTTACAATGTGGTTTATCTTATACTTTTGTCAAATATTGTCCATCCGCAACCCCCGTGACCCCGTCCTTCGTTACCTGATACCACCCGATGAGGCTGGCGTTCCCAACCACCGTCAGCGTATCGCCCTTTTTCACTTGGGCAAGCGTCTTCTGCTTGTTGGTATCCTGCCAGATGTTCAGCGGGGATGCGCTTGTCGTCACCGTCGCGGTGTACGGGAAATCCTGCTTGGGCACCAGCTTATCCTCATAGCCCGCGTACGAGATCACGGGGCTGACCAGCCAGTGCGTCCACGCGGTTTGCGCAAGCTTGCTCTGAATTATGCCAAAATTGAAGCCCTTCGCCTCGATCACCTGGCCGTCCAGCGCGTACACGCCCATGTGGCCGGTCTTGTATACCAGCAGGCCCGGCACCTCCGGCAGGGTGGAGATAACGCCCTTCATCGGGGCGGCATTGTACATGCTGGTGGTGTTCATGTCGGTGCTTGCGTTATATACGACGTTCCCGTCCTGTTCCCACCAATACCCCTTGATCAGGCCCACGCAGTCCGCGCAGCTGCGGCCCTGCGCGATATCCCGCTGGTATTCCGCCATGCGGCTTTGCAGGTAGTAGCTGGGGTACTGCTGCGCCTTTCTTGTCAAAAGAGACTGCGTGCACGGGTAGCAGCAGGTGCCGTACCAGTACGCCTGCCCCACCCATTTTTGCGCGTGGGCCAGCAGGCCGGTGTTTGTCTTTTCGGTGTTCGCCATGGTTACCTTTTCTTCCGGGCAGGCCCTCTATACAGCGTATGCGGGGGATGGAGGGTGGGGTGCGGAGCGACGGAGTCAGCAACGCGACGCATTTTCCTCATGAAGATTTGTGTACAGTTCTTCCAGATCCAACTGCGCTTAGATTAACATGCCTTCCGCAGCGGCAGCCGTTTTGTTTGTCTGTTGCAGCAACTCCAAAGCATCTGCAATCTTGGTACTGATGGCAATAATGCTCTGCTCCATTCGTTTCTCATGCAGATTGATGATTTCCAATTTAACGATACATCTCCTGTGTAACAACATGCCCATGCAGTTTAAGGGATTTTCCCTTAAAACTCAATAAGGGATATTCCCTTATCCCATAATAAGCATGAGGTGATCTTCATGCATGAAAGAATCCGCAACATGAGGGAAGATAAAGACATGACACAAGCGCAAATGGCGCGGTATCTGAACATTCATCAAACAACGTATTCCGACTATGAGCTTAGCAATCTAAACATCCCGGTGCAAGTGCTGGGCAAAATCGCCGATCTTTTTGAAACCAGCATCGATTATCTTGTGAACCGCACCGATGAAAAGAAGCCATACCCCCGTGCGAAGTAATACCAATTCCAAATGGATTTTGCACAAATCCCGCGGATCTTTTTCCGCCTGGCAGCGGCGCCTGCCAGTCAGCGTAGCCTCCTGCTACGCCTCCTTCTGGCTTCTTGCCAGACGAAACAATCTCTCGCGGTCTTTCGTGCAAAATCCATCTGGAATTGGTATAAAACCCGCCAGGCATTGCCCCTGGCGGGTTTATGGTATCCTCTGTCAGCTTTTTACGGCACCGCCCGCACATCAAACGCCCCAGGCAGCATCCGCCGCACCAGCCAGGCGCCCTTGGCGGGCAGCCCCGCCGCGCGCCAAACGGCCCGGTAGCACCGCTCGGCCTCCGCGACGCAGGCAGCATCCGTGCCGTGCTTGCCGTACCCCAGCCGCGTGACGGCATCGGCCACCGCATCCAGCCCGCAATCCGCGGGCAGGCTTTGGGCGATCCGCGCCGCGTGCTGCACCGGCGATTCCGCGGGATACGCGCCCAGCCGCATCGCCTTAAGCAGCGACAGCAGCGCCCGGTACCACGTCAGCAGCTTGTCGGCCTCATCCTTTCTGGTGGCGGCAACGGCCTCGGGCCTGGTCATCATGCCGCGCCACACCATAAACCCGATCACCGCCAGCACCAGCAGCCACAGCCACCATAGGCTGCGTTGCTTGTCATCCGGCTCGTCCTGCGGCTGCTCGGTTTCCTGCGGCAGTTCGTTCGATGCCGGGTCCTGCGGTTCCTCTGAGGGCTGCGGGGTTTGCTCCGGCTGCTGGGGGTTGTTCTGCGGCTCCGGCGAAGGGGTGGGCTGTTCGTCAGGCTCATCCTGGTCATTTGGCGGCGGATCTTCGCGCTGTGGGGGCGGGCTTTCGCTTCCGCCGCTGTTGCCGCCGGCCCCGCCGGGCGTGGCGTCAAACGCGATCCAGCCGAAGCCGTCGAAGTACACCTCGCACCAGGCATGCGCTTTATCGGCGGTAACGTTCGCTACGCCATCCACCGGGATAGCGGCATATCCTTCCACATAGCGCGTGGGCAGGCCGGAAAGGCGGCCCAGCACGGCCATTGCGCTCGCGAAATAGGTGCAGTATCCCTCCTTGCCGCGCAACAGGAAGAACGAAACGAAATCCTGGTTGCCGGGCGGCGTGACAGGGCTTAAGGTGTAGGTGAAATTGATGCGCAGGTAATCGCGGATGGTGAGCGCCAGGTCCAGCGGGTCGGGGTGGTTCGTTTTGAAGCGCTCGGCCAGGGTGCGCACTTCGGTGGCGATTTGGTCCGGCACGCCAAGGTAATCAGACATATCCCGCGCGGGCGCGCTTTGCCTTGCGGAGGCCAGCACTGCGGGCAGCAGCGGGTCGCTCGGGTCCACGACGGAGGCGGTCGCGCTGTAGGTATCGCCCAGCGCCAGATCGCGCGTGATAAAAATCTCGGTGGATGCGTTGAAATACGGCACCAGCGCCATCGGCGTGGTCAGCTTCGTTGTGCGCAGCGGCAGGAACAGCGTGGATGCGCTGTCCTTGTGCATGGTGATTTTGACCTCAAACGTATCGAACACGCCGCTGCTTTTCAGCTGGGCGGAAGGCAGGTTTTCATCGAACAGATCGGCCTTTGTGCCCTGATAGCGCGGGTCGGCGTACAGGAAGCGGCGGGTGGACAAAGTATCCCCCCACGCAAGGCCGTTGTACGCGTTATACACCGTGCCGCGCAGCAGCACCGTTTTAGGCGTTTCCACCTTCATTACCGCAGACGGCTGCGGGTTCACCGGCCCGCCCAGGCGCGGGGCCAGCGGCTTGTATCCATCGTATTCGATGGAGTAAACATTGCGCGGGTCATTGAAAAACAGCGTATCGGATATGTAGGTGCGCACCGTTTCGGCAAACTCTTCCAGCGCGGGGGACTGCCCGCTTACCGGCGTGAGCAAAAGCCCCGCCCCGACCGCCAGCGCCGAAATCAGCAGCGTTCTTGGGTAGGGCGTTTTATCGTTTGCGGCCCTGGCGAACAGCACCGCCAGCGCCACCAGCGCCGGGGCCAGCAGGTACAGTTCATCCCGCTTGCCGGTAAACCACAGCATCAGCAGCGTGATCATCGTCAGCGACAGCGCCGGATAGAACCCCGCGCTTTGATGCGCCAGCTGGCAGCACAGCAGCGTCAGCAGCGCGCCGCACAGCAGCCCCACTTCCCGCGCGTACACGCGCAGCGGTTCCGCGTTGCCGCGCATCAGGTGTACCGCCGCGCCAATCGCCCCGCCCACGCGGAACAGCCCGCCGCCTGTCAGCAGCGGCACCAGCAGCGCCAGCGCCCCCGCCAGAAGGCTCACCCACCGGATGGGCCCCGGCAGGCCGATTCCAACCGAGATGACCGCCATCACCACGCAGGCCGTCAGCGCGCCGGTAAGCCCCTCCTGCGCAAACGCGCGGGTCAGGGGCACCAGCAGGCCAGCCGACAGCAGAAACCCTGTCAGCGAGGCCCATAGCGCGTTTGTAAGCTGTGCGCGGTTTATTTTCAGCATGAAACCTCCAAGGGGAATTTGCCTTTCAGATGCCAGTTTCAGGTGGGTTATCGCAAAACCTATCTGGAACTGGTATTACGCCAGTTCCGTCCCAATCGCCACAACTTCCACATCGTTCTGCATCAGCCGCGTCACCACCTGCGCCACATCTTCCCTTTCGCAGTCGGCGGCCAGCAGCACGCGCACCTTCGGCCCCATGCGGCGGATGCGCAGCACCATGTCGGCGATGATGGGATTCATGCGGCTGGTGACGATCGTGGTGGAGCCCGCGCGGCGCAGCCTTCTGGTTTCCAGCAGTAGCACGCGCTCAAACTGCTGCGCGGCGTTAAACGTCAGGCGGCCCAGCGCGTCGGTGACGGCGTGGATTTCCTCAGGCTTGTCGGCCTTGACATCCTGCGGCGGGTCTGCCAGCAGCGGCATGCGCACCGGCGCGCCGGCGGAAAGCGCCGCTGCCGCTACGGACGCGGCGGCCTCGGTGATCGCGTCGCGCACGGCAGCAGCGGCGTTTGCGGCATCTGCGCCCACAGGGGCTTCCGGCGGCGCGCAGTCCACCAGCAGCAGCGCATCCGGGCGCATCGGCTGCTCAAACACGCGCACCAGGATCTCTTGGCGGCGCATTGACAGCTTCCAGTGCACCTTTTTCAGCTCATCGCCGGGCTGGTACGCGCGCACATCCACCGGCAGCGTCGCATCCTGAAACGCGCGCGCCATTGCGATATCCTGGTCGGAATCGCCGGGGCTGAACGCGGGGGCTTCCATCTGGTACACCAGCGGCTCCACAATCAGACCCATGCTGCCGTCTTTGATTTTGCGCTTTGCGCGGAAAAGCCCGAACACATCCTCGATGCGCACGGCGGATACGCTGGCCGGGTACGGCCCCACATGCGGGCAGTACAGCGCCTGCGATATATCATTGTAGATGAAAGGCGACGCGGGCACGCTCAGCTCGTATTCGCCGAAATCGGCCGCCGCGCTGATGGTCAGGCGCAGCGCCGCCACCGGCAGCGGGCACATGTGGCGCAGCCGCACCGTCAGGTCTACTTTTGCCCCGCGGGGTACGCGCTCGGCGCTCAGCTTGCAGCGCAGGGTAAAGGTGCGGCTTGTCCACAGCACGGATACCAAACCCAGCACCAGCATCGCGTCCATCGTCCAAAAAAGCAACCAAAATAGCGCGCCCCTTGTGGATAGCGCGCACAGCAGCAGCATCACTGCCAGCGCCAGCACCAGGAACACGCGCTTGGTCATGGCACGCGCACGGGCACCTGCACGGTGTCCAGCAGGCCTGATAGGACTTTATCGGCGGTCAGCGCCTTCATGCGGGATTCGGGGCTGAGCATCACGCGGTGGGTCAGCACCGGCAGCGCCATCGCCTGGATATCCTCCGGCAAAACATAATCGCGCCCGTCCAGCAGCGCGCACGCCTGGCCCGCGCGAACCAGCGCGATCGCCCCGCGCGTGGATACGCCCAGCATCAGCGCCGAATGGCGGCGCGTAGCGGCGGCGATGTTCGCGACATAGCTGCGCACCTCGCGCGAGCAGTACACTTCGCCCACGGCGGCCTGCATATCCAAAATATCCTGCGCGGAGCACACCGGCACCACCTGCGACAGCGGCGTCACCGGCGCGGAGTACCTTTCCAGGATGTCCATTTCGTCTTCCACTGACGGATAACCGATGGCCACGCGCATGAAGAAGCGGTCCATCTGCGCCTCCGGCAAAGGGTAAGTGCCGACGAACTCCACAGGGTTTTGCGTGGCCAGCACCAGAAACGGGCGCGGCAGCGGGCGTGTTACGCCATCCACTGTCACCTGCGCCTCTTCCATCACTTCCAGCAGCGAGGACTGCGTCTTGGGCGAGGTGCGGTTGATTTCATCGGCCAGCAGGATCTGGCTCATGACGGCGCCGGGCTTGTACTCCATCTCGCCCGTTTTGAAGTTGACGACGGAAAAGCCCGTCACATCGGAGGGCGTGACATCGGGCGTAAACTGAATGCGCTTGAACGAGCACGCCAGCGATTTTGCCAGCGCGTGCGCCAGCGTGGTCTTGCCAACGCCCGGCACGTCTTCAATCAGAAGATGCCCCCGGCAGATCAGCGCGATCAGCGCAAGCTCGATAACCTCTTCTTTGCCCACGATGACCTGGGCGATGTTTTGCTCAAGCGCGCGGATCAGGCGGCGCGGGGATTGTTGCATAAGCGCGAAACTCCTTCTGGTAAAATGGCTCACAAGCAATTATACCGGCAATACTTGAAAAGTACAAGCGTTCGTTGTATTCTTGAATTGTGCCCTGCAATTTTAATTAGACGCGCGAAAGAGAGAAAATCATGCAAAACGCCCTGGTTCGCCGCGTGGATACGACAGATTCTACCAACCGCCTGGCGCGCGAGTGGGCACGCGAAGGCGCGAAAAACGGCGCGTTCGTTGTGGCGGCGGCGCAAACGGGCGGCAGGGGCCGGCGTGGCCGCGCGTGGGAGAGCGCGCCGGGGCTTGGGCTGTGGCTGTCCGCGATACTGCGCCCGGAAGCGCCCGAGGCGAAATGGCCGCTGCTGGCGTACGCGGCGGCGCTGTCCGTGGCGGATGCGATCATGGCGCTAACTGGGAAAGAGCCGTTCATCAAATGGCCAAACGACATTCTGATTGATGGCCGGAAGGTTTGCGGTATTCTGCTGGAAAGGGACGGGGATGCTGTGATCATCGGAATCGGCATCAACGTGATGCATCAGCCGGATGATTTCCCGCAGGTGCTGCGGGGCACCGCAACCTCGCTTGCCATGGCATGCGATACGCCGATATCGCCGCAAGATATTGAAATCCCATTGATGGAAAGCCTGACGGCCCGCGCGCGCGCGTGGGACTTTCTGCCGGAGTATCGCGCCCGCTGCGGCACGCTTGGCCGCGCGGTGCGGGTGGAAGCGCCGGGCGAAACCTTTTTCGGCACGGCAAGCGGCATCACGGAGGACGGCGCGCTTGCGGTAACACTGGAAAGCGGCGAGGTGCGCCCGGTGTTCGCGGGCGACGTGACCATACGGGACGGAGGCATTGCATGATCCTTGGCATCGGCATAGACCTGTGCGAAATAGACCGGGCAGAAAAAGCCCTGGAACAGGGCGGCTTTCTGCGCCGTTTTTTTACTGAAGAGGAAGCGATTTACATCGAGGGGCGCGGCAGGGGCGCTGCGCAGTCGCTGGCCGGGCATTTCGCGGCGAAGGAAGCGCTGCTCAAGGCGATGGGCACCGGCATCGCGATGCCGCTGACCGATATCGCGGTCACCCACAACGAGCGCGGCGCGCCCGGGTTCAGCCTCACCGGCAAGGCAAGCGAAATGCTGCACCAGATGGGCGCGGCGCGCGTGCACCTGAGCATCACCCATACGGACCGGACGGCGGCGGCTGTCGCCATCATCGAAGGGGGAGACTGACTTTGCCTTGGATTATTACGCCGAAAGCCATGCGCGCGCAGGAGGCCGAGTGGATCGCCTCCGGCCGCGTGACGGGATACGAACTGATGGAGCGCGCCGCCCGCGCGGTGGCGGATGCGGCGCTTCAAATGACAGACGGCGGCGTGCTGTTCTTCCTGGGCCCCGGCAACAACGCGGGGGACGGTTATGCCGCCGCCAGGATGCTGCACGAGGCCGGGCGCAAGGTGCACCTGTGGTCGTTTGCGCCGCTGGATGGGCTGCCAAAGGATGCGCGCCGCAACATGGAACTGTGCCGCCAAGCGGGCCTGCGCATCGAAACCAAACCAATCCTGCACCCGGATAGCCTGCCCGAGGGCATCGGGCTGTTTGTGGATGCGCTGTTCGGCACGGGGCTATCGCGCCAACTGCCGCTTGCGTATGAGGACGCGATATACTTCCTGAACGCCTGGAGCCCTGCGACGCTGGCCATCGATATGCCGACCGGCGACGACGAGGTGGCGGTGCAGGCGAAAAAGACCATCACATTTCACCGGATGAAAACGGCCCATGTGTTCTACCCGGGCCGCGCTTGCGCCGGGGAGATTGAGGTGGCCGAGATCGGCCTGCCGGATGTGCGCGGCGAAGGGGAGTATTGGCTGCTGGATGATGAGATCGCCCGGTACCTGCTGATCCCCCGCGCGCCGGATGCGCACAAGGGTACCTGCGGCCATGCGCTGATCGCCGCCGGCAGCTACGGAATGGCGGGCGCGGCGGCGCTGTGCACAGAAGCCGCGATCCGCGCGGGCGCTGGGCTTGTGACGGCGCTGTGCCCAGCTGAAATCATTCCAATATTGCAAACCCTTGTGCCCTGCGCAATGGCACAGCCGTTTGATAAGGCGGGCAAAACACCGGACATAACCCTTGAAAGGGTGTTACCCGGCAAAACCGCCGCGGCCGTAGGCCCCGGCCTTGGCCGAGGCAAACATGCCGATTTGCTGCTGAAAACCCTCCGCGCCGCGCAAATTCGCCAGGTGTGGGATGCCGATGCGCTCAATTGGCTGTCTTCCGGGCAGGATATACACCTGGGGGCGCAGTTTGTGATCACGCCGCACCCCGGCGAGGCCGCGCGGCTGCTGAACATGCCCACAGCGGATATTCTGAAAGACCCCATCGCCGCAGCCGATGCGCTGCACGGAAAAACCGGCGCGACGGTGGTGCTGAAGGGTGCGACGACGGTGATCATCGGCAGCGACCCGCGCATGCCCGTAAGGCGCGGCGCGCTGCACGCGGGCGGTTCCCCCGGAATGGCTACCGGCGGCACGGGAGACGTGCTGACGGGCCTGATAGCAGGCTTTCTTGCGCAGGGAAACCGCCCGTTTGAGGCCGCCTGCGCGGGGGTATACCACCATGGGCTGGCCGGTGTACGCGCGGCAGAACTCCGCGGTGTCAGATCCATGTCCGCGGGTGACCTTCTTGAAGCCGTGCGCATAGACTAACACCGAGAGAGCGAAAGGGAGGATGCAACAAAGGAGAATTGATCTCGGAGTGTGACATCCATGACAACCGTAAAGCGCGGCGAAATTTACAGCGCCGATCTGAACCCGGTTCTGGGTTCGGAGCAAGGCGGAATCCGCCCGGTGCTTATTATACAAAATGACGTTGGCAACCGTTTCAGCCCGACCGTGATCGTGCTGGCGATCACCTCACAAACAAGAAAAACGCACCTGCCCACGCATGTGGAGGTGGCCGCCGGGGAATCGGGCCTTACAAAGCCCTCAATCATTCTGGCGGAACAGATGCGTACATTGGAAAAGCGCCGCCTGCACAAGCGGATGGGCGCGCTTTCCCCGGAAGAGATGACGCTGGTGGATGGGGCGATCCTGGCCTCGCTTGGGTTTCAGGCAGTATGACGTGGTAAAAGGGGGACACGTCCCCCTTTTAGAAACCCCCTCACGCCCTTCCGGGCGTGCAAGGAATGTTTTCAAACAGCAAGCTGTTTGAAAACTCCCCGCCCGACCGGCAAAGCCGGTCGATACGATTGAATACGAAGGGGCTTCTGCCCCTTCGTGCAACCCCGGGGGAAGAGACGGGGGGTTACCTACAGATTTAACGGGGGGCATCGTCCCCTTTTTTTACAGAACGAACGGGGGACAAGCATGGACTTGATCAAGGGCCGGGCATTCCGGCAGTGGGCATCACTGATCATCGGCGCGATAATTTCCGCGCTGCCGTTTCCGCTGTTTTTTGTCGGCAACAGCATCGCGCCCGGCGGGGTTACGGGCCTTGCCACCGTGCTGAACGGGATTATCCCCGTGCCCATCGGCACGATGGCGCTGGTGCTGAACCTGCCGCTGTTTTTGATTGGCTGGCGCAGGATGGGCCGCGCGTTCGCGGTCAAGTCGCTGATCGCCATGGTGATCCTCTCTGCCGCAATTGACCTGCTGCCCCTGGATGTCGCTACAGACGACCCGCTGCTGGCCGCGATATTCGGCGGCGCGCTGCTGGGGTTTGGGATCGCCTTGGTGATACGCGGCGGGGGCACCACCGGTGGCACGGATATGGCCGCCGCGATGATCCACCAGCGCTTCCCGGTGGTCACCGTGGGCGGCGTGTTGCTGTCGCTGGACTGTGTGATCATCCTTTTGTCCGCGATTGTGTTTGACCTGTCGGCGGCGCTGGTGTCGATGATCGCGCTGTTCATGGCCACGCAGGTGATGGACCGCGTGATCGAGGGCTTCGGCAGCGCGAAGGCGTTCTTTGTGTTCTCCGCGCGCACGGATGCCATTGCCGCAGCCGTTATGGAAAGGCTGCAGCGCGGCGCGACATTTTTGCACGCCAGGGGTGCGTTCAGCGGCCAGGAAAAAGATGTGCTGCTGTGCGTGGTGACAAGGCTTCAAATCCCGCAGTTCAAGGCCATTGTGACCCAGATTGACCCCGAAGCGTTCATGATGGTGACGGATGTGCGTGAGGCGCTGGGTGAAGGGTTCACGCAACCACAGAAACAAGGGGAACGCCCTCGTTGACACCCGCTGCAAGGGGTGTTACGATAGGTACATACAATATGGATGTTGAAACGAAAGGAAACCGATCATGCAAACCAAAGCACTGCGCCTTTACGGCAAAAATGACCTGAGGCTGGAAACGTTCGAGCTGCCGCCGATCACCGAGGGAGAGATTCTTTGCCGTGTCGTGTCGGATAGCGTGTGCATGTCATCATATAAGGCTGCGATCCAGGGCGCGGACCACAAGCGCGTGCCGGATGACGTCGCTGAAAATCCGATCATCATCGGTCATGAGTTTTGTGGAGAAATCGTCGAAGTCGGCGCGAAATGGAAGGATCAGTTCGCCAAAGGCGACCGCTTTGCCATTCAGCCTGCGCTGAACTACAAGGGTTCGCTGGCGTCTCCGGGCTATTCCTATGCCTATATGGGCGGCGCGGCAACGTATATCGTGCTCTCTCACGAGGTGATGGAGCTTGGCTGCCTGCTGCCGTACAGCGGCAAGAGCTTCTTTGACGGTTCCCTCGCGGAGCCCATGAGCTGCATTATCGGCGCGTTCCATGCGTCATACCACACCCAAAATGGCGTGTACACGCATGAAATGGGCATCAAAGAGGGCGGCATGGCGGCGATTCTGGCGGGCACGGGGCCGATGGGCCTTGGCGCGATCGATTACGCGCTGCATGGGCCGCGCCGCCCCGGCGTGCTCGTCGTCACTGACATCGACCAGGCGCGCCTTGACCGTGCGCAGGCGCTGTTTTCGGTGGAAGAAGCCGCGAAGATGGGTGTCAAGCTGTATTACATGGATGGCAAGAGCGACGACGCGCTGCGCGCCGTTACCGGCGGCCAGGGGTTTGACGACGTGTTTGTGTTCGCGCCGGTAAGGCCCGTGGTGGAGCAGGCCGACCGCATTTTGGGCCGCGACGGCTGTCTGAACTTCTTTGCGGGCCCGTCAGACCCCACGTTCTCCGCGCAGATGAACTTCTACAATGTGCATTACGGCTCCACGCACATTTGCGGTACCAGCGGCGGCAACATCGATGACATGAAAGAGGCGCTTGAGATGAGCGCCGGGGGGCTGATCCGCCCGGCCTGCATGGTGACGCATGTGGGCGGCCTGTCCGCGGCGGCCGAGACCACGCTGAACCTGCCGAAGATTCCCGGCGGGAAGAAGCTGATTTACACGCACATCGATATGCCGCTGACCGCCATCGCCGACTTTGAGAAGTTGGGCGAAACGGACGCGCGGTTTGCAAGGCTGCATGAACTTTGCGCCAAGCATACCATGCTGTGGAACGCTGAGGCGGAGCAGTACGTGCTGTCGGCGTTTTGATCGCGGGTACAAGGGGGACACATAAACGTCCGCCTGTAAGGCGGACCGAGGGCGAGCAAATTGAAAATTTGCCGCCCGAAGCCCGGCGACGCCGCAGGCGTTGACGGGGTGCGTCCCCCTTGTAAGAACCCCCTCATGGCCTTCCGGCCATGAAAGGAATGTTTTCCTGCGGAAAACTCCCCGCCCGACCGGCAAAGCCGGTCGATACGATTGAAGTCGAGGGGCTTCGACCCCTCGAGCACCCCGGGGATAGTGCCGTTTTCTTCCAAATGCTTTACATTCCTGGGGAGATGGACTACAATAACTAGATGGGATTTCTGCAGAAATCCCTTTTATGGCGTAACACCATCGATGCCGCGCCAACCAAAGCCGAGATTTTTCCCCGGGAGGAACACTGCCAGTGCCAAGGATCCAATACTCCGCCACCACCTTGCCCGGCGTCCCCCGGGAGAACGCGTTTTATGTGCTGGATGATTCCGGCATGCGCAGCGGCAACGCGGCGGTTGTGGAGTATGTGAACCATCAGATATTTCCGGACAGGCCGCTGAACTATTATGTCAGCATCAATGCGCTGGATCAGCGCTCCTTTGATGTGCTGATGGGCGCGGTGTTTGCCAGAGCGTATGCCCTGCGCGCAAGGCATCCTAAACTGCCGGCGCGCATCTACGCGCCGTGCCAGCCGCAGGATGTCCGCCTGCTGCAAAGCCTTTCCTTTTACGGATTTTTGAACGATGACGCCGTGATCCGCGTGCGCCGCGTGCTTTCCCAGTCGGACAGGCCGCCCACGCCGCCGGTCGGCTGTTCGCTGGCCCCCGTCGTGCTGGAAGATGAGCAGGACTTTGAGGGCCTGCTGGCGCGCGTGAACGCGTATTCCGTTACCGTGCGCGGGATGGACTGGCTGAACCGCCTTCGGCAGGAGCAGCTGTTCGCGGTGCTGGGCGTGTGGCAGGAGCAAAGGCTGTTGGGCGAAATCATTCTGACCGCGTATGGCGCGGAGGGCCGCGTGGAGATGATCTACACCCGCCCGGAGGCCAGGCGGCGCGGCGTGGCGACCGCGCTGCTCAGCCACGCGGGGGAACTGCTGCTCAGAAGCGGCATTAGAACCCTGACCGCCGAGGTGTGGCGGCGCAATGTGCCCGCGATGACGCTGTTCAACTCCAGGCGGTTTGACAGCATCCAGCCGACTATTTTATACCCGGGGAGAAATGTATGAGCTGCTGTTTGCTGAAGGGGGACGACAAGCGCGCCGCCCTTTCTTTATTTTCCGAAAACCCGCTGCATGCCATCGCCCGTGCCGGCTGCGAAGGCCTGGTGAATATGCGTGTAATCGCGGACGATCCCATTGCCCCCACGGCGGCCATCGCGGTGCTGGAGCGCTTCGGTGTGGGCTTTGCCGCGGGCAGTGCGGACAGAGGCGCTGAACTGCTGGAAACGCTGCGCGGCTGGCACGCGTGGTTTGAGCTGAACGACCCGCCCGCCGATTGGTATCCGCACCTGGCCGCGTGGAGCAAAAAGAGCCACGCCACGGTGCGATACGCGTTTGAATCGGACAGGAAAGCCTTTCCCGTAGAAAAGCTGCGCGCGCTGGCGACGCCGCCGGAGGGCTGCACCCTCCGCCTGTATGATGAAGCGCTGCTGCGGCAGGCGCTCACCGCCCCCTGGTCGGAGGACCAGCAGGGCGCGTTCATAACGCCGGGGGATTTTCTTGGGAGAGGCATGGGCGTCGCACTGCTGGATGGAGAAGGCGCGCTGCTGTCGGGTTGCACAAGCTTCTGTCGCCACGCGGATGGGTTCGAAATCCAGGTGGATACGCACCCCGACCACCGGGGAAAGGGCTACGCCAGCTGCGTGAGCGCGGCATTCATTCTTGAAGCGCTTGGCAGGGGCATGACCCCGTGCTGGGATGCGGCGAATGCGACATCTTTCCGCCTGGCGGAAAAGCTGGGGTTTGTGTTCACGCGCGCGTACCCGGCGTGGATATTGGTGACCGAAAAGGAGACGGAAGAGACGATCGCGCAAAAGGTGATCGGCAGCTAATAGGAGGAAACCGTATGGACAGACTGCGTTTTATCGGCATCGGCGGCGCGTTTTACCCGGAAATGGGCTCCAATGCCGCGTTTTTCACCGTCGGTGATGACATCTACTTGCTGGACTGCGGCGAAACCGCGTTTTTCGCGATGAAGCGGACGCGCTTGTTTGACAGGTATCCGGGGCAAATCACGGTGGCCGTTACGCACCTGCATGCGGACCACGCGGGCTCCCTGGCAACGCTTGCGCTGTACGCGGCGCTGGTGCTGCGCCGCCCGCTTGCCATCGTGCATCCCCATGAAGGCATCCAAACGCTGCTCGGCCTGATGGGTGTGCACGGCGGGCAGTACCGCCTGCTGGATAGCTTCGATGAGGCGGGTGTTGTCATTGCGCCGCGCCCCGCGCGCCACGCGCCTGGCATGCCCGCGTTTTCCTATGAAATCACCGTGGCAGGGGAGAGTTTCTATTATAGCGGCGATACGGGCGAACTGCCGGAAGATGTGCTGCAAGGGGTAACGGAAGGTCGGATCGCGCGCGCGTACCAGGATGTTGCACAGGTGGATGCGGTGCCGGAAAATCCGGTGCATCTGCCGCTGTCCACGCTGGCGCGGCTTGTGCCTGAGCCCCTGCGCGAAAGGTTTACGCTGATGCACCTCAACTGCGATTACCGTGCCGAGGCCGAGAAGCTGGGCTTCCCCTGCGCGCGGATTGATTCCATTTTCACGGAAAATTTCTGAAATTCAAAACAAAAGGAGGCGCCTCTATGAACAATTTTGCGCTGTACAACCCCACGTATTTCGTGTTTGGGCGTGACACACAGGCCCAAACCGGCGCGCTGGTGAAGCGCTTTGGCGGAACGCGCGCGCTGATCCATTACGGCGGCGGCTCTGTGGTGCGCTCCGGGCTGCTGGATCAAGTAAAGCGTTCGCTGGATGATGCGGGCGTGCAGCATGCGGAACTTGGCGGCGTGCGTCCCAACCCGCGCAGCGATCTGGTGTACCAGGGCATCGACCTGTGCCGCCGCGAAAGGATTGATTTTGTGCTGGGAATCGGCGGCGGCAGCGCGATCGATTCCGCCAAGGCCATTGCCGCCGGCGCGATGTACGACGGTGATTTCTGGGATCTGTTCGAGCGCAAGGCGCCCTACACGGCGGCGCTGCCGGTTGGCTGCGTGCTAACGCTGCCCGCTACCGGCACGGAGGCGTCAAACTCCGCCGTGGTCACGCAGGAGAAGGGCATGTTCAAGCGCGGTCTGGCTGGCGACAAGAACCGGCCCGTCTTTGCCGTACTGAACCCGGAACTGACCTTCACGCTGCCGCCGTACCAAACGGCCTGCGGCGTGGCGGACATGATGGCGCACATCTTTGAGCGCTATTTCACGGGCACGCAGGATGTTGACATATCCGACCGCCTGTGCGAGGCGGTGCTGCAAACGATCGTGAAGGCCGCGCCCGTGGCGATGGCAAACCCGGCCGACTACGAAGCCCGCGCCGCGCTGATGTGGGCCGGAAACCTTGCGCACAACGGCCAGCTGGGCGTGGGCCGCGAGGAAGACTGGTCCAGCCACCAGATGGGCCACGAACTGAGCGCCGCGTACGATGTGGCGCACGGCGCGAGCCTGTCCATCATGATGCCGCACTGGATGCGCTACACTTTGCCCGGCCACGCGATGCGCTTCGCCCAGCTGGCCACCCGCGTATTCGGCTGCGAAATGGATTTTGAAACCCCCGAAAAGACCGCCCGCGAAGGCATCGAAAAGCTGAGCGCGTTCTGGAAGGGCCTTGGCCTGCCGCTGTCGCTTGGCGAGATTTCCGTGCCGGAGGCGGACATCCCCGCCCTGGCCGCGAAAACCAAGGTGAATGACCAGGGGCTGCTGGGCGCGTTCACAAAGCTGAACCGCAAGGGGATTGAGGAGATTTTCCGGGCGGCGCTGTGACGGGGAGAACGAGAAAGAACGCTGGGACTCTGTCCCAGGCCCTGCCAAGGGGCCTAAGGCCCCTTGGAACCCCTGCTTCGCCTCACGGCGGGCAGGGGTTTTCTATTTATCCCTTCCCTATGCAGGGATTCTTAAGGGCCTTAGGCCCTTAAGTGGGGTTCCAAGGGGTGAAACCCCTTGGCGTTCTCTTAACGCTTCCCACTTTTCTACGCCGAATACACGCATTCCCCATCCACAAAAGTATACCTGACCGTTGCCCCCCGCACCGTCTCCGCGTCCTCCGTCAAGGGCCTGTCCAGCAGGGCAAAATCAGCAAGCATGCCGGGCTGGATGCGGCCTTTTTGTGTCTCTTCGCCGCTTGCGTAGGCACCGGCGGCGGTGTAGGCGTACAGGGCTTCATCCAGCGTGAAGGCTTCATCTGGCAGGTAGTGACGCGCCATCGCGTGGTATAGGCCGGGCATCACATCGATCGCCTCCACAGGGCTGTCGGTGCCGAACGCCACGCACGCCCCTGCGCCCAGCATGGAGCGCCAGCGGTACGAGCTTTCCGCCCGCGCCGCGCCGACGCGCCGCATCACGATGGGCGCATCCTGCCGAAGGAAAATCGGCTGCGCAAGGATGGAAAGCCGCATCGCGCCCACGCGGCGCAGCTGCGCTTCGGTGGTGATCTGCGCGTGCACCACGGCGTGGCGCAGGTGCTGTCCTCCCCGGGCGAACGCGCTGAGCACGCGCTCCATCGCGCCGTCGCCTATGGCGTGCACCGCGCAGGGGATACCGTGCCGCGTGCCCTCGCGTACGATTTCGGCAAGCTCATCTTCCGTCAGCATGCCGATGCCAAGCGTGTCCGGCGCGTCGTCGTACGGGGTTTCAAGCAGCGCGGTGCGCGCGCCCAGCGAGCCATCCGCCATCAGCTTGATGCACGATGTATGAAATGCCCGCCCACGGACGGTGTGCAGGCCGTTTTCCAGAAACGCCCGCACCTGCGAAAGCCCGTCGGGCCGTGCCTGCAGCGCGTACCGCACCTTGAGCCGCCCGTCATCGCTCGCATCGCGGAGCATATGCACAAAGCGCCTTTGCTCACCGAGTGACCCATCCAGGTCATCTGACTGCACGGAAGTGATTCCCTTGGCAAACAGCGCGCTCTGATGGTCCAGCATCGCATCCATCACCATTTCCAGCGTTTCCGGCGGGATGTGCCGCCCTACCAGTCCCATGTCGTCTTCGCGCAGGATGCCGTCGGCGCAGTCTACCCCCGCGATGGCCAGCGCGCGGCTGTTTGCCGCCAGAATGTGCCCGCACGCGCGGGTTGCCACAATGGGGAGGTCCGGGCTCACGGCGTCCAGGTCGGCGCGCGTCAGCGGGCGCTTTTCCGCAAAATCCTCCTGGTTCCAGCCGCGCGCAAGCAGCCAACCTTCGTGCAGGGTATCAAGCCCCGCGCGCAGCATCGCCTGCGCTTCCCCGATGGAGCGCGCGTCTTCCAGCATTACGCGGCACATGCGCATCGCCGTGCCGGCCAAGTGCATGTGGCTGTCGTTGAACCCGGGCGTCACGGAGGCGCCGCCGGCATCCAGCCGCTCATAAGCGGCGCCTGCCAGAAACGCCAGCGCTCCCTTTTCCGTGCCGACATAAGCAAACCGCCCGCCGGAAACTACCGCGGCTTCGGCGCGCGGCTGCGCCGGGTTCATTGTGTGTATCTTCGCGTGCGCAATCAACAATTGCATGGTTATCACTCCTCATGCTACAATGTAAATAGATTACCATTTCACATCGCGTTTGAAAAGAGCGGCTTTTGCCGCCGGTCGGCACCATCACAACAAAAGGGGGATTATCCCATGAAAAAGGCAACCGCGCTGCTCATCGCGGCGCTGCTGATGGTATGCGTGTGCGCGCCGTTTGCCGCGCATGCCGCGCAACCGACATTCACCATCCTGGTATACCTGTGCGGCACCGACCTGGAGACGGACGGCATGTGCGCCACCGCCGACCTGGTTGAGATGATGTGCGCGGGCCTCACCTGGGAAGGCCCCATCACCGTGCTGGTGGAGGCAGGCGGCACGCGCGACTGGGCGTTGGATGCGATGGACCCGGAATATAACGAGCGGTGGGTGATTGTGGATGGGGAGATGTTCTGCCTGGATCAGATTCCCCGCGCAAACATGGGCGCCCCCGAAACGCTTCAGAGTTTCATCGAATTTGGCATGGGGTACTTTGCGGCGGACCGGTATGCGCTGATCCTGTGGGACCACGGCGGCGGCAGCACCGGCGGCATCTGCTTTGATGAGTTTGCCGAGGACGAGCTGACGCTGAAAGAGGTGTACACCGCGCTCGACGGCGCGAAGCAGTCACGGGGCGGCCTCAGGTTCGATTTCATCGCGCTGGATGCGTGCCTGATGGCCACCTACGAAATGGCCAGCCACCTTGCGCCGTTTGCCGATTACATGGTTGCCAGCGAGGAGCTGTCTCCCGGCGTCGGATTCAACTACGAGCCATGGCTGACCGCGCTGGTCAAAAACCCGGCCATTGGCACCGAAGCGCTGCTGAAAACACTGGTGGATGAGTCGATCGAGGCGGCGATGGAAGAAGACCCTGATGACTACATGACGCTGAGCGTGATAAACCTTCGCGGCATTGCAAACCTTACGGCGGAACTGGAAAAGATCGGCAAAGGCTTAAGCGCGGCGCTGTCCGGCGGGGAGCTGGGGGCGATCTCCCGCTATCGGCAGGGGATGCGCAGCTTCGGCGATTACGAAAGGAACAACACCAGCGACATGGTGGATCTGAGGCTGTTCGTCGAAACATACGCCAAGCTCAGCGGTGCGGACACGGCGGCGTTCTTCCGCGCATTTGATGAGGTCATCGCCTACAACCGCTACACCGAGCACAACCTGTCGGATATCGGCGGCATGTCCATCCTGGTGCCGCTGCGCACGCGCGCCGAATTTGTACGCTACGGCAAGGAATATGACGCATTCTCGCTGTACCCGCGGTACACGGAGTTTATCACCGCGTATACCGAGCTGATGAACGGCGGCAGCTATGTGTTCAGCCCATCCGCGCCGCAGCAGGCCGAGCCCTCTGCCATCACGGGAGAGCTTGCTCCGTCCGGCTGGGAGGATATTTGGGATGGCGATGCGTTCGATGAGGACGGGTTTCTTGCGTATTATCTGGAGCTGGACAGCGAGGATATGGAAAACCTGGCCTATGTCGAGGGCAACCTGATGATAGATATCAGCGATGATGAGATGGATGCATACATCGACCTGGGATACCTGCGCGACACTTACATCGATTGGGAAGAGGGCGTGGTGTACAGCCTGTTTGACGGCGCGTGGCCGTGCCTTGAAGGGCAGCCGGTGAGCATGTCTGATCAATCCGTCACCGAATACTCGCGCCGCAGCCTGATTGATGCGTTTGTCAACGGCGAGGAACAGTACCTGTTGGTGGTGTTCGATGAGAAACGGCCGTACGGCGAGGTGATCGGCTATACGGAGGGTTACAACGCAAACGGCCTGCCCGTGCGCGGCCACCAGAAATTTAAGGATGGCGATGTCATCGTACCGCTGTACAGCGTGATCTACTGGGATGAAGATGATGAGATGCAGATTGAGTATGTTGAGGGCGATCCGATTGTGTATCGCGGCGCGCTGGAATTCGGGTATGTGGACCTGACGGATTCGGAGCTTGCCTTTGCGTACGCTTTCTGCCTGAATGATATTTTCGGCGATTATCAGTTTTCCGATTTTGTGTATTTTGTTTTGTAGATCGCGATACCCTTGCGCATAAAGAATGGGGCCGTCATCTTTGACAGCCCCATTCTCATGCGCGGCGCTTTATTCAGCGGCATTTCCCGCCCGCACCGCCTTTTCCACGGCATTCAAAATATTTTGATAGCCAGTGCACCGGCACAGGTGCCCGGAGATGAGCCTGCGCAGCTCCTCTCGGGTGTACTGCTTGCCGGTGCCCACGATTTCCACCGCCGTCAGGATCAGACCGGGCGTGCAAAACCCGCACTGCACGGCGGCCTCTTCGATGAAGGCGCGCTGTACGGGGTTCAGCTCGCCGTCCGGGCTCATCAGCCCTTCGACGGTTGTGATGCTTTTGCCCTCCGCCCATACTGTCAGGTAAATACAGCTGTCAACGGCTTTGCCGTCCAGCAGCACGGTGCACGCGCCGCACTCGCCGACCTCGCACCCGCGCTTTACGCTGGTAAGGCCCAGGCGTTCGCGCAGCGTATCCAGCAGGGCTTCCCTCTCATCGATGGCCACTTCGGTTTCACGGCCGTTTACCGTCAGATGGATGATCTTCATCGCACTTGCCCTCCCGCGCTCAAGATTGCTTCCCGCGTGGCCCGGCGGCTCAGCTCCAGGATCAGCTGCTCACGGAACGCCTTGGATGCGCGCCAGCTGTCGCGGGGGGCAAGCTCCGACAGCGCGGCTGCGGCAATTTCCGAAAGCAGCGCCTCGGTGGGTTCACGCCCTTCGGCCAGCTTTTCTGTGGCAGGGCAGCGCGTGGGGACCGGCCCCGCCACGCCGAACCCCAGGCGGTAGCGGTCAATCTGCCTGCCATTGGGGGATAGCTTCACATGCACCGCGCATGTCAGCGTTGCGATATCCAGCGCCTCCCGCTGCGCGTACTTGATGTACCGGCCATGGAAGCCTTCGTAGTCCTTTTTGTGGATGCGGACTTTCGTAAGGATTTCAGCAGGCTTTAGATGCACCCTGCCGGGGCCCGCGTAGAAATCCGCTTGCAGTACATGCCGCACGCCTTCAGGGCCGGTAATTTCAAGTTCCGCATTCAGGGTCAGCAGCGTAGCGGCGCTGTCCGCGCTAGTGACGCCGTTGCAGATGTTGCCGCCGATGGTGCCGATGTTGCGCAGCTGCGGTCCGCCCGCCTGATCCGCAGCATACCCCAGCGTGGGGATGTGCGCCTGGATGACCGGGTGCTGTGTGATTTCGGAAAATGTGCAGCCGGGGCCGATGGCGATCGCGCCGTCCGCTTCCAATGTGATGCCGGAAAGCTCAGGAATGCCGTGGATGCTGACCAGCGTGCACCCGGCAAGCTTCCCTTCGCGTATCTTGATCAGCACATCGCTGCCGCCGGAAATGATGGTCGCGCCCGGGTGTTCCCCAAGCAGACGGATCGCATCGGCGACATCGGTTGCTTGATAGTAGGCTTCTATATCGTACATGATGCGTCCTCCTTACTTGATCAGCCCGGCAGCCTTGAAATGTTCCACCAGCTTTTGCGGGTTCAGCGGCAGGCTGTTCACGGCGATGCCGGTGGCGTGTAGCAGCGCATTGCGGATGGCCGGCGCGGGCGGGATGGCCGGCGGCTCGCCCAGCGCCTTGTTGCCGTAGGGGCCGGTGGGGTCATCCGTTTCAACGAACAGCGCGGTAAGCTCCGGCGTATCAAGGGATGTGGTCAGCTTGTAATCCAGCAGGTTGTCGTTGAGGGGCCTTGCGTTTTTATCGTATTGCAGCTGCTCGGTCAGGCCGTACCCAAGCCCCATGCTCATGCCGCCGTGCACCTGCGCCTCGGCAAGCTGCGGGTTGATGAGCCGCCCGCTGTCGTGTACGTTGATCAGCGTCAGCACCTTGATCTTTCCCAGTGGGATATCCACTTCCACCTCCGCGAAGCAGCACCCGAAAGAGAACGTGTTCTCCTGGCAGTGGTAGGTGTATTCGGCGGTCAGGTGTGTGGAGTGCTTCAGGCTGTAGATGGCCTCCATCGCAAGCTTTTCCATCGAGAGCAGCGTCTCGCCGCCCTTGCCGACGATTTCGCCCTCCGCGATATCCAGCGCGTCGGCGGGCAGGTTCAGCATCCCGGCCGCGTAGTCCAGTATCTTGCCGCGCAGCATTTCGGCCGTTCTGCGCACGGCCATGCCGCTGACGTATGTCTGGCGGGAGGCGTACGCGCCGGTGTCGTACGGGGCCACATCGGTGTCGGTGGTGGACTCAATATGCACCATGTCGATGGGAAGATCCAGCGCCTCCGCCGCGATCTGCGTCAGCACGGTGTCCGCGCCCTGGCCGATCTCCGTCGCGCCCACATGCAGGATGACGGAACCATCCTCATTGAGGATAAGCCGTGCGGATGCCGTTTCCAGCCCGATTGGGTGCGTGCCCGTCTTGTAGCTGAACATTGCCATGCCGATGCCCCGGCGGATGTCGCCGGTCTGGTTTTGGTACGCGCGGCGCTTTTCAGTCCAGCCGATGGCGGCCGCGCCTTTATCCAAACACTCCAGCAGCCCGCTGGTATGGCAGGTGATGCCGGTGGAGGGATCGACATACCCTTCGGGCATCGCGTTCATGCGGCGCAGTTCGATGGGGTCCATGTTAAGCTTCAGCGCCAGGTCATCCATCTGCGATTCCATCGCGAAGCTGATCTGCGGGATGCCGTACCCGCGCATCGCGCCGCCGGAAGAAATATTGGTGTACACCGTGGAAACATCCACGCTCACGCCCTTTTCCTGCGTGTACAGGTGGCGGAACCCGCTGGCGGAGTTGGAAATAATCGAATGCCCGTGCGAAGCGTACCCGCCCTGGTTTGAATACCCCGTAAGCGCCCGCGCGACAAGCCGTCCGTCCGGCCTTGCGGCGATTTTCAGATCCAGCGCCATCTGGTGGCGCGTGCGGGTTGAGACCATGACCTCTTCGCGCGTCAGCTCCAGCTTGACGGGCCGCCCGCCCACCTGCATGCACAGGTACGCGTTCAGCGGCTCATACAGCACATCCTGCTTGTTGCCAAACCCGCCGCCCAGGTACGGCTTGATCACGCGGATCTTGCCCCAGGGCATGCCCAGCGCCTGGCCGATGACCCGGCGCGTGATGTGCGGTATCTGCGTGGAAGAGACGACCACAATGCGGCCTTTTTCCATGTACGCGAAGGAGGTGACGCCTTCCAGGTGGCAGTGCTGCACGGCGGACAGCCGGTAGCGCTTTTCCAGCGTGACCAGACCGTCTTCCAGCATCTCTTCAAAGGGAACGGCATCGGGCGGATAGGCGGTGTGTTTCAGCACATTGCCGGGCGCGTGGTCGTGCAGCCGCGTGGCGTCCGGTGAAAGGGCATCCTCCACGGTGACCAGCGCTTTGTATTCTTCATATTCGGCGCGCACCAGCTTTGCCGCGCGCTCGGCGGCGATCCGGTTTTCGGCGACAACGGCGGCGATATCATCGCTGTAGATGCGCACGCGCCGGTTTAAGAGCCGCCTGTCCGCGATATCCTGGTGGGATACGTCGGTTGACCACGGGTGCCCGGCGGTGGGGAAATCAATTTCGGGCACATCAAAGCAGGTGATGATCTTCACCACGCCGGGCACGGCAAGCGCCTGCGCGGTATCGATACTTTTGACGACGCCGTTTGCGATGGTGCTGCGCACAACTTTGGCGATCAGCGCGCCGGGCGGCACCAGATCATCCGTGTAGCGCGCGCGGCCGGTCACTTTTTCGTACGCATCCACCCTGCGAATGCTTTTGCCAACGCCCATGAAACCGCCCCCTTTTGTTATGTAAAGCGTTTTACAGGATCGCCGGCGCGCCCAGAATGCGCCGCCCATCCACATATTTTGCCTGAATATGCATGTCTCCGGACAGATAGACCGCCCGGGCGAGCCTTTCTTCCACGGTATAGGCCTTGGGCGCGTCCGGGCCGGGATCGGATACGGCGATCGCGTCGAACTGGTAGCCCGCGTCAAAGCTGCCGACATTGCCGAAGAAGCTTCCGCCCGCGACCGTGGCCATGTGGAACGCTTCCGGCAGGGTCAGCGGGGCCAGCGTGTCATCCTGCAGGCGCCAGCGCAGCTTGGATGCCTGAATGGCATCCGACATCGCGCGGAAAATGGAGGTGTGGCAGCCGCCCGCCACATCACTGCCAAGGCCGACGGTGACGCCCATATCAAGCATCCGCCGCACCGGGGCTACCCCGGAAGCCAGGTTCGTGTTGGACTGCGGGCAGTGCGCTACGGTAACGCCGCGGCCCCGCATCAGCGCGATTTCGGCTTCATCGGAATGCACCGCGTGCGCCATAATGGTCGGAATGCCATCCCCAAACAGACCGCGCTTTGCGTAGGCGTCGCCGTATCCGTTTGCATCGGGGCAAAGCCCGCGCACCCACTGGCATTCGGCCATGTTCTCGCTGATGTGCGATTGCAGGGGCAGCCCATCCCGCCGCGCAATGGCGGACAGGCCGCGCATCAGTTCATCCGTGCAGGACGGAATAAATCGCGGCGTCAGGATTGGCCGGGTGTGCCCGTAGCGGCCCTTGCAGGCGGACAGCCAGCGCTCCGTTTCGAAAAGGGAGTGCGCCGCGTCCGGCTCGCGCAGGGTATCGGGGCAGTTTCGGTCCATGTTCACCCGGCCCACAAGGGTGACAAGGCCGCTTTCTTCCAGGCGATCCATCAGATACAACGTGGAATCGGTGTGGGCCGTTGCAAACACCACGGCGCGGGTGTTCGGGCCGCGCAGCAGCGCCTGCGTGAACGCATCATAGTGCGGCGCTGCGTACGCGGGGTCGCGGTAGCGCGCCTCTTCGGGGAAGGTGAGGGTATCCAGCCAGTCCAGCAGCTGCAAATCCAGTCCCTGTGTGCGGTACGCATACTGCGGGGCGTGCACATGCAGGTCAACAAGGCCCGGCAGGATCAGCGCATCGCCGAAATCGTGCACGGGGATACCGGAAAACCGCGTCGGCAAGACCGGATACGCGCCCTTTGAAACGCCATTTTCGCATATGACGAACCCTGCGGGATACGTGGCCAGCTCATTCGGCCCGCGGCTGTAGCAAATGTTGCCCTTGAGGGCAAACGCGTTATCGTGCGGCAATGGAATGCCTCCTCTTTTTATACCAACTTGCAAAGTAAATGAAACAACCTGAAACCGCCGCCCACGCGCCGTACGCTCCCAAAGGGAGGAACGGCAACTCGTAGGGCAACTATTTCAGGTAGTTGGTAGAGACGCCCATCCGATTATGGGCCTATACAAGCTGCTGGAGGCTATTCGTTTATGTGCAGTATAGTGAAAAGAACCACGATTGTCAAGCGGTTGCATCCTATGCGGGCTAGGCAATCGCTGGTTTGTTCGCGCGGCGGGTGGCGAGGCGAATTTTCGTCAGATGCTGTCTGAAAAAGGCGAAGGCGTAGCAGCGCTACGTCGAGTCTTTTGCAGGCAGTAGATGGCGGAAATGCGTCCGCCAGCCACCGCACGAATAGATCAGTGATTGCCTAGGGCAATCTACCCGCATGAGCAGAAAAGGGTTTGAAGGCTGGTATTTTCGGCAACAAAAGGGCGATAAAACGCTGGCGGTGATCCCGGGCATTTCGCAGGAAGGCGCGTTCATTCAGGTGGTCACGAGCGTTGGCGCGAATTCGCAGATATCGCGCCATGAAGGGATTTCGCCAGAAATCCCTACCTTGTCTTATGCGTATAACGCGCCGTACGATTCTTCGCAGTACCACCGGGAAGGGCTGCGCGTGACGATAGGCGGCAGCACATTTTTTCCGGATGAAATTACACTGGATGTGGACACGCACGACCTGCGCCTGACCGGGCGGCTTACCTATACGGAGGCGACGCCGCCGAGGGGCGATATGATGGGCCCCTTCCGCTTTCTACCGATGGAGTGCCGCCATAGCGTGCTTAGCCTGCACCACAGGGTGTCGGGCCGCGTGGCGCTGAACGGGGAAACACTGGATTTCACCGGCGGCGTGGGGTACATTGAGGGCGACAGCGGCACATCGTTTCCCGAAAGGTACTGCTGGTTTTTTGCAAACGCGTTTGAGGAGAAGGCCAGCGTGATGGTTTCAATCGCCAGCATCCCGCTATGCGGTATACAATTCACCGGGTGCATCGCGGCGGTATGGTATGGCGGAAAAGAGTACCGCATGGCGACATACGGTGGCGTGCGCATCGATGCGGTTACGCGGGAGCAGATTGTGCTGTCGCAGGGAAAGCTGCGGCTGATTGTGGATGTGAAGGCTGGCGAGGGGCGGCCGCTGCTCGCGCCGCGCCAAGGGGTGATGGCGCGCACGATCCATGAGTGCGCGGCGGCCCCGGCGCGGGTGCGGTTTTATGAAGAGGGGAAGCTGGTGTTTGATTTGCGGACAAAGTATGCTGGGTTTGAGTGGGCGATGGAGTGAGGGGAAAATCTTCGCATTACCTTTCTTTTGCTGTACCTATTTTTGTTATTCTAGTTGGTATGTATATTTTACCGTGTTGCTTGAGTGCTCGAACACAGACAACCTTTTGCATACAGGGCATAACCAAACTTCATAATCTTCCATATCAGAAAGTTCCAAGACGTCAACAACATCATTTTCCCGTATTTTATCCATTTTTCTGTCGGAATAGACCCAAAACTGTATATCATTTGGCGTTTGGCCATTCCACATGCGATTCCCGCACTTGCACCAAAACTGAGCCAAAGCGGTTCATCTCCTCATCACATACGCTGAAAAGGGTGTTTGCGTTTTCAAAAAGGACCGCCGCAAAAGGCTTCTGCCCGCGGCGGTCCAAACCATCCGTTCTTTACCTCACCCTGAAACTCTTGATCTCGTAAGGCTTCAGCGCAAATTCCACCGCATTCCCATCCACCTTGGCCCGCCCTAAATCATCCTCCAGCATGTTGCAAACATGCACCGCCTTCGCCGGGAACCCAAGCGTCAGCGTTGCCTGCGTACGCGCGCCAAAGCACTCATACAGCCGGATGATGACGCCGTCGCCATCCTCCGCGCGCTTGACGGATTCGATAATCACATTCGGCGCCTCCACGGCAGCAAACGCGGCGGGGGCATCTCCCTCATTTCCCCCGGGCACGGCCCTGACGGGCACATTCAGCCGGTACGCCATCTCCGGCGTGTCCGCCTCTCGCCAGCTGCCCTGGTGCGGCATCACCGAATAGGTAAAGTGGTGCACCTCGCGGTCGGCGTCGGGGTTGGGGCTGGTGGAGCTTTTCAGCAGCGTCAGCGCCATGCTATTTTCATCGACGGAATGGCCGTATTTGCAGTCGTTCATCAGCGACACGCCGTAGCCCGCCTCGCTGACATCCGCCCACTTGTGCGCGCAAACCTCAAACCTTGCGATATCCCAGGTGGTGTTCTTGTGCGTGGCGCGGCGAAGGTTCCCGTACTGGATATCGAACGTCGCCTCGTTGTAGAACACATCCACGGGGAAATGTGCCTTGAGCAGGTACTGCGCCTCGCGCCAATCCACGGTGGTGTCGAAATCCACGCGGTCGATATCGTGATACAGCACGATATCCTGCGTCAGGGTGGACTGCATGTACTTGTACTGAACGCGCAGCACCGCCAGCACCGGCCCCTGCGATACCACGGTCACGCTCCTCACATCATCCACTTCCCAGTGATGGCGGTCGTAGTAGATGTTCATATCCCACGCGTCATAGTTGTGGGGCTTGTTTTCGTAGCATACGATGCGGTTGAGCGCCTCGCCGGGCCTCACGATCTCGCGGTCTTCCGCCTTATCGATGAGGCTGACGATGCGCATGCTCCCGTCAAACTTGCCGGCGAAGAACGGGGTATCAAACCCTTCGCGGCTGGCCTCAACGGCCTGGACGGAAACGGCGTCATGGCTGAACCACAGCGGCGTTACGGCCATTGGGGCCATGCCCAGCACATACGCGCACGCACGGCCTTCCACATGCTGCACGGGGAATAGGTTGCCCGCCGCGTCGCGCACGGCGGTCACATCCTTAGGCGCGTGGAACCATACGATGTCATCGCGCGTATGGGACAGCGTGTTGAAGCACAGCGTATCCCCGCCGATGTGCGCGGACAGCACCGTCAGCGCCTCATCCAGCAGCGCGTTCAGCTCCACGAACCGGCGCGCGTACATCTCCTGAGAATCATCGTACACCTTTTTGATGGAAGAGCCGGGCAGGATATCGTGGAATTGCAGCGTCAGCACATCTTCCCATACGGATTGCAGCGCGTCCTTGGGGTAAGGCAGCCCGCAGCGCACGGAGGCTTCCGCGCGCAGGAACTCCACATCGCGCAGCAGCAGCTCAATCTTTCTGTTGGACCGCTTGTTGCGCGCCATCGCGGTGTAGGTGCCGCGGTGGTATTCCAGGTACAGCTCGCCCGACCACTTGGGCAGCTTTTCGTTGTTCATCACGCGCTTTTCCAGCGCCTCAAAGAACGGGCGGGCATGCTGCTGATGCACCACGGGCGTTGCGGGCAGCGGCACTTCCATGCGGCGCGCGGCCTCCAGCATCCAGTCGGTGGGACCGCCGCCGCCGTCGCCAAAGCCGTAGCAGATCAGAATGTGATCGTCAACGCCCTTCTGCTGGAAGCGCTGCCATCCGCCGGATACCTGCTCGGGCGTCAGCATGGAGTTGTAGGTGGTGAAGTACGGCAGCCCGTCGTGCCCGGCCGTGTTTTCCTCGGCGTAATCGCGCGCGGGGGAGAAGTGCGTCAGCACCTCGCTGCCGTCAATGCCTTTCCACATAAAGGTATCGTACGGGGATTGGTTGAACTCGCTCCAGCTCAGCTTGGTCGTCATGAAATAGTCGATGCCGGATAGCTTCATGATCTGCGGCAGCGCGGCGGAATAGCCGAACACATCCGGCAGCCACAGCACGCGGCTGCGCTTTCCGAATTCGCGCGTGAAGAAGCCCTGCCCCACCAGGAATTGGCGCACCAGCGCCTCGCCGCCGGCCAGGTTGCAGTCGGCCTCCACCCACATGCCGCCTTCCGGCTCCCAGCGGCCATCCGCGATGGACTTTTTGATGCGCTCAAACAGCTCCGGTTCATCGTGCTTGACCATGTTGTACAGCGCCGCCTGGCTGGACATGAACTTGTATTCGGGGTACTGCTCCATCAGCTTCAGCACCGTGGAGAAGCTGCGCACGGCCTTGTGGCGCGTCTGGTACAGATCCCACAGCCACGCGACGTCGATGTGCGTGTGGCCCACGCTGTCCGCGTGCGCGACGGCGGGCAGGGCCCCGCGCTTATCGTAGAATTCCGTTTTCAGGTACGCCCGCGCAGCCTTGACGGAGACATCGAACGCCGCGCTGTGCGGGTCGCGCAGGTCCAGCATATCCAGCGCGCGGTTCAGCGTTTCCAGGGCCATCTCCCTTTCGCGCACGCCATCCCGGATCAGCAGCGTGGCGCGGTACGGGGTGTGGATGTCGTAGTACAGCTGTTCCACCGGCACGTTGATATCCTGCAGCGAAAGGTCCATCTTCACGCCGCGCTGGGCGGAATAGCCGTTCAGCGTGATATCAAACGAGGAGAAGGGCACTGCCTTTTCTTGCAGAACCATGTGCGTGTGCTTGGTGTCAAACGCCTGCTCAATGCGGCCGTTTACGCGCACGACAAACTGCGGGCCGGTGGCCTCCCATTCGTGCTCGCGCCCGGTTTTGAGCGACAGCCTTACCTGGCCCGCAAAGCCCTCCGGCACGGCAGCGACGCATGTGAAATCCCACCATTCGCTGTCCATCGCCCACATGCCGCCGTTTTCAAACGGGTGGGTTTGCTTATCGCCGCGCCTGGCGATGGCGATATCCCGGATGGGCTCGCTGCGCCTAACGGACAGGGTTTTCAGCTCTTGCAGCATCCGGCCGATCCGGGCATCCAACTGGTGCAGTTGCATGGGCATACCCTCCTGATTTTAGTGGTCAGTTTTCAAACGTTTCCGCGCACTGTTCAAGCAGCGGAATGATCCCGATATGCTGCGGGCAGCGCCCTTCGCACACGCCGCACTGTATGCAATCGGAAGCCTTGCCCTTCCCGCGGGTGATGAAGGCATAGTGGCCTTTGTTTGTAACGCCGTATACGCGCCGCTTGTTCTCAGCATCCAGAATCCTGGGGATCGGGATATTTTGCGGGCAATGCTCCATGCAGTAGCGGCAGTCGGTGCAGGGGATGGTGGGGATGCCCGCCATGATCTCTTTTACTTGTTCGATAACGGCTTGATCGGCATCCGTCATCTTTTCAAAGGAGGACATCGTGCCGATATTATCCCGCATCTGCGCCATGTCGCTCATGCCGGAAAGCACCGTGACCACCTTGTCAAGCGATGCGCAGTAGCGCAGCGCCCACGCGGCGGGGGTGTGATCCGGGCGGGCTGCCTTCATGGCGGCCCTGGCGCCGTCATTCAGCGTGGCCAGCGCGCCGCCCTTGACAGGCTCCATGATGATCACGGACACGCCGTGTTTCATCGCCACTTCATAGCACAGGCGGGATTGCACGCCCTTGTCATCCCAGTCGACATAGTTGATCTGCAGCTGTACAAACTCCACTTCCGGGTGGGCGGTCAGGATATCATCCAGCACCTGCGCGTTATCGTGGAAGGAAAAGCCGATGTGCTTTGCGATGCCGCGCTCTTTGAGGGATTTGAGGAACGCCCATGTGCCAAGCTCGTCCAGCTTTTCAAGGCGGCTTGCACCCAGCGCGTGCAGCAAGTAGAAGTCAAAGTACTGGGCGCCGGTGCGGGCCAGCTGCAAATCGACGATGCGCTGCATGTCGCTTTTTTCGTTCAGTTCCCACAGCGGCAGCTTGGTGGCAAGCAGGTAGCTTTCGCGCGGGTGGCGCTGCACCAGTGCTTTGCCCACGGTTTCTTCGCTTTTTCCATCCATGTAGCCGTACGCGGTGTCAAAATAGGTAAACCCGGCGGCAAGGTATGCATCCACCATGTCACAAATCTGCGGCAAGTCAATGGTACCATCCTGGGCGGCGGGCAGCCGCATCATCCCAAAACCCAGTTTGGGCACATTCTGGCCCAGCCAATGTTCTTTCATGTAGTTTCCCTTCTTTTTCCATTGTCTTTTTGGCTTTTAGTATAGCATAGCGCCAGGGTGAACGCAAACATTGCGATGTTGCGCGATTCCCCTTTTTTTACAATGAGGCGTCTTTTTGTTTACAACTTTTTGACGACTTTCCAGGGGATATCTGGTATACTTGGGTCGAGGTGGAAAGCATGGCGAAAATCCTGATCGTGGAAGATGAGCTGGCGATTGCGGATTTGATCCGTATGAACCTATCATTAACCGGTCATGAAAGCACACATGTCGACAGTGGGGCGTATGTCATGGATGCCATCTCCAGGGATAAGCCGGACCTGATCATCCTGGATGTGCTGCTTCCGGGCATGGACGGTTTCACCCTGATGGAGAAGATCGAGCCGCTGGGCATCCCGGTGATCTTCCTGACCGCCAAACATGACCTGGCGGACAGAATTAGGGGCCTGAAGCTTGGCGCGGATGACTACATCGCCAAGCCGTTTGAAACGATTGAACTGCTGACCCGGATTGACACGGTGCTGCGCCGGGTGCAAAAGGCGAGTAGCCCCGTGGTGACGCTGGGCAACCTGGAAATCCGCCTGGATGAGCACACGGTGCTGATGGACGGCCAGCCGGTAGATCTGACGGCCAAGGAGTTTCAGCTGCTGGAAGTGCTGCTGCGCAACCAGAACATTGCGCTTACCCGCGAAAGGCTGCTGGAAATGGTATGGGGGTTTGAGTACCTGGGCGAGACGCGCACGGTGGATGTCCACATCCAGCGGCTTCGCAAGAAGCTGTGCCTGGAAGAAAAGATCAAGACGATCCACCGGGTCGGATACCGATTGGAGGCTTCTCCTTGAAATTCTGGCAGCGCGCGTTCCTGGCGATCCTGCTCGTGTTCCTGATCTGTTTGGATGTGTTCGCGGTGCTGTTCATGCGCCAGAGCATGTCGCTGGTGACGGAAACGGCCATGGAGATGGCTGTGGGCGAGCAGCGCCAGCTGGAAAAGGCGTTTGTCAGCCAGCTGTCGGTGGTCAGCGCGTATTACGAGCGGTTCAACGCCGACAACCTGCTGTACCAGGCGGTGCAGCAGGCGGAAACGTACGAGGAACAAAAGGCGTACATCCAGGTGTATTTTAGGGGTACGCTGGTGTTCTCCAATGTGCCGGTGGAGGAAGGCGATGCGGAACAGTTCAACGTTCCGTATGACACCAGGAAGATCGACATGGCGAGCGGCAGCCGATATATCGTCATCGTCGGAAGGCCGCTGGCGGAGCCCCTGTCGGGCATCAAGATCGTCTATGTCAAGGATATCGAAAGCGTTTCACGCTTCGGGTCCGAGATGCGCCAGTACTTCCTGATTGCGTCGATCATCATTGCGGTGCTGCTGGCGGTGATCATCGCGTCGCTGCTGCTGCACATGACAAGCCCGCTGCGCGAGCTGAACAACGCCGCAAAGGAAATTGCCGCGGGGGATTTGGGCAAACGAGTAACCGTTGCCAGCCACGATGAAATCGGCGAGTTTGCAGGTACGTTCAACCAGATGGCCGATTCCATTGAGCGCCACATCGATACCCAGAAGGCGCTGGCGGAAGAGAGGCAGCGGTTTATCGACAACTTGGCGCACGAGCTGAGGACGCCGATCACTGCGATCATGGGGTACGGCGAATACCTGAAATTCGCCAAAGGAAACGACCAGGATACGCTGCGCGCGAAGGACTATATCATCGACCAGTCCAAGCGCATCCGCAACCTTTCCGAAAAAATGATGAACCTATCCCGGCTTACCGGGGGCCAGATCACGTTATCGCCGATTGCCATGAAAGCACCGGTTGAATCGGCACTGTACACCATGGCGGGTCAGATGAGGGCGAGAGGGGTGCAGCTTGAATCAAAGCTGCATGACGCCCACATCGAGGGGGATTCGGATATGGTGGAAACGCTCGCGCTCAACCTGATTGAAAACGCGGTGCGTGCCTCTGGCCCTAATCAGAAGGTGACCGTTACCATACAGGCCCTGGGCTTTGCGCAAAGGCTCATCGTCCAGGACGAGGGGATTGGCATCCCCAAGGAAGAACAGGCGCGCATTCTGGAGCCGTTCTACCGGGTAGACCCCTCCAGATCGCGCGCCAACGGCGGCGTAGGGCTTGGGCTTTCGCTGGTCAGGCAGATATGCATGCTGCATAAAGCAAGCCTGACCATCCAGTCCGAGCCTGGCAAGGGGACGGCGATGATCGTCGATTTCCCGCCCCCGCTTAAGTAACCGCCGGTCTATTCGCACGGTGTCTGGCGGGCGCATTTCCGCCATCTGCGGCCCGCAAAACCCTCGACGTAGCGCTGCTACGCCTTCAGGTTTTGCGCACCGCATCTGACAGAAATTCACCTCGTCGGCCACCGGCGAATAAACCAACGGTTACTAAGAACTTTTCCCCCCGGGAGGTATCCATGCAAAAGACGGCGAAAGGAAAAGGAAAGCTGCTGCTGACGCTTTTGCTGGGCGTGCTGATGATCCTATTGAGCACGCTGCTGGTGAATGTGTTGCTGTCAGACGCAATGGGGTCCGAATGGTCTCCGCCCGTCACCCCCGGACCGACATTTTCAGGCCCTGCGGACGGCGACAATCCCCCTTTTCCCACCGGAAGGCCCGGCGCGGAAATGAGCAAAGAGCAGCAGGCGCTGGAGGACTATTACCGTCAGTTGATGGCGGTCAGCCAGTCCCGCGAGTGGACGCTTTCGGAAAAGGCGAGGTTAGACGAGCTGCGGCTGGCGGCGGGTGTCACGATTGTGGATTCGTTCCTCAACGGCGTGCCCGGCCCGGATGACCTGACCGAAGAGCAGGCCGTCAGCGCTGCGACGGAGGCAATCCGGCAAAAGTACGCCATCAAGGCGGAAGCGCTGGATAAGTACACGCCGTCGGTTGCTTTCAACATTGCTGATCCGCAGCAACCCGTATGGCAGGTGTCGTTCTCGGTGCGTGACCCCGGGGAATTTCAATTGCTGGGAGACTACACCGTGCAGCTGGATGCGCGCACGGGCGAGATACAAAAGATTGATTCCGGCGCGCCGGCAAACGGATAGAAACGGACAGAAAGCTCTCATAAAGGAGGAACTACCATGAAAAAAAACATTGTACGGCTGCTTCTGGTGACCGTGTGCCTGCTGGCGCTGTTCATCGGCACAGCGCAGGCCGCTACCTGCAAGGTGACGGGCACTTTGGGCGATTTTTTGCCCATGCTTGATAAGGTCGGCTATGATACCGGCGCGACGATCTGGAGCCTTTCGATCGGCGACACAGTATCCGTGCTCAATGATGAGGGCAACGGCTGGCTGAAGGTTGCGACCGGTGACCGCACAGGGTATATCGAATCGCGGTATACCGACTATTCCGCGCCCGCCGCGCCCACACCTACGCCCACGCCCCCTTCCGGGCCTACCGGCACCGCGTACCTCAAGGGCTACAGCGGCGAGATGATCACGCTGTATAGCGATGCAAGTTTGCTGAGCAGCTTCAAGGGCCAATATGTTGTTGGTACGCAGCTGGTCATTCTCAGCAGCGACGGCGTATGGTGCCGTGCAGAAATCCAAGGCGTGACCGGCTATTTCCAGATGATTAACATCACCTTCCAGCCCCCGGGTCAGCCCACGGCTTCGCCCACCCCGACCCCCACAGTGCCCGCAGGCGGTCTGTCCGGCACGGCATATGTGAAAACGTATTACACGGGCGACCGCGTGCCGCTGTACAACAATGCCAATACAACATCCACCGTGCTGGATACCTACCCCAACGCGACGCAGCTGTATATCATCAGCGGCGACGGCAACTGGTGCTACGTTGAGGTTTCCGGCAGGCGCGGCTATATGCAGACCCAGTATATCACCTTCCAGAAGCCCGGCCAGCCCACGGCGCAGCCCGGCTATACCACCGCCGTGGTCAACAACCCTGATCCCCGCGACAAGCTAAACCTGCGCGCCCAGCCGGATAAACGCAGCACATCTCTTGGCGGGTATCTCAACGGCACCACCGTGCGCGTGCTGGAGTACGGCGGAACCTGGTGCCGTGTGGAGGTTGGCGGAATATACGGCTATATGATGACCCAATATCTGTACTTTGGCGGCAGTGTGCAGCCTACGCTGGCGCCGGACCCGGGTGTGACCACCTACGCTTACGTCAACAACCCGATTGCCACCGAGCGACTGATGCTGCGCCAGTATCCAGACACCAAAAGCGTCATCCTGGGTAGGTATTACAATGGCACCAGAGTAGCAATACTGGAATACGGCGCCACCTGGTGCCGCGTGCAGGTGGATGGCATCTACGGTTATATGATGACCAAGTATCTCTCCTTCACGGGCTCCTATATGCCCACGCCGACCACACAGCCATCTGTGCCCAGCGGCTCGACGTACGCTACCGTCACCGGCCAGAAGGCGGGCGAATGGCTGAACCTGCGCGCCCTGCCCAGCAAGGACAGCGGGGTGCTCGGCAAATATTACAACAACCAGAGCGTGCTGGTGCTGTCTTACGGCGCGGAGTGGTGCCGTGTGCAGGTGGATGGAAAGACCGGCTATATGATGACAAGGTATCTGTCCTTCAGTTCGATGGGCACTACCACGCAGGGAACGCTGGCCGTGATCAGCAACCCTATCGCCACCCAGAAACTGAACCTGCGCGCCCAGGCTGATATGTACAGCGATAGCCTGCGCCAGTTCTACAACGGCGTAGTGGTAACGATTCTGAAGTATGGCGCCGACTGGTGCTATGTGGAAGTGGACGGCCTGAAGGGGTATATGATGACCCAGTATTTACGCATACTGTAAGCATTTTAACAACAACAATTAATATTTTTTCAAAAAAACGGGAAAAGGGATGGAACCTTTTCCCGTTTTCATACGTTACTTTTGGTGGAAAGGGGTTGAAACAATGACCAAGAAAAAGACTGTGGTAATCCTTTTGCTGCTTGTGGCGGCAATGTTCCTGCTGGTAGGCTGCGATAGCAAGCCCGCCGATCAGACGACACCGACGGATCTGCCGCAGGCGACAGATCAGGTGCAAGTGACGGATCCTCCGGCGGCAAATGACCAGCCGCAGGTGACGGATGAGCCGCAGGCGTCGCCGGCTGCCTAACAGCAGCAAGGCGCTAAAATTGGAAGGAACTGTCATGGTGGGGGAACGGGGGGGGGGGCGGGGGCGGGGGGCGGCGCGCCGCGGGGGGGCGCCGGAGACAGAAGGAGACGGAGGTGGGGGGGTGGGGGGGGGAGCACAGGGGGGCACAGAGGAGGAGG
>JAVBPC010000100.1:0-4097 GCA_031549905.1 Eubacteriales bacterium
TCATCAACTGCAACGAGTGGGTCAGCGTGCGCATCGCCCCGGAAGCGGGCAGCGAGGTGCTGGGCCGCGCGTACCTGGGCGAGATCGTTGAGCTGATGAAGTGGGACAGCCCATCCGAAAATTGGTGCTGGGTATCTTACAACGGCGGCATGAACGGCGGATGGGTTGACGGCAGGTACATTCAGGGGTTCTAAAGCGAGCGCATCACCGCGCCGGGCGGCCTTTCCATGGCGGAAGGGCCGCCTTTTTTATCCCTTGTAAGCGTCATAATCGTTTGTTATACTGTTGATAACGGTTTATCAAAGCAAAATAACACGTTGGGAGGCCTGCCCATGTCCGCATCCCCTCTGCCCTTTCGCCGCAAGCTTGCCTTTGCGGTGGGCGATTTCTTCGGCGGCGGCTCGTTCAACATTGTGAACTTCCTGTACCCGACGTTTCTGGCGATGACGGTGGGCCTTTCGGCGTACTGGATCGGCGTGGTGATGCTGGTGGCGCGCGTATGGGATGCCATCACCGACCCGCTGATGGGCTACATTTCGGATGCCACGCAAAGCCGAATGGGCAAGCGGCGCATTTATATCCTGATCGCGGCGCCGCTGACGCTGGCCAGCTTCTTCCTGATGTTTTTCCCGTACGCGTTTGATGCGGTCGGTGCGCGCGTGGCAGCGGTGATGGCATCGTACATCCTGTTTAACACGGTGCAAACGATGGTGATGATCCCGTACTATTCTTTGTCCAGCGAGATCAGCCAGGATTACGGCCAGCGGGCGTCCGCGAACGGGCTGCGCCTCGGCTTTTCCATTTTCGCATCGATTTTGTGCGTGGCCGCGCCCGGCATGATCGTGGACGCGTTCGAAAGCAAGGGCAGCGGCTACATCGCGATGAGCCTGATTTTCGGCACGATGTTCATGCTGTCGCTGCTGGTGACCGCGCTGTTTGCCAAGGAAGAAATTGTGACCCCGCCGGTGCGCAAACCCTTTTCCATAAAGGCGTTCGTGCGGCCGCTGAAGCTGCCCGCGTTCCGCCAGTATCTGGGCATGCAGCTGTGCCTGTCGATGTCGATGGCGGTGATGAGCACGCTGTTTTTCTTCTATATTGATTTCAAGCTGATGCGCGATATGACCCTTGCTGGCGATGCCAACATGGTGGGCATGATCGGCGCGGGCCTGATGTTCGCGATGCAGATTGTTGCGCTGCCATTCTATCTGTGGCTGATCAAAAAGACCAGCAAGGCGTTCACCTACCGCGCGGGCGCCGTGCTGTGGATCATCGGCGGGCTTGCGATCTTTCTTTTGCAGCCCGGCACGCCCGCGCCGATGGTCTACCTGCTGGCCGCGTTTCTGGGCTTTGCGATCAGCGGGCCGGGCCTTGTGCCGCACACGATGTTCGGAGACGTGATGGATGCCGCGCAGCTTGAATACGGCGAGCGCAGCGAAGGCGCGTTCGGCGGGCTGCTGAACCTGATCAACAAAACAATACAGGCCGCGGGCATCGCGTTGGTGATGGCCGTGCTGGGCCTGTGCGGCTTCGTGGAGCAGGCCCCCGGCGCGGCCGCCGTGCTTTCCCAGCCCGAGTCCGCGCAAAGCGCGCTGACGGCGCTGATCGCGGTGACGCCGGCGGTGTGCATGGGGGCTGGGATTGTAATCTCGCTAAGGTACAGGATTGACAAGAAGGCGCAGGAGGAGATCAAAGAAGCATTGTAGAAGGGGAAACGCTGGGACTCTGTCCCAGACCCTGCTTAAGGGATTTCATCCCTTAAGAATCCCATCTTTGGGGGATACATAAAGCGATACCGCACAGTTTGTTGCTGTGCGGTATTGTTTGTGTGAAAATCCTGCCCGCCGTGAGGCGAAGTCAGGGATTCCAAAGGGATATATCCCTTTGGCAGGGTCTGGGACAGCGTCCCAGCGTGCCCCCGTGCCCCCCATCACTCTCTCCAAAACTCCCCTTCGATGACGCCGCGCTCCATTGCGTCCAGCATCAGCTCGTCGTAGAGGCCGGCCAGGGAGGTGTTCATGTAGGGGCCGACGTAAAAGATGTAGAGAATCCCGCCGGTGAACGCCGACAGCAGGCTCCACCAGAAAAAGCTGATCTGCATGATGAAAATTTCCATGCGGTGGCCCTGGGTTACGGCCCCCGATACCTTCAGCGCGGTATTGGGGCGCATCTCGGGGTAATCGGCCAGCAGGTAGGGCACCAGGAAATATTCGTACGCCTTGAGGATGCCGGGGATCAGGAACAGCAGGCTCCACAGGAACACCCAAAGATCGCGCCACAGGATGCCCAGCAGCGACGACAGATAGTTTTGAAACCCGTGAAAAATGCCGGTGTTGCCCACGGGCCGTCTGCGCCAGAGGGACAGAAACACGAAGCTGAGGCCCACCTCAAACGGCGGGGCAAGCAGCAACAGCGCAATGCCAAGCGTCGGCCCGGCGGCAATAGATATCGCAACCGTTTGAATGACGATCGCCAGAATGGCCACCCCGTAGTTCCCTTGCAGCGCGGCCTTTGCGTATTCCTTGATGCGAACACGGTCCATGCGCGCACCCCCTTTTCAGCAAATCATATGTAGAGTCCGTGCTTACTATAGCAGCGGGCGGGGGATTTCGCAAGGGGGTGTGCGCCAACTGGCGGGAAGAGGAACTGAAAGCGGCATTGGCGGGGCGCTTACTTCACACCCACGCCCGCGCCCCTCAGCGCCAGCACCCGCTGCATCTCATTGTACGCGATCATATACCCCTCATCCACGCCCATGCCGGGCTTGGCCAGGATCTGGATGGGCCGGGTCGCCATGGCGGTGTGCACGCACACCTGCGCGGAGCGGTCGGTTTCGTTGCAGGTGCCGCCCTGATACGCGCCGATGCCCTTTTCCTCGCAGTAGAGCACGGCCTCCACCGTGTTGTGGATGGAGCCCAGGTCAGGCGTCTTGATCTGGATCATGTGGCCGGCGCGGCAGTCGGCAAACGCCTGCACATCTTCCAGCGTGTTGCACCATTCATCGGCGACCAGCTCGACCGGGATGCCGCGCCTGTCCAGTTCGGCGGTGAGGCCGGAAAGGTCGCGCATTTGCGCTTCGCGGCTGCCGGAATCCATCGGGCCTTCAATGCGCAGGTGGAAGGGTTTCGCGGCCTCGCACAGCTTTGCGCAATACTCCGCCATCGCGCCGTAGTTGTCGTTTCCGAACGCCTGGCCGATCGTGCCGTAGCAGTCGATGTGCATCACGGGCACATATTCTTCTTCCGGGCGGATGGCGATGATCCTGTCGCGCAGCCATTCCACATATTTGAGCAGCAGCCCGCCGTCACGGCCCAGCTTGGTTTCCATGTGATTGATCAGCGCGTGCGGCAGCACCGGCGCGTGCTTCATGATCATCTTGTCGGCGTTGTCGTACCGGTTGTCGCCGGACTGCGTGAAGATCGGAATCGCCTGCTCGGACACGGTCAGGCCGTACTCATCCGCCACAACATCGCACATGTTAAGTCCCCGCGATTTCGCCACCGCGTCCAAAATCGCCTGTGACACCCCGTACCGGATCGCCGTGTGCAGCGGCTTGCCGTCCACGCGGATCTGTTCCAGCTTCGCGCACAGCCTGCGGAAGCTGTCCGCGCTCTCGCCCTGAAGCGCCGGCGCGACGTGCTTCTCAATCACCGGGATGAACTCCTTCGCCAGGAACAGCGGATCGCGCCCGCCCGCGCCGGAATACTGCACCGCCGCGCAGTCGCCCCAGCCGGTCTGCCCGTTTTCCAGCACCAGCAGCACCGAGATCGCCTCGCCCGCCTGCCGCACCGCCGTGAACCCCGGCGTTACCGGCTCGCCCTTGTACGTCGAACCGTCCGCAACCGCGCCGCGCTTGATCGCCGCCTGGTCGTCAAAGTAGAAGCCGGTCCGCCCCGGCGCGCATACGAGGTTTGTGATGTGCATCATGTGGTAAAGCTCCTTGCAAGTTGCGAAGGGGGGCGCAGGGAACGGGGGGCGGCGGGGGCCGCCCCCGCGGACATGGAGAAGAGCAAGCGAAAAAAACTAAAGGGGGGGGGTGGGGGGCAGGAGAATTAGACACCAACAGAGCGCGACCGGCAGAGTAGGGAGGAGGGGTAGAC
>JAVBPC010000003.1:0-18446 GCA_031549905.1 Eubacteriales bacterium
ACCGATGTAAGCGGATCTTTTTCCGCCCTGCGGCGGCGCCTTCCGCTCAACGTGGCCTCCAGCCACGCCTCGCTCCGGCTTCTTGCCGGACGAAAAAATCTCTCGCTCACATCGGTCCGTTTTGGGGTTGAATGACTATAACATTTTAGAGAATATCCAGCACCGATAAAATGGTCCCCAGCACCGGCACGCCGCAGCCAAGCAGCGTCCCCCGCGCGTGGTGCCCGCCTTCCAGCAGCACGCAGTCCACGCCCATCGCCCGCGCAACCTCGGCATCGTGCGCGGTATCGCCGATCATCAGCGCCTTTGCGGGGTTCACCCGCGCCATGAACGCCCGGCCGATATCGACCTTGCTTTTCGCGTAGATATCCGATATGCCCAGCATCTCATCGAAATACGGTTCAATGCCGAACACGGCCACCTGCGCCGCCAGGTTTTCCACCTTTGACGCGGACAGAATCACCTGCCGCACGCCCTTCCCCGCAGCGCCTTGCAGCACGGCCTCCGCGCCGCCTCGCAGCCCGCAGCGCCCGGTGTTATCCGCGTGATACAAGCTTATGAACTCCGCCGCCAGCGCTTCAAACGGCTCATTGGTGAAATCGAACCCAGCCCGGCGGTAATAATCGATGATGGGGAAGCCAAACACGCCTTGGTACGCGGCAAGGTCCGGCAGTTCCGGCAGGCCGCGCCGCCCAAGCATCCCGTTGATGATGGACATGCACCACGCGGCGTCATCAAACAGCGTGCCGTTCCAATCCCATATGATGTGCGAATACGCGGCCACGCCCTACTCCTCCACCGGCTGCGGGATGGGCTGCCCCGCGCCTTTGCCGCCGTGCAGCTCGCGCAACATTACCAGCCCCACACCCAGCAAAATGATAACCCCGCCGATCACGCTGTTGAGCCCGGGCGCTTCGCCAAACACCGCGTACACCAGCAACGGTCCGGTGAATACCTCCGTAATGACTACGGCGGATACCACGGGCGCTTTGAAGAACTTCAGCGCATAGTTTTGCGTGGAATGCCCACCCAGCGTACAGACAAACGCCAGCAGAAGCGATGTGTATATGCCGGGCCATGTGATGCCGCCCTCCGGCAGTCCGGACAGCACGCCCGCCGCCAGCTGGCAGGCAAACGCCACCGAATAGACGATCATGGTGTAGGGCATCACGGATACTTCGCGGCGCACAGTGCGGCCGCACAGCGTATACGCGGCCTGCGACACCGCCGCCAACAGCGCCCATAGCAGCCCCACCAGCTGCGACTGCCCTGCCCCGATGGCGCACACGAACACGCCCACCGTCGCCAGCGCAATGCCAAGCACCGCGGCTAGCGGCGTCTTTTCTTTCAGCAAAAAAGTAGAGCCTATCACCGTCATCAAAGAATAGGTGCTCCAGATGGATACGGCCACAACCGAATCCGCGTATTTCAGCGACGATGCCCACGCAAGAAAGTGTATCGCCAGCATCACGCCCGCAAGCACGGACAGGCGCAGGTTTTTGCGGCTGATCTGCCTCACTTGGCGCTTAGATTCCGCGCTGCCAAGGAAAAATGGCAGCATCACCAGCACTGAAAAGCCCAGCCGAAGTACGTTCAGCCACACCGGTGTCAGCCCTACATTCATCGCCAGCTTATTGAGCGTGGCAGATGCGCCCACCCCAATCGCCGCCAGAAGCAGCGCCAGCGTGCCAAGTTTGCGGTTCCCTTCCATCAGGCGCGCACCAGCTTTCGTATTGTTTCTGCGGCGTCTTGCACCGGCACGGACTGCTGCATGGATTTATCGCGGGATGCGATCTCCACAGCGCCGTTTTTGAGGTTCCTGGGGCTTACGATGACGCGGTACGGCAGGCCAAACAGATCGGCATCGGCAAACATCACGCCCGCGCTGACCGAACGGTCGTCGTACAGCACTTCAACGCCCTCCGCCGTAAGGTCTTCGTACATCTTTTCCGCCACTGCGCGCGTTTCGGCGTCATCGGCGCGCACGCAGCACAGGTGCACCTGCCACGGCGCGATGGATAGCGGCCAGATCGGCCCGTACGCGTCGTGCCTCGCCTCCACCACGGAGGCGGCCAGCCTGCCCACGCCGATGCCGTAGCAGCCCATCACCGGGGTCTGCAGCGCGCCCGCTTCATCCAGGTAGCGCATGCCCATGACATCCGTGTACTTATCGCCCAACTGGAAGATATTGCCCACCTCGATGCCGCGGGAAACGGTCAAAGTGGGTTTGCCGCATTTGGGGCAGATGCCGCCGGTGTGCGCCTTGGCGAAGTCAAGGGCAGGCGCGTTCGCCGCATCGCGCGCAAAGGAAAAGCCCGTGTAGTGGTGATCCTCCCGGTTTGCGCCGCAAACGAAGTTCACCGCGCCCACAAGGGATGCGTCATACAGCGGCACGCACGCCGGGGATAACCCCACCGGCCCGATGAACCCGGCCGCCACGCTTGGCACCTCGGATAGGTCTGCAGGCACGATTTCTTCGCCCAGGTGGCGGGTCAGCTTGGTTTCGTTGGCCTCCAGATCGCCGCGCAGGAACAGCACATACACCTTGCCGGATGTACGGCCCAGGTAGGCCACCGCCTTCACGCTGCGCATGGGCGATGAAGATAGGTACTCGCACACCGCCTCGATTGTTTTTGTGCCCGGCGTGTACACTAAGGCAAGCGGCTGCGCGGCCTCTTCCGGCAGCTTTTCGGGGATGTGATCCGCCGCCTCCATATTGGCGCGGAAATCGCAGCTGTCGCACAGCACGATGGAATCCTCGCCCACGGCGGTGAGCAGCATGTACTCATGGCTGATGCTGCCGCCCATCATGCCGGAATCGGACTGCACGGTCACAACCTCCGGAATGCCCGCGCGGGCAAAAATGCGCAGGTACGCATCGTAGCAGCGGTGGTAGTATTTTTCCAGGTCCGCCTGCGACGTATGGAAGGAGTACGCATCCTTCATGGTGAACTCGCGCACGCGGATCAGCCCCCCGCGCGGGCGCGCCTCGTCGCGGAATTTGGTCTGTATCTGGTAAATCATGAATGGATAGCGCGTGTGGCTCTGGCCCCATTCGCGCACAAGCTGCACAGCGGCCTCCTCATGCGTCATGCCCAGCACCATCTTGGCGCCGTTCCTGTCGGTGAAGCGCAGCAATTCTTCCCCCACGGATTCGAACCGGCCCGATTCCTCCCACAGCGTGGCGGGCAGCGCCACCGGGAACAGCACCTCCTGCCCATCAATGGCATCCATTTCCTCGCGGATGATCTGCTCAATTTTGCGCGCCACGCGGCGCAGCGGCGTGTACATCGAAAAGATGCCGTTCGCCACATATTTCATGTATCCGCCGCGCAGCATCAGCGCATGGCTGTCTACCACGCAGTCGGAGGGACGTTCCTTGAACCGCTCCCCAACCAGCTTTTCCACCCGCATGTTTTCAAGTCCTCTCTTGGGTATGATAGGTTCACGAACCCGCGCTGTCAACGACAGACGCTCAGCCCATCGCCCGGCGCACGATTTCTTCCATTTCGCGCCAGTTCGCCTCCATCGCATCCACCAGGGCCAGCTGCGTGCGGCAGCGGTCCAGGTTGTGCTGCGGCCTGGCAATTTTGAAGTAGATATCGCCATTGATGTAGTCCATCAGGAAGCGCAGCCCGCATTCCAGCGTCATCAGCTTTGCCCCCATGGGCAGGCTCTGGATTTCGGCGGGGGTCAGGCTGTCTCCGCACTGGGACAGAAACCCGCGCGTGTACGCTTCATAGTACGGCAACGAAAAATTCACCTTGGCAAGATCGGTTTCATCCTCCGTAGCGGTGGATGCGCCGAACCGGATCGAATCGCCGAAATCGTTGGCGGCAAGGCCGGGCATCACGGTATCCAGATCGATGACGCACAGGGGCTGGCGCGTCTCTTCATCAAACATAACGTTGTTCAGCTTCGTATCGTTGTGCGTTACGCGAAGGGGCAGCGTGCCGTTTGCCAGGCGCTCCATCAGGTAGCCGGCCTCGGCCTCATGCGCCATCACGCGGTCAATCTCTTCCTGTACAGACGCTGCGCGGCCCATCGCGTCGCGGGCCACCGCTTCCTTGAAATGACGAAAGCGGGCAGGCGTATCGTGGAAATGCGGGATCGTCTCGGCCAGCGTTTCCGCCGGAAATCCGGCCAGCTGCCGCTGAAAACGGCCGAACGCCACGCCGCTTTTGCCGAACTCTTCGGCGCTCTCGGCCCGCTGCAGGCAAATGCTGTTTTCCACATAATGGCACATGCGCCAGCTGCCGCCCTCGGCATCGATGTAATAATCCGCGCCGGAGACCGTCGGCACCAGGCGCAGGGTATGCCGCGGGTCGGGGTCAGTTTGCCGAATATGCCGGGTCACGGCCACCATATTCGCCATCAGGCCCGGGATATTCTGAAAGACGCGGGCATTGAGCTTCTGCATTACATAGCACTTGCCCGCGTCCGTATCCACCTTGTATGTTTCGTTGATGTGCCCTTCCCCAAAGCGGGCACAGGCGACCGGATTGCCTTCCGTTTCAAATTGTAGGGATACTTGTATCGCGTCCATCCACACGCCACCTCCGCTCAACTTCGCGAAACCGCGATCCGGTATAGTATAGCAAATTGGGCGGAAAATGGGTAGAGAAAGATTGGCGGAATTTGCCGGCCAATCCCTGTTTGACATCCCTCGCCCGCCCGGCTACAATGCGAAAAGGTGATGATAATGATCTTAACCGGCAAAGGCGACCACCCGTTGAACCTGATTGAAATCGCGACCGATATCGACCTGCGTGCAACCTATGGGCTAAAAGACGGGGACACCATCGAAATCACCGTGGAAGAAAGTGACAGTGTGAGCACGGAATACCTTGACCTATACGACCAAAACCGAAACCCGCTGGGGCGCACCGTCGCGCGCGGAACCCCCATCGGGCAGAATGAATACATCGTTGCCGTGGGCATCTGGGTAATCAATGACCGAAACGAAATCCTGGTAACGCGGCGGGCACTTACGAAAAGGTTCATGCCCGGCAAATGGGAAAACCCCGCCGGCCATGTGATGGCAGGCGAAGCGCCAACTGAGGCCATCATCCGCGAATTGCATGAGGAAACAGGGCTTGCCGCAACGCCTGAAAGCATCCATTTTCTGGGAACCGCCACGGTATGGCCGTACTTCGGCGACAACTACTGCGTGCGCTTGAATGCCGATATCAGCGAGGTTGTGCTGTGCGAAGGGGAAACGATAGACGCCAAATGGGTCAGCATCGATGCGTTTGAGCGAATGGCTGAAACGGGCGAGATGGCAAGCTCCGTCATCGAGCACATGGATGCCTACCGCGACGCGTTCTATCGCGCGGTAGGGCGCTGACACCAAAAACCCGGCAGCTTGCGCCGCCGGGTCGCCTATCGTTCCGGTTCAGTTCATCACGCCGCGTCCAGCAGCTTAACCTCCACTTTCAGCGTAATCATCTCGCCCTGGGACAGGTCCGCGTCCTCCTGCATCAGCGATGCGCCCGGTACCCTGTACACCACCACATCGACGAACTCGCCAACCGTCTGCTGCTTAAGCACCTTTTGCAGCTCCTCCGAAGATGTCACGCGCTGGCCGGCCACTTCCATGATGAAGTCATTCACCTGCATGCCCGCGGCCTCGGCCGGGGAGTCCTTTTCCACTTCGTGCACCCAAACGCTCTTGGGCAGCGAATCCTTGGTGGGTTCATCCACATCGCTGCTTAACGTAGTCACCTTGATGCCAAAGCGCGGGGTCAGCACCTTGCCGTATTCGATCAGGTCATCAACGATCTTGGTCACGGTGTTGATCGGAATCGCAAAGCCGATCCCCTCAATGGATGTGCTGCTGTAATAGCTGCTGCTCATCTTGGCGGATGTAATGCCCACCAGCTCACCCTTGATGTTGAACAGGCCGCCGCCGCTGTTGCCGCTGTTGATCTGCGCGCTGGTCTGGATCAGGGAATCGCTGGTGCCTGAGCCGATGCGGCTGTTTGACTGCACAGAGCGGTTCATGCCGCTGATCACGCCCACGGTCAGCGTGTTGGTGAACTGCTCGCCCAGCGGGTTGCCGATGACCAGCGCCCAGTCGCCGATGGTCAGCGCGTCCGAGTTGCCGATCTTGGCGGCAGGCGCGTTCAGCCCTTCCACCTTCAGCACCGCGATATCGCTTGATTCATCCCCCGCAACGTATGTGGCCGGATAGTCCGTATCCTCATATACTACGGTAAGGGTGGTGCTTCCGGCCTGCAGCGTGCCGCCGGCCGTCGCCACATGGTAGTTGGTGATCACATAGCCATCCCCGATGCTCACGCCGGAGCCTACGAACTGGGTATCCGTGCGGATGCGGCCCCCGCTTACCCGCATGTTCATCGTTACTTTAACGCCCACCACCGAGGGGCTGGCCTCCTGGTACACTGTCTTGAACGGGCTTTCCAGTTCATCCGATGTGGATGCGCTCAACGCCATCTGCGTCAGGCTTTCCGCGCGCGCGTCAGTTGTTTCCGATAGGTTCGCGGTCAGCGCCACCCCAAATACAACGCCCAGCAGCGCCACGGAGAGCCCCAGCGCCACGAACCTTCCCTTTCGGTTTCTTTTTCTGTTATCCACTTTGGTTCCCTCCTTTTTGATTTCGACATCATTTTACCAACCGTTTTTGGAAAATGTATGAATAGTCTTTGAAGAAACCGATATGAATTTGCAAACACCGCCTAGATGCGTCCTGCATAGGTTAGTGTGGGCCTTCAGTGGCCCCAATGCAAAAGTTGGAGGGTACTGCTTTGACATTCATCCTTGTTATTCTGTGGATCCTCATTGGCCTGATCGTGGGCCTGGTCGCGAACTGGCTTGGCAAAGCCTGCCGCTGGCCTTGGTTTTGGCTTGATCTGCTCATCGCCGTATTGGGTGCGATTATCTTTGCCTATGTGGTCGGGCTTGCGCTATTTGGCCCCATTATCCTGATCAGCGCATGGAGCTTGGTGCTGGCGCTCTTTGGCGCGGTCAACTTCCTGCTGTTCACCTGGCTGCTGAGAAAGCTGTTCAAGTAATATTTCTTTTTACAAAAGCAAAGCCCGCCCATCCGCTGTCTTTCTGCGGATGGGCGGGCCTGTGTTTGCCGCCGCTACTCTTTTCCGATCTCTCCGGCTATCAAATACCCGATGCCGATGAACAGCGCAACCGCGCTGGCGATGGTCAGGCCGCTGCCGACGTACCCCATCATCGCGTCAAAGAGGCCGGCATCCCAGGAACTGACGCCGCTACCAAAGATGGCCGCAGCAATGTAGCGCGCCGCGAATAGAAACGCCGCAATGGCGCAAAACACCGCGCCCGTTGCCCGTCTGTTCATGGAGATACCTCCCCCGCCTGCATTTCTTCCAGCAGACACGCAGCCGTTTCCATCGGCAGCCTGCCCAGTATCGTAAACCATGCCTGCGCCGCACCGCCGTTTACGGTGGATAGCCATGCATCAAACGCACCCTCATCAAGCCGCGTGGGGTGGATGATGTTATCCATCAGGTTGATGGGCGGGGTGCTTTTCTCTACCGTGGTGCGGGTGCGCAGCGTCAGCGGCGTTTCGGCAGGGTATACAAGCCCGCCCAGGCTCAGCACCGTTTTCACATCGCGGGTGTATTGCCTGCCCGTGCCGGACGCCGTATCCGTGGTATCCGCCGTCAGCATCACGGTTTCCCCCGCGCCCAGCAGCGCATCCGATTCAAACTGGATATCCGTGCGGGTGCGGACGGTCTCCTTGCCGCTCTTCGTTTCAATCGTGCGCCGCTGCGTCAGCATCACGTTGGCGCTTACCGGCTGGCCGATGAGGCGCAACTCCACGACCGTGCGGTCCGCTTTCCCGCCGTTTTCACCGGTAACGGATGCCAGAACCGAAACGGCGGTCGTCCCCGCGCGGTAGTACAGATACAGTCCCCCGTCGCCCGGCGTTCCGCGCCATTCCACCATCAGCCGCGCAGTGCCCGGGATCTCTCCCTCTATCTGGCGGCACACCAGGGCGCCGTCCGGGCCCAGCACCTCGCGGTACACAAAGGGATGCGTATCCGCCGGCAGCCATTCAGCCACCGCGCCCGGCAGGTCGGTGATGGCCCGCGTCCATTCCGCCACGGTTTTCATCACATCGTTCGATTCCGGGGCGGGGGTGAACTCCCGCCTAAACTCCCGCGCTTCGCCCAACAGCGGCGCCAACGCCTGCGCAAGCCACAGCGCCTCTTCGCGCGTGACTTCGGATACCCGCGCGGTCACGCCGTATATCCCCGGCAGGTACACCTTGGGTCTTCTCTGCTCGGTCACTTCCATGGCGGCCATCTTCCACATATCAAGCGCGGACAGCGCCTGCGACAGGGTATCCGCGCCCTCCGGCGGACCGTCCGTGCCGCCCAGCCACATCATCACCGCGTCGTACAGCAGCGAAAGGTCGGCCGGCAGCGCGCCGGAGCGCTGCACCAGCATGCGCATAAATGTCGCAAACTCCGTCTTGGTAAACGCGGTGGCAACCCCGCCGGAAAGGCTGCCTTGCTCGTACAGCACCCCGCCGGATGCCATCACCGCCATATCCAGCACGGATACGTCGCTCAGGAAAAGCTCAGCCATCCGGTACCCGTTGCCTTCGCTGCCCTGCACGCGGGTACGCGCCATAAACACCTTCGCAAGGCTTTTCATGGCCTGGTTTTGCTTCTCTGTCCAAAGGGAAAGCCCATCCCATTCAAAGGTGGTCTCCCGGCGTATCTCAAGCCCTTCCGCGCGGGCAAGGGCTTCGCGGCTCTCCGCATACCCGCCCGGCAGCGTTTCATCCGCCAGCGCAAACGCGCCCGACAGCAACAGGCATAAACATAACAACAGGGGGAGCGTTCGTTTCATCGGGTTCCTCCTGGGGCATTGTGTAAATTACTTCTGTCGTAAACCCCCGCTTCCTTCCCGGGGTTGTATGAAGGGGCCGAAGTCCCTTCATATTCAATCGTATCGACCGGCTTTGCCGGTCGGGCGGGGAGTTTTCAGGCGGTTTCCGTCTGAAAACATTCCTCTGCTAGGGGGTTCTTGCAAGGGGACGTGTCCCCCTTGCAGGTATCAATAACCGTTCAATATCCCCTCCAGCGCCGCCTCCGGCAGCGCATCCACCAGCCTTTGGCGGAATCCCGCCAAGTGTTCCTGCGCCAAATCGCGCAGTTCCGGCAGGGCGGTGAAGTCGGCGTTCTCAAGCTGCGACGCGGAAAGATCCAGCCGCGTATCCGGGTCCTTTTCAATCGAAAACCTAAGGATGATCTGGCCCGAGAAGGTCACCTGTCCCGATTGCTTAACGGTCAGGGTGATCGTATCGCTGATCGAAATATCATCCTGTGCCAGCACAGACTGGGCGTTGCCCTTGCGCTTCGCCGTCAGTTCCAGCAGCTTCACCCCGTCGTACTGCAGGGTCGCGGTCAGCGTGCCGGACAGCTCCTCGGTCAGGGTGTTATCGGCGGAAAGGGCGTACTCATTGCGCATGTCGTACTCAATGGCGATGCGATAGGGCTTCCCGTCAAATATCCCTGTCATGGTCAGCGTCATGTCCTTGGCGGCGCGCTTCTTGCCGTCGCTTGACTCGTGCGCGGAATAGGACAGCTTGATCGTATCCTGTGCGCCCTTAGGCTGGAAATCGACGGACAGCCGGGCAGAGTTGCGCGTACTGGACGGCGAGCAGGTGTAGCTGACCGAAAACGATGTGCGCCCCGCGGCGTCCTTCAGCTTGCCGCTGCCCTTCGCTGTGCGCATAACATCGCCCGCGCCAAACGTCATGTTCATCGAAAACGGTGATGTGACCTCTACCGTCTGCGCATATTCCGACAGCCGCTGACGGAACGCCTCAAAGCCCGACTCGTCAAAACCCATCGATACCGCGCCGCCGCCAAGGGTCAGCCCGTCCATCGTCATTTCTTCCGCAAACGTCAGCAGTATATCCACAAGGCCCGCCGTATCGATGCTGTAGCTGGTGGCGTGCGATGTGGGGCCGGAAGGGACGCTCAGCCGGTTGTTATCCGTACTGTACGGCGAAGCAAGCACCCACAGCTCCATGCCCATCCTTTCCAGCGCGGAAAGGAACGGCACATCGCCCTCGCGCAGCCCTTCGTATGTGAAGGAAGAAAGCGTGCCGGCAATGTCTTCCAGGCGCAGCATCGCGATATCCTGATCCATCGCGCCTCTTTCCATGTTGATCCACGCATCGCCCACAAGAAAGCCCACGCGCGTGGCGCTGCTCGCTTGGCCGATCGTAAGCACCTCTTGCCCGCCGGACAGCACGGACGCCTTGAACCTGCCGCCGTCGGAAGCGGTCGTAACCTCGCCCGTGATCTGCAAGGCCGACAGCAGCGCCGCCATGCCGGAAAGCGCGTTGCCTTCATATCCGGAAAGCGCCTCCGGCACGGTGCTCACTTCAAAGCGCACCGTCTTTCCCTTCACCAGCGCCTCTTGCAGCCGCCGGTAGCCAAGGGAAAGCGTACCCACAGGGGGTGTCGTCAGCGGGTCGGCCAGTGCCGTGGCTGCGGCCAGGCACAAAAGAAGAATCACACAGATAAGACGGCGCATCAACGCGGCATCCTCCACCTTTGTAAATAGTGTTATATTTTGCCCCTTCGTGCAGACAATGTCATAATAGGATATCACTGCCAGCGGGTCTTGACAATAGACGCGCGCGGGGATGTGTTCCTTCCCCGCGCGCGCAGATTTTACATGTCAGGCTTACCCGTTGCCCTCGCCCGTGAATACGGTGAACCCGGCCATGAACGCACCGTAGGCAGCTTCCGCGGTGGCGCGCTGCTCTTCATCGTTCCTGGTGGTCATCGTAATCAGGAAGGCCTTGCCATCTTTGTTGAACATCAACAGCCGCTGATACAGCGTGGGCGATGTACCTTCGCCGTGCGCCAGGGTAAACTCATGCGCAGGGGCATCCTGGTAATCGAACGACTCAAACGACTGGAACTGGTAATTCGTCAGCGACTGCGTGAACAGCGCCTCCACCGTTTCACGCGTCATGGTTTCAAAGTCGCCCCGCTCTTCCGTCAGTGCCAGCACGCTGATGGTATCCGAAAAACCGTTTTCATCCGGGTCGGTGATCACCATCGCGGATACGCCCAGCGGCTGCTCCACCAGCTTCCAGCCTTCCGGCACGGTCATGGTGAAGCCCAGCGGGTGCGTGTACAGGTCGCCCTCCAGCGTTCCGGTCATGCCCTCGGGCAGATCCTTGTTCAGCATGGTGCCAAGCAATGCCAGCACCGTCTGCTGGCTGGTGTTTTCATCCAGCCCCGCAAGGATCGTCTGAAACTGCTGCAAATCCTGCTCCGTCAGTCCAAACCCCTTGAGAAGATCCTGCGTGGTGTCCGCAAACGCCGCGGCATTTGCCAGCATCAGCACAAGGCTGACCAGTATGGCTGTTACTTTCTTTTTCATTCGATCCCCCTTCTTTCCCGGGATTTTAGGCAACACCGCACGAATGGCGAGCACGCTGGCGAGATGGTTTTTTGTCCAGGTGCGCTTGCGGAAACCGAAGGCGTAGCAGCGCTACGTCGAGGTTTTTGCAATTCACGCGTTCGCCTGAAAGGCGAACCGAGGGGGGCGAATTGAAAATTCGCTCTCCGATGCCCGGCGACGCCGAAGGCGTTGACGGGGCGTGGTGTGCATGGGCGGAAAACCGTCCGCCCGCGTGGTTGGCATTTGCGTGGTGTTGCCTTTAGTCCCATTTCCAATTCGTGGTACAGTATATAGACGTTTGATTGACTTTTTTAGTTGCATGCGATACGATACTTTGACAATCTATCCTTGTCGGAGGCCTTCATGCGGATACGCTCCCTGGCACCCGTTTTTCTGCTCCTGCTGCTCATCGCCATAGGCGCTTGTGCCGCCGCGGATACGCTTACCCTGGGCGATACCCATTATATATATCAGGAAAGCCTGTCCGCTCAGAACTTCACCGTCCGCATTTTGTTTGCGCGGTATGATGAACAGACGCTGGACGCCGTGGAGGCCGCGCCCGTTCCCGGCACGGTGCTGGGCGTGTACGCGCACGCGCCGTCCGGGTATGTCCCCCTGCCCGATCCGGCGAATCCGGCGCGGCAACTGACGCTTGCGGCGGATCAGGGCGAGGTATCCTTCGCGCTGCCCGCAGCCATCGATCTATACCTGAAAGTGGAATCCGCGCCGGATGGATACGCGCCGCTGTCCGATGCGGAATACCTGCCCATCGCCGTACCGGGCGTGGCGGAGGTTTCATTTCGCCAGAGCGGAGTGTGCGGGTTGCGCGTTCTTGTGACGGATGCGGATGGCGCGCCGCTTCCGGGGGCTGTGTTCACTTTGGCTGGAAGCGGCGGCGACGCCTCCGCAACTACCGGCAAGGATGGCACGGCGGCGTTCGCGGGCATCCAGCCGGGCGCGTACACGCTGCGCCAGCAGAGCGCGGCGGCAGGCTTTCTGCCGGACGCAAAAGAGATTGCCGTCACAGTTACCGAAAACAGGGTTGTGGAGCAGACCATCGTGAATGCCCGCGCGGCAACGCTGACCATCCGTCCGCTTGGGCTTGCCAAAGACAGCACGGGCGCGGAGCGACTGCTGCCGCTTTCCCGCCGCTACGCCGTAACAGACGCAGGCGGCGCGCTGCTTGGCGAGATCGGCGCGGATGATACGCTTGCCCTGCCCGCCGGGGAGGGCGGCACCGCGTACACCGTTTCCCCCGTGGGTGCGCCGGATGACGGCTTCACCCAGGACGCGCCCCAAACCGTTACCGCGTATCCGGGTCTGCACATTTCGCTGGCCCCCGTATCGCAAAGCACGCTGGGGTTTTTCACTTTTGCCCATGTGGATAAGGAAACCGGCGCGCCCATTGCCGGGGGGCGCTTTGCGCTGCATGCGCCGGACGGCGCGCTTGCCGCTGCGTTCACTGCCAATAGCGACGGCGCTTATACGGCGGAAACGCCGCTGCCCGCCGGGGATTACACCCTTTCCATGCTGGAAGCGGCGGAAGGCCATGTGTATGCCCCGCAGCGGCTGCCCGTCACGCTGGTCGCGCATGGTGACGCGGGCGGCCCGGCGGCGCTTTCCTTCCAAAGTGAAGCGCTGCCCGGTTTCCTGTATACCCCTGTGGTTGTTGCGGATACGCTCACGCTGCCCAGCCTGTTTGAGCAGGATGCGGTGATCCCGCTGACCCTTTCGCTGGCGCAGGATGACCCGCGTTATCCTTTAACCGATCTTGTGTTTGATGTGAATACGCCCGACTTACCCGGTTCATCCCTCTCGGACGGCGTGCTGACGCTGACCCGCCGTTTTGCGCTGCCCGGGGTGCCGGAAGTACAGGATGTCGCGGTGAGCGGCACCGTTTCCTATGCGTTCCGGTACCAAACGGGCCCGGAAACCTTTGCGGAAGAAACAGTGTCCGCGCCTCTCTCCGTGGTTGTGGCGGCGTTTGAGTCTATGCAGACACCGGCTGCGTATGCCGCGTACGGCCACGCATCGGATACCGACGGCACCGCGGTGGTGAACATGCCAGTGCGGCTTATCAGCGAAAACGGCACAACCATAGCCGAAACCGTCACCGATCCTTACGGCGCATACGCGTTTGACACCCTGCCGGATGGCGCGCACATCGAAGCCACCGCCCCCGAAGGCTACGGCGCGGTGATGGCGCGCGCGGATATTCTGATAGCGCCGCTTGTGACCGTGCGCGGGCAGGCGATTGCCGTGGGCGCGGCGAATCTCACCACCGCGCGCATTTCGATGGGCACGGCGGAATCCGCAGTCCCGGCGAAGGACGGCGCGTTTGCGTTGACCGGTCCGTTCCTTGCGGAGGATACGCTGTCCGTTTCCGTGCCCGAGGGGATGCTGGCGCGCGTGGAAACAGGCGCGGATGGCGCCTATCTTGTTACCGTTGCGGAGGCGGTGAGCGTTGGCGGCACAGTTTGCACGCCGGAAGGAACGCCGGTAGCCGGGGTGCAGGTTACGTTATCCGATGAACGTGGCGTATGGATTGCTTCCACAGATGCGGCAGGCGTGTTCCGCGTGGATGGGCTGTTCCCCGGCGTGTACACCCTTTCAACCGATATCCCCCAGGGACTGATCCCCGTCACCGTGCCGGATGGCACAATCGAGATTGCCCCGGGGCAAACCCTCACTCTGCCGGATGCCGTGCTGATGACCGCGGCCTCCATCCAGGGAACGCTGCGCGAGGGGAATGCGCCGCTTGCCGGCGTGCGCATCACGCTGCAACCTTTGGGGCTGGAAGCGGCCACCGGCGCAGACGGCGCGTTCCGCTTCGACGGCCTGCCGCTTGGCGAATACACCCTCTCCCCCGCGCTGCCGGACGGCATGTCCCTCTCCGGGCCAGCGCAGCCGATCGCCATCAGCGCATCCGGCGAAGAAAAAACCGCCGCGCTGGACGCGGTGCGCTTGTGTTCCCTGTCGGGGCGCGCCTGGTCGGATACGGATGACGACGGCCTTCTCTCCGCCGGGGAGGGCGGCCTTTCCGGGGTAGATCTGACGCTGCTGTCCGGGTCGGGCGAAGCCGTTCAGACTTTCACCACCGGGCGAGACGGCAGTTTCGCGTTTGAGGGGCTTGTGCCCGGCGAGTACAGGGTGGCCGTTACGCTGCCGGATGGGCTGATCTTCACACGGAACGCCCCGGATGCCGCGCGGCTGATCGTGGGCGTCGCGGCGCAGTCGGCTGAGAGCGCGCCCATCACGCTTGCCTCCGGGGATGCGGTGAAAAACCTGCTGGTGGGCGGCACGCGCGCGGGCAGCGTCAGCGGCACGGTGCTGGAAACGGGCGGGCAGCCGATCGCGGGCGCACAAATCTCGCTTGCCCGCACCGGGTATGACCTGCTGGAAACCGTGACCGACGCCGCGGGCGCATACGCCATTTCGCCGGTCCGCATGGGCGACTATACCCTTTCCGTTCAGTTGCCGGACGGTCTGCTGATCGATGACCAGGCGGGCGGCGCGTCACGCGTGGAGGTATCCGTTTCCACAAGGATGCCGCGCCCCGATATCACGCGGGATTTCACCGCCGCGCGCGCCGCAAGGCTTGCCGCGCTGGTGTGGCTGGACAGGGAAGCCGTCGCATCGTACGGCAGCCAGGAAGGGCTTGCCGGGGCGCGCGTTTTGCTGTACCAGGTAACCGGCGGGAGCGAAGCGCTGGCCCGCGAGGCGGTCACCGGCACGGACGGCATCGCGGCGTTTGACGCGCTGCATCCGGGCACATACCGCATCGCCTATCACGCGCCGGACACGGAATACGGCATCACCGTGGAAGAGACGCAGGTGACGCTTCTTTCCGGCGACAGCGCGCAGGTGAACGCCGGGATGACGAAATATTCCGCCATTGCCGGCAATGTGTTCCAGGATCTCACCTACGAAGGGCTGCGCACCGGCGGCGCGGCGGGCATCTCCGCGCAGGTTACGCTGCTGAACGCCGAGGGCGCGGCGGTGGCCTCCGCGCGCACGGACGGGACCGGCGCGTACCGCTTTGACGGGCTGTTTGCCGGGCGGTACAAACTGCGCTTTACGCTGCCGGAAGGGTACGCGTTCACGGCAAACCGCGCGGATGCCCCTTCCTACAACAGCGATGTGCCGGAAGGCCCCGGCCCCGATGCCGAAACCGCCGTATTCTACCTGCCCATGGGCACCACGCTGCCCGTGGATGCGGGCGCGTACCGCCGCTGCGCCATTTCGGGCGCGGTGTTCCTGGATGCGGACGCCTCGGGCGTGTATCGAAAGAACTCAACGCCCGCGCAGGGCGTCTCCGTCTCCATTGCGCGAAACGGCGTCTTCCACAGCGAAACCGTAACCGGCGCGGACGGCGCCTTCAAGTTTGACGCGCTGCCGCCGGGCGAATACCAGGTGACCGCCGGCCTGCCCGAAGGGATGCGCGCATCCACCGGGGAAATTGCGCCGTTCACGCTTTCCATGGGCGAAAAGCGGGATGACCTCACTATCGGCGCGGTGCGGCTGGGCGCGGTTTCCGGGCGGGTCACGCACGGCGCGGGCGGAAACGGCCTTCCGGGTGTCCGGGTGGCGCTGCATGTGGCGGGCGAAACCGCCGCCACCGCCGAAACCGAGGGTACAGGCGCGTACCGCTTTGCGGATCTGCTGCCCGGCGAGGCAGAGATCATGCTTTTCGCGCCCGAAGGCTGGGTGCTGTCAGACGGGCACGCGGACACACTGCCGGTTCGCATACCGCAAGGGGAAACGGTATCCGCGCCGGATGCCGCGATGCTGCCGGAAGCCGTAATCACCGGCGCGCTGTTCGCCGGGGATGAACCGCTGGCGGGCGTTTCCGTCAACGTATCAAAGGCGGGCGGGCCTTTCCGCGCCGCCGTCACGGATGAAACGGGCATGTTCCGTGCGGATGGGCTGACGCCGGGCAGCTACGACATAGCGCTGGCATTGCCGCAAAATGTGTATCTGTATCAAGGCGCGCCCACTGTCACCGTCACGGCGGGTGAATCTGCCGATATTGAAATCGCCGCGTTCCGGGGGGGCAGTGTTTCCGGGCGCGTGTTTGAGGACCTGAACAACGATGGCCAGTGCGGGGTATCCGAACCGGGCATCGAAGGCATTACCGTTACACTGCACAATGCAGGCGGCGCAGAGATTGCCGCCTGCGTAACCAACGCGCGCGGCGCCTATGCGCTGGATGCGCTGCCGCCCGGCCCATTTACCATTACAGTGGACACCCCCGATGGAATGAGCGCCGGAGACAACGCCTTGATTGGCGAAGGCACGCTTAAAATGGCCCAGGTACTCACGAATCTGGATATCGGGCTGGTACGGACGCAGCAGGTGGGCGACCTGGTCTGGCTGGATGAAAATGAAAACGGCCTGCAAGATACGGGCGAGGCCGGCGTGCCGGGCATCCGCGTGATCCTGCTGCGCGTGCTTTCTGGCGGCGCGGAAGAGGCCGCGGCCGAAACCGAAACGGACGCAAACGGGCGCTACCGCTTCTTCGCGGTGCGCCCGGGCACATACCGTATGCTGTTTGTCATCGGGGATGATTATCGGCCCACGAAGGCGCTGTCCATCCTGCCGGAAATCAGCAGCAAGCTGCTGGAAGCGGCCGGGCCCGACGCGCTGACCGCGCCGTTTGACGTGGTATCCGGGCAGGATCTGCTGACGGTGGATGCGGGGCTGGTGGCTATTTCTCCTTGATGTCTATCTCCCGCGCCTCGTTGCGGCGGTTCACGTTTTCCTTTAGCAGCGCGTACAAAAGCGAAGCAATCGGCACGCTGACCAGCATGCCCAGAATTCCCGCCAAATTGCCCCCCAGCATCGCTGCCGACAGCACCCACAGCCCCGGCAGCATCACGCGCTTGCCCACCACATGCGGGTAGATCAGGTTGCCTTCCACCTGCTGCAGGCAGATGAAAAACACGCAAAACCAAAGCGCCGTAAGGCCCCCCTGCTTCACCAGGATCATGAACGCGCCGACCGCAAACCCGATAAACGCGCCGATGATCGGAATCAGCGCCAGCACGCCCACCAGCACCGATACCATCGGCGCGAAGGCAAAGCCGAATATCCACATGCCCAGGAAGCACAGGCAGCCCAGGATGATCGCCTCCAACACCTGCCCGGTGATGAAGCTTTGGAACGTTTTGTTTGCCATCCGACCGATCGTGATCATTCGGTCGGTCGTTTTTTCCGGAAAATACGCATAGCAAACGCGCTTGACCTGCCCGGAAAGGCGCTCCTTTTGCATCAGCACATAGATCGCGATGATCACGCCCAGCACCATGTTCGTCACGCCGGAAATCACGCTTGTCGCCATCGTTACGGTATCCGAAACCAGCGAACCCGCGCCGCGGGTTAGAAAATCCAGCACCGTATCGCCAATCTTGACCCAATCCAGCGCCGGCAGCTGCAGATCGCTAAGCGAACCGCCCGTATCTTCCAGCACACCCTGCACCCAGATGCGCGCGTCTTCCGCAAAAACGCCCACCTGCTCCCCCAACACCACGAACGTGTTCACCAGTTCCGGAATGACCAGAAAAACTGCCAGCAGCACAATCCCGATCGCCAGCAACACCGATAGCGCCAGCGACAGCGGCCGCTTCAGCTTCTGAAACCGCGCCGGCAACTGGCGCATCAGCGGCCCCCGCTCAATCAGCCGCAGCGGCGTATTGAGAATGAAAGCAAAAGAAAACCCCAGCACCAAAAACCAACCAAGACTGATAACAAACCGTATAGCCCCCCAAACCTGCGACAAGTTCGAGGCCGCCACAAAAAGCAGTACGCCAAACGCCACAATAAGCAAAATATTCAAAAGCCGGCGCTTCTCCTGCCGATCCATAGCATCCCCTCCGTTGTTCTGCCCCCATAGCCGAAGGCGTCCGTAACCCCCTACGGCGGTGCACCTGAAATTCCATGAATTTCAGGCAACCGCCCAGCCCGGGGTGCTCGAGGGGGTCTCAACCCCCTCGACCTCAATCCGGCATCGG
>JAVBPC010000109.1:0-21449 GCA_031549905.1 Eubacteriales bacterium
AAAATGTAGCGCGCGTTTTCGATGGCCAGCGCCCTGTCGGACATGAACGGCGTGTGGATCGCCTCCGTCATCATGCCAAGCAAATGAATGCGCTGACCGGTCATGATGGTCACCATGTTGAACAGCGCATCCTGCACATGTCCACGAAAGATATTGCCCGTCATGAACTTGGTGGGCGGCATGTACTTCAGCGGCGCGTCGGGGAATATTTCCCGCGCCATCTGCGCCTGCGAAAGCTCAAACAGGAAGCCGTTTTCCACATCGGGCGCGATTTCAAACGCGTGGCCAAGGCCCATCTGTTCGGGCGGCAGCCCGGCGGACAGGGCGAACTGTTCGTTCAGGAACTGCGACGCCAGCACCGTGTGCGCCTCTTCGACGGCGTCGGCGGTGGTCAGATAGTTGTCCTCGCCCGTGTTGATGATGACGCCCGCGTACGCGTTGATCATGCGCGAAAAGTGCTGATCCACCAGCGTTCTGCGCATGTTGATATCGCGGAACAGGATGCCGTACAGCGCGTCATTCAGCATCACATCAAGCCGCTCCAGCGCGCCCATCGCGGCGATTTCCGGCATGCACAGGCCGGAACAGTAGTTGCACAGGCGGATGTAGCGGCCTTCCTTTTCGCCCACGTCATCCAATGCCGCACGCATCAGGCGGAAGTTTTCCTGCGTGGCGTATGTGCCGCCGAAACCCTCGGTCGTGGCGCCGTAGGGCACATAGTCCAGCAGGCTCTGGCCGGTGGTTCTAATCACAGCGATCACATCCGCGCCCTGTTTGGCGGCGGCGGTCGCCTGGGTGATGTCCTCATAGATGTTGCCGGTGGCCACGATGACATAGATCAGCGGGCCCTGCTTGTCGCCGTACTCGGAAAGGCGCTCCTCGCGGCGGGCGACGTTCTTCTTGATGCGCTGGGCAGCGGCGGTGGCGGCTGGCAGCACCGCCTCCATCGCTTCATTCGCCGTGCGCAGCGGCAGCGTGGACAGGTCGAGCGTGCCGCCTGCCACCGCCTCCGCGATCTGTTGCGGGGAAAGCCCCGTCTCCAGCATCGCGCCGCCAATGGCATGCGCCGCGCCGTTTTCCAGCAGGTGATGTGCAGCCAGGTGATCCACCAGGATGTTGGGCAGCGGGGCGTCGTCCGCATCCACGCCGTCAATGCCCAGCAGGCGGCACACGGCGCGCTCCACGGTGACGGTGGTGTGCATGTCGATGTATGCGCGCATATCTTCCGCCACGCTGGCCGCCGCCCGGCGGGCCTTACCGACAAGCGCGGGGCTCAAGTTCAGCTTACTGCGCATGCTCCCCCTCCTTGTGTCCGCGGTTAAGTCTGGCAAGGCCGCCCGGCGTCAGCGACAGCCTTTCGCCCTGCATCAGCCCCGCCACGCCTTCCAGATGCGCGCGTCTCTTGCCCCGGCACACCTCGCACTGGCAGGTTTCTTCGTAGTGCTCCGGCTCGGTGTAGGTGGTGATGACACCCTCAAAGTTGCGCAGGATGACCTTGCGCGGGCTTTGCGAAATGATGTAGCTTGGCATCACCGGCGTTTTGCCGCCGCCGCCCGGCGCATCCACAACGAACGTGGGCACGGCGAACCCGGAGGTATGCCCGCGCAGCGCCTCGATGATCTCAATGCCTTTCGAAACCGGCGTGCGGAAATGCGTTAGGCCCTTGGAGAGATCGCACTGGTAGATGTAGTACGGGCGCACGCGGATTTTGACCAGCTCATGCACCAGCTTTTTCATCACATGCACGCAGTCGTTCACGCCCGCCAGCAGCACGCTTTGGTTGCCCAGCGGGATGCCCGCATCCGCCAGCATTGCGCACGCGCGCGCGGATTCCGGCGTGATTTCGTTTGGATGGTTGAAATGCGTGTTCAGCCAGATGGGGTGGTACTTTTTCAGCATGCCGCAAAGCCCCTCGGTAATGCGCTGCGGCATCACCACCGGCACGCGCGAACCGATGCGGATGATCTCCACATGCGGGATCGCCCGCAGGCGGGAGATGATCCCTTCCAGCTTGTCATCGGACAGCATCAGCGCGTCGCCGCCGGATAGCAGCACATCGCGCACCTCCGGGTGTGCCGCGACGTATTCGATGCACTTATCCACCCTGCCTGATGCCACGGGCGCGTCATGCTGGCCGGCAAAACGCCTGCGCGTACAGTGGCGGCAGTACATGGAGCACTGGTCGGTGATCAGCATCAGCACCCGGTCAGGGTAGCGGTGCGTAAGGCCCGGCACGGGGGCGTCGCCGTCCTCATGCAGGGGGTCCGCGTCATCTTCCGGCGCGTTGTACAGCTCCGCCGCGGTGGGGATCGCCTGCCTGCGCACGGGGTCGTGCGGGTCGGACGGATCAATCAGCGAAAGGTAATACGGCGTCACCGCCATGCGCAGCGCGCCAAGACACTGCTCCACGCCAACCTCTTCTTCGGGCGACAGCGTGACATAACGCTTGAGCTCATCCAGCGTTTCCACGCGGTTGCGAACCTGCCATTTCCAGTCGTTCCATTGCTCATCGGGGATATTTTGAAACAAGCCGTTCCGCCTGTACTCCATGAAACTCCTCCTTTACGGGCAGTTTTGCACGCCTCAGATATATATCTTTTCAAACAGCGCGCGGATCTTCTCGCTTTCACGAAGTTCCCACAACGTGATCTCGGCGTGATCCTTCGTGTAGCCGTTGCCGATGATCATCGTAACATCCTTGCCCACGCCTTCCGCGCCCAGCGCCGCGCGGGTGAACGATGTCGCCATGGAGAAGAAATACACGGTGCCGCCGTCGCGCACGGGCAGGATGCAGCTCATCTCGGTGGCCTCAATGTTCACGCAGGAAATCGACAGGTCGTACTCTCGCCCGCCGTTTGCGGCCAGCGCCTTTTCCAGCACGGCGACGGGGCGGGTGGCGCTCTCCACGATGACTTCATGGCAAACGCCCAGGTTCATCAGGTTCTGCACCTGCTCCGCTTTGCGCACAAGGCCCACCACGCGGCCGGTCGGGCCAACGCGCTTCATCGCCTCGTAGCAGCACAGCACGCCGCTTTTGCCGTTCGCGCCAAGGATCAGCACGCTGTCGCCGGGCTTTACGAGCTTGGCAGCCTGCGCGGGCGCACCGGCCACATCCAGCGCCGCAAGCGCCAGCGCTTCACTCATGTCATCCGGCAGCTTGGCGTAGATGCCGCTTTCAAACAGCACGGCCTTTGCGGTGACATCCACGCGGTCGATATCCATGTGGATTTCCTTGATTTCTTCGATCTTAAGGGGGGTCATGGACAGCGACACCAGCGAAGCGATCTTATCACCGACCTTGAGGTCGCGGCCCTTGATGTCTTCGCCAATGTAGGCGACGCGGCCGATGAACATGCCGCCGGAGCCGGTAACGGGGTTCTGCATCTTGCCCCGCTCATTCACGATAGAAAGGATCATCGCCTTGATCTTCTCGGGGTCCTTGCCGCAGGCTTCCTCAATCTGTGTGAAAGAGGCGGAGTCAATGTTCAGCGAAATGACATCGCAGAGGATTTCGTTGGAATACAGGGTATCCATGTTGTTGTCGATCTTCTGCGCGGCCTGCGTGAGGACGCCCTCGGGGGAGATAACGCGGTGGGTGCCGTAGCGGTTGCCTTTGATTGCCATAAAAATGCCCTCCTGTATATAGATTATTTCAAATTCAGAATGGCCCGTGCCTCCGCGGGGTTTGCGATCTCGCGGCCCAGTTCTTTCGCGATGCGCACGGCCTTTTCCACCAGCTCGCCGTTGGATTTGGCCAGCACGCCCTTGGCAAGGTAGATGTTATCCTCAAAGCCGACGCGCGCGTGCCCGCCCATCAGCATGGACAGCGTCACCATCGGGAACTGGAAGCGGCCCACGCCGGCGGTGGTGAACGTTGCGCCCTGCGGGATGCTCTCGCGCATGAACACCAGGTCGCGCGGCTCGCCGCTGATGCCGCCGTTGACGCCCATGACGAAATCAAAGTGCATCGGCCCCTTGATGATGCCTTTTTTGTGCAGGCGCAGCGCCATGTCGATCATGCCCTTGTCGAACACTTCGATTTCCGGCTTGATGCCGCGCGCGTTCATCTTGGTGGCGAAATCGATGATCATGTTTTCGGTGTTGATGAACACATCGTCTCCGCCGAAATTGCAGGTGCCGCAGTCCAGCGTGGCCATTTCGGGGTTCAGGGTGATCGGCTGCAGGCGCTCATCGTTCGTCATGCCGACCGCGCCACCGGTGCTGGGCTGGATGATGACATCCGGGCACACGGCGCGGATGGCGTCGATGCAGGCAGCAAACCGCGCGGCGGACTGCGTGGGGGTGCCGTCGTCCTCGCGGACGTGCAGGTGGATCAGCGACGCGCCCGCTTCCGCCGCGCGGCGCGCCTCTTCGGCGATTTCAGCCACGGTGTACGGCACGGCGGGGTTGTGTTCCTTGGTGACCTCCGCGCCGCAAATGCACGCGGTGATGATCAGCTTATCCATTGTTCTGCCCCCTTTGTTTATCCTTGGGCACGATGCAGGTGCCGCTGGCCCGGCAAACGACGATGGGTTCAGCCAGCACATCGCAGGCCGAATCGTTGATGTCCGCGCGCGGGGTAATCACCTTTCTGGCCTCAAACACCATCTTGCGGGATGTGTTGCCCTCCGATACGATCTCGCCGGTCGCCTCAATGAAATCCCCGGCGTGCACGGGGGCCAGGAAATCCACCTGATCGTACGCGCGGAAAAGTCCTTCGTCGCCGTCCCGGCGGATCAGCAGTTCCGTCGCCACATCGCCGAACAGGCCCAGCATACGCGCGCCGTCTACGAGGTTGCCGCCGTAGTGCGCGTCGTGCGCGCTCATGCGCACGCGGATGGTTACCTTCATTTTGACATTCCTCCCCGGTTTTTATTGTGTTGATCGAACATCGGCTTCTATCAAAGCCGTTTTTGCGAAAAGCAAAGCGCCATTGTCAAAGGAAAATCCTTTGCACAATAGCGCTTCATGATCAAAGTCATGACAGTCACGGCACACTAGACACCGTGCCCAAGGGATGGCGTTGGAGGCTGCCATCTCTTTCGGCGGGGACACATTTACGCGCGGCCCGATCCTCTTTCGGTGCCGCCGCGCGCTACCTTGCCGCCCGCGCCTCTATTGATATTCGGTTGAAGGCGCCCTGCCTGGTTCGGCGCGAATTCGAAGATATCGCGCCATAAAGGGATTTTTGTAAAATCCCTTCCGCTGCAATCAGTATACGAGAAAAAAGCTTGTCCTGTCAAGGGCCAATGGGCAAATTCGACATAGTTTATTCCAATGTTTTGGAAAGAGATGCCGCCATCTCCTCCACCACTTCAGGCGCAAGGCCAAGCAGCCGCGCCACTTTCAGCGCTTCGCGCGGGGGCGGGGCATCTTTTGGGGCAGGGGTCAGGCCGTAGTTCATGTGTTTAGCGATTAGGGGCAGCGGATCGCCGGCGGGCAACACTTCCGGCAGTTCCGCCAGGCCCGCCGCGCGGTAGTGGGCGGATGCGTGCTCCGCCACGCCGTCAAAGTGCGTGGCCATCAGCGTGACTGATCCTGCGCGCGACAGCACCTTGGCAAGCGCCTTGGCAAGCGCCGCGCCTTCTTCCGGGTTGGTGCCGCGCGCGGGTTCATCCAGCGCGATCAGGCACAGCGCGCCGCTTCCCACCGTGGATAGCGCTTCCTGTATCGCCGTTACTTCCGCGCCGAACGACGAAAGCCCGCCCGCCGTATCCGCCAGGTCGCCGCCGATGAAACGGATTTCCGCAAACAGCGGCAGGGATGCCACGTTCGCCTGGGCGAAAAAACCCATCTGGCACAGCAGCACAGCCTGCACCACCGTGCGCAGCGCCACGCTTTTGCCGCCCATGTTCGCGCCCGTGATGACCGTTGCACCCACCGGCGCGGCCAACGTCACCGGCGTAAACGCCCGTCCTTTCTGGGATAGCGCGGCCCCAATTTCCGGGTTGATCAGCCCTTCAAAGCGCAGCCCATCCTCCGCTATCGTCGGCATCACCGCATGATGCCGTCTCGCCCATTCGGCCTTGGCAATGGTGAAATCAAGCGCGCCCAGCTGCTCCGTGTTATGAACCAGCGCTTTGCGATGCGGGCGCAGCGCATGCGTCAGCGCAAGCCTGGCGGAAAGGTTTTCGGCCTCTTCCTGGGCAGCCAGCACACGCCGCTTCGCGAGCAGCGCTTCCCGCTCCGGGCTTTCCTGCGGGTGTTGACGCAGCGCGCGCTCCATGGCGTGCTTTTCCCCGCGCACACGGTGCAGCGCGCTGCCCTTCTCCGCGGGCACTGAAAAACCCGCGGCGCGCGTTCCGCCCGGGTCAAGCAGCGACAGAGCCTGCGCTTCTTCCGTCAAGCAAATGCCCTCAAACCCAGCATCCAGCGCCGCAAGCTGCGGGCATACTTCCGCCAATTGCAGCAGGAACCGCTTGACCTCGAACAGTTCCACTTCCGTCAGCGGCTCATCGCCCGCAATGCGGCTGAGCGTGCCCCTGATATCGCGCATGGTGTGCATCACACGGCGCAGGCGGGCGTACGCATCCGGCCGCTCGGCAAGGCCGCGCGCCGCACGACCCACGTTGCGCCATTCGCGCTCCAGCTCCGCTTTTTCGCCGGGGCCGTATAACTTTGGCTGACGCTGCCTCGCCGCGCCGTACGGCGTATCCGGGCGGAGGCTATCCAGCACAAACTGCACGCCCAGCGCCCTGCGCAGGGTACCATCAACAGCCATCATTCCGCCTCCTTCGCGTTGATCACGGGCACCGGCACCGCGTGCGCCATCGCCTCCAGGAACTGATCCTTGTCAAAACCCGGCCCCGCGGTTGAATACGGGTTGACGCACACGCAACACAGGTGCGAGCGCCGCCGCACCGTCAGCCGCACGCCGCGCGCAAGCAGCCGCCCAAACGCCGCCTGGGTCAGCAGCACGCGACTGCCGTCCAGCACGGTGATCTCATCGCCGGGTTTCGCGCCCAGCCGGGGGATCATCGCATCTGTCAGCGCGCCTTCCACCGCGTGGCGGCAGGGGTTCTCACCTTCCGCAAGCGGCAGGGTCAGCAGGCGGCAAACGTAGGCCGTGTGCTCCACCACCTGCGTCATGTCCTGCGAAAAAGACGCGCCGGCGCACAAAATCACCGCATCGGCCACGGCGGGCGCGGCAAGGCTTTTGCGGCTCAGCGCGCCGTCAATCAGCACGATGTCTGCACCGTGTGCATTCAAATCGCCCGCAAGCTGCGCCAGCTGTTCCGCAATGGATGGCCCCGCCAGCTGCACCGCGCCATCCGACAGCGCGCGAAATACCACCACCTCGCCAAGCGGTGTCGTAACGCCCGTCGTTTGCAGAATCTCCCGCGTGATATCGCTATAGCGCAGCAGCCCTTCCGCGGTCGCCGCCAGCGTGCCGCGCCGAAGCCAAATGCCCGGCTTTTCGGTGCCGGTGACGACATCCACAGCCTCCCCGTCCCGCCCGATGGATGTGACGGCTGGCACGCGGGGATCATCATCCAAACACCGCAGCAGGCGGTTCAAGACCGTGGTCTTGCCCGCGTTTTTGCAGATGCCGATGATCGAAACCGACGCGTGTGAAAGCGCATCCCGCAAAGGGGGTAACATGGTATCCCTTCTTTCCGGGCGCAAAGTCAAAATACCGCGCCACAAAAGGAATCTCTTGCGAAATTCCTCTGCTTATTTCCGCCATTTACAACATTGTTACATTTTATATAAGACTTTGCAAGAACCCGCGTGATAATATTGTAGCAAGAAATTTTTTCCAGAACAAACCAATTACATCCGCCGCGCGTCTAATAATTGGAAGCCCTGATGGGTATACTGAAGACAAGTCACCGGAAAGGATGCATGCCCATGAACTCGAAAATCACGATTGCGCTGGTCACCGTGCTGCCGATATTAGCGGCGCTCGCCGGTGCCGCTGTCGCGGCGATTCAATACGGCCTACTCTAAATCCTACTTGCCTTCCTTGCGCATGGAAAGTGAAATGCGCCCACGCTTGGCGTCGGCTTCCACCACCCACACCCTAACAATATCGCCCACGGAGGCAGCCTCTGACGGATGTTTGATGAAACGGTCCGCCATGCGGGAAATATGCACCAGGCCGTCCTGATGGACGCCGATATCCACAAACGCCCCAAAGTCCACAACATTGCGAACCGTGCCGACCAGCTCCATTCCTGGGGCTAGGTCGGCTATTTCCAATACATCCGTGCGCAGCAGCGGCGGGGGCAGCTCATCGCGCGGGTCGCGGCCGGGCTTTGCCATTTCGCGCAGAATATCTTGCAGCGTCGGCTCGCCGATATCCAGCGCCTTTGCCAGCTTGGCAACGCCTTGCTCCTTCGCACGCTCGGGCAGCGCGGCAAGGTCGCCCTTCGCCAGCGCCTTTTTATCGAATGATAGCAGCTCCAGCAGCCTTTCGGCGGCATCGTAGGATTCCGGGTGCACGCCCGTGTGATCCAGCGGATTCTTGCTGGCCATCACGCGCAGGAACCCGGCGCACTGCTCGAACGCCTTGGGCCCCAGCTTGGGCACCTTTTTCAGCTGCGCGCGAGTCGTGATGCCGTTTTCATCGCGAAAGGCGACGATATTCTTCGCAAGCTGGGGGCCGATGCCCGCCACATGCGACAGCAGCTGCGCGGACGCAGTGGAAACCTCCACGCCCACCTGGTTGACGCACGCCTCGACCACGCCGTCCAGCGCCTCTACAAGCTGCGATTCCTTCAAATCATGCTGATACTGGCCTACGCCGATTGCGCGCGGGTCAATCTTCACCAACTCCGCCAGGGGGTCCTGCATGCGCCTGGCGATGGATACCGCGCTGCGCAGCGATACGTCGAACTCGGGGAATTCCTCCGCGCCAAGCTTTGACGCGGAATAGACGGACGCACCCGCCTCGCTGACGATCATGTACTGCACACCCTCCGGCATTTCCGGAAGCAGCGACGCGATGAACCGCTCCGACTCGCGGGAGGCGGTGCCGTTTCCGATGGCGATGGCCGTCACGCCATGGCGGCGCACCATCTGAAGGATCTGCACCTTGGCCTGCGCGGCCATTCGGTCCTGCCCGGGGATGGTGAAATGCCCCACGCCCGTCTCCAGCACCTTGCCGGATGCATCCACCACCGCAAGCTTGCAGCCCGTGCGGAAGCCGGGGTCAACCCCCAGCGTCACGCGACCCTTGATGGGCGGCTGCATCAGCAGCTGGCGCAGGTTATCCTGGAACACGCGCACGGCGGCCGTGCCCGCGCGGTCGGTCAGTTCCGTGCGCAGCTCCCTTTCAAGGGATGGCTGAATCAGCCTGTCCCACGCGTCGGCGGCGGCAATGCGCACCTGCGCGCCGCAGGGGCCGCTGTCGCGCACAAACTGTTTTTCCAGCATGGAAAGCGCCCGCTGGTCATCGCGCACAAGGCGCACGGTCAGCCAGTCCTCGCGCTCTCCGCGGTTGATCGCCAGCACGCGGTAGCTGGGAATCTTCGCAATCGGCTCGGAAAACTCGTAATACAGGCGGTATACGCTGTCGCCCTCCTTGGCCTGGCGGGTTTCCAGCGCGGCTGTTTGCTGCAGCATTTCGCGAATCCGCCTGCGCGATTCGGCATCGTCGGATATGGTCTCGGCCAGGATATCCCGCGCGCCTGCAAGGGCGGCTTCGGCGTCCGGCACTTCTTTTTCAGGGTCGACAAACCTTTCGGCTATCACAGTTAATGTTTCTTGCAAAGGCTGCTGCAGCATGATCAGCGACGCCAGCGGTTCCAGCCCGCGCTCCCTGGCGATCGTTGCACGGGTGCGCCGCTTGGGCTTGAACGGGCGGTAAATGTCCTCCAGCTCGGCTAGCGTCTGCGCGGCGGCAAGCTGCGCGGACAGTTCCTCCGTCAGCACGCCCGTCTCTTCCATCGATTTCTGGATCGCCTCGCGCCGCTTGTCCAGCCCGCGCAGGTATTCCAGGCGCTCGCCAATTTCGCGCAGCACCTGGTCATCCAGCGAGCCGGTAGCCTCTTTGCGGTACCTGGCGATGAAGGGAATGGTGTTCCCCTCATCGATCAGCGCAACAACGTTCTCAATCTGTTTCAGCGTTACATGGAATTCCTGCGCCAGCCTTTGTTCGTTTGTCATGCTTTGCTTTCCTTGGAAACCAGCGCGCTTTCCACGCGGCGGTCCTCTATTTTTTCTACCTGGATGCGTAGCCCGAACGCTTCCACGATGGGGGTCGCGCCGTCATCCGGGATGCTCGTCATGCGGCTGTACACCAGCCCGCCCAGGGTGTCGAATTCCTCTTCCAGCGGCAGCTGCACCTCCAGCGTGTCGCCCAGCGTTTCCAAATCCACGCCGCCGCTGACGCGCCACAGGTTCGGCTCCAGCTGCTGGATTTCGGTTTCTTCCAGCGGGTCAAACTCATCGAAGATATCGCCCACGATCTGTTCCAGCAGGTCTTCCATCGTCACAATGCCGCTGGTGCCGCCGTACTCATCGACGACGATCGCGATGTGCGTCTTTTTCTTCTGCATATCGCGGAACAACACATCCGCGCGCACGGTTTCCGGCACCAGGTATGCCGGGCGGATCAGCTCGCGCAGGGGCTTGGGGTGCGCAAGCTGCGTATTGAGCAGGTAGTCGCGCGTGGCAAGCGTGCCCACGACATCGTCAAGATCCTCATCATACACAGGGAACCTGGAAAAGCCGCTTTCGCGGATCGTTTCCATGATTTCAATCGGCGTATCGGCAAGGGAGACGGCGACGACATCTGTGCGGTGCACCATCACATCTTCCGCGCGCTGGTTGTTGAACTCAAAGATGTTCTCAATCAGCTCCGCTTCCTGCGGCTGTATCGTGCCCTTTTCTTCGCCGATATCCACCATCATGCGGATGCCTTCTTCGGTGATTTCCTCGGCATCGCCGTCGGGGCTCATGCGCATCAGGCGCAGCACGAAGTTGGTGGATGCCGACAGGAACCACACCACCGGCTTCATCACCGTGGTGATAAACCGGATCACGCCGGAGGCGAACGATGCCACCCTGTACGCATGCTGCATTGCCACGCGCTTGGGCACCAGTTCCCCGAATATCAACGTGAAGAAGGACAGTATCAGGGTAATGATGACGACGCAAATGGTTTCCAGCGTTTGCGCGCTAAGAAACGTTACGCCGATAGAAACAAGCCAGCGTGACAGCGGCCCGGCAAAATTGCTGGCCGCAAACGCGCTGCCTAGAAAGCCGCACAGCGTGATGCCCACTTGAATTGTGGAAAGAAAATTGGATGGGGCCTGTACCATGGCAAGCACATTAAGCGCTTTGGGTTTCCCCTGGTCGATGTACCGCCTCAGCTTGTTTTCACTGAGCGAAAGGACTGCGATCTCCGTCGCGGCAAAAAAAGCGTTAAGCCCGATGAGTAGCAACTGTAGCAACAAACCGCCCCATATAGGGTCTGCGTCGCCTGACAACTGGATTCCCCCTTGTTTGATAAACGTTCCCGCACCGACATGTGTTCGGGTTTCAATAAAACCTTACACTGATTTAGTATATCACACTGGATGACAATTGTGAAGGGCCGCGCATTCGTCAGGTTTCAACACCGTGCGCATCCGCCGGGCATATGCTGTCAGTGGCGCGGTTTTTCGCGCCCACACCAACAAAGGAGTACACAAATGCTTAACCAAACCTATAACCGCAGAATGCTATTTGCCATGAGCAACGCCGTACCGAACACCGTCTCCGCATTCAGCCGGAGTGATGAGGGCGCGCTCACTTTTCTTGGCAGCTTCCTGACCGGCGGCGACGGCACGGGCGAAGCCACCGTTGATCCGCTGGGTTCCCAGGGCTCGGTAATCGCCTCCAAGGATGGCCGGCTGCTGTTTTGCGTCAACGCGGGCAGCAACACGATCAGCTCTTTCCGCATTGATGATGCCGGTCTGACGCTGATCGATGAGGTTTTTTCGCACGGCGTAATGCCGGTAAGCCTTGCGCTTGCAGGCTCCATGCTCTACGTCGCCAACGCCGGAAACGGCGAATATTCCGCGGGCATCGCGGGCTTTTGCGTAAGCCGCTACGGCCACATGCGGTATATCCGCGGGTCCGCACGCCCGCTCAGCGCACAAGATGCCGCGCCCGGCTGCATCGTGTTTGACCGCTGCGGCGAAAGCATTGCCGTGACGCAGCGCGGCACCGACCGCATCGATATCTTCGAAATGGAAGGCACCGATACCCCCGGCGACGCGATCCCAAACCTTTCCAACGGGATGGTTCCCTTCGGCGCAGCGTTCATGCGCAAATCGTATCTTCGAAGGAACCTGCTGCTGGTCGCGGAAGCCGGAACCAACGCGGTGTCGTCATACGCGCTCGGCAAGTTCGGCGCGCTGTATACCATCAGCGGCAGCGTGGTCAACGGGCAAACCGGCACCTGCTGGCTGGCCTCCACGCCGGATGGGCGCTACGCCTACACCTCGAACGCGGGCAGCAACAACCTGTCCCAGTACTGGGTGCGCGAGGATGGCACGCTGGAGCTGCTTGACAACACGTTCTCCGTGATTACGGCGCCGATCGATATCGGCATCGACCGCGTTGGGGAGCGCCTGTACGCGCTGAGCGGACAAAGCGGCAGCATCGCCGGATTCATCATCCAGGCGGATGGCATGCTGGAGCTGTTTGAGGTCTACACCAACACCGCGCTGCCCGGCCCCGGCGCACAGGGGATTGCCGTGCTGTAACGGTTTCCCATAGCACAGTTACCAAACACCGCCCGATAAAATAGGGAGGGCCTTGCGGCTCTCCCTGCTTAGCGTGTTACTGCACCGTAATTTCGTAAATTTCCGTTTTGGGGTTTTGTGATGCCTCAAATCCCCTGTCATACACAAAAGTAATCCTGTATGTGCCGCGCGCCTCCGCTTTGAATGTCCAAACCCTGTCATTGGGCGCGCCCGCCAGCCCTGATGGAACACTGGACAGCACGGCCTCGTCGCTGATATAGACAAGCCCCTCTTCCGGGTCAATGGCGTACGTCCAGGAATAGCCGGTAGACGGGTTTTCCCGCAATGTGACGGTAAACTCTTTCCCCATTTCCACCGTAAGAACATTCAACGTTTCCATAGCCTCCAAAGGCTCGGTTACAGGCACCGCAACCGACTCGACAAGCTGAACGCTGGTGGCGCTGTTAAAAAGAACCGCCGCGGGCAGCGTAAATAGCAGGGATAAAGCAAGCATCAACGCCAAGAACATACTTCCAATCGCCATATGGATCACCCTTTCTGCGTTTTCTAACGCTGCCTAATTCGACGATTGACGGCTGGAAAAAGTTCCCTTGTTGCGCATGAATCCACTTGGAAGCATGACCTGCCCGGTCACGCCAACGCTTCTTCGCGCGCGCCTTCCCTTTGCACATAATGCTCTGCCTGCGCATTCCATAGCCTGCGGTACAGGCCATCCCGCTCGGCAAGCAGCGCATCGTGATCCCCGCGCTGCACCATGCGCCCGCCTTCAAACACCGCAATGTCATCGCAGAACCTGCACGATGACAGCCTGTGCGAGATGAATACCGCCGTGTTGCCACCGATGGTCTTGTCGAATGTGGAGTACACCTCAAACTCAGCGATGGGGTCCAGCGCAGCGGTCGGCTCATCCAGCACAACGATGGGGGCATTCTTGTACAGCGCGCGGGCCAGCGCGATCTTCTGCGCTTCCCCGCCGGATACAATCACGCCCTCCTCATCAAACTCCTTATAGAGCACGCTGCCGACGCCGCCAGGCATCCTTAAAAGCCTTTCGCCAAAGCCTGCGTCCTGAAGCGTTTGTGTTACCTTCCCCGCATCCGGGGTGGCCGATACCGCAACGTTCTGGGAAAGCTCCAACGGGAACAGCTTGAAATCCTGGAACACCACGGAGAACAGCCTGTGGTACGCATCGTAAGCGTACTCCTTGATGTTGACGCCGTCCAGCAGAATCTCGCCCTCGGTGGGGTCGTACAGGCGGCACAGCAGCTTGATCATCGTGGTCTTTCCGCTGCCGTTGAGTCCCACCACCGCCAGGCGCTTGCCCGCTTTCAGCGTCAGGTTCAGGTCTTTCAGCACCATCGCGTCTGTGCCCGGGTACCGGAAAGACACGCCCCGAAACTCAAACACCGAATCGCGGCCCGCCGTTTCGGGCAGGGGGCGCTCACCCTTGGCAAGCAACGGGGGCAGGTTCAGGTAATCCAGCATGGGCTTGATGTACGCGGCGTTGTTCGCCAGCCACCCGGCGGAACTCATCAGCGACACGATGCTGCCCGCCAGCGCGGTAATCGCGCCGACATACTGCACCACGCTGCCCACATCATACATCCCCGCCACCGCGCGCAGGCCGATCAAAAGGTACGCGCCGCCGCTGACCAGCGCCAGCATCGCTGCGGAAAACCCGCTTTCACGCGCGCCGAAAAAGAAGAACTTCCACCAGTTCTTGCCCGAATATGCCTGCTCAAAAAAGTGCAGCAGCGCCTTCCTTTGGCCGTACAGGCGGATATCCTTCGCGGCCTGGTCGGTTTTCAGGTACTGGTTGTAATACCACGCGGTGTTGTTGGATTTGCCGTTGAGCCTGAACACCTCATCCATCATGACCTTTTCCCGCTTGCGGTATATTGCCATCAGCCAAAGGCCGATCAGCAGCAGCTCCGCAAGCACCAGCGTCGCCCAGCCGGAGGTGGCGAAGTTCGCGGTATGCCCGGGCTTTGCCACAAACATGCCCGCCAGCATCGCCGCCGCAAGGACCAGCCCGAATACATCCTGCACCAGGGAACGCCCGTTATAAAACAAGCCCATCAGCCCAAGCCCGTTGCCGCGCATCTTGGTATTGAGGTCGGCCAGCGTTTCCGAAAGCTTGCCGTCCTCGGTATAGGCGAAATCCATGCCCATGTACTTGTCGCAGATCAGCTGGTTGATGCCCGCCTGCGCGGCGCCCCAGCTGCAGCAGCGGTCCACAACGCGTCCAAGCATCGCGCTTAAGATGGTGATGGCAAAGGTGAGCACCACCGCGCCGCCTGCCAGCAGCGCAATTTTTTGCACATCACGCGCGCCTGTCAGCTCATTCAAAATCATGCCGGAAAAGAACAGCGCGACCAGCGGCTGCGCCGCCAGCAGCAGCGCGCGCGCCGCCATGCTGGGGAAAAACACAGGCGTGATCTTGTGTATCTGCTTACATCCCTGCCAGTTCAGTCGGATGTTCTCCGCCAAGCCGATTTTCTCTTTTTGCGTATCAGCCATGCTGCGCCACCTCCCCGTCATCCTTCTTGGCATCCCTGTAATAGCTCGCCTGTACTTCAAACATGTGGGCGTACACACCGCCAAGGCGCATCAGCTCATCGTGCGTGCCCTGTTCGGTCACGGTATTGCCGTTGATCAGCAGAATGCGGTCGCAGAACCTGGTGCTGGCAAGCCGGTGCGAGATAAACACCGATGTTTTGCCCTTCGTCAGTTCCGCGTACTTTTGATACACTTCATTTTCGGCGATCGGGTCCAGCGCGGCGGTCGGCTCATCCAGGATCAGCACAGGGGCATCCTTGTACAGCGCGCGCGCCATCCCCAGCTTTTGCTTTTCACCGCCGGAAAGATCGATAGCCTCCGCGTTGACGGGTTTGACCAGCATCGTCTTTTCCTTCGCAGGCAGCGTTCTGACCTTGCCCGCAAGGCCGCTCATCTCCAGGCATTGCCACACGCGCGCCATGTCGGTATCTTCCGGCGTCCGCTGGCTGATGTTTGCTGCGATATCTTCCGCCAGCAGGTGAATATCCTGAAACACGGGCGAAAACAGGCTGTAGTATTCATCGCGGTTGAACGCGGCCACCCGGTGCTCGTTCAGCCGCACCTCGCCCTCGGTCGGCAGATACAGCCCGCACAGCAGCTTCACCAGCGTGGTTTTGCCGGCTCCGTTCGCGCCCACGATGGCGATGCTCTCGCCGGGGCGGATTGTCAGGTTGATATCCACAAGCGTCGGCTTTTCCGCCTTGGGGTATGTGTAGCCGACATGCTCCAGCGTGATGCTGGGGGGTAGCTTGTCACCCGTAGGCAGCGGTACGCCTTGACCCCGGTTCATCCTGTCGGGCGCATCCAGGAATGCGCGAACATCATTAAGCTCCAGCCCGGCCTTGGCAAGGTCGCTGCCGGCGGTCAGAAGCCCCGAAATCCAGCCCGCAAGCGCGCCGATGGCCGCGAAAGCAAACACAAAATCGCCCAGGGAAAGCCGGTCATTCAACAGCAGGTAAATCAGGAACGCGTACGCAAGCCCATCGCGCAGCAGCACCAGCGCGGCGTTCAGCATGTTTGCGCGCATCTGGCGGATGAAGATGGTATCCTCCGCCTCAATGCAGCGCTCCATTTGGTTGCGCGCCCTGCCGGAAAGCCAAGGGAACCCCTGGTACAGGCGGATATCCTTGGCGCTCTCCCCTTCGCGCAGCATCCTGTGCAGCGCTTCCAGGCCGCGGTACAGCTTGCCGTGCGCTTCACGGTTTTCCTCAATGTACTTGCGCACCTTCGCCATCGCGTGCCAGTTGACGGCCGCCGACAGCGCCAGCACCGCCAAAATCGCGGGGTGCACGGTCAGGATCACGCCCGCGTACAGCAAAAGGCCCAGCGTGTTGGCGCACACTTCCACCACCGTGCGGGGGATGTTCATCGCCGGGGAATGGTTGCTTTGGATGGCTTTATCCGCCTTGTCCTTCACAGCCTTCGCGTCCGGGTCCTCCATCAGTGCATAGTCCATGTCCATCTGCTTATCGCTCTGGCGGATCAGCATGCGGAAGATGCCCGCGGTGCCCACCGCGTTGTTGACGATTTGATCGGCAAAGCTTTTGCAGTAGTTGAGCGCCACCAGCAGCAACGCCATGCCGCCGACCACCCACACGAAATGCTCCGTGGTGGCCGCAGCTTCGATTTCATCCAGCACCAGCTTTGGCATCAGGATGCCGATATACGGCAGCGCCACGCGCAGGATGATCGCCGCCGCGCACAGGAATAGGGTTGCTTTTTGATCCTCCCAATACAGCCTGGCAGTATACCCCAAAGATGAAAATAACGAGGTAAGCTTGAGCTTTGCAGGTTTGGCGCTTTCCAAAGGGCAACCCTCCCGGTAAACGTTTTTCGCTAGCACCTGAACAGGGCATACTGTATCAGGTTTATGGGCGTTTATCAATCCATTTCCGCTTGTTTCAAGCAATGCTTGAGGCCGATTGGCGAAAACGCGCGGCGCGCATAGCATATGGGGGGAGGGGATGCTATGGAGCCATGCATTTATGTGGTGGATCGCTCGCTCATAAACCAAATGCGCTATGGAAATGAGACGATCCTGCAGTACGAAATCCACTATCCGCACTTCACCGCAAGGCGCTCGATGCCGGGCCTTGCCGCCATCAACGAACAGTACCGGCGGCAGGCGCTGTACCTGGCGCAGGCGATCCCGGCGGAGTACATGCCAAGCGCTGCGGTGGATTTTGAAGACCACGCGGCGCAGGGGTTGCCCTTTTCGCCCTATGAGTATGTGCGCAGGTTCACCCTGACGTACGACCAGCGCGCAGGCAGCGCATGCCTTGCCAGCCTGTATACGGATGCATACCTGTACACCGGCGGCGCGCATGGGAACACCGTGCGCACGGCGGAAACGTGGGATGCGGTCACGGGCGATCTGCTGCCGCTGTCGGCGTTTTACCCAGACGGCCAGGTGGATACCGCGCGCATCCTTGCTGCCATCCAAGCGGAAATTGCCGCGCAGGAAGCGGCGCAGCCGGGCATCTACTTTGAAAACACCCCCGCGCTGGCGGCGCAGTATTTCAATCCCGAAAACTACTTTTTGACGCCCGATGCGTTGGCGGTGTTCTACCAGCAGATTGAAATCGCACCGTATGCTTCTGGGATACCGACCTTTTACATACCCTACCGGCAGGCGGGGATGGTGCTATCGTAACCAGGATGCATGTAAACCGGCAAAAAAAGAAACCCGGCGTAGGGCGAAAAGCCTTGGGCCGGGTTTTTTGATCACGTTCTGCCTTATTCGGCCGAGAACTTGGAAATGGACGAATAGATGTCGTTTTCCGAATCGCACCAGATATCGTTCCAGGTCTGGCTATAGAGCAGACCCAGCAGCGACTTGGCATTGACGGAAACCTGCTGGCCGCCGTCCATACCGACGACGCGGATTTCGCCTTCCAGGTTGCTGACGATCTTGCAGAACTCCAGGACATCGCTCTGCGTGTCCAGGTTGATTTTCAATTTCATGGGCATCATCCCCCTTTACTTTCATCGCTATCATTATATACAGGAAGAGATTGGAAGTCAAGGGGGCGAATGCCCGCGCAGCACAATCAGGCCCAAATAAACCAGATCAGCGCATAGCCAACCGTCACCGCCACCAGCGTATAGGGCACGCTCATCTTCATGAATGTTCCGGCGCTGACCTCGTGCCCTTCTTTGCGCAGGATGCCAAGCCCGGCGATGTTGGCGGATGCACCGATGGGCGTCAGGTTGCCGCCCAGCGTTGCGCCGCAAAGCAGCCCGAAATACAGCAGATACGGCGACACCCCCATGATCGAGGCAATGCCCGCCACCACGGGCAACATCGTGGCCACATAGGGAATGTTATCGATGAACGCCGACAGCAGCACCGACGACCATACGATCAGCGTGTAGATGATAAAGACGTTGTCGTTGCTGATGCTGACAAACAGCTCGCTGATCTTCTGCACCACCCCGGCCTCCGTGATTCCCGCGATCACAACAAACAGGCCGCCAAGCAGCAACAGCGTGAACAGGTCGATTTCGCGGATCGCCTTGATGGCCACGCTCATATCCTTTTTGACGATCGCTTCCCGCAGCAGGCCGATGGCAAAAATACCCACGCAGATCAGGCCGTTCATGATGGCAGGCTTTTTCTCCGCCGGAATGAAGGAAGCCAGAATCAGCAGCACGATGGTGCCAAGCAGCAGCGCCGTGGGAAAGCAGTCCTCCACCGTTTCCTTGTCCGTCATGTGGATAGGCTGGTTTTCCTTGCGGAGCATCCACAGCAGCAGCGCCGTCGCCGCCAGCGCGGCAACCTGCACAATCCAGAACATGCCGATTCTGCCTTTCAGGAAAAAGAAGCCGAGGAAATCGATGTTCGCCGCGCCGCCCAGCAGAATGGATGTCGTATCCCCCACAAGCGTTGCCGCGCCCTGCAGGTTTGACGCAATCGCGATGGCAATGATGCTGGGCACAGGGGAGATTCTGAGTTTCTTCGCGATGCCCAGCGCAACCGGCGCGACCATCAGCACCGTGGCCACATTATCCACAAACGCGGAGATTATGCCCGCAAACATCGAAAGCGCGACGATTGTCCACTTTACGCTCGGCGTCCTGTCGATGATCATATCCGCCAGCTTGGCGGGCATGCGGGACTGGATGAACAGCGAGACCGTGCCCATGGTGCCCGCAATCATCAGGATGACGTTCCAATCTACGGCGGAGAACACCTTGCCGATGGGCAGGATACCTATCGCCACAAACAGCACGGCGGATGCAACCGCGATATAGGCGCGATGCTTGGAGAAAAACAGCAGGCAAGCATAGGTAGCGGCGAACAGGATGATCGCGACGGCGGTCACGGTGGTCGGAGCCATTGTATTCTTCCCTTCATTCTGTTTTGAGACGGCCTTTGCTTTTACCATACCATATGGAATTAGAAAGATAACATGATTGCCTTGCGTGAAAACATATCCCATAGCGCAAGGGACGGCAAACACCCCTTGACACCGCCCAAACCATGGCATATAATGCATCATCATATCATTTCCGCTGTGGCAGGGTTTCAGATGAAAACCGCCGCCACTGAATGAAGAGGAGTACGCGCAGGCCACTGGCAGAGAGAACGCCTCACCGGCTGCAAGGGCGTTCGGGTGTAGGTGCGCGGAAGGTCGCTTCGGAGGATCATGGGTGAGGGGCCTTTTTAGCCCGCCAGCCTGTGCGCGTCCGCGCGTTATTGCGGCAAGAGCCGGTACGCTTTATAGGTGTTGCCGGAAAGTAAGGTGGTACCACGGAGCCGCATCCGTCCTTTATGGAGATGCGGCTTTTTGCTATTCAGCAGCAGGTTCCGGACAAAAGGAGGTTCACCCCATGCAAAACGACATCAACAAGAATGATACCCCGCAGGCCGAAATGCCCAAGACCTATGCCCCGCAGGAGTTCGAGGCCGAAATGTACGCCAATTGGGAGAAAAACGGCTACTTCCGCGCGCACCGCGTGCCGGGTAAGAAGCCCTTCACCATCATGATGCCCCCGCCGAACATCACCGGCCAGCTGCACATGGGCCACGCGATGTACACCATCCAGGATGTGCTGACCAGATACCACCGCATGAAGGGCGACCCCACGCTGTGGCTGCCCGGCACCGACCATGCCGCGATCGCCACGGAAGCGCGCATCGTGGATGCGATGGCAAAAGAGGGCCTGACCAAGGCCGATACGGGCCGCGAGGGCTTCCTGGAGCGCGCGTGGAAGTGGCGCGAAACATACGGCGGGCGCATCGCCACGCAGCTTCGCCGCCTGGGCGCCAGCTGCGACTGGGAACGCGAGCGCTTCACGATGGATGAGGGGCTTTCAAAGGCCGTGACCGAGGTATTCTGCCGCCTGTACGACAAGGGCCTGATCTACCGGAGCGAGCGCATCATCAACTGGTGCCCTGAGTGCGGCACCACTTTATCCGACATTGAGGTGGAGTACGAGCCGCAGGCATCGCATCTGTGGCACATCCGCTACCCGGGCGAAGACGGCGGCGAAGGCGTGACCGTGGCGACGACGCGGCCCGAAACGATGCTGGGCGACACCGGCGTGGCCGTGAACCCCAGCGACCCGCGCTACACGCACTTGCGCGGCAAGCGCGTGATCCTGCCGATCCTGAACAAAGCCATCCCCGTGGTGTTTGATGATTATGTGGATATGGAGTTCGGCACGGGCGCGGTGAAGATGACCCCCTCGCACGACCCGAACGACTTTGAGGTGGCGCAGCGCCACAACTTGCCGCTGCTGCGCGTGCTGCGCGATGACGGCCACATGAACGACAACGCCGGCCCATTTGCCGGGCTGTCTGCGCTGGAATGCAGGAAACAGGTGGTGGAAGCGCTGAAAGAGGCCGGCCTGCTGATCAAGGTGGAGCCGTACACGCACAACGTGGGCCAGTGCTACCGCTGCCACAAAACGGTGGAGCCGATGACCTCGCTGCAATGGTTTGTAAAGATGCAGCCGCTGGCCGAACCCGCGATCGAGGCGGTGAAAAGCGGCAAAACGCGCTTTGTGCCGCAGCGGTTTGAAAAAACCTATTTCAACTGGATGGAAAACATCCGCGACTGGTGCATCTCCCGCCAGCTGTGGTGGGGCCACCGCATTCCCGCGTACTACTGCGACAAGTGCGGCGAGATGACCGTAACGCGTAAAGCGCCGGACGCATGCCCGCACTGCGGCGGCGCGCTGCGGCAG
>JAVBPC010000001.1:0-2525 GCA_031549905.1 Eubacteriales bacterium
GCGAAGCGCAGGTTGTGCGTCACCATCAGTGCTGTCAGCTTCTTTTCGCGCACAATCCGGTCAGTCAGCCGCATCACCGTTTCTGATGAGCGCGGGTCAAGCGCCGCCGTGTGTTCATCCAGGATCAGCAGGTCAATCGGCGTCATTGTGGCAATCAGCAAGGCGAGTGCCTGCCTTTGCCCGCCGGATAGATTGCCCGTCTTTTGATCCAGCATTGATTCAAGCCCCATATCAAGCGGCGCAAGCATCTCTTTATATGCATCAATGCGCCGCCTTTCCACCCCCGGCATCAGGCCAAAGCGGCGGCCTTTGCTATCGGCAAGGGACAGGTTTTCCAGCAGCGTAAGGTTTGGGCACGCGCCCTTCGCCGGGTCCTGAAACACGCGGCCAATGCGCCTGGCGCGCTCGAAGTCTTTCAGGCGGCCGATGTCCTTCCCCGCCACCTCGATTGTGCCCGCATCGGGCGCTACGGTGCCGCACAGCAGGTTTAGCAGCGTCGTTTTACCCGACCCGTTGCTGCCGATGATGGAAACAAACTGGCCGCGCGGCATTGCCAGATCAAATCCGTTAAACACAGGCCGCTCGTTCACCGTTCCCTTGTAAAACGCCTTGTGGATTCCGGAAAGGCGCACCATGGTCGCATCTGTTTCAGGCATGTTTTGCGCGCCTCCCATCCAGTGTGCGTCCCGCGACCAGCGCGCCGACAAACAGCACCGTCATCAGCAGTTTCAGGTAGTTGGTCGGCAGTCCCATCTGCATTGCCGCAACAAGGCACGCCTTGTACAGGATGGACCCCAGCAGCACCCGCGTCGTCGGCCTCAGGAAGCGCACGCCGCCCAGCAGGCTCTGCCCAATGATGACGGACGCAAGCCCCATCACCACCGCGCCGGTGCCACTCTGCACGTTCGCACTTTCCGCCTGCTGGGCTAATGCGCTGCCGGCAAGCGCCGCCAGGCCGTTGCACAGCATCAGCCCCAGAATCTTCATCTTGCCCGGATCGATCCCGAGCGAGGCGACATACCCGTCGTTATCGCCAGCCGCACGGAGAAGCAACCCTGCTTTGGTTTTTAGGAACAGATCAGCAAGAAGCTTTATGAGCAGTGCCACTGCGCACAGCATGATCAGCACCCGCCGGGGGGCGAGCGCCCGCGGCAAAATCGCCGCGAGCCCCGCCGTGAACATTGTGGGTTTCCCGTAGAAAGGCAGCACTGCCCGCCCGCCCAGGATGACCAAGTTGACCGACCACAGCGCCGTCATCACCAGAATGCCCGAAAGCAAATCCGATACACTCAGCTTGACGTGCAGCAGCCCGGTTGCCATCCCGGCCAGCATCCCAAGCAGCATCGCCGCAAGCATCGCCAGCAGCGGATCTACTCCCGCCACGATCAGCGCCGCCGTGACGGATGCCCCCAGCGGCAGCGATCCATCCACCGTAAGATCCGGAAAATGCAGGATGCTGTAGGTGAAGTACACGCCAAGCGCCATGATGCCGTACAGGAAGCCCTCTTCCAGGATGTTGACAAGCAGACGCAGCAGCGTATCCATTACGGCGCGGCCGTCACATCGACGGCTTCCTCATATCCGGCGGGCAGCACGATGCCAAGGCGCGCGGCCACCTCGCTGTTGAACGCCGGGGTGCATTCATCAATCAGCAGCACAGGCATTGTGGCCGGTTCCGCTTCGCCGCGCAGTACTTTGGCGGCCATGCGGCCCGCTTCGCGCCCCAGCGCGACATAATCGATGCCTTGCGTTGCCAGGCAGCCGTTTACCACTTGCTCCACCTCGGAGCCAAATACCGGAATCCCCTTTTCATTCGCCGCGTGCAGCACCAGCGCCAGGTTATCCACCACGTTATTGTCCGTGAAATTGTTGATACAATCGACGCCGCGCGACACCAGCGTCACCGCCGCGGACGCAACCTCCGCCGGGCCGGTCACGCCGACCGCTTCCACCGCAAAGCCGTATTCTGTGGCGATTTCCTTCAGCTGCGCCAGGTGCGTGAGGGAGTTCGGCTCGCTGGTGGTATACAGCACGCCGATGGTCTTCGCATCCGGCAGGAACGCGCGGATCATCTCCACCTGCGCCCTGAGGTTCAACACATCGGATACGCCGGTGGCGTGGCCGCCGGGGGCCTCGTTGCTTTGCACAATGCCCGCCGCGACCGCATCGGATACGGCGACAAACACCACGGGGGCACCTGACTCGCGGGCGGCGGCATACGCGCTCATGGCGGCGGGGGTCGCCACGCCGACCAGCAGCTTCGCGTTTTTCGCGACCATGACCTTCGCCTGCATATCGCCGGTGGACATATCGCCCATCGCGTTCTGCTGGTCAATGGTCACGGTTTCGGCCGGGATGAAGCCTTCCTCCGCCAAGCCTTCCAGGAAGCCTTTCGTGCAGTTATCAAGGGACGGGTGCGGTGCAAACTGGATGATGCCGACCAGCGGGGTTTCGGCCAGCGCAAACGTAGCGGTAACAAGCAGCAACAGTGCGGTGAGGAGTGCGAACAGCTTTTTCATGGATTT
>JAVBPC010000114.1:0-33045 GCA_031549905.1 Eubacteriales bacterium
TCTTCCGGCCCCCCGCCCCCCGGGTGGCCCGCGGGGCCTATGCCCCTCGACCTCAATCCGGCATCGGCGGCTTTGCCGCCGAACGGACAAAAATCCCATAGGGATTTTTTACCTCGCACGCCCGGAAGGGCGTGAGGGGGATTCTACAAGGGGGACGTGTCCCCCTTGTACATTCGGAGGGCTGCTTCATGACAAACGCACCGCGCATTCCCACCAGGAACCCGGAAAAGGCATATAAACGCAAGCCCGTCGGCCAGATCATTGCCAGAGATTACAAAATGAATAAATATAAGTACCTGATGATCATTCCGGTGCTTGTATACTTGGCATTGTTCGCGTATAAGCCGATGTCGGGCCTCATCATCGCATTCAAGGAATACCGCCCGCGCATGGGCATCATGGGCAGCAAATGGGTGGGACTCACGCATTTCACCAACTTTTTCAACGATGTTTACTTCGGCCGCATCATCAGAAACACGTTTTCCATCAGCGCGCTGAACATCCTGTTTGGCTTTCCCGCGCCCATTCTGCTGGCGCTGCTGCTCAATGAAATCCGCAGCACCAGGTTCAAGCGCACCGTGCAAACCATCACGTACATGCCGTATTTCATTTCGCTGGTCGTCGCCTGCGCGCTGGTCAAGGTCTATTGTCAAAACAACGGCCTTTTCAGCCAGATAGCCGTGGCGTTCGGCGGCACCAAGCAAAACCTGCTAATGAATAAAAACGCATTCTATCCGATTTATGTCATCTCCGATATATGGCAGCACATCGGGTGGAACTCCATCATATACCTGGCGGCGCTGTCCGGCATCGACCAGGAGCAGTACGAGGCCGCGCGCATAGACGGCGCCGGCAGGTTCAAGCAGATGTGGTACGTTACGATGCCCGGGCTGATGCCCACCATCACCATCCTGTTTATCCTCAGGATGGGCAGCGTGCTCAACGTCGGGTACGAGAAAATCATCCTGCTGTACAACGAATCCATATACGAGGTGGCGGATGTCATCTCCACCTACCTGTACAGGCGCGGCATTGTGGCAGCCAACCCATCCTATAGCTATGCCACCGCAATCGGCCTGTTTAACTCCATGGTCAACCTTGCCTTCCTGCTGGTGTTCAACACCCTTAGCAAAAAGGTAACCAAGTCCAGCCTATTTTAAGAAAGGGGGAACAGAACCATGGTCACACCAACCATCACAAAGCGCAAAAAAGGCGGCCTGTTCCACCCCACGCTGGGCGACCGCATCTTTGACACGTTCAACGGCGTATTTCTGATCCTGCTGTGCCTTGTCACGCTGTACCCGATGTATTACGTCATCTGCGCGTCGTTTTCAAACAACATCGCGCTGCTGACCACGCCCGGTTTCCTGCCGTACCCGCGCGGGTTCAACACCGGCGCGTACCGCCTGGCGTTTACGCACCCGCTGCTGCTGTCGGGCTACCGGAACACGCTGACCGTGCTGGTGGCGTCCCTGCCGATCAACATCCTGCTGACGCTGTTCTGCGGGTATTTCATGGCATCGCGTTCCATTTTGCTGAAAAAGCCCATCGTGGCGCTGGTCATGTTCACGATGTTCTTTTCCGGCGGCATGGTGCCCAACTACCTGAACATCCGCTCGCTGGGGCTTGCCAACACGCTGTGGGCGCTGATACTGCCCAGCGCGATGAGCGTGTACAACAGCATCATCTGCAAAACCGCCATTGAGGCCATCCCGGACAGCCTGAACGAGTCCGCCCACATCGACGGCGCAAACGACATTGTCATCGTGTTCCGCATCGTGCTGCCGCTGATCATGCCCACCATCGCCGTGCTGCTGCTGTACTACGGCGTGGCGCACTGGAACAGCTGGTTCTCCGCATCCCTGTACATCCAGGATAACGCGAAGATGCCCGTGCAGAACATCCTGCGCGCGGTGCTGATCGCCAACAGCGATATCCTAAACGCCGCCGCCACCGAAAACGATCAGGTGGACCAGTTTGCCGAAACCATCAAGTATGCCGCCATCGTCATCACCACGGTGCCGGTGCTGTGCATCTACCCCTTCCTGCAGCGCTATTTCGTCAAGGGCGTGATGATCGGCGCGGTCAAGGGGTAGGGAGAGGGAACGCCAGGGGCTCTGCCCCTGGACCCCGCTTAGGGGATATATCCCCTAAGAACCCCTTCTTTTTCGCCTCACGGCGGGATGGAAGGGGGTTTTTTATCTCCCCCTACAGAAAAAATGGCTTTTCTTTGCTTCTTTTTTGGCGGCGCGAATTCGAAGATATCGCGCCATAGAGGGATTTCGCCAGAAATCCCTTCCTCTCTCTGAAAAGAAAGAAGGCGTCCCTCTTTTGTCTCTCCAAAAAAGAAGGCCGTTCCTCACGGCCTTCCCGGTCTCCCGTTCCTTCTCTCCCCCGTCAATACACGAACGTGCACACCTTGGGCGAAATGTACCCGATGCTGCCGTCCGTCAGTTCCAGGCCGTACCAGCCGCTGAGCGAAATATCCACGACATCGTACACCTCGCCGTAGTTCACCTTGCACAGCACCCTGTACTCGGTGCCACCGCCCGCGCGCACGTTGATGCCGTTGCCGCCGGTGATGACGATCTGCCCGTACGACGGCGTATACGTCACGATGCTGCCCATGATCTGGTTTGCAATCTCGGTCAGCTCAGCGTCATTGTAGGGCGAAAATTCGAAATAGTAGATGAGCGAGCAGTCATTGGAAAGCGTCACCACGCCGTACGCGTCGCTGCCCGGCATGTCATAGGCGATAAAATCCACGTTGTTCAGCGTAACATACTGCACATCGGAAAAAGCGGTGTTTTCCGACATAGAGCGGTAAAGCCCGGCCAGAGAATAGTAGTCGCTGCCATCGATATCGATGATCATCATTTGCGTGCCGCGCCTGTTGCCGTACAAATATGAAACATCCCCCGCCTCATATTGATACCATGCCGAGGGCATATACAAGGAAAAACCATAGAATGAGAAGTCAATCCAGACGCCGCTGTAGGTGTACGCCGCCGCAAAAGACGGCATCCCGCAGCAAACCACCGCCAGTACCAAAAAGAGCAGAAACAATTTTTTCACGAAGATTCCCCTTCCTTTTTGTGGTATGAAGTTCAGCCGGTGCCGTTTATCGCCCCGCGCTATCCTGCTTCCATTATCCGTGTTTTCAGGCAGCAAACAAGCTGTAACTTTGCACAGGTGGATAAAAAAAGACCTGTGTAAACACACAGGTCTGGCAAGATAAATCTCTCTCCCCAAAAATGGCTTTTCTTTGCTTCTTTCTTTTCTACTGAAAAGAAAGAAGACCGTCACTCCTCCCCGTCCCCCTCGGCAGCCTCCCGCACCCGCTCCACCTGGCACTCCAGCACGCGGCGGTGCTCCACGCGGGTCACGCGCACATGCAGGCCGTCCACAGAAATCTCGTCGCCCTCCTCGGGGATGCGGCCCAGCGTATCCATGATCCACCCGCTGACGGTGGCCTCTTCCGGCTCGCCGGGCAGGTCAAAAAACTTGAAAAACCGGTCCGCTTCCACGCCGCACATCACGGTGTAGCTGTCCTCGCCGGTCTGCTGGAACGGCTCCACCACGTCATCGTGCTCATCCCAGATATCGCCGACCAGCTCCTCCAGCACGTCTTCCAGCGTGATGATGCCCTCGGTGCCGCCGTACTCATCGATGACCACGGCCAGATGACACTTGTTCTTCTGCAAAAGGCGCAGCAGCTCGCCGATCAGCAGCGACGGCATCACCGTCACCACCGGCGTCAGCACCTTGGAAAGCGGCTCATCGCGGTCCAGCCGGTGCAGGTTTTTCAGGTGGATCACGCCCACGATGTGGTCGATCGATTCCTGATACACCGGCAGCCGCGAGAACCCGGTGTCCTCAAACATGGCGCGGATCTCGGCAGTGGTGGCGTCATCCGGCACGGCAATGATATCCACGCGCGGCGTCAGGATGTCCTCGGCGCGCTTGTCGTTGAAATCGATCACGCTTTGGATCAGCTGCGTATCTTCCTGATCGATCGCCCCCTCGTGCTCCGCCTCTTCAACCAGGCTCATCAGCTCCGCCTCGGTAATGCTCGGCCCTTCGCTCTTTTTGAACACGCGTGATATCAGCGTTTTCCATTTGCCGAAAACGAACGTCAGCGGCGTAAAGCCCCACACCAACGCGCGCATCACCGGCGTAACAAACAGCGCAAACTTCTCCGGCGATTCCTTCGCCAGGCTCTTGGGCGTGATTTCGCCGAAGATCAGCACCACCACGGTGATCACCGCGGTGGATACCGTCGCGCCCGTGTCGCCCAGCGCGCGCACAAACAGCACCGTGCCAAGCGATGCCGCGGTGATGTTGACGATGTTGTTGCCGATCAGAATGGTGGATAGCAGCTTGTCATAGCCGGAAAGCAACTGAAGCGTCTGCGCCGCGCGCGCGGACCCTTCCTCCGCCAGCCGCTTCACGCGCACGCGGTTCAGCGATGAAAAGGCGGTCTCCGTAGCGGAAAAGAAAGCGGATAGGCATACCAAAATCAGAATGACCGGAATCAGGGATAACGGAACGGTGTCCATTGGGTGTTTTGATTTCTCCTTTATGGATAAATTTATTTATTATATCATGACAGATTGCAGGGCGGCTGTCAAGGAGGGAAGGACGCTGGAGCGCCGGGGTAGGGCACGCTTAGGGGCCTTAGGCCCCTAAGAACCCCCTCTTTTTCGCCTCACGGCGGGATATGGGGGGATTTTACCATATTTTGCCCAAAACTCGGGAAAAGATGGCTTTTCTTTGCTTCTTTCTTTTCTACTGAAAAGAAAGAAGGCCCGGTCCCTCACCGCGCCTTCCTTTGCACCCCTTACGCCAGCACTCTTTTCAGCGCCGCCCGTACGCTGCCTTCGCCCTGCATCATCCAGCCGAACATCTCGCGCACCTTCGGGGCCAAACCGTTCGCCACCAGGTCGGTGCCCCACAGCGTGGCGTCGCTGAGCAGCGCGTCGGTCAGGCCCTCGGCCATGCGGCCGCGCACTTCTGAAAGGCGCGGGTCGGGGCTGACTTCGAAGGCGCTCCCCTGGTCATCTACGCCGGTCAGATACCTAAGCCACGCGGCAAACACGAACGGCACGCACATCAGCTTCGCGGGTTCGGGGGTCTTTTGCACCGTCCACTGGAAGCGCACGGGCAGCTTTTGCGATGTGTCGGTCGCGATGCGCTGCGGGGTATCGGGCAGGAAGGGGTTGTTCACGCGGCGGGTCAGCACCTCGTCAAGGAACGCCTTGGGCGAAATGACGCCCGGGTCCTCCACCACGGGCAGGCTTTCGCCGTAGCCCAGCTTTTCAACGAACAGGCGCAGGTCCCCATCGGCCATCTCACTGGAAATCTTCTTGTACGAAAGCAGGCAGCCCAGCACGGCCAGCGCCGTGTGCAGCGGGTTCAGGCAGGTGCCAACCTTCATCTTTTCCACCTTGTCCACGGTTTCGCGGCTGGTGAAGATGACCCCGGCCTTGTCAAGCGGGGGGCGGCCGTTCGGGAAATCATCCTCTATCACCAGGTACTGCGCCTCTTCCGCGTTGACGAACGCCGCGGTCACGGTGCCCTTGCTCGTTTTGATCACATCCGCGTCCTCAAAGCCAAGGCCGCGCAGCATATCGGCCACCTCGGGGGCGGGGTGCGGGGTGATCTTGTCGATCATGCTGTTGGGGAATGAAACCTTTTCGCGCATGTACTGAAGGAAAGCTTCCGGCGCGCCGCCGCCTGCCACCAACGCTTCCGCCGCGGGCAGCATCGCATTCTTCAGCTTTTCGCCGTTGTGGGCGCAGTTATCCATGCTGACCATCGCCACCGGCGCGCCGCACGCGGCAAACCGGTCACGCAGCAGGCCCACCAGCAGCGCCATCATCGGGTTTTGCGCCACATACGCCTTTTCGGTCACCGTAAGGCTGGCCATCTGCAGAGACGGGTTTTCGAATATCGTCTTCAGCCTGGCAAGCCCGGCGGCATCCGCCGAAACGGCTTCGGCCACGCTCGCGATTACCTTTTTTTCGATCTGGCCGTCGGCCCGCAGCACCGCCAGCAGGCTCAGGTTGTCAAACGGCGCGTACGCCTTTTCGATGATCTCGGCATCGTACGTTTCGGCGGCGATCACGCCCCGGTCGTACTCGCCAGCGTCCAACACCTGTTGCAGCACCGCGCACGGGAACGCGCGGAAGATGTTGCCGGCGCCGAAATGCACCCACGCGGGCCGGGCAGCCGTGGCAGCGCGCATCTTTTCCACATCAAACTTGGGCAAAGAAACGCCCATTTCGGCCCACGCGGCAGTGTTTTTCAGCGCCTCAAGGTTCAGCTTCATGTCAATTATCCCCTTATTCTCCTTCGGCCATCAGCCCGAAGCGGTATTCTGTCACCGACCGGAAGGTTTCGCCCGCCTTCAGCACGGTCGTCGGGAAATTGGGGTGGTGCGGGCTGTCCGGGTAGTGCTGCGTTTCCAGGCAGAAGCCCTGGCGGTGCTTGTACGGCACGCCGAACTTGCCGGGCACATCGCTTTTGCCCAGGAAATTGCCGGTGTACAGCTGGATGGCGGGCTGATCGGTCCACACTTCCATTTTGCGCCCGGTGAAGCGCTCGCGCACCATCGCGGCAGGCCGCAGCGCGCCGTCATCCGCCCACCCGCGCACCAGGAAGTTGTGATCGATGCCATGCCCGTAGATCAGCTGCTTGTACAGCTTATCCAGCGCGAAAACCTCGGACAGCATGCGCGGCTGGGTCAGGTTCATCGGCGTGCCCTCCAGCGGCATGAGTTTGCCGGTGGGGATGGCTGCCTCATCCGCAACCTCGGTGATGAAATCGGCGTACATCTGCACCTCGTGCTCATTGATACCGCCCACGCGCGCGCCCTGTAGGTTGAAATACGCGTGGTTGGTCAGGTTGACCACGGTATCGGCGGTGGTTGTGGCCTCATAGGCGATGCGCACGGTGTTGTCCTCGGTCAGCGTGTAGGTCACCTTCACGGCCAGACGGCCGGGGTAACCCTCGTCGCCGTCGGCGCTGGTCATGGAAAACACCAGCGATTCGCCATCGCGCTCGGCCTTCCATACCTTTTTGTCAAACCCCTTGGTGCCGCCGTGCAGGTGGTTTTCGCCGTCGTTCCCAGCAAGGGCGTATGTTTTGCCGTTCAGTTCAAACGCGGCCCCACCGATGCGGTTGCCGTACCGGCCGATGGTCATGCCCATGTAGCCGGGCGCGGCCATCAGGTCTTTCAAAATCTGGTAGCCCAGCAGCACGTCTTCCAGCCTGCCCTTGCGGTCCGGCACGGTCAGGCCCAGCCAGCACGCGCCGTATGTGCACAGGTCCAGCGTGGCGCCGGCTTCGTTTTCCAGCCGATAGCGCGTTACTTCTTTGTAGTCCGGCGTTTTGCCCATGGTGCTTTCCATGAACATGATCATATCGTATCTCCCCTTTAATTATTTTGATGCGCTGTTTTGATAAGAAATCAGCGTTCTCAGATGCCCTTCCTCTTCCTGGATGATGGCGCCGATCGCCGCGGCGTCCGCTTCGGATGCGCCCTTTTGCAGCGCCGCGTAAAACGCGATGGACCCGCGCTCGGCCTCCGCCGCCTCTTTCAGCAGCGCCTCGGGCGTATCAAGGCCGCCCTCGCGCGCCACCTGCATCAGCCCGCCGGGGTAAAAGTGGTCGGCTGCCGTGGCGGATATCAGCGCGCCTTCTTCCAGCGAAGGCTCCTCTATGCCCGCTTGCAGCAGCATCGTTTCAAACTGTTGGTAATGCAGCCTCTCTTCGCTTTCCAGCCGCCGCGACAGCTCTTTCAGCGCGCGGTTTTCCGTCACCAGCGGAATGCGCGCGTACAGCGCGATGCCCCGCTTTTCCATTTCAAGCGCGATGCGCAGCCCCTGCGCGCGGCCTTGTCCCTCTGCCATACGGATACCTTTCCCGTTTCAAATTTCCATCTGCAATCATTCGGCAAACACGGCGCGATTCCTGCCCGAAACGGCCCTATTTGCGCAGAAACGGTGCGGCAAACCCTGCAAGCGGGCCGGCCGGTGGTGTTCCTTGCGCTTACCACCTACCGGCCGCAAAAAAAGCCAAAAGAAAAGCCCCCTTTTTGCAAAGGGGGGTGCCCATGCGCTTACAGGGAGGGGGTCCTGCTTGCGCGCTTTTGAACTTCATCTATACAACGCCCGGGCCTGCGGTTTTCTTCCCGCATTTGTAAATTTTTTTTTACAAAAAAATTCCAGTACGCCGTGTGCGGGTTTTGCTACAAAATTGCCTGCAAAACGCCGATCAGCGCCGTGCCCGGTATCCCCAGCAACACCGACGCCCCCAGCAGCACGGGGCTGATCACCACGCCAAGCCCGAAAAGCCCGCCCACCAAATTGAACACCCATACCGCGCAAAGCCCGCTCACCCCGTTCACCAGCAGCGCGTGCGCGCGGCGCGGCGGCCCAAACGCCTCCCACCCCAGGAAAAACAGCGCCACCAGCGCCGCGATTGTCCAAACGATAACCCGCCACGGAACCGCCGAGATCATACCGCGCATCACCTCTGGCCCAGCATACGCGGAGGGGACAGGCGGTATGCACGGGAACCCTGCAAGGGGGACACGTCCCCCTTGCAAAAACCCCCTCACGCCCTTCCGGGCGTGCAAGGAATGTTTTCAAACAGCAAGCTGTTTGAAAACTCCCCGCCCGACCGGCAAAGCCGGTCGATACGATTGCACATGAAGGGGCCTCGGCCCCTTCATACTACCCCAAGAGAGAGATAAAAACCTATCCACAGTTTCTCTGAAGGGCCTTAGGCCCTTAAGAATCCCTGCATGGGGGAGGAATCATAAATAAAATCCATCCCGCCGTGAGGCGAAACAGTAGGGGTTCTAAGGGGCCTTAGGCCCCTTAGCAGGGTCTGGGACAGCGTCCCAGCGTCCCCTCTCTACCCCTCAATAACCCTCTCCACCGCCCCGTCCTCCGCCTTCTCTACGCGGATCGTCTCCCCGTCGCGTGTCAGGGCGATGATTTCGGTGTGCGGCGTGCGGTTTTTCCTGGCGAAATCCAACGCGACATCGGGCCTGTCCCACCAGTGCATGGGGATCATGATGCGCGGCCTTGCGTTCATCAGGAAGTGCAGCGCGCCGGCGTCGTACTGCTCGCCCAGGCGGGCATCCAGCGGAAACATGGCGATATCCATGTTAGCGTCCAGCAGCGGCGCGACGGCGGTTTCGTACGCGCGCTCCGCGTCTTCTATCTCCTGGCGCGTGGAAACCTCCCGCCAGTGCCACAGGTTCAGATCGCCCGCGTGGAACAGCCGCCAGCCGTCAATCTCCACCAGGAAGGAAACCCCCTCGTCCGTGGAGCCGTAGGCCGTGATTTCCGCGCCGCCCAGCGACAGGTGATCCCCCACGGCCAGGTGGTACCCGCTGTACACCTGCGGAATGTCAAACCCCAGCACATAGTGCACCATGCCGGCATCGGCAAACTGATAAATTGAGGGGTTAAAATGATCGCCGTGCGCGTGGGTGGCGAAAAACAGCGTGCGCCCGCAGCCCGCGATCATCTGGGGGGTGATGCGCCCGGCAGTCTCCTCGCCCGGCTGGGCGGGACCGCGCGCGTCATCAAACACCAGCAGGGTGTCTCCGGTGCGGATGGCAAACCCGCTGTGGTGCAGGAAAGTTATCTCAAGCTGACGGGACATAAGCGCCTTCTCCTTTTGTGTAGGGAAAAAATGGAAAAGAAAAATACAAGTATGGTGTAACACATTTCAAACCACTTGTCAAGTAAAAACACCTGTATTAGGGTTTAGACGCTCCCTTTCGCTGGCAAGATTCGCCCTTTTTCTGACCTTTATTCCCCACAGTCACCACTTTGTCCGTTTTTTATGTCGAATTGCGCGGTTTTTGTCACGGGAAGAAATCTGTTGCACGCAGCGTTGTATAATATTCATCATTGACAAGGAGGCCGTCGCATGTCTCTGATCGTTCCGCTTACGCCCCACTATCGCTGCGGCGCGGATACCCCCTGGGGCGGCGATGCGCTGTCCCGCCTGTGTGGCAGGAATATACCCGATCCCCGCACCGGCGAATCGCTGGAGGCATCCACCCTGCCCGGCATGGAAAGCCGCCTGCCGGACGGCCGCACCTTGACGGAGGCGCACGGCGGCCCGCTGCCGCTGCTGCTGAAGCTGCTGGATGCGCGCGAGGCGCTGTCCGTGCAGGTGCACCCGGACGATGCGTACGCCGCTGAAAACGAAGGCGGAAAGCTCGGCAAAACGGAAGCGTGGCTGATCCTGTTCGCGCAGCCAGGCGCGAAGCTGGTGTACGGGCTGCTTCCCGGCACTGATGTGTCTGCCCTCACCCCGGATACGCTGGAAAGCCGCCTGCGCTGGGTAGATGTTACGCCTGGAGACGTGCTGTACATTCCGGCGGGCACCGTGCACGCCATCGGCGCGGGCATTGTGCTGTATGAAATTCAGCAGGCCAGCGATGTGACCTACCGCTTCTGGGACTGGAACCGGCGCGACGCCAACGGTAACGCACGGCAGCTGCACTGGGACAAGGCGATCGCCGTATCCCGTGCGGAGCCGATCCTGTCGCCCACGCGCGGCCAGGCGGAAGCGGTGCCCGGCGGCACGGTCATCCGTTGCCTGCGCACGGAGCGGTTTACGCTGGATAGGCTCATTGTGGATGACTGCATGGCGTTGCCGGAGGCGGCCGGGTTCCGGTTCGTGACCGCGCTGTGCGAAGGCACGCTTGCGTGGCAGGGGGAGAGCATCCCCTTTGGCTATGGTCAAACTTTCTTCATTGAAAAGGGCGTAACCGGCGTCATGGCCCGCTGCCTGGGCGAAATCATCGTCAGCGGGGAAGTGTAAGCGCTTCATAATCATCAAGCAAAAACACCGCCCGGCCCGGACGGTGTTTTGTTGTGGTTTCATACCAAATCCAAATAGATTTTGCACAAATCCCGCGGATCTTTTTCCGTCTGGCGGCGGCGCCTGCCAGTCTATGCGCCCCGGCAACAGCCAGAGGCTGCCGCCGGGCTTCGGGTGGCAAATCTATGATTTGCACACCCTCGGCCTGGCCAAGGCCAGGCGCTTAGCGTAGCCTCCCGCTACGCCTCCTTCTGGCTTCTTGCCAGACGAAAAAATCTCTCGCGGTCTTTCGTGCAAAACCTATCTGGAATTGGTATAAAATATTGGAAGCATCCTCAGTCTGCGGTCTTGTTGACAAAATCAACCCATTTCCTGATCCCTTCGTGTGGGTTGTTCCACAGGCCCTTTGTCAGGCGGACGCGCAGCAGGCAGGTGTTTTTGTCCTCGTCGTTATTGGCGTCTTTGTACCACGCGGCGAAAATTTCGCGCAGCTTTTTCATCATCTCCACGTTTTTCTCATCGCACACCCAGCCCAGGTTTTCAGCGATGCCATCGGCCGTAAAATTCTCAACGATGATACAAACGGCCACCTCAGGGTTCTTCTCAATCTGCAACATCTTAGCCGTTGTCGCATACGTCACGGTATAGAAAGCGCCGTCCTCATAATAAGCATCCACAAGGCGCGCCGCGGGGCGGCACCGCCCATCAACCCCCGGCTCCAGCGCAATAGTCGAAAGAGAAATCAACCCATCCTTGTTCCCCATCTTCTCATCCAGCAACTTCATGGCCTCATCGTACTTGCTCACCGTTTCATCCTCCATAAAATTGGTTCATACAAACACCCATCTCCGCAAGCAAAAGCGTCCTTACCCCAGCCGCAGCGTCCACCCCGCCTAAGGCGGTGCACCTGAAATTCCATGAATTTCAGGCAACCGCCCAACCCGGGGTGCTCGAGGGGGCCTCAGCCCCCTCGACCTCAATCCGGCATCGGCGGCGTTGACGCCGAACCGACCGTAAAACAGAAGGTTTTTATACATCGCACGGCCGGAAGGCCGTGAGGGGGTTTCTAACAGGGGGACGTGTCCCCCTTTTACCGCTACATCGGCAGCAGTATACTGGCGATGTTAAAGAAAACCAGCAAAGCCACCGCGTCCACAATGGTGGTAATCAGCGGGCTTGCCATAATGGCCGGGTCCAGCCCGATCTTATCCGCCAGCAGCGGCAGCGAACACCCCACCAGCTTCGCCGCCAGCACCACCACCAGCAGCGTCAAGGATACCACAAGCCCCACCATCGCGTCTCCGTACATGATCAGAATGCGGATAAAGTTGACCACGGCCACCGCCGCGCCGCATAGCAGCGCCACGCGCATCTCTTTCCACATGATGCGCAGGATATCGCCAAACTTGATCTCGCCCAGCGTCAGCGCGCGGATGACCGAAACCGACGCCTGCGACCCGGAGTTTCCGCCGGTATCCATCAGCATCGGAATGAACGACGCCAGCAGCACGTTCGCGGCCAGCGCATGCTCGAATTTGGAAATGATCATGCCCGTAAACGTCGCCGATACCATCAGCACGATCAGCCACACCACGCGGTTTTTCGCCAGCGTCCATACGCTTGACTGCATGTAGGATGTTTCGCTCGGCGCCATGGCGGCCATCTTGTAGATGTCTTCGGTCGTCTCTTCCTCAATGACATCCACCACGTCGTCAATCGTGATGATGCCGACCAGCCGCTTTTCCTTATCCACCACGGGCATGGATAGCAGGTCGTACTTCTTGAACTTGTCGGCCACATCCTCCTGGTGATCGTGCGTGTGGCAAGAGATCACCTCGGTTTCCATCAGGTCGCCGATCTTGTCGTCATCCTTGGCGGTCAGCACCTCGCGCAGGCTGACCACGCCCTCCAGCCGGCGCTGCTTATCGGTAACATACAGCGCGGAGATCGATTCCTTGTCCTCGCTCTGCTTCCTGATGGCGTCGATCGCGCGGGATACGGGCCATATGTCATCCAGCGTCATGTACTCGGTGGTCATCAGGCTGCCGGCGCTCTCTTCCGGGTACATCAGCAGCTGGTTGATTTGCCCCCGCGTTTGCGGCCCGGCGGCGTTCAGCACGCGCTTTACGATGGATGCGGGCATCTCCTCAATGAAGTCCACCGTGTCATCCAGAAACAGCTCGCTGACAATATTGGCCAGCTCCTTGTCGGACAGGCCCTCCACAATCTGCTGCTGCAGCTCGGGCGCCAGGTAGGCAAACACCTCCGCGGCCAATTCCTTGGGCAGCATGCGGAAGATGATCAGTATTTTCGGGTCCTCCGGGTCGGGCAGGCTGGACAGCCACTCGGCGATGTCCACCTCGTTCATTTCGCTCAGCCGCGAATGGGCCTGCGCAAATTTGCGCTCATTGATAAGATCCAACAACTCCCCAATGGAAACGCCCCCTTCGATTCATAGTATGCCATTTGGCGCAATGAAAAAAGACCACGACAAATGCGGTGGCCATCGAAGGCGCGCGTGTAGAAATACGATTAGAACGTAACGGGCGTGGCGGCAGGGATTCGCCGGGCCGTGCGTTCCGGGGGTTCCACAAGCTCGCCCAGGATGCTTTGACCTCCGCTGGGATCCATCCCGCCACCTCCTTCAATAGAATATGCGCTGATAGAAAAGCACGGCATGTGCCTGCTTAGCATTGTATGTTTTTTCGCTGGGAATGTCAACCGTGCACTGCTTCACATAGAATATTACCGGGCAACACTTTGCCCCATTCCGATCTACCAAGGAGGGAAAAATGAGCAAATTGCATTTGATCGATAGCCAGACCGCCATCAACCTGGCCAAGGCGTTCGCCGGGGAATCCCAGGCGCGCAACCGCTACACCTTTTTCGGTGAAGCCGCGGGCGAGGCCGGCTTTACGAGCATACAGGATGTGTTCCTGAAAACCGCGGATGAAGAGCGCGGCCACGGCGAGATGTTCTTCGAATACCTGGCCGAGGGCCTTGGCGATAAAACGCTGACGCCCGAAGTGCTGGTGCCCATTTTCCTGGGCGATACCGCCGGGAACCTTGCGCACGCCTCCAAAACGGAACACCTGGAGTGGACGGACCTGTACCCCTCATTCGCCAGAATTGCCTATGAAGAGGGCTTCGATGAGGTCGCCCTCTCGTTTTCCTCCATCGCATCCATCGAAAGGCGGCATGACATGCGCTTCCGCGACCTGCTGAACCGCCTGGAGACCGACACGCTCTACACCCAGTGCCGCAATGTCACCTGGCAGTGCGCCAACTGCGGTTTCCGGCATAAGGGCCTCTCCGCCCCGGATCCGTGCCCTGCCTGCCATCACGCACAGCAATTCTTCAGCATCGTCGATCCCTGCATTCTGTAATGCGGATCGGCCCCCGGCTATATGCCGGGGTACATGCGCGCCGCCCGGCCGCTAAGCGCGTTTTTCGTCAGCGTCAACCCCCACACCGCCAGGCTTACAACCAGGAACGTGCACACCGCGGCCAGCAGAAAAGCTGCGGTGGCGTCAAAGCCGTTGTTCTGAAAGAACTCCGGCAGGCTGTGGATGAACGGCAGTTCCAGCGCCAGCGGGTGAAGCGCCAGATACAAAAGCGAGTTTCTGCCCACAAACAGCAGCACCCGGTTGCGCGTTTCCCGCGCCAGCAGGCAGCACGCGGCAATGAACGCCAGCGCGCCCGGGAAAAACCAGGCCGACGTGATCGCCCACAGCCCGCCGCGCCCCAGCTGCATCAGCCGAAAAACCGCCAGCAGCAGCGGCAGCGCCAGAAAAGATGTGGACACGCGGCCGGCACGCGCGCGCCACACGGGCGGCACAGAGGGCATATACCGCCCTGCCACCCTGACAAAATGTCCGCACAGCATGAAAAACAGCGTGGGAGCCAGCATACCCGCCAGCCAAAATGGCGCCAGCGCCGTGCGCTGAAGGTATGCTTGCAGCGGCACGGAAACGGCGCACAGCGCCGCCGCAACGACCGCCTGCACCCACAGGGAACGGATCTTCACCACGAAATAAAACGCGATGCTGATGAAGAACAGCGCGTGCAGAAACCAAATGGGCGTGGGTACCACGGGCAGCGTATCCAGATATTCGCCCGCGAACAGAAACGCCCTGAAAAAAATCCCCCAGTCGGTCGCAAAGCTGAAAGCGGGGGCGCCGTGCGCCAGCGCGACGGGTATTTCCATCCACAAGTACGACACAAAGAAAAAACAGACGTAGGGCAGCAGCAACCCCTTCGCCCTTTTCTTTAGGTAAGGAAAAAATCCGCTGGCGGAAGCGCCGGAAGACAGCAGGTACCCGCTGACAAAAAAATACAGGGGCACTGCGTAAAATAGCGTCATCAGAAAGCCGTACCCCAGAAACTCCTCCGTGCGCATGTGGATCAGGATGACTGAGATCATCCCAAGCCCCTTCATCACATCCAGCGTTTCGCTCCGCTTGGGCGCGGGCCGTGCGCCGGTATCGGTTTGCGGTTTCTCTTCCATATCCGTATTCGCCGAACCCCCGGCGCCCTTTCCCGTTTGATGGCGGATGGCGCCGCCCGCGCACGGATACTATGCCCATCCTTCGCGATGGAAAAACACCGCGCCCGCGCTTTGCGCGGTATCGGCTTATGCGCGCCCGCCACACTCACTGCACCTCAGGCGGTGCATATCGATCACCCCGCCGCACACCTTGCAGGCAAACCGCTCCTTGTGCGCCGCAAGCAGGGCCTGCGTGTCCTCGCGCGCGTCCAGCCCATCCCGCACCAGGTCTATGCCGTAATTCTGCGCGTACCGCCGGCTTACATCCCTGATCCGGGCGCAAGGGAACGCCTCGCACTCAAAGCACCAGGTGAGCCCTTTTTCATACGCGCAATTCTTCTTGGCGCAGTTCATGCAGCTCTTTCGCTTGTGCAGCTCATTCTCGGCGCGGCAGCCAGGGCACGCGTCCTTTTCCTTCAAAAACGCACCGCAGACATGGCAGTTTACGCCGCAGGGCGCAATCTCTTTGGGATCAAACCGCTCGGGCATTTTCACTGCAAAATCATCCCTACTCCGCGTAATGCACGGTAAACCAGAACCTGGCCCCGCCGTCCTCGCAGTTTTCCACATTCAGCGTTTCGCCCAGCTTTTCCAGCACTTCACGCGATATCGCAAGCCCCAGCCCCGTGCCGCCGCTGGTCACATGCGCCCTGTCCGCGCGGTAAAACCGGTCGAACACATGCGGCAGGTCTTCCGGCAGGATGCCTGGCCCGTTATCTTCCACGACGACGCGCACAAACTCCTTTTCCGGCACGGCGCGCAAAAGGATGCTGCTGCCGCGCGGCGTGTAGGTAAAGGCGTTGTTCAGCAGCGCCACCAGCACCTGATCCACGCGGTCGGGGTTGCCGCACACTATGGGCATCTTTTCTTCCGGCAGGTCCAATTCCAAGGCATGCCCGGTATCGGCCGCCTTTGCGGCGTACACGCTTGCCACATCGGACAGCAGCGGCGCAAGGTCAAACGTCATCTTTTCCAGCGCCAGTCGGCCCTGCTGAAGGCGCGACAGCTCCAGCATATCATCCACCAGCCTGGACAGCCGCAGTGTTTCCCTCAAAATGATATCGTACGTTTCCTGCCGCTTGTCCTCGGTGCGGATCAGTCCGTCGCGCAGCGGCTCAATCAGCGCGCGCACGGCGGTCAGCGGCGTTCTCAGCTCATGCGATACGTTGGCAACGTAGTCGCGCCTTGTCTGCTCCAGCCGGACGGCCTGCGTCTCATCGCGGAACACGCCCACGGCGCTGACCACCACGCGCCGCATATCCACGATGGGCGTGATCGTCAGGTGGATGACCAGCTGCCCCAGCGGGAACGAGCGGTCCACCGGCCGCGCTTCCGTCAGCGCCGCGCGGTAGTCATCCCACACATGCTGCGGCAAGGGCAACGGCCGCCCGCCGCCCGCCTGGGTCAGAATCTGTTGCAAGGCCGGGTTCGTCTGGCGCGGCGTCATGTTCCGGTCCACGGCCAGAATGCCCTCGCCCAGCGCGTTTACGATGGCCACAGCCTGGTTGCGCTCATAGGTCAGCGCCGCGATGTTGTTGCCCAGCTCCGCCGAAAGGTAGTTCAGCGCGCGGGCCAGGTCACCCATCTCGCCGCGCTCCTGGTCGTTCGCGCGCACCACGAAATCGCCGGATGCCATGCGCAGCGCCACATCGCGCATCTGGCGGATGGGCGTGGTGATTCTGGCCGTCAGCCAGTACACCAGCGGCATCATCGCCAGCAGCACCACCAGCGCGGAAAACCACAGTGTCACCGTCAATGTGGACAGCGCCGATGTGATCTCATCCAGCGGCTTCAGCACGATGACCGCCCCGGCAACCTTGCCCGCAACGACCACCGGAATGCCGATGAACACCAGCGTGACGTTGCGCACCTTAGGGCCGCCGCGCATGATGTACCCGGCCTCGCGGATCTCTTCGCCCGCCAGCACCCGCTGCACCTGGTCTTCCATATAAACAATGTTCAGGCCGTCGTCTTCCCGGGGGTATGCGTCGGAGCTGGCAATCACGTTGCGGTGTTCATCCAGCAGGAACACCGTAGCGCCCCATTCCTCGCTGGTCAGCGCAAAGGGGCGCATGTAAACGGTGCCGTCTCCGCTTTCGAAGTACAGCGCCGCCTGCTCGGCCAGATACTCCACCCGCGGGGACAGCTCGTGCAGCTTCGCCTCGGCGAATATGCTGGGCGAAATATAGGAATAGAGTGAAACGGTGATCATCGCCGATAAAAGCACCGACGTGATCACCAGCACCAAAATGCGCCGAAGCGACAGGTTTTTGCTCATTTAGATGATGGCCTCGAACTTATAGCCCACGCCGAACACCGTCACGATTTCAAAGCTGGGGCTGTCGCACGTCAGCTTTTGCCGAACGCGCTTGATGTGCGTATCGACTGTCCTGGTGTCGCCGAAATAGTCGTACCCCCACACCTGCTGCAAAATCGTTTCCCTGGGGTACACCCGGCCCGGATGCGCGGCCAGCAGGTTTAAAAGCTCCACCTCGCGCGGGGTCATCTGCACGGCTTCGCCGTTTAGCATAACAAGGTAGCGCTCCGGCTGTATCTCCAGGTTGCCGTAGCGCAGCGTGGTGGTTGCTTCCCCCTGCGGCATGGGCTGCACGCGGCGCAGCACCGCCTTGATGCGGGAAATCACCTCGCGCGGGGAAAAGGGCTTGACGATGTAGTCGTCCGCGCCGATCTCCAGCCCCACGATCTTGTCTATCTCTTCGCCCCTGGCGGTCAGCATAATCACCGGCACGCGGCTTGTTTTGCGCAGCTCGCGGCATACATCCAGCCCGTTCATGCCGGGCATCATCAGGTCCAGCAGCATCAGGTCGGGCGGGGTGCCGGCCTGCGCCAGGCGAAGGCCCTCTTCGCCGTCGTACGCGGAGATGTGCGCAAACCCCTCGGCCTCCAGGTACAGCGAAAGCGACTGGTGGATCACCGGGTCGTCATCGCAAATCAAAATCGTATTGGTGCCTGCCATGGCTTTATTTCACTCCTATTTGGGTTTAGTTTTTGTTTCTTTGTTTTGTTGCGGGTAGTGTAGCAAATAAATGTGGCAAATGTGTGACGGGCAGAAGGTCTGTTATGGTTTATCCTTGGGAATGTTTTCTTTATATGCCTTCGACCGGTAGATTTCCCGGGCAACGCCGCTTTTCTTCCACCGTTTCACTATTTTCAGCGTTGTGAGCCGCTTTTGGCCGGTACAATAATCTTTGCTTTCCGGGTGGAATAGCGATACAGGCAAAAGGTCATTGTTTTCGCCATCCAGAAAAACCAGCATGCCATTATCATCCGCCAGCAAGTATTTCGCCTTGATTTTTGACCAATGGGCAATTGCGGTGTTGAATTGGAAAACAATCTTGTTTTCATCGATCATGCGCTCAAGTCTGGCAATGCCCTGCAAGCGGTTTGCGATTTCGTGATAGTGTACGCTTCTCATTATCTGTGCACCGTTGATTTCCCCGCTGAAAATTTTCTCGTTTGCTTGCTTTCGGTTCTTCAGCGACTGAATATCGGATACATAATGCAGGCCCGCCACATGATAAAAGGATTCTTTGTCAAAGCAAATGCGGAAACGAAATACTTTACCCTTTGCCCCGACCGTAAAATCATACCCGATATCCAGCAGCGCTTTGTACGCCAAAACGCAGGCATCAAAAGCATCCATCGGGGCACCCCTATCTTTTGCATGAAAAAAGCCCCCAAGCAGGGGCTTTTCGCGCGTTTTCTTTCGGAGCAAGCTCCTAATCAAGTTGTGGTTACCGCGCAACCCTCAAAGAACTCCCCAATGAACCGCGGCTTGATACGGCCCACCAGATCAGCGTTCAGAATGAGCTCAAGGCTCACCCTTTACTAGTATTATAGGGAGCGTGAGCGGATATGTCAACAAATTTCATTAGGTTTCTTCAACTTTCGCTTGCCAACGCCCCCCATTCCATGCTATACTAACCGTCGCGAATACGGGCGGTCCGCTGCCGGTACCATCCGGCATGAACGTCTATGAGGAAAGGAGGACATTCCATGAATGAAATCATCCGCTCCCTGGAGCGCGAACAGCTGCGCAGCGATATTCCGAACTTCCGCGTTGGCGACACCGTCCGCGTGTTTGTGAAGGTTGTCGAAGGCAGCCGTGAGCGTTTGCAGGCCTTTGAGGGCGCAGTCATCGCCCGCCGTAACGGTAGCGTCCGCGAAACGTTCACTGTGCGCCGCGTATCGTACGGCATCGGTGTGGAGCGCACGTTCCCCGTGCACAGCCCCCGCGTCGATCGCATCGAGATCATCCGCAAGGGCAAGGTTCGCCGCGCGAAGCTCTACTACCTCAGGAATCTGTCCGGCAAGGCCGCCAAGATCAAAGAAGTCCGCTACTGAGCATATTGTTTGCATGGCCCGCCGAAACGCGGGCTTTTTCATTATTTTGAAACGATGCCCAAGGGCCAAAGCATCACCCCCCTGAAAGGAACCCCCCATGCAAATCCAATGGTACCCCGGCCACATGGCCAAGGCAAAGCGCCTTCTGCAGGACCAGCTGCGCCGCGTGGATGCGGTGCTGGAGCTGTGCGACGCGCGCCTGCCGCTGTCCAGCAGGAACCCGGAGCTCATTCGCCTTGCCGCGGGCAAACCGCGCCTTGTCGTGCTGAACAAGGCGGATCTGGCCGATGAAGCGGCCACCAAGCGCTGGGTGCAGTACCTGAAAACCCAGGGCGATACGGCCTTCCAGTTCAACGCGGCGCGGGGCAACGCCAAGCTTGCCCTTGCTAAAATGGAGGCGCTCACCCGCCCCATGGTAGAGCGCATGGCCGCGCGCGGCGCGCGCAAAACGGTGCGGCTGATGGTGGTCGGCGTGCCGAACGTGGGCAAATCCACGTTTGTCAATAGGCTGTCCGGCGGGGCGACGGCCAAAACGGGCGATAAGCCGGGCGTTACGCGCTCCAACCAGTGGATTCGCGTCACGCCGTACCTTGAGCTGCTCGACACCCCGGGCCTGCTGTGGCCCAAGCTTTCGGACGAAACCGCCGCGCGCCGCCTGGCGTACCTGGGCACCATCCGCGATGATATCCTGGATACCGAGCACCTCGCCGCGCAGCTGCTGACCGAACTTGACTTAATCCGCCCCAAAGAAGTGCGCGCCCGGTTCAAGCTGCCGGAAGGCCCGCTGCCGGGGGAACCTATCGCGCTGCTGAACGCTGTGTGTCAGGGCAGGGGCTTCCTGCTGGCGGGCGGCAGGTTTGACACCGCAAGGGCCGCCGCCATCGCGCTGGATGAATACCGCGCGGGGCTGCTGGGCCGTATCACGCTGGAGGACGCGCCGTGTCAAAGCTAAAGAATGAAGTTTCCGACGTGCGCAACCCCTCCCAGCTTGCGCTGCGGAGGCAGGAACAGCTGGATAAAATCACCCAAATGGACAAAGCCATCTGGGCGGAAAGCCGCGCGTTCGCCGGCATAGATGAAGCCGGACGCGGCCCGCTGGCAGGCCCCGTGGCCGCCGGCTGCGTCGTAATGCCAAGCCATCCCCTCCTCCTTGGCGTCAACGATTCAAAGCGCCTGTCCGAAAAAGCGCGCGAATCCCTTTATGATCAGATCATTCAAACCGCCGTATACTGGCGGGTTTCCTATGCCACCGTGGAAGAAATTGACGCCCTGAACATCCTTCAGGCCACGCGCCTTGCGATGATGCGCGCGGCGGTTGACGCGCCGTGCGATCTGTTCCTGCTGGATGCGATGGAAGGCGTGGCGCTGCCGGGCGAAAGCCGCTCCGTGGTGCACGGCGACGCGTGCTGCTACTCCATCGCCGCCGCGTCCATCCTTGCCAAGGTCGAGCGCGACAGGCTGATGCTCTCTCTGGATGCGCAATACCCCGGCTACGGTTTCGCCGGCCACAAGGGCTACGGCACCGCAGCCCACATCGATGCGATCAAAAGGCTGGGCCCATGCCCGGCGCACCGCCGCCTGTTCATCCGCGGTTTTGTCGGCAACCCATGAAAAGCAACCTTACCGCTGCCGAAATTGGCGCGCAGGCCGAAGACCGCGCGGAGGCGCACCTCATCGCCCATGGCTTTTCCATATTGGCCCGCAATTACCGCGTTCGCGGCGCCGAAATTGATCTTATTGCCAAGGAAGGGGATTGTATCGCCTTTATTGAAGTAAAATACCGGAAACACCCGGGCGCGTCCGCGCGCGAGGCCGTGACCCCCGCAAAGCGTCGGCGCATCGTGATGGCGGCCGAAAAATTCCTGCAGCAGCATGGCCTGTGGGAATCGCCCGTGCGGTTTGATATCATCGAGGTGTTTCCGGATAGCATCGCCCACCTGCGGGCGGCGTTTGACGCGACCGCAATGCAAGGGAATCCTTCCCAAAATCGTTGTAATTAGAAGCGCACTTTAGTCATGTAAAATCCCCCAACCGGAGGCGTTTATGCGAAAAATACTGCCCATCCTGCTTGTGCTGCTGTGCGTGTTCACCGCTGCGGCAGCCCTTGCCGATTCGGAAAACCTACTCTACAACGGCGGGTTTGAGGAGGGGGTGAACGGCTGGCCGCAAGGCTGGCAGGATGACGCCTGGCTGTACGACCCCGGCATCAGCTACTGGGAGCAGCGCGAGGGCGGCTACTCAGGCGATCGCAGCGCGCTGGTCGAAAACGTCGTCACCAACGATGCCAGGTTTACCCAGGTCGTGCAGGTGACCCCCGGCGCAACATACAGGCTGTCCGGCTTCATCAAGGCGGAAGGCTGCGACCCGGCAAAGGGCGGCGCGAACCTGTCCATTATCGATTGCTTCGGCGATTTCCCCGCCGTGTACGACACCAAGGGCGAATGGGTGGAGGTGACGTGCTACGTCCGCCCCGGCCGCGACATGAAAACCATGACGGTCGCCGCGCGCGTGGGCATGTACAACGCCGACACCCCCGGCAAGGCATGGTTTGATGATATCTCCGTTGTGCAGGTGGATTCCGTGCCGGACGGCGCGGTGGTCATCGACCTGGACCCGTTCACCGCGTGGGCAAACAGCGGCGGCGCGGATACCTCCGCCGCCGATAGCGCCATCAAGCAGTTCGATTCCATCTGGCCGTGGCTGATCATGTTCGCGGCGCTGATCATTGGGCTTTTGTGGGTGCGCGAGCGGAAGATCCGCGTTTCCGGCTGGATGATCTTCCCGCTGCTGGGCATTGCGGCGGTCGTCCGCCTGTACCTGATGGCCACGCAGCCCGGGTACGAAACGGATATGGCGTGCTTCCTGTCGTGGTCGCTGCGCATGGCGGAGGTCGGCCCCGCGAACTTCTACGACCCCAATATTTTCTGCGATTACCCGCCCGGCTACATGTACCCGCTGTGGATCACCGGCGGGCTGCTGAAGCTGCTTGGCGTCGGCAGCATGACTACAATGGGCCGCGTGCTGGTCAAAATCATGCCGCTGCTGTTTGATATCGGCGGCACCTACCTGCTGTACCGCTTTGCCGTGAAACGCCTTTCAGAAAAGCCCGCGCTGCTGCTGGCGGCGCTGTACGCGCTAAGCCCCGCGGTGCTGATAGACGGCGCGGTGTGGGGCCAGGTGGACTCGGTGCTGTCGTTCGGTCTGCTGCTGTGCGCGGTGTACGCGATGGAGGGCAAGTGGCACTATGCGCTGCCCGCGTACGCAATCACCGTGCTGATGAAGCCGCAGGCGCTGCTGGCGGCCCCTGTCGCACTGGCCGCGCTGGTGATGGCCGCGATCAACCTGGATGGCGGCGAAAAGCAAAAGGGGTTCTGGAAATCGGTGCTGACCGGGCTTGGCGCGGGCCTAGGCGCGTGCGTGGTGCTGCTGATTCCGTTTGTCATCAAGCAGCCGGACCCCGTCGGCTGGGTCATCAAGCAATACACCACGGTGCTGGGTTCCTATGAATACGCCACGCTAAACACCCCGAACCTGTTCTACCTGCTGGGCGCGAACTGGACGCCGCTGTCCGATAAGCTGGGCCCGGCAACATACGGCACGCTGGGCGTGATGCTGACGGTGCTGGCCGTGGCGCTGGTGGTGCTGCTGTACGCCTGGCGCGGGCGGCGCGATAGGCTGCCGTATTTCGTGGCGCTGTCGTACATCGCCCTGTATATCCTGGGCGTCAAAATGCACGAGCGCTACCTGTTCCCGGCGCTGCTGCTGCTGCTGGTGGCGTACGTCGCCACGCCGGATAGGCGCATCCTGTGGCTGTTTGTGGGCTTCTCGGTAACGCTGTTCGTAAACTGCGCGCTGGTGCTGCGCGATGTACACCTGCCGCTGGGCCACGGCGCGGTGGCGACGCTGCTGTCCGCGATCAACCTGCTGCTGCTGTACCTGGCCGTGCGCATCGCGATAGACCCGGCCCCGCAGCCGCTTTCCGCCCCCATGGTGCACCGCGATCCGCCGCCCAGCCGCCTGAACGGCCTTTCCGGCCGCACCGCACCCATCGTAAACCCCGGCGCAAAGGGGTACCTGCTGCTGGCGCTGCTGACGGGCGTGTACGCGGTTTCCGCGTTCTGGGGCCTCGGAGACACAGTGGCCCCGCAGTCGGAATGGCGCAGCACCGGCGTCAATGAAACGGTTACGTTCGACCTGGGCGAAAGGCAGGAATTCCGGGTGCTGTACTATGCCGGCATCTCCAGCCGCAATTTCTACCTGGAATTTTCGGATGACGGCATTGCCTGGACAAACGGGCAGATACAGTATGCGGAAGACGGCACGGTTCTGACCGGCGAACAGATCGCCGCCCTTGGCGATACCGTAGGCCAGGAAACGCAGCTGGCCGCCGGCAACTGCTTCACCTGGCAGTACGCCAAGGCCGTCACCTGGAGCGAGCAGGATGGCCGCAACGTTGCCGTCGGCAACCCGCTGGTGTTCACCGCAAGGTACTGCCGCCTGGTGCCGCAGTCCCCCGCCACATCGCTGTTTGAGGTCGCGTTCCAAAGCCTGGAGGGCCAAACGCTGCCCATCGCAGCCGTCACGGGCGACGGCGCGCGCACCGAAAACGGGTACGCCCCGCAGCTGCTATGCGATGAGCAGCAGTACGTTCCCAGCGCGCCCAGCTACATGAACAGCATGTACTTCGATGAGATCTACCACGGCCGCACCGGGTACGAGATGCTGCATGGGCTGTCCAGCTACGAATGGACGCACCCGCCGCTTGGCAAGGTGCTGATCATGCTGGGCATCAAGCTGTTTGGCATGACGCCGTTCGGCTGGCGGTTTTCAGGCACGCTGATCGGCGTGCTGATGATCCCGGCGATGTACCTGCTGGGCCTGATCCTGTTCAAAAAGCCCAAGTGGGCGCTGTTCTCGGCGTTCCTGATGGCAGCCGATATGATGCACCTGGCGCAAACGCGCATTGCCACCATCGATAGCTATTCGGTGTTCTTTGTCATCCTGATGTACGCGTGCATGTTTAGGTACATGCAGATGAACTTCTTCCGCGACGGGCGGCGCACGCTGATCCCGCTGGGCCTGTCCGGCCTGTTCATGGGCCTTGGCTGGGCCAGCAAATGGACGTGCTTCTACGCGTCCGTGGGGCTTGCGGTGCTGTTCTTCTGGTCGCTTTGGCAGCGCTACATGGAATACAGGGATGCGATCCGCGCGGGCGGCACGGAGGCGGAGCGCGTGCGGGGCTTCTGGCGCTACTTTGCCGGCACCGGGGCGTTCTGCATCGGCTTCTTCATCATCATTCCCGCCGCGATCTACTATTACAGCTACATTCCCCACTTCGCGTGGGAAGGCGGGCTGACGTTCGAAAAGTTCTGGCGCACGCAGGAATCGATCTTCAACTACCACGCCACGCTGGTGGATAACCACCCGTACAAATCCCCCTGGTATGAATGGCCGCTGATTTTGAAGCCCATCTGGTTCTACAGCGGCGGCACCGTCAGCGGCAAGGTCTCATCCATCATGTCCACCGGCAACCCCGCCGTGTGGTGGGTTGGCTTTGTAACGATGCTGTGGATGATGTACACCTGGGTGAAGGGCCGCATCCGCGGCGAAAACAAGGGCGATATGCGCCCGGCGATTCTGCTGATTTCGTTCGCCTCGCAGTTTGTGCCGTGGATGCTGGTGCCCCGCTCGATGTTCATCTATCACTACTTCGGCAGCCTGCCGTTTGTGATGCTGAGCATCACACTGTGCGCGGAGATGCTGACGGAAAAGTACCCGAAAAATATGCGCGTGGCGCTGCCCGTATATTGCGGGGTCACCGCGCTGCTGTTCGTCGCGTTCTACCCCATCGCGACGGGCCTGCCCGTGCCCAGGCTATGGATGGATGCGATCAACCTGCTTGGATACCTGCGGCCGCCGGGATGGCAGTGGCAACGGTGGCTGTGCTACTAGAGACGCACAGGGGGGACACGTCCCCCCTGTGAGACCCCCCTCACGCCCTTCCGGGCGTGCGAGGTGGAAAAACCTCCGGTTTTTCTGTCCGTTCGGCGGCAAAGCCGCCGATGCCGGATTGAAGTCGAGGGACTTCGGCCCCTCGAGCACCCCGGGGTGCGGTCTGCCGAAATTCATGGAATTTCGGTTGCGACCGCCGAGGATTCCTACGCTCACGCTAGGGGGTACAGGGATAATGATAGCCCATGGTTTGAATTGCATTGCCGCCACAGTGGCAACAGCTTTTCCAAACCATGGGCTATCACTTTACTGCCTGCCCAGCCCGCCGTCAGGCGAAAATGTAGGGGTTCCAAGGGGCCTTAGGCCCCTTGGCAGGGTCTGGGACAGAGTCCCAGCGTGTCTCCCAGCGCGTCCTCTTACCGCCCCGTCAGCGCCCCTGCGAACAGCCTGACCAGCGAATCGCGCACGGTTTTGGGGGCTTCGGGGTTGTAGCCCCAGAAGCCGAAGTAGTGGTCGGCGTTTTCTATCAGGACTTTTTCAGCGCCTATCATGTCGGCGCAGGCTTCGCAGTAGCGGGGCAGGACGGTTACGTCTTTGCCGCCGTAGATCACCATTGCGTTTTCGATTGCGGGCAAGGCTGCCATCAGGGCATCCGTAGCGAACAGGTCTTCATACCATTCGGGCGAGATATCCAGCATGCGGCCCGCAAAGGCTTGCTGCAGCACGCCCTGCTTTTTCGCTATGCCGTAGCCGATTTGGTTTTCGCGCGTGTCAAAGGGGAACGTGGCGGGGGCCAGCAGCGCCACGGCGGTGTAGGGGCAGGTGTCTTCCGCGGCAATCATCAGCGCAACGCGGCCGCCCATGCTGTAGCCGAATATGCCCAGCGCGCCTGGGTTGATGGGGTAGTTTGCAAGCGCGTACAGGCGGCAGGCTTCCACATCGCTGACCATGCTGGTCAGCGTATTTTCGGCAAACGGCGCCTTGGATTCGCCGCATCCGGCAAAATCCATGCGGATGGAGGCTATGCCGGCATCCGCCAGCGCCTTTGCGATGTCACGAAACGCGCCGTTCACCTGGCGGTCGCCCGCGTGGCCGTGCGCCATCACCACCAGCGGGAACGGGCCTTCGCCCTCCGGCAGGGTGACCGTGGCGGGGATTTCGCGGCCGCCGTTATCAATGAAGATGTTCTCTTCTGCGAAGGCAAGGGCAGGCAGGACGGCCAAAATCATAACAAAAGCAACACAAAGCAGCCGCAGCAATTTTTTCATAAACCGCATACTGAATCCTTCCACAAAACATCAAAAATCAAAAGGGCCGCCCGGTCCCCCGGCCAGCCCGTCCTAACCTTTGCTACATCAACCGTCCTGGTTCATCTTCGCGATAATCTCCCCAATCACGCGGTCCACATCGTCATAATCCACCTGGCAGGTGCCCACCTGGTGGTGCCCGCCGCCGCCGTACTTCAGCATCAGCGCGCCGACATCGGTTTTGCTGGTGCGGTTCAGCACGCTATGGCCCACCGCAATGGGGCAGTTCATCTTCGCGCGGCCATCCACCAGCCAAATGGAGATGTTCTGTTCGGGGTACAGGCTGTACACCAGGAAGCGGTTGCCGGTATAGATCGGCGACACATCGCGCAGGTCGGAAAAGATCACGTTGCCGTGCACGGTGGTGTGGGCGGCGACCATCTCGCGGAAGCGGGCATCCTGCTCAAAGTACATTTCCGCGCGCTCTTTCACATCGGGATTTTCAAGGATCTGCTCGATATTCTGCGTGCGGCAGGCCTCCATCAGTTCTTCCATCAGCGCGTAGTTGCTGATGCGGAAATCGCGGAAGCGGCCAAGGCCGGTGCGCGGGTCCATGATGAAGCCCAGCAGCACCCAGCCGGTGGGGTTTAAAATCTCGTCGCGGGTCAGCTTTGCGGCGTCCACTTTATCAACCGCCACCACCATCTCTTCAAAGTGCGGCAGGCGCGCCTTTCCGCCGTAATACTCATAGATCACGCGGGCGGCGCTGTCTTCCAGGCGGCTTTCGCCTTCAAACTGGATGTCCTTGCCAAGGCGTTCCGATTCCGATGAATGGTGGTCAAACCACAGCTTGCAGCCGGGCACATACGGCACGTTGGCCAGCACATCGTTATCGGAAACCTCAAACAGGCCATCCTGAATATCCTTGGGGTGAACGAACTTCCAGCTGTCAATGACGCCAAGCTCTTTCAGCAGCGCGCCGCAGGCAAGGCCGTCGAAATCGGAACGGGTGACTAAACGCATATCGGGTTCTCCTCTTGGTTTTCTTTTTCATTGTTATAGCGGCATGATAGCACACTTGCGGCAGTTTTTCCAGTGGGAAGAGAAAAGGCTCCACGCATAGTTAGTTTTCATTTTTTGTTACTTTTCTCGTCGCATTTTGTTCACATTGCTGAGATATATTGGTAGTGAGGGAAAAGAACTTGCAAGATCGCTCCCGTGCATGCTTAACACGAAGGACAAAACGACGAAAGGATGGTAAAGATGAAAAAGCTAACCACCTTGTTGCTGTGCGTCGTCACGCTTTTCTCGCTGCTGTTCGCCGCGCATGCCGCCGACCGGTCGGAGTACCAGGCTGTGCTTGATAAAATCAACGCAGAATACGGAACAAACGCCCGTTTTGCCACACCGGAAGAACTTGCGCTGATAGGCTCCTCGCTCGTGGATGTTACAACCCTGACACTGGATGAGTTTGAACAATCCATCATCAAAGCAATCCAGTCGATAAACGCGGGTGGGTCCCGGCAGCTACCCATCCAGGGGGAAAGATACGAATCACCCTACGGAGATTCGGCGGCCCGAACAGTGAAAGCATATTATGAAAACAAAAGACTGACCGATTGCACCGTACACCTGTCCGGGACCGTATCTGATGCCAATGGATTTTGGCAGTTTGCCGAGATATCACACGCCTATGCAAGTCCAATTTTTAACAACAATGGCGTTGGATTTAGCAGCACCAGTTACACCTATTCGTTTCTGGATACCAGGCGGACATGCTCCGTTACAGTCAGCGGCTGGACTATGACACAAACGGGTATCTATATCATCGCTACAACACGCAACGCATCGTTTACAGCACGATAGCGCCATTGCTCGCAAACCGGAGGGAGAGCGCCCCACGCACCCTCCCCTTTTTTTTCGCCTTGACGCTGTCAACCCATTATCGTACAATCACAATAACAAATTCTGTTAAGTGTGAGGGAAAACCTATGCAATACCTGCTTGGCATCGACCTGGGCACATCCGGCACCAAAACGGTGCTGTTCACTCAGGATGGCGCTGCCTGCGCCTCCGCTACCGTCGAATACCCGCTGTACCAGCCACACAACGGCTGGGCGGAACAGGAACCCGCCGACTGGTGGGATGCAGCAATCCGCACCATAAGAAGCGTGCTGGAAAAAAGCGGCGTGGCCCCCGAAGCCATCGCCGCCATCGGCATTTCCGGGCAGATGCACGGCCTTGTCATGCTGGATGCGAAGGGCGATGTCCTCCGCCGCTCGATCATCTGGGCCGACCAGCGCACCGGCGCGGAGTGCGAAGAAATCACCCGCAAGGTCGGCGCGGAAAAGCTGATCGAAATCACCGCAAACCCAGCGCTGACCGGGTTTACGGCGTCAAAAATCATGTGGGTAAAGAACCGCGAGCCGGAAACCTACGCCGCCTGCCGCCACATCCTGCTGCCGAAGGATTACCTGCGCTACAAGCTGACCGGCGAGTTCGCCACGGAGGTATCGGACGCCTCCGGCATGCAGCTGCTGGATGTGCCGGGCCGCAAATGGTCTGCTGAAATGCTGGCCGCGCTGGAGATTAACCCCGCGCTGCTGGCAAAGGTGTACGAATCCCCCGAAGTGACTGGAAGCATTTCCGCGGAGGCCGCGAAGCTGACCGGCCTTTCCACGCGCACGGTGGTGGTTGGCGGCGCGGGCGATAACGCCGCGGCGGCCGTCGGCATGGGCGTGGTGGAGGACGGCCGCGCGTTCACCACGATCGGCACATCCGGCGTGGTCTTCGCGCACACGGACACGCTGTCGATTGACCCAAAGGGCCGCGTGCACACCTTCTGCTGCGCCGTGCCGGGCGCGTGGCATGTGATGGGCGTATCGCAGGCCGTCGGGCTGTCGCTGCAATGGTTCCGCAACCAGTTCTGCCAGGCCGAAATAGAAGCCGCCCGCCAGATGGGCACAGACCCCTATGACCTGATGAACCACGAAATAGAGCAATCCCCGCTGGGCGCGAACCGGCTGCTGTTCCTGCCCTACCTGATGGGCGAGCGCACCCCGCACCTGGACCCCGACTGCCGCGGCGCGTTCATCGGCCTGTCCGCGATGCACCTCAGGCGCGACCTGATGCGCGCCGTCATGGAGGGCGCAACCTACGCCCTGAACGACAGCCTTAGCGTGCTCAGCGGCATGGGTGTCGTGCCCACTGAGATGCTGGCCTGCGGCGGCGGCGCGAAAAGCCCGCTGTGGCGGCAGATGCTGTCCGATGTGTTCGGCCTGCCTGTGCGCACGGCGGTTTCGTCGGAAGGCCCCGCGCTGGGCGTCGCGATCCTGGCCGCCGTCGGCGCGGGCATCTACCCCGATGTGCGCACCGCCTGCCGCGCACTGGTGCAGTACGGCGACGCCGTGCAGCCGGACGGGGCGCGGCACGCGAAGTACGCGCAGGGGTTTGAGGTATATCAAGGATTGTACCCGGCGCTGACAGGGGCTTTTGCGAAGATCAAGGAGCTGTAAAGAGGCCGCCAGAGGGCTTTGCCCCCTGGACCCCCACTTAAGGGCATAATGCCCTTAAGAATCCCTACATGGGGGTTTCATCATAAAAAATTCCAACCCGCTGTGAAGCGAAAATACAGGGGTTCTTAGGGGATATATCCCCTAAGCAGGGTCTGGGACGGAGTCCCAGCGTTCCCCTCATCAACATCTAGGAGGACATCCCCATGACCCGCAATGAAGCAAAGCAGCGCGCCGAGGCGCTTGTGTCACAGATGACCACCGTGGAAAAGGCTTCGCAGCTGCGGTACGATGCCCCGGCGATTCCGCGCCTTTCAGTGCCCGCGTACAACTGGTGGAACGAGGCGCTGCACGGCGTGGCGCGGGCGGGCACGGCAACGATGTTCCCGCAGGCGATCGGGCTGGCGGCGATCTTCGATGAGGATTTCATCGAAAAGATCGCGGATGTCATCTCGACCGAAGGGCGCGCGAAGTACAACATGCAGGCCGCGCGCGGCGACCGCGACATTTACAAGGGGCTGACGTTCTGGTCCCCGAACATCAACATTTTTAGAGACCCCAGGTGGGGGCGCGGCCAGGAAACATACGGCGAGGACCCGTACCTGACGGCGCGGCTGGGCGTGCGGTTTGTGCAGGGGCTGCAAGGCAAGGGGCGGTACATGAAGGCGGCGGCCTGCGCGAAACACTTCGCGGTGCACTCTGGGCCGGAAAAGATACGGCACGAGTTTGACGCCGTCGCAAACAAAAAGGACATGGCGGAAACATACCTGCCTGCGTTCAAGGCGCTGGTGGATGCGGGCGTCGAGGCCGTGATGGGCGCGTACAACCGCGTCAACGGCGAACCGGCCTGCGGCAGCCAGACGCTTTTGCAAGATATCCTGCGCGGGCAGTGGGGGTTCGAGGGGCACGTCGTCAGCGATTGCTGGGCCATCGCCGATTTCCACAACTTCCACCACATCACCGATACCGCGCCCGAAAGCGCCGCGCTGGCGATCAAAAACGGCTGCGATGTCAACTGCGGCAACACCTACCTGCACCTTTTACAGGCGCTTAATGACGGGCTGATCACCGAGCAGATGATCCACACTTCCGCCGTGCGCGCTATGACCTGCCGCTACCTGCTGGGCCTGTTTGCGGACGACTGCGAATACGACGCCATCGACCCGCTGGAAACGGATTCAGACGCACACGCGGCCCTTGCGCTGGAAGCGGCGCAAAAAAGCCTGGTGCTGCTGAAAAACGACGGCACGCTGCCGCTTTCCATCGATAAAATCAAGACCATCGCCGTCATCGGCCCCAACGCCAACAGCAGCGTTGCCCTGGAGGGCAACTACATGGGCACGCCGTCGCGCGCGGTAACGTTCCTTTCCGGCATCCGCGCCGCCTGCGAGGGCCGCGCCCGCGTGCTGTTCAGCGAGGGCTGCCACCTGTACAAGGATAAAATGAGCGGCCTTTCCCAGCCGGAAGACCGCCTTGCAGAGGCCAAATGGATGGCCGAAACGGCGGATGTGACCGTGCTGTGCTTAGGGCTGGACGGCAGCATCGAGGGTGAGCAGGGCGATACCGGCAACGAGTTTTCATCCGGCGACAAGCGCGACCTGGAGCTGCCGCCCGTGCAGCGCAAACTGCTGGATACGGTGCTCTCCGCGGGCAAACCGGTGGTGACGGTGGTGGCCGCAGGCAGCGCGCTGCGCGTAACCGAAGGCAACGCCATCCTGTACGCGTGGTACCCCGGCCAGGCGGGCGGCACGGCGCTGGCTGATGTGCTGTTCGGAAAGGTGTCGCCGTCCGGCAGACTGCCGGTCACGTTCCATCACAGCGCGGATGATCTGCCCGATTTCACCGATTACGCGATGACCGGAAGAACGTATAGATACTTCACCGGCAAGGCGCTGTACCCGTTCGGGTATGGGTTGAGTTATACGGAATTTGCGTATAGTCATGCGGCGTTTGGCGGGAATGTGGTATTCGTCACGGTACGCAATACAGGTAAGATGGACGCCGACGAAATCGTGCAGGTGTACATCAAGCCGGTGGATGCGCAGTTTGCCCCGCCTAACCCCAAGCTGTGCGCATTCAAGCGCGTCACGCTGAAGGCCGGCGAGGAAAAGGACGTGACGCTGCCGCTGGCGGAAGAGGCGTTTCTGTCTGTGAACGACGAGGGTGAGTTCATCCGCGAAGGAAAGAAGTTTGACCTGTTCGTGGGCGGCGGACAGCAGGGGTGGGCGACCGGGATTAGTATGCGGGTATAAACAACCCGCGCATGCCGCGCTCCGCCCCGCAAAGCCCGCCGAAGCGACCCTAAATTATTTTATTGCATAAAAACCCACCCGCCGTGAGGCGAAAAACCAGGGGTCCTTAGGGGACTTAATCCCCTAAGCAGGGTCTGGGACAGCGTCCCAGCGTCCTCCCGGGGGGGGGGGGTGGGGGGGGGGGGGGGGGGGGGGGGGGGGGGGGGGGGTGGGTGGGGGGGCGGGGGGGGGGGGGGGGGGGGGGGGGGGGGGGGGGGGGGGGGGGGGGGGGGGGGGGGGGGGGGGGGGGGGGGGGGGGGGGGGGGGGGGGGGGGGGG
>JAVBPC010000076.1:0-72030 GCA_031549905.1 Eubacteriales bacterium
AGATAAGGGAATTAGATAGCATCGTACTTCTTGCGAACGAGCATAGGCGTCGCGGGTATACCGTGGATATCGCATCGTTTCAGGATGTTTACATAGCAAAGCGCGTGCCAAGATTTCGAAACCAAGTGCGGGTTGTGGTGATGCCGTCGTTGTATCACGATGAAAAAGTGTACGGGCTTGCTTGTTCGATAGCCGGAAAAGCATCGCTCTGTGGGATAGGTTTCCAATGAGCAATTACAAAAAGTTATTTATGAATACCGCTGTGTTTGCAGCAAGTGATTTTGCCTCCAAACTCCTTACGTTCATGATGCTTCCGCTGTATACTAGTTATATGAACGCAACGGAGTTTGGCGTCGGTGATTTGGTACAGACGACGGTTTCTCTCATCCTTCCAATTTCGACGCTGTGCATTTATTCTGCGGTGCTTCGTTTTGTGCTTGAATCAAAAGAAAAACTGGAACAGAAGTTTAGTATCGGCCTAAAGCTTACCCTTTTAAGCATACTCATTTTGTGTGCGCTATACCCAATTTTATCACGGCTTAAGCCTTTGTCCGAATACTTGCCTTTGCTTTACATGACCTATGCGGTTTACGCTTTTGATAAGCTGATGGATAACTTTGCCCGGGGAATGGGCCGTATCAAACTAATAGGTATCACAGGCGTGTTCAAAACGCTAGTGGTGGTTTTGTGTAACGTTATTTTTCTAGCTGTTTTTCGGATGGGCATTTCGGGTTACTTGCTATCGTTTATCATCGGCATATCACTTGCCGTAATGATTCGGTTTTACGCTCTGCGGGCGTGGCGATATGTCAGTTTCGTGAGAACGGATAAGGAATTGCTTCATTCTATGGTTTCATACAGTGCCCCCCTTGCTCCAAACGAGGTGAGTTGGTGGCTTAACAACTCTGCCAACAAGTATATCATCACATATTTTTGCAATGTGGGCATGCTGGGAATATACGCTGCGTCCGCTAGGTTTCCGGCTATTTTGGCGGCGGTGCAAGGCATACTCTCGCAGGCGCTAACACTCTTTATCCTTGATGAGTACAAGGAAAGCAGCAAAAAAAGTAATCAGTACGATGAAATCTATAAATACTATAATATCACAATGGTGTTTGCCTGCTCCCTGCTGATTTTCTTTACGCGCCCCATGACAAGGGTTATGCTTAGTGCTGAGTTTCACGAAGCGTGGAAGTATGTTCCTTTTCTATTGATAAGCAGCCTCTTTGGTGCGATTTCGGGTTATTTGGGAACCTTTTATGTTGCCACAAAAAAGACAAAAGGTATGTTTTTAACGACATTGTATGGAGGAATTCTATCGATACTGTTAAACGTGCTGCTTATTCCCTTATGGGGAATTATGGGTGCGGCTGTCAGTGCTATGCTTTCATATTTTCTGGTTTGGATAATCAGGCTGTATGACATTCAAAAGTATGTTGTGCTGCAAGTTGACTTGTGGCGAGATTTCCGGGCCTATACCCTATTGCTGATTCAGGCGATTGTGTACCTGCTTACGGAAAACCTGTGGCAGTATGCCGTCTGCGCGGGATGCTTATGCGGCCTTCTAGCCGTTTACCATAACGAGGTGCGCACAATCTGGGGGGCCGTTATGCGCGTTGCGCGAAGTTTCATTCGCGGGCGATCTAGAAGACAATAGGGGTGGGTCTGGCATCAATAATTTTGTGCACGGGAGAAGTACAATGCTTAGCGGAAAGTCTACTCTTATTACCGATGGAACTGGTTCCTTTGGCAACTGCCTTGTTGATTATGTTTTTTCATTACGATCCAAAGAAGATCACCATTTATTGCGGAGCGAATACGAGCAGCTTCAAATGGAGAAGGGTCAAAAACAACAAGGACAAGCTGCGCTTTTTTTGGAGATGTGCAGGATGAAATGCGTTTGCGGTGAGTATCAAAGGATGTTGACTATATCGTGCCGCGGCGGCACCAAGGCATAAAGGAGAAAAGGCGATGAACGTGCCAGAAACCGTCCATATTCTTGCAGAAATATTTTTTTCCTGCATTGCACCGATTAAGCGGAACCGTATTGTTATCACAAGCTTCAATGGGCACTATTCGGATAGCCCGAGGTATATTTCGCAGCGCCTGCATGAGCTGGATAATTCACTGGAATTGGTCTGGCTTGTTCAGCCAAAATATCGCGCTTCAGTACCTGACTATGTGACCGCAGAACCCTATGGCACTATCCGATGTGCATGGTACAGGGCCACCGCCAAAGCATCCATTGATAATGTTTATGGTTCGAGATGTGGGTTTTTATTCGAAAGCGGGCCGGTAAGCAAATGCAGATATTACCTCTTTCGGTTGTTCAAAAGGAAAAACGGGCAGTTGCTCTTTTCAACATGGCATGGAACGCCGCTAAAAAGAATTGGAAGAGATCAGATTGGACAGAAGATATCGGATTTTTACTGTTCGAATGGAACGATGATTTTGAACAATCAATATGCCGCGAATATTTTGCGTCATGTGACGTTTGGAAAGATGGAAATTACCCTTCTAGGTGCGCCGAGGAACGATGTGCTGTTTGCGGATGTGATGCATCGAAGCGAAATAAAACGGAAACTAGGGCTGCCGGTAGATAAAAGAATTGTGCTGTTTGCCCCAACTTTTCGAAATGACGGAAACAACATCGAAAATAAGAATGTTCTCAGGAGTGGTGTGGAACAGATGGAAGCAATGGATATTTCATTGCTGTTTCGCGCATTATCGGAAAAGTTTGGCGGCGAATGGGCTATTGTATGCAGATTCCACTATCATGTTGAAGCGCTTGTTGATTGGAAGAGGCTCCGGGAACGTTTTCCAAACCAAGTCATCAACGGAAATGAACACGATGAAATGGCTGAGTATCTGGCAGGTGCGGATGTCCTGATAACGGATGCGAGTTCATGTATGTTTGACTACGCGATCACAAAAAAGCCCTGCTTTCTTTTCTTTCCGGATGTCGAAAACTATCAGTCAACGGAGCGGGGATTCTATGTTGATTTAAATAGTTTGCCCTTTCCGCTGGCAAAACAGTTTCCGGATCTATTAGAAAACATTGCCCGATATGATGAAACGGTCTACAAAAAAGGTGTTCAGTGCCTGATTGAGGAATTTGGTTTTGTTGATGATGCGGATTCATCTTCAACAATTGCTCAATACATTATTGAGCGAATGAAAAATACGCGTGATCAACCAATTGAAAAGGTGAATTGATGATGACAGTCGGTTATACTGCGGGGGTGTTTGACTTGTTTCATATCGGCCATCTGAACTTGCTGAAAAATGCAAAGGGCATGTGCGATAAGCTGGTGGTGGGCGTATCTACGGATGAGCTTGTTCAATACAAACACAAAGCACCCATTATACCGTTTGCGGAGCGCGTGGAAATCATCCGCAGTATCAGGTATGTGGATGCCGTTGTTCCACAACGGGATATGGATAAAGTGGCCATGTGCAAAAAACTGCGCGCGAAGATTTTGTTTGTCGGCGATGACTGGTACGATAGCGAAAAATGGAAAGAATACGAAAAGGATTTAGGCGAGCACGAGATAAGTGTTGTGTATTTTCCGTACACGCAAGGAACGTCATCCACGCTTATAAATGATACCCTGATAAAAATGAGGAATTTTGAAAATGCATGAAATAGACTGTTTTGGTTTGCATTGCGCATACAAAGAGGAAAGTTCGGGCCTAAGGGCAAAAAACCTGTTTTCATTGGTTGCCGAAAATGGATTTGACGATTTTTCTGCGCATGGCATAGCGTCATATTTTAGTTTCCGCCACCCCATTTTACAATATACAATGTTCAATGGAATCAGCAAATATGATGCGCAACCGGGCAGTCTGATTCCTTCGGAAGTTTGGAAACCCATTTTCAGCGATCATACCTTGGGAGAAAACCTATTTGAAAAAGCAATCATCGCCAAGGTAGAAGAGAAATTGTTGCGTGCAATTGAAAAGCTTGCCGGCAGCAAAAAACGCATAGGCGTTACGCTTAGCGGAGGCCTGGACAGTTCCCTCATTTTGAGCATGTTACGCTCTATGTATCCGGATGCGGAGATACTTACATACAGCATCGGATTTTACGGTGATGATGAGTTTGAATATTCGAGAGACGCGGCAGCCCGATTTTCTACCCGGCACTGGGAAAAAGTGCTTACCGCGGAGGATTTCATTGGGAAAGATTCTATTATGAAGCCCCTGATCATGCGCAAGTGCGCACCCCTGCATCCAAATGAGATAGCGCTTGCGCTGGCCGAGCGGCAGGCCAAGAGAGACGCGTGTGATGTTGTTTTCTGCGGCGAAGGGGCAGATGACATATTCGGGGGGTATGGAAGAAACCTACGAATGTATTTACGATATCTTCCATCGCAAGATTACTGTGAATTTTTGCTTAGTCGCTACAGATATTTCAAACGAGATGATGTGGCCGGACTAATTCGGGATGAATATCTCCTTGATGATGCGCAACTTTTAAAAGGCATTTTTGAGGAGGCGGAATGCCCAGCTGACGCCCGAAATAGAATGCTCTATTTTATACAGAGAATCCATACGCGAGGCCTAATCGAGAGAGGCATGAATGCACTAGGTTTTGCCGGCTGCGCGCCTGCTATCCCGTTTATCGAACCGGAAATGGTTGAATATGCGAACTCTTTGCCTTTTGATTTGCATGTGAAATGGAAAGATGGCTTTAGTGATGCCCATTTCATGGGAATGGATCCCACAATTATCAGTGAAAAATACGACACGCCAAAGTATTTGCTGAAAAAAGTGGCGGAAGCATATTTGCCGCATCACATCATATATAGGCCCAAGCATGGCTTTCCCGTACCTTTTGAGCTTTGGATGCGTGACCTAAAGACGTTTGAGCTCAGCAATGCAATTTTTAAAACATCAGATATAAGCAGAATGACCGGATGGCAAAAATTTATGATAATAAACTTGGACTGCTTTATTAAGAGTTTTATGCCATACCGGAAGTAGTCGCATGGTCAATCAGCGCTGAGAGGATGGATGAAAAATGGGATACGCTGCCGTGGAAGACAGATACAGCAAGTTGCCGTACAGACGCTGCGGAAAAAGCGGGCTGATGCTGCCGGCGATATCACTGGGGCTATGGCATAACTTTGGGGATATCACGCCCTTTGGCGTGCAGCAATCGCTGCTGCGCACGGCTTTTGATAACGGCATCACGCATTTTGATCTGGCAAACAACTATGGCCCGCCTTACGGCGAGGCGGAGCGCAACTTTGGCGTGCACATGCTGCGCGATTGGAAGCCCTACCGCGATGAGATGGTGATATCCACCAAAGCAGGTTACGACATGTGGAAGGGCCCCTACGGCGACCATGGCAGCCGGAAATACCTAATCGCCAGCCTGAATCAGAGCCTCAAGCGCATGAACCTGGACTATGTGGATATCTTCTACCATCACCGGCCCGATCCTGAAACGCCAATCGAGGAAACCATGGGCGCGCTTGCGCAGATACTCAGAAGTGGCAAGGCGCTGTATGTGGGCATCTCAAATTATCGCGCGGGGCAGGCCGAGCAGGCGATTCAGGCGCTGGGTGTTCTTGGAAGTCATTTGCTAATCCATCAGCCCAGCTATTCTCTGCTTAATCGCTGGATTGAGGAGCCGGCCGGGGATGCGGGCAGTCTGACGGATGTGCTGCGCCGTGAGGGCGTGGGTTGCATTGCCTTTGCGCCACTGCAAAACGGGCTTTTGACTGGGCGCTATTTGGATGGTATCCCGGCCGATTCGCGCGCCGCGCATGATCCGCGCTACCTAAAGCCTGCATTGATCACCGAGGAGAAGCTCGGCATGGTGCGCAAGCTGAATGTGCTTGCCGGGCAACGTGGCCAAAAGCTTGCGCAAATGGCGCTGCAATGGGTGCTGCGCGATGAAGTGGTAACCTCGGCCTTGATCGGCGCAAGCAGGCCCGAGCAGATCATTGAGAATGTGGCGGCGCTCTCCGGTGCACCGTTTACCGCGGAAGAACTGGCGCGCATAGAGGAAGCGCTGCGGGGGTAGGGCGTCTGCTGAAAGCATAATACATGCCTTTGCGGATCTTTTGCGACATCCGCCCATACCAGAGACCCTGCAGTAAGGTGTGTTTTTCGCCGGGGTTTTGTCTGGAATGTTTGCAAGCCCAGGTGCTCAGCATAATTTGGAAAAAATAAATGGCACCGTGCCTTTATCCCGTATTTTAAAGCCATGAATGCTTTGATATAATAACAATATATCGTACAAATCCCCACACCGGTCAGGCATCTCAAAAATGAACCGTTGACTTGTTACCCTCATTGAACACACAAACCACGGCAACACACGGAAGGAAAATCTTCATATGAAGCAGACGGTCATAGCAAGCATCCTTGCGGCGGCGCGGCAAACCCCCGGCAAAGCCGCTGTTGTGGCAGACGACCGCACCGTAACATACGCGGAGCTGTCAACGCAAACGCGCCGCGTGGCCTTCCAGCTGCAGGCGCAAGGCATTGGGCGGGGCGATATCGTCCCCATCTTTTTGGAAAGAGGCGTTGACGCCGTCGCCGCGATGCTGGGCGTTCTGTACGCCGGGGCGGCGTTTTGCAATGTGAGCACGGAATACCCGCCGGACCGTGTGGCGTTCATCTATCGGGATACGAATGCCAAGCTGCACATAGACGCGGCATGGATGGCCGCGCTGGGCGAGCAGATGGCAGGCCAAGCGACCGCATCCGAAGCGGATGACACGGCGCTGGTCGTGTACACATCCGGCTCCACCGGCAACCCGAAGGGCGTGGCGTTATCGCACGCAACCATCTGCCAATCGGCACACAACATGATACTGGGGCGCACGGCGGAAGATATCTTCATGTCCATGGCGTCCTTTTCGTTTATTGCCGTGCTTGTGGATATCTTTTCGCCGCTGATGCTGGGCGCGACGGTGCATGTATTGAACGCGCAGCTGCGCACCGATGCGCGGCTGCTTGCCGATTATGTGAAGGAAAAGGGCATCACAACCGGGTTTGAGCCGCCGCAGTTTGCCGCCCGTTTTCTGGAGATTGCCGACGGCGCGCTGCGCGTGCTATTGGTCGGCAGCGAGCGCGTGCGCAACCTGTACAGCACCAGAACGCAGATCATCAATGTATACGGGGCCAGCGAAACCGCCGCCCTCGTGGCGTTTTTTTCGGTGGATAGGCCGTATGCCGATTCCACGCCCATCGGCTTTGCGCCCCCCGGCGTCACGCTGTACCTGCTGGATGATGACGGCAACAAGGTGCCGGCGGGGGAGACAGGCGAGATCTGCGTCGCGGGCCAGATTGCCTCCGGCTACCTGAACCTGCCGGAGCAGACTGCCGAGAAATTCATCCGGAACCCATACGCCACCAGCGAGCACGACGCCGTGCTGTACCGCACCGGCGACCTGGGGCGCTTTGGCGGGGACGGGGCGCTGATTTATGTTCAGCGCAAGGATTGGATGCTGAAAGTGAGCGGCTACCGCGTGGAGCCGGGCGAGATTGAGGCCGCTATCGTCAGCAGGTCAGACGTGAAACAGGCGGTTGTCAAGGGCTTTCAGAACGCATCCGGCGAAACATCGCTGTACGCCGTATACACCGCCGATACCGCCATACCGCCGGATGCCGTGCTGGAGGCGATCCGCGGCTTCCTGCCGGACTACATGCTGCCATCCTACCTGGAGCAGATCCCCGCGATGCCGCTGAACATCAACGGCAAAATCGACCGCAAGAACATACTGCCCCCCGATTTCACGAAGCTGCAGCAGGCGTACGAGCCCCCGCAGGGCGACGCCGAAACCGCGCTGTGCGAAGCGTTTGCCAAGGTGCTGAAACTGCCGAAGATCGGCGCGATGGATGATTTCACCGCGCTTGGCGGGGACTCCATGGCGGCCGTCCGCCTGCAGGCTGCGCTGCCGCAGTACGCATTGGCGGCGGCGGATATCCTGTCGCTGCGCACCCCCCGAAAGCTTGCGGAGGTGCTGACGGCCCGCCGCCCGCTGACCAAAGCCGCGCCCATGGAAACCTATCCGCTGACGCATGCCGAAAAGCAGATGGCGGCGGAACAGAGCATGGACCCCGGATCGGTCCAGTACAACATCAACCTTGCGCAGACTCTGTCCGGGCAGCTTGATGTGGACCGCCTGACCGCTGCGATACAGGCGCTAATCAACCGCCACGCCATCCTGCGGTCAGGCTATCGCATGGTGGGCGGCGAATACCGCCGGTTTGTGCGCGGGGACGCAAAAGTCATTCTGCCGCTTGAAAGCTGTGACGCCGAAAGCCTGCAAACCCGCATTGACGCGGCCAACAAGCCCTACGATCTGGAAAACGATCCGCTGTACCGCTTCACGCTGTACCGGCTTGCGCCTGACTTGCATGTGCTGCACATGGCGTTCCACCATATCATCATGGACGGGACCGCCGCGCCCGCGCTGCTTGCCGACCTGTGGGCGCTGTACGAAGGGAAAACGCCACCCGCGCCAGCCTTCGACTTTGCTGATTTTGCCGTGTGGCAGCAGGAAAACGGCGATGATGCGGCAGCGGAGGCATATTACGCTTCCCTCTTTGCGGGCGGGCTGCCGGAAAATGAGATGCCCACGCACCCGCTTCGCCCCGAAACGCTGCCCGTGGCCGATACGGACCTGTTTGCCGCGCTGCCTGCGCACAGCCTGCAAAAGGCCGCCCGCAGGCTTGGCGTGACGGAATACGTGCTGATCACGGCGGCGCTGGGGCTGACGGTTGCCAAGTACTGCGGCAGCGAAGATATCATGCTGGGCACCGCGATGAACGGCCGCACGCAGCCTGAAACCGCCGACATGGTGGGCATGTTTGTCAGCACCGTGCCGCTCCGCTTCCGTTTTTCAGCGGAAAGCAGCGCGGCGGATGTGATCCGCGAAACCGCTGCCATGATCGCCCGCGCGCAGGCGCACCAGGGATACCCCTTCCCGCGCCTGGTGACGGAGTATGCCCCAGACCGCAACCCCTCGCGCGGGCCACTGTTTGATGTGCTGCTCAACCATCTTAACAGTCTGCCGCGCTTTGAGCTGCCCGGGCTGAGCGTCTGCGACCGCCCCATCAAAAGGCAGGCGCTGGCGAATGATCTGGTCATGGAAACCACGCTGAACGGGGACGCGCTGGACATCAAGCTGAGCTATTCGCAAAGGCTGTACGATGACGGTATCGCGGCGGGCATCCTGGAGCAGTTCACCGCTATTTTACAAAGATTCGTGAAAGACGCAGAAATGCCGGTGCTGGATGCCGCCGAACTGCCCGATGCCATGCGCAGGCGGATCATCGAAGACTTCCACGGCGAGCGCACCGATGAAAACCTGGGAAAAACGGTGGTTGACCTGTTCCGCGCCCAGGCGGAGCGCACGCCGGAAAATACCGCTGTGGTATCCGGCGAGGCAAGAATCACATACGCAAAACTTGATCGCATTACCGACAACATTGCCGCGCACCTTGCGCAGCAAGGCGTCTCGGCGGGGGAGTTTGTCGGGATTCTGGTGAACCGCTCCGAAAGGATGCCCATCTGTGCGCTCGGCGTGCTGAAAGCCCGCGCGGCGTATGTGCCGCTGGACCCCAGCTACCCGCCGGAGCGCCTGGAGTTCATGCTTGCCGATGCCGGCGTCTCCATTGTGCTGGTGGATGAAGGGCTGGAAAGCCTGATTCCCGGTTTCAATGGAAAATTACTTCTAACATCATCCATATCTACGCTCCCCGACGCCGTGCCCCCCGAAGCGCCGGGGCCGGATGGCACGTTCGTGCTGCTGTACACATCCGGCACCACGGGCCTGCCCAAGGGCGTGCGGCTGACGCACGCGAACCTGACGAATTTCTGCACCTGGTATCGGAACAAGCACGAAATCACAGAGCGGGACGGCTCCCTGGCGTACGCCAGCTTCGGCTTTGACGCCAACACGATGGATACCTACCCCGCGCTGATTTCGGGCGCAAGCGTGCACATCATTCCGGAAGAGATGCGCCTGGACCTGCCCGCGCTGGATGCCTACTGCGCCGCGAACCGCGTCACGGTCCTGTTCATGACAACACAGCTGGGCCGCCAGTTTGCGCAGATGAAGCGCAAAAGCCGCCCGCGCGCGCTAAGCATCGGCGGCGAGTCTCTTACCCCGCTATCTCCGCCGGATGACATCACATTCTACAACGTGTACGGCCCCACGGAGTGCACGGTGCTGAGCACCTGGTACCGGATCGACAGGCTGTACGACCGCGTGCCGATTGGCTACCCGCTTTCCAACATGGCGATCTATGTGCTGGATAAGCACGGCCGCCTCGCGCCCATCGGCGCGGCGGGCGAGCTTTGCATTGCCGGCCGCCAGGTCGCCGCCGGGTACCTGAACCGCCCGGAACTGACCGCCGAGAAGTTCACGAAGAACCCGTTTACCGATGAGGCGGACTACGCCCGCATCTACCACACAGGAGACGTGGTGCGCTACCTGCCCAGCGGTGCGATCGATTTTGTGGGCCGCCGCGATTTCCAGGTGAAGATCCGCGGTTTCCGTGTGGAGCTGACGGAAATAGAAGGCCGCATCCGAGAATATGCGGGCATCACGGACGCCGCCGTGGTCGCATTGGATGCGCCGGGCGGCGGCAAGTGCGCGGCCGCGTACATCGTTTCCGCCGCGCCCGTGGATGTTGCCGCGCTGCATGACTTCATCGAGGAAAAGCTGCCGCCGTACATGGTGCCTGCCGCCACGATGCAGATCGACCGGATTCCGCTGAACCCCAACGGCAAGATAGACAGGCGCAAGCTGCCCGCGCCGGTGTTCGGCGGCGGCGAGGCATCCGGCGCGGATATCAAGGCGCGCCCGCTCAACATCCTGGAAGAGAAGATCATGGCCGCCGTGCGCGATGTGCTGGGGCATGACCAGTTTGGCCCGGACAGCAACCTGCTCAGGGCTGGGCTTGCGTCGCTGTCGGCGATCAAGCTGATGGCGATGCTGGATGAGGCGCTGGGCTGCGCGCCGTCTGTGCGCGATTTCATGCGCGAGCCCACGGTACTGGGCATCGAGAACCTGCTGCTGGAGCGCCTGCTGGCCGGAAAAGTGCCGGAGCAGACCGCGCCCGCTGTGCCCGCAACGCGCGAAAACTACCCGCTGTCGCACAACCAGATGGGCGTGTACCTGGACTGCATGAAAGCGCCCGATGCCATGAACTACAACATTCCGATATTCCTGGCGCTGCCCGGCGGCGTTGACGCGCGCCGCCTGCAAAGCGCGGTGCAGGCTGTGATTGACGTGCACCCCGCCCTTCGCGCGCGCCTTGTCAGGCACGGGGAAACCGCCCAGCAAACGCAGGGGAATGCCATAACGGTTATATTTGAGCAGATGACGGTGACGGAGTTTGCGGCGTACAAATCGGCCTTCATGCGCCCGTTCGATCTGTTCAAAGATTCGCTGTGCCGCGCGGCGGTGGTCGCTGCGCCGGATCAGGTGCACCTGCTGCTGGATTTCCATCACATCGTGTTTGACGGCGCGTCCGCCGACCTGTTCCTGCGCGCGGTCGGTGAAGCCTATGACGGAACCGCGCCGCAGGCCGAGCGCCTGAGCGCGTTCGACTGGGCGGCAGCGGACATTGAACAGGAAGGCACGCAGGCGTGGCAGGACGCGAAAGCGTACTTCGACGGCAAGCTGACCGACTTCGAATCGGCATCGCAGCTGTCGCCGGATATGGGCTCGCAAAACAAAGAAGGGCTGCTGCAGGAGGCCGTGCGGACAGTGGACCGCGCCCAGGTGGAGGCGTTCTGCGCGAAGCACGGCGTCACCCCGGCGGGGCTGTTCGCGGCGGCGTCCGCGTATGCCGTCAGTCGCTGGGTAAACAGCCCCAAGGTGTATCTGGCCATGATCAGCAGCGGCCGAGACGACCCGAGGCTGCGGAACACTGCGGGCATGTTCGTGCGCACGCTGCCGCTTGTCATCGGCAGGCAATCCGATCAGACGGTGCTGGAATACATTGAGTCCGCGCAGCGGGAGCTGACCGGCGCTATCGCCCACGAAAACTACCCGTTCACCCGCGTTGCCGCAGACTACGGCTATACGCCGCACATCATGTACGCCTGTGAGCTGGGCGTGCTGGAAGCATACCGCATCGGCGGCGAAACCGCCGTGATGTCGCCCCCCGGGCTGCAGAAGCCGAAATTCCCGCTGTCCATCCACATCGAAAACAGGGACGGCGGCATGGTGTTCGCCGTGCAGTATGACGACGGCAAGTACTCCGGGCAGATGATGGCGGCGTTTGCGGAAACGCTTCAGCAGGCGCTGGAGAACATGATGGCGCGCCCGGATCGTCCGGCGTGCACCGTCTCGCTGATGTCAAAAGACCAGCGGGCGCTGATCGCAAAATTCAACGATACCTGCGATGTGCCGGAGGATACGCTCCACGGCATGTTTGAGGCGACGGCAGCCAAAAACCCCGACCGCGTCGCCCTGATCGCCTGCAATGAAACGCTGACCTACGCCCAGCTGAACGCCGAAAGCAACAGGCTGGCGCACGGGTTGCTTGCGCGGGGGCTGCAGCCGGAGGATCGCGTAGCGCTGTTGCTGCGCCGCACCAGCCGCCCGCTGATCGCCATGCTTGCCGTGCTGAAAGCGGGCGGCGCGTACATCCCCCTTGACCCCGAATACCCGGAAGAGCGGGTGCGCTACATCGCAGAGGACAGCGCCGCGCGGTTCACCCTGACCGAAAACGAAGTGGATGCGTACCGCGAAGGCCAGCCCGCGCACAACCCTGGGCTTGCCGTGTCGCCCTGCCAGCTGGCGTACCTGATCTACACTTCCGGCTCCACCGGCAAGCCCAAGGGCGTCATGATCGAGCACAGGGGCATCGCAAACTATGTCAACGCCCACCCGAAGAACATCCATGTGCACGCCTTGGCGACCGAAGCCAGCGTACTGCTGTCCACCACCACCATCGCGTTTGATATGTTCCTCAAGGAAAGCATGACCATGCTGTGCAATGGCGGCACGCTGGTGTTTGCGGATGAGCAGTCCGCCCACGACCCCGTGCGCCTTGCCCAGATGTTTGCCGAAACCGGCGCGGACGCGTTCAACGCCACGCCTTCCGTCATGCTGGAATACACGTCTTACCCCCCGCTGCTGGATGCGATCCGCCGCTGCAAGGTCATCATGTGCGGCGCGGAAAAGTACCCCGAAGCGCTGCTGAAACGCTTCAGCGGCTGCGGCGCGCAGCGGTTCAATACCTACGGCCCCACGGAGATTTCGGTTTCATCAAACGCGCAAAAGCTGGAAGAGGGCAAGCGCATCACGGTGGGCGCGCCGCTGCTGGGCGTGCGGGAGCAGGTGGTCGATACGGACGGCAACCCGCTGCCCCCGTTGGTGGTGGGCGAGCTGATCATCGGCGGGCGCGGCGTCGCCAGGGGCTACAACAACCTGCCCGAGCAGACCGCCGAGCGGTTCATCACCGTAGACGGCATTAGGTCGTACCGTACCGGCGATATGTCCCGCTGGACGCCGGGCGGCGAAATTGAAATTCTGGGCCGAAACGACGGACAGATCAAGCTGCGCGGCCTGCGCATCGAGATGGGCGAAATCGAAACCGCGCTTGCCGCTGTGGACGGCGTGAGAACCTGCGCGGTGGTGATTCGCAAACTGCAAGGCTCTGAGCACCTGTGCGCGTATTATATCGCGGATAGGCAAATCCCGGCGGGCGATGTGCGCGACGCGCTGAAACAGCGGCTTGCGCATTACATGGTGCCCACGGCGTACCTCCAGATAGCCGCCATGCCCAAGACCCCCAACGGCAAGAACGACCTGATGGCTCTGCCCGACCCGGAACTGCTGCGCAGCGGGCAGTATGTGGTCCCGCGCGGTGAAACGGAACAGAAGCTGTGCGCCATATTTGGCAAGGTGCTGAACCTGGATGCCGTGGGCGCGGAGGATAACTTCTTTGAGCTGGGCGGAAGCTCCCTGATGGTTACGCGCGTGGTGATCGAGGCGGAAAACGCGGGCCTTGCGGGTGCGGACGGCGCGAAGATTTCGTATGCGGATGTGTTCGCGCACCCGACCCCGCGCGATCTGGCCGCGCTGCTGAGCGGCGGCAGGCAGGAGCAGCCCGCCAAAGAAGAGGAAACCTACGACTACACCGCCATTCACGCCATGCTGGCCACGCAGGGCGGCATCCCCCCGCGGTTTGAAAAGCTATCCGGCACGGTGCTGCTGACCGGCGCCACGGGCTTCCTGGGCATCCACATGCTGCATGCGCTGGTGACCGGCGAGCACGCAGAAACCGTGACAAAGGTATACTGCCTTGTCAGGAAAGGCCGGTTCCAGTCCGCGCAGCAAAGGCTGAAACACATGCTGTTCTATTATTTCGAGGACAGCTTTGACAGTCTGTGGGATGACAAGCTTTTTGCCATCGACGGCGACATGACAAACGCGGAAACCATGGCGCGGATGCGCGAATACCCCGCGCAGACGGTGATCAACTGCGCGGCGAACGTATCGCACTTTGCGCGCGACAGCGCCAGCTTTGATGTGAACGTGGCGGGCGTGCGGAACCTCATCGCGTACTGCCGCGATGTGAGGGCGCGGCTGATCCATGTATCCACCACCAGCGTCGGCGGGTTCTCCGTGGATGGCGTTCCGCCCAGGGATACAAAGCTGGATGAAACAATGCTGTTCTTCGGCCAGAACATGGAAAACCAGTATGTGCAAACCAAGTTCTTGGCCGAGCGTGAGATACTGGAAAGCTGCCTGGCGGGCCTTGACGCGAAGATCATGCGCGTGGGCAACCTGATGGCCAGGAACCGGGACGGTGAGTTCCAGATCAACACGAAGGGCAACAGCTTCCTGGGCAGGCTGCGCGCGTACGCCGCGGTTGGCTGCTTCCCGTACTCCGCCTATTCCATGCTGATGGAGCTTGCCCCCATCGACAGCACCGCAGAGGCGATCCTGAAGCTGTCCTGCACGCCGGCGCAGTGCCGCATCTTCCACCCGTACAACAACCACTACCTGTTCATGGGCGATTTCATCAACCAGATGAATGAGGAAGGCGTGCCCATCCAGCTGGTGGAGGATGCGGAGTTTGATGCGGCGGTCTCCGTCGCGATGCAGGACCAGAGGCGCGCCGAAAGCCTGACCAGCATCATGGCGTACCGCAACATGGCCGGCGGAAAGGCTGCGGTTCCCATCGCCACCGTTTGCGAGCATACGGTGCAAACTCTGCTGCGTATGGGGTGGCACTGGCCGGAGACCGGCGTGGAATACCAGCGCAGCTTTGTGCGCTTCCTGGTGGGCATGGGCATAATCGGAGGTGACGACAATGTTTGAGCGGAGCGGCGCATTGCTGGAGCGCAAGTTCAGGAAATTCCTGCTGCCAACGATATTGACATCGATGGCCATTTCCCTGGCGACCGTGGTGGACAGCGTGATCGTGGGCAATTTGCTGGGCGAAAAGGCGCTGTCGGCAATCGGCCTTTCGGGGCCGGTGCTGTACAGCCTGAACACGATCTACCTGCTGTTCGCGGTGGGGGGCGTGACGCTGGCCTCCATCGCCAGGGGGGAGCGCGATACCGCGAAGGCGAACAGCATCTTTACGCTGTCCATCGGCGTGGGGCTTGCCGTGATGACGGTGTTCATATCCCTGCTGCTTATCTTCATGGGGCCGATATGCCACGCCTTGGCACAAAACAATGCAGAGCTGGAATCCATGACGCGCAGCTACCTGACGCCGATGGTGCTGGTAGGGCCGACAATGATGCTGATCATGGGCATGGCGCAGTTCATCCGCACGGATGGCAGCCCGAAGATCTCCGCCGCGATCGCGCTGGTGGCAAACATCGTCAACCTGATACTCGATTACATCCTGATCAGGTTCTTTGGCACCGGCATCGCGGGCGCGGCGTGGTCCACGGTCATCGGGTACCTGACTGGGATTCTGATGCTGATTCCCTACCTGCACTCAAAGAACCGCAACTTCCACTTCATCAAGCCCGCGCCCCGTGCGGTGCGGCAGGTTGGGAACATCGCACGCACGGGCACGCCCAAGGCGCTGGTGCAGTGCCTGAGCTTCTTAAGAACGCTTGCGCTGAACACCATCATCCTCAGCACCATCGGCGCGCCGGGCGTTGCCGCGCTGACCATCTGCATCAACGCGCTGATGATGGCGAACATCTTTATCGGCGGCACAAACGATACGCTGCTGCCCATCGTCGGCACGCTGTTTGGCGAAAAGGATTATGTGGGCATTCGCTATTCGATCAAGTCGGGCGCGAAGGTGCTGGTGGGCGCGTGCGCGGTGATGGTGGCGCTGTTCCTGGTGTTCCCGGAGGGTATTTGCCGCCTGTTCGGCATTGTGACACCGGAGGGCGTGTCTTCCGCGACCACGGCGCTGCGCCTGTACGCGCTGAGCCTGCCGGTGTACAGCGTGAACATCCTGCTGCAAAACTTCTACCAGACCACGGGGCGGCTTACCAACGCCAATGTGGTTGCGTGCTCCAACGGGTTTGTGTTTGTGGTGCTATTCGCGCTGATCCTGGCCCCGGCGAACGCAAGCCTCGTGTGGCTGTCGTTCCTGCTGTCGGAGGTGTGCACGTTCCTGGTGATCCTGGTGATGGGGCGGAGGGTGCGCAGGCGGGACGGTGTCACGGGCCTGCTGCTGCTAAAAGAGGATGCCCGCACCGGCGCTGAGCTTGACCTTTCCGTTCCGGGCACGGAAGCCGCCGCCGCGGCGCTGGCTGAGCAGTGCACTGATTTCTGCGCCGCGCAGTTTGGCGATGCCGCGCTTGCGGGCCGTGCGGGCGTTGCGGCAAAAGAGCTGGCAGGCAATATCGCCAAGTACGGCTATGCGCCGCAGACGGGCGTGATGGATGTGCTGGTTCGCCGCGAAAAGGATGCGCTGATCCTGCGGTTCCGCGATGACGGCGTGCCCTTTGACCCCACCGCGCAGCAAGAGAAAAATGGCGGCATTGGGCGGGTACGGGCAATATCGGACGGCATGACGTACACCCGGCCCGTCGGGTTCAATTCCACGCTGGTTACGTTCCGGTTGGATCGTGCGCCGGAAATGCGGCAGTGATCTACCTGTATGAAAACCCTGGCGCGGCGCCGGAGGCGCTGATCCGCGAAACCCTGCCCCTGATGCCGCCCGAGCGTCGGAAAAAGGCGCTTCGCTACCGGTTTGCGGCGGACCGCAACATGTGCGTGATCGCGTACTGGCTGCTGATGCAGGGGCTTGAAAGGGAGTACGGCATCAAGAAGCCACCGACATTCCTGTACGGTGAAAACGGGAAACCGGCGCTGGCAGAACATCCAGGCATCCATTTTAACGTAAGCCACTGCAGGGCGGGCGTCGCCTGCGCGGTCTGCGATGATGAGGTTGGCATCGATATTGAGGAGACTCAGCCGTTTGGCATTGCCGTGGCAAGGCGCGTGTTCACGCCGGGGGAGCTTGCCCTGCTTGCGCAAAGCGGAGAACCGGACAGCCTGTTTTGCCGCCTGTGGGCAAGGAAGGAAGCATACCTCAAGCGGCACGGCCTCGGCATTTCGGATGAGCTGAACAGGCTGGAGCTGCCCGATGACGGCTTTCATTTCGCCGAACTGGCAAATGCGTGGGTGTGCTGGCACGGCCCCCCGGGTGCCTCAATGGAAGTACATAAAATGAAATACGCAAAATAAATTCCAGGTGAGCTTTGAAGGGATCATGATCCCTCGAAACCCACCTGGAACTTGTTTTGCCTAAGCCTAACCCGTAAGGGCCTACTCCGCCAGCTCAATCAGATGGTATGTGCACGAAATCTGCGTGGGCGTGATGGAGTAATTCTGCACGCGGTTACCAACCGCCATCACGGTGGCGCGCCACACGGTGGGGATAGCGGGGGAGTTCTGGAAGAAGTACTCTTCAAACGCGTAGTACGCGGCGATGCGGGTATCCAGATCCCACGCTTCTTCGGAATCCAGCGCCAGCAGCAGTGCGTCCATTTCCTCTGTGGCAAAGCGGGTGAAGTTCGGAACCGCGTTCCGGCCCCACGCGCCCGTAAGGTTCGGCGCGGCTTCCAGCAGCCAGCCCGCTTCAAACATATCGACGCCGGCATCATCGGCAAACAGCATGTCGTAGTACGCGTTGATATCCATCATGCGGCCGCCGACCAGCTGCACATTCAGGCCGATATCCTGCCAGCACTGCATCTTGAACTGCACAACAACTTCATCATTGTTGTTGGGCACGCCCCAGTTGATGACCAGCGGGCTGCCATCCGGCATTTCGCGGAAGCCGTCGCCGTCCACATCGATGTATCCGGCTTCGTCAAGCAGCGCGATCGCCTTATCAGGGTCATAGGCGTAGCCCGTGACTTCGGGGTTCTGGTACTGTGCGTAATCCGGCGGCAGCACGGTGGGGTTCATGCCGCGCAGGCCGCTATAGAAATCATCGCAGATGGAGCCGAAATCCACGGCGTAGCCGATGGCTTGGCGGAGAGCCAGGTCGCCCATCTTGCTGCCTTCAAGATCCGTAACGTTTTCGCCGGTGTCGTAGTTGAAGGAGCCCAGGTGGAAGCCGGTATACTGGTACCAGCGGTCAGGCGCGATCATGTAGGTGAAATTCGCCGGTTCCTGATGATCCGCGTACGCGCTCGCCGGGAACGTGGCGATATCATACAGGCCCTGCTCCATCGCGGAGGGCACCATATCCGGGTTTACAATCGTCAGAGTCACGCCGTCAAGTTTGGCGGCGCCCTGCCAGTAATCATCAAAGCGCACAAGTTCCACCGTTTCGCCCGGCACAACCTTGCTGATCTTAAAGGGGCCGTAGCCAATGCACTCAGAGCGGGAGCGCTCATCGGCAGCCATATCCTTCACGGCAACATCGCTAAGCTGATGCTTGGGCAGCGGGTACGTCCAGATCGCGCCTTCCAGGATGGAGGGCCGGAAATCGGTGAAGTGGAAGGTCAGGCTGTTCTTATCTTCGGACAGTTCAAGCCCGGAGATGGAATCCGCCGCGCCGCCCATGTAATCGGTGAACCCTTCGATGTACATGATGGCTTCGGTCAGGAAATAGCCTTCATAGTCCGGGCTGCCCAGCACTTCGTAGGCAAACACCAGGTCTTCCATGGTGACCGGCTGGCCATCGTGCCATTTCACATCCGGTTTCATGGTCAGCGTCAAGGTCTTCGCTTCCTTGTCGTAGGTGTAGGTGGCCGCGCCGTCCTGGTCGTAGGCCAGGTTTTCATCCATGCTCAGCAGCGGTTCGGTCAGCCAGTACGCGATGGCCGCGTCGGTCAGATCGATGGTGTAAAGCATGTTCAGCAAGCCGGAAAAGGGCGATGCGCTGGTCAGCGCAACCTTTAGCGTGCCGCCTTCAGCCAGCGCGGAAACGCCGCAAGTCGCCATGCAAAGCGCGAGCATGCAGACGGCCAGGGTCATGGCAAGCAGTTTCTTTTTCATGTGTGCCTCCTAATTTTTATTATTGTCATCGACCACGCGCTTGAGCGCCTGCCCGATGCAATGGATGGAGAGCATGACTGCCAGGATCAAAAGAGAAGCCGGCAGCCAAAGCCAGGGCCTGCCCTGCAGGTTTTCAGGAATTCTGGCGTAGCTTAGCAGCGTGCCAAGGCTTGGCGTTGCGAACGGAAGGCCAAACCCCAGGAAGGACAGCCCGGACTCGACCCCCACATTGCCCGCCAGGTTCAGCGTAAAATTCACAATGATGACCGGCAGGATGTGCGGGAAGATGTGCCGCAGCAGGATTGTTGGGGTTTTCGTGCCCATGACCTTGGCGGCCTGGATAAAGTCGGCGCTGCGCAGTTGCAGCGATTTTCCGCGGATGATACGCGCGTCGTACATCCAACCGATGGCGCTCATCACCAGGATCAGCGAACCGGTGCCATAGTTCGGCATCAGCGACACGATGACGATGACCAGCATCAATCGCGGCAGCATGGATACGAAATCCAGCGCGCGCATCATGAGCATGTCAACCCATCCGCCGCAGTATCCCGACAGCAGCCCGAACAGCGAACCAAACACGCCCGTCAGCACGGAGATGCCAAGCGCGATGAACAGGGAGTTTCGCGCGCCGATGATCAGCTGCCCCAGCATATCCCGCCCCGATGTATCGGTGCCCAGGATGTGCGCCGCGCTGGGCGGCTGCGACCGGGTTGTCAGGCTGACGCGCGTTTCTGTGGGGGTATTCACCAGCGTGCTGCCGATGATGACGCCCACAAACAGCACCGCCAGGAAAATAAGGCAGAACACGGCCATTTTTTGCTTCAAAAACCGCTTCCACATCATCGCATCTTCACCCGGGGGTCCAGCCTGTGCATCAGCAGATCCGACAGCAGCGTGCCTGCCACGGCAATGGCGGCAAACACGATGATGAGAAAGTTGGCGACCGGATAATCCCGCTTCAGCACGGAATCCAGAAAAAGCTTGCCCATGCCGGGGTAGGAAAAGACGCTCTCCACCAGCACCGTGCCGCTGAAAACCATCGCCACCAGGCTGCCGGATACCGCCGCTACGGGCAGCGCGGAGTTGCGCAGGATGTGCGCGGTGAAGATTCGCCTTTCGGTCAGGCCCCTGCCGCGCAGCGCGGTCACAAATTCGCCGGATTTGTTATTGATGACCTCTGCGCGCAGCAGCTGGATCAGCATGGGAAGCGTCAGGATCGCGGCGGTAAACGCCGGCATGATGGCGTGGTACAGCCTGCTGAGGGCCTCCGCCGCCCAGCCTTTGCCGACGACATCCGCTGCAATGCTTCCGCCGGCGGGGAACCACTTCAGCGTGTAGGCGAACACGAAAATGGACAGCACGCCGAACACGGCCTGCGGCGTGGACATCATGACATAGCTTCCCGTGGAAACCAGCTTGTCCGGCCACCTGGCATCCCACCGGCCTGCGATCGCACCAAGGGGGATGGCAAGCCCGTAGCAAAACACCAGCGTAACGCACCCCAGAAACAGCGTGTTGACAAACTTTTCCCCGGCAAGGCGTGTAACGGGCAGCTTGTGCGAGTAGCTCACGCCGAAATCGCCGTGCGCGATGCCCTTCAGCCAGTCGGCATACCGCACATTCCAGGGCTGGTCAAGGCCCATCTTCTGGCGCATCTCCGCCATCTGCGCGCCGGTGATGTTAGGGCTGATGCGCCCTGTGAGCGCATCCCCCGGCATGAACTCGGACAGCACGAACACCAGGAAGCTAAGCAGCAGCAGCTGAATGGCGCACCATGCCAGCCGCCTGAGGATCAAACGCGTCATGGGTCCATCCTTTCCGCAAGCGTATCCGGGTGCAGAGACGGCGCGGCCGCGATCAACCGCTTCGTGTAAGGGTGCTGCGGGTTTTCAAAAATTCTTGCCCGGTCGCCGTTTTCAACGATTTTTCCCTGCTGCATGATGCAAAAGCGCCCGCACATGTTCTTCGCCACGCCCAGATCGTGCGTTACGAAGATGCATGCCATTTTCAGTTCGTTGCACAGCCCGCGCAACGTATCCAGCACCTGCGCGCGCACGGTAGCATCCAGCGCGGTAACGGGCTCATCGGCCAGCAGCAGCGACGGCTTCAGCGCCAGCGCGCGCGCCAGCCCCACCCTTTGGCGCTGGCCGCCCGACAGCTCGGATGGGTAACGCGAAAGCAGGTCCGGCGTCAGTTCCGCCAGTTCCAGCAGCTCTGAAACGCGGCGGCGCGCATCCTGTGCGCTTACTTTTTCATGGTTGCGCAGCGGCTCCGCGACGATATCCAGCACCGTCAGTTTCGGGTTTAATGCCACGCTTTGGAACAGCATGGATACCTCGCGCCGGAACGCGGGGCTTCTTTTTTTGCGCGCTATGTTTTCACCATGGAACCGTATTTCCCCGCGCAGCGGCCTGAGAAGGCCCACAATCACGCTGAGCACCGTGCTTTTTCCGGAACCGGATTCGCCGATGATGCCCAGGGTTTCGCCCTGCGCCAGGTCAAAGCTGATACCCTTTACGGCCACAAGGTTCGCCCGGCTGCCAAGCCCCCGGGAGTAGGCCGCCGTCAGCCCCGTAACCTCCAGCAACGGAGTTTCCAACTGTCCATCCCCCTAACGGTAGGCTAAATCGGCCTGCAAAAGTTTTTGTGTAAACGGGTGCGTGGGGTGATTCAAAAGCCGCGATACCGGGCCGTATTCCACAATATGGCCGTTTTGCATCACGGCGACGGTATCCGCCAGGGCAGCAACCACGCCAAGGTCATGCGTGATGATGACCAGCGTCAGCTGTTTCGCCTGTTTCAGGCGGCCCAGCAGGGCAAGTATCTGCGCCTGCACCGTGACATCCAGCGCGGAGGTCGGTTCATCGGCAATGAGCAGCTTGGGCCGGCAGCACAGCGCCAGCGCAAGCTGTGCGCGCTGCAGCATTCCGCCCGAAAGCTCATGCGGGAACAGCCTGGCTACGCGCGCCGCATCCAGCTCCACCGTTTCCAGCAGCTCCGCCACGCGCTTTTGCTTTTCGGCGCGCGTCAGCTTGAAATGCGTATCCAGCACTTCGCATATTTGCGCGCCGATCCGGTACACGGGGTCGAACGCGTGATACGGGTTTTGGAACACCAGCCCCACATCGCGGCCCAAAGAACGGCGGCGTTCTTCTGCTGAGAGGGCAAACAAGTCTTGCCCCTCAAAAAACGCCGCGCCCTGCATGTTGACATGTGGCAGAAGGTGGAATAGCGACATCACCAGCGATGTTTTCCCGCTGCCCGATTCACCGACCAACGCAAGGGTTTCATAGGGACGCACCGTCAGCGACACACCGTCAACCGCCCTGAACGCCCCACCCTTGCCGGGGTATTCAACCACTACACTGCGTATTTCCAGCAAACTGAACCCCCCGTGGTTATGAAACGCTTATTCCTCCGCAATGGAGCCCTCGCGCATGGTCAAAATTCTGTCCGCGATGTCGTAATACCGGTCATCGTGCGAAATCACGAACAGCGTGCGGCCCTCCGCCTTCAGCTCCGGCAGGATCTCGCGATAGTATACCTCGCGGAAATGCGGGTCAAAGTCCGCGGCAACCTCATCCAGCAGCATGATCGGACGGTTTTCCAGTATCGCCGCCAGCAGCGCCATCCGCTTTTTCTGCCCGGAGGATAGGTCGATCGTCGGCAGTTCCTTGCCATCCTTCACCTTGCCTTCAAGGCCCAGCTTGCCGATCCACTTGTGCAGCTGCACGGGGTCAACATCGCCGTAGCCGTAGAATCCGTCAAACAGGTGAAAATCGGTCATGACTAGGGAGAACAGCGCGCGGTAGTTGGCTTCGCCGATCTGTGAATGGGGCACGTCATCCACGGTGATCTGCCCTTCGGATGGCATAACCAACCCGGCCAGAATGCGCATGAATGTGCTTTTTCCGCTGCCGTTTCCGCCGCGCATGATGACAAACTCGCCCTTTTCAATGTGGAAGCTGTCAACTTTGAGTGAAAACGCCTTTTCCTCGCCGCGCCGCTTGGGGTATACATACTCGATCTTGCTGCCGGCAAGCCTGTTGAACTGGGGCGCGACGGGAAAATCCTTGTCGCTTTCGACTTCGGATTCCAGCACAGAGGCATCCAGCTGGCTTTCCAGATCGGTCAGCCTTTCGATAATCCTGGCGGCCGCGGATGAAATCGGCCCGATCTGCACCAAAGTATACGCTGGCCAGATTACAACCAGGGTTACAGATATGATTTTGATCAGATCTTCCGTCGCGATTTCCGTAAGCATGGGCAGCGCGAACAGCGTCAGGCCCAGCGGCAGGAACAGCGTGGCCTGTTCCAACACGATGGAGCGCATCTGGTACAGCTCCGTGCCCAGCAGCCGGGTATTTTTGTTGTGACTGGCGGGGGAAATCTTCTCCAGGAACAGCGCTTCGGACTTTTGTCGGTTCATCTTCAGCTCGTTGAAGCCCTCGATGACATCCCTGAGCGATACGGTGAATTTGTCGGTCGCCGTTGCATCATCCGCCTTGCGCTGGCCGATGTTTTTATCCAACCCGCCCCGGATGCGGATGACCGCGAACAGCGTGAACGCAACGGCCATCGCGCCCGGAACCGATACGGTGCACATGTATATCCCCGAAATCAGCAGCACGATCATCGCGGACATCGTGGGGATCAGGAACCTTGCCGCCATGATGGCGCCGTACTTGTCCCCGCCCACGGCCGCGTAGATCAGTTCGGGGTTCATATCGGTGAATGTGAGGTAATCCACCCGGCGCAGCTTGTTCATCACGCGCAGCTCGATATCACCCAGGCCCTTGAGCATCGATGTGGAAACGATCTTGCCGCCCCACGCCTGCGTGTAGTAGTACGCCGCCAGCGACAGCGCGAACATCAGCATCGCGCGCAGTGACACGACGGAGTTTGCGGAATAATCCTCAAGCCCTACGGTCAGCGAATACATCAGCACGGACATGCAGATGCCGTTGAGCACCGTCGCCATGTTGATAGAACTCTTTTTGTCACCCGCGTTTGCGTACACAAACTGGGTGAAATCTTTATTGATAATATTGAAGTTATTGAAATTCATGCGTTTTCTCTATCCGGGTCTTTGGCCTTGTCGGCGGATACCACGACAAGCAGAATGCCAATCAGCGGCGTGAGCAAAATGGAGGCAAAGAAATACCCCCAGTAGCCCATGCGCTTATTCCGCCCAAAGTATCCGATAAAAAACGCAAGGATGACATACGCAACCGGTATCGCTGGCATTTTACTCGTTCCCTCCCTTGTTTGTTGTCGGAACATTGTTGGTTTGCGGCAACATGGTATCCCCAATGCCCTCGCTCGCTTCCGGGAAGTTGGCCAGCAGCGCGGCGCCAACGGAATCCATTTCCGCCAAGGTTTCCTGCATACGCTCATAAATGGCCATGAATGTATTCTTGCGCACGGGCTCATGGTCTTTATCTTCAAAGTAGTCATCAAGCGAAAGCGTCGATTCGGGTATCGAATCGGATGTTGACCATGTATCCGTGTTCAGCATCAGCGGCAGGCCGTCCTTATCCCCGATGATGACCAGCTTGGCGTTGCTCGACTGCGCCAGCTCCAGCGTAGCCTGGATGCCGATAAACCGCAGGTACGCTTCCGTCATGCCCTCATTGACAAGGGCCTGCGAGAACCGGACGGACTCCGAATCAACATAGTTGCGCTTGTACTTTTCCACGGCTTCCAGCACCCGGTAGCGTTCCGCCAGAACGTTTTGCTCGGCGACGAACTTATCGGATATGGCGCTGGACATTGCTTCGGGCAGTTCCACGCTGCGCACCAGGATGACGGTAAACTGGAACGGCGCGTCGGACAGCGTTTCATTCAGAAGCTGCATAACCTCTTCCTGAAGCAACAGGGGATTGCCGTCGTACAGGCGGCTTTGCTCATACTGGCCGATGATGCTGCGCACAACGGATGTGACGGCCGGGTCGATGACGTTGTTGGCATAATCCCCGCCCAGCGTGGTATGCAGCTCACCGACGCGGTCCCTTTTGATGCGCCAGATGACGGTCATCTCCACATTGACGGCCAAACCGCCCTTGGCAAGCGCGGTTACGCTGTAATCCCTGGACTGCGACCTTGCGTCATAAGGGATGATCGCATCCCATGGGAAAACGAACCGCACACCCTCGTTGCAGTATACATTTTGCAATGTACCGCCAAAGAAACGGCTGAAATATACCCCGACATAGCCCGCCTCAACGGTTGTGGTGAAAAATGGCCAACACACCACCACCGCCAGTGCCAGGACAAGTACGATCACGAATAACCGTGGCTTGTCGGCGAACAGTGCGGCAAACCGCTTTTTCAGGGATTTTCTTTTTTTGGTTTTTGGCTGCTCAGGTTCATTTGTCATACGGTTGCGCTCTCCGGCTGTGCGGTTTTCTTCCGCTTAAGCATTTTGCCAATCCATTCGCGGCTGTTCAGATACGCCGCCTTGAAGCTGGCTTTCATGGCGTCAATGTTTGCGTTGACAAAGTCGCCGCCGTTGTTAAAGTGAGCGGCGAACATCCTGCCCACCGCGTTGGTGGAAAGGCCGTTCAGCGCGGGCAATGTGGCGAACGCCATAGAGGTGCCGATGAGCGGAATGCCCATCACCAGCAGTTCCACGGTTCCCGTTGCCAGCACGGGCAGTGCGCCGCCGGCTGCCGCGGCGATGATTTTTTTGGCGATATCTTCTTTAAATTCTACGCCATACAGCTTGGAAAGGTTGCGCACCATGTTCAGCTGAATGGCTGTCACGGATGCCAGGCTGACCAGCGGCATCAGCGTGACGCCAATGCCCATGGAAGCATAAACGCTGGAAGTGATAATCTTTTCCACCTTGGCCGCATCAACAGCCACGGTGCGCGCGCCGGTGTCACCCGAAGCGGTTTCGGCCTGCGCCTGCACGGCTTCGGCATCGAATTCGGTGCTCATGTTCATCCTCCTGGATTCTTTTGACTTTATATATTCTAATCTGTTTCTCATTTTTCATCATATCATAATCTTGTCGAAAAAGGAAGTATTATGGGTTACTTTGCAAGAAATATTTATATAGATTTTGTCACCGGAAAAGCGGTACGATTTTCGCATCACCAACAATTTTGCTTGCCATATGGCTTGCTTTTCATGTTTTTGAAAAAGCAAAAAAGAACCCGCACAAACGCGCGGGTTCATCGCATGCTATACCAATGCCAGTTCCCTTTGTATCAGCGCGCAAGCGATGTTCAGCGCCTTGATTCTGCGCACCAGCAGCGTATGCTGCGGCGTGCCCTCTTTCAGCTTTGGCTGCACCTTTTCGCATTTGCGTATCGTCGATTCTATGGCCCGCAGCGCCTCTTCCAGCTCTTCCCGCGTGAACGCGTCCATGCCTGCGCCTCCCTATAGTACCAATTCGCCCGGCCGATAGCCCTTGGGCAGTTCCTCTTCGCAGAGGAATTTAAAACGCTCATCGCGCAGGATCGGCAGGAAGGCCTCGTACGGCATCCTTACAAATTCGCACGCGTAATTGCTGGCCCCAAACCACGCGCCCTCTTTGCCGCGCAGGTTCAGCCCCCTGGCAAACTTGGTATGGTTCGAGCAGTCGTGCACGGCCGCATCCCACCGCTCGTCATCGGCGGTCTTCATAAACCGCAGCGTCAGTTCGCGGCTCCAGATCGGAGAAATGTAACCCAGCCGCGCGATGTACATGTTTTCGCCGGCATAGTTACCGATGTTGTTGGCGTTCAGGTGCAGTTCGGCGCAGTTGATGAAATCCAGGCCCGTGGAAAGAATCGCCTCTTTTTTCTCAAAAAACGCGCTGAAAAGCTCCGGCGTCATGGGCGTTTCGATGCCGACGCGCGGAATATACTTTTTCGCGGTGCCGATGTTCGCGATGACCCGGTCCGCGCACCCGGAAGCCCCAAGGTTGAACCGCAGTTCATCCAGGCCGGCGGTGCCCAGCGCCTTCAAATTCTCTTCGGTGGCCAAGGTGCCGTTCGTGTACAGGTGCTGATGAATCCCCGCATCATGGAATTTCCGTATTACCGGATAGTATTTTTCGATTTCCATGAACGGTTCCAGGTAGACATACGAAATGCCGGTGGGCTTGTTTTGCGCGGAAAGCAGCAGGTCAATATCCCTTTCATAGAACTTTGTGCCGCCAATTTCCCACATGCCTTCGCCGACCGGGGGTATGGCGTCCAGTTCGCCGTAATTATAGCAAAACTTGCAGTTTAGGTTGCATTTGTTCGTTTTGCGCACCGCGCTAAGGCCCGTCCCAAGCAGGCAGGATTTGCATCCGCCCGGGAATTTGCTTTCATTGCCCACAAAATAGGTGCGGTTCTGCAGCGTTTTCAGGTTGCCAATCTCAGACATCAGCTTATCGTTTCTATCATCGATGGCCGCCTCAATCTGCGCGAAGGTGGCGTAAACGATTTCCTGCTGATGCGTCAGTATTTCTTCATCCTCCGGCAGGGATGCGAAGAACTCAAACCATATCAGCGCGTCTTTCTTTGAAATTTTCACGGCGGTATTCCCTCCTGAACGGCAAGTATGCGCGGCATGGCGCTTTTGGGTGCATCCCATCATAGCGTGCCAAAGGATGCTTGTCAATTTTGATATATTCCGCGTTTATTCCCCAGCGGTATCGGGTGCATTTTGCATGATATCCAGCTGCCGCAATATTCTCTCCTTCACCTGCGCGACGAACGCCGGCGGCTCCAGCGCCCTGACCGTTGGGCCAAAGCCCAGCACGCGGATCAGCAGCTCGGTTTCCTCCATTACATCGTAATAGATGCGGCAAAGGTATGTGTTGCTTGCCTCATCATATTCCGTTTCCTTCCGGTAGGCCGCGAACTCCAGCATGGCGCGCTCCAGCGCGTTGCGCTCGGGGTAGATGCGCAGCAGGAAGGATGGCTGGGTTTGCGGCTGTTCGAAGTACCGCAGCGCCTGCGCAATATCCATCGCGGGCGGGTTGTCAGCAACCTGCACATGCGTAATGCGGGATAGGTTCAGTATGGCGCGCCGGTTCCGGGTTTTGAAACAGGCTGTGGCCAGCAAACGGAACTTGTCATCCTTCGCGGAATAGTTCAGCCGCCACGGTATGTATGCGCCGTGCGTAAAGCCGCCCTTTCCGCCCGCGTACTCGATGTACAGCGGCGTATGCACCTCTGTCGCGTCAAGGATGACGCGGAACCGCTCGCGATACCGCGCGTCGTCATAGGGGTCGCCATCCGAAGCGGCATCGTAGATATGGAAGTCATCCGGGGAATACAGCGGCGCAGTATCCAACGCGCCGTCCAGGGCCTGTATCTGCGGGTCTGTGAGGAAAAGGCGCATGCGCGGGTCGGCAAGCAGCGCCTTGAGCCATGCCTGTTCCAGCGTGCTCATCGGGCGCGCGGTATCGCCGCAGGCAAGCGCGGAGTAATAGCGCCCGCCGCGCGTCTGAAGCAGCGGCCATTCCTCCGAAATCAGCTTTGGCAGCAGATGGAACGCGGTATCCGCAAAGCCGCTGCCCTCGATGATGGATTCGATTTCCGCGCGTGTCAGGCCGCCGCGGTGCGCCCCCGCAAGCACGCGCGCCAGCACCGTGTAATAGCAGCCGTAAATCTCGGAAAAAAGCTCCATCCTCATTCCTCCAGGTACATGGCCGCCATGCGCGCAATATCGTTGCGGAAGCGGTTCACGACCTCTTCGCTGCTGCTTTCCAGCGACAGGATACGCCCGCAAAATGTCTTGATCCAGGGGGACATCTCGCATACATCGTAGGCTACTTTGGTGTAGCGCACGGTCTGTGCGTCCAGCCGCTCCACCGCACCGCCCCGCCCCTCGCGGATCAGGCGGTCCTGCACATACTGTTCCGTGCGCTCATCGATGCGCAGCGTCATGCACAGCGTATCGCCAAACCTGGCCCGGCTGAAACTGACGCCCCAAAGCTTGTCATAGCACCCGGCAAGCTTTTGCCGCAGCGCGGGCGCATCCGGGTAGGGCTCCAGCAATTTCACCGAAAAAGCGTAATCCAGCCGATAGCACGCAAAGCGCCTGCGTGCCGGGTGATACGCGCAAACATACCGGCGGCCCGTGGCGGCACTGACGAAAATGCGAAGGGGCACCACGCAGGTTGCACCGGCGTGCCAGGCGCGGATGCTGCGGTTTTCAAAGGATACCGCGCGGTTTTCGCGGATGGCTTCAAGCATCGTCAGCAGCACCCCGCTTTCCAGTGTGTGCACGATGTAATGGTGCTTGTAGCAAAAAAGACTGTTGCTCCGCCCGGCGTTATCCAGCAGAAAGCTGCCAATTTCACCGAAGGGCGCCGCACCCTGGAAGAAAGATACGGCATCCCAAAGCGAATCGGAATCCGGCGCCATGGGGGATAGTGAGTACACCAGCGCCCTGCCCTGCTTTTCGGCGCGCAGCAGCCCCATGCGGACATACTCACTTAACTTGTTGCGCACGGTTTGAATGTCGAAAACCCGCCCGCCGCGCGCGCAGACCGCGTCACACAGCGGCTCCACCGCCGACGCGCTCTCCCGCAGGCAGTCCAGCAGCAGGAAGTGCAGCAGCACATCGTTGTCGGTGAAGCTCTTGGATTTCCACGCGCTGTACAGCGGGTTTTCCGATAACTCGGAAGCATCCAACGATACAAAAACGCGCTTGCCGCCGCTGCCGTACGTCCAGCGCATGGCGCTGCCCAGGTAGCTTTCAATGCGCCGCCGTTCGTTGTCGTATGTGCGGGCGGATTTTTGCCGGAAGTCGGTGCGCGATTTGAAGCCGTAAACATAGAAATCCCGCATGTACTCGCGGATCTTCTCAAAGCTGCGGGTCAGTTCCGAAAAGGCAGCCATGTGCGCATCACTCCCCCAGCAAAAGTGTATCGCAGATGCCCAATATTTTCAAGTTCGCAAACTTTTTTAGAAGATAAACGCACCTGCGGCTGGTAAGATGTGCCCATCGAAAGCAAAGCGCAACGGAAATGGAGGGCGATACCATGATCATCATCGAAAAAGCAGACCGGCAGGTACCCATCAAGGCATGGATTGACAGCGAAAACAGCGTAGAGGAAAGCTGCCTGGAGCAGGCGTACCACTTGGCGTCACTGCCCTTCATTCACAAATGGGTGGCGCTGATGCCCGATACCCACACCGGCATGGGCATCCCGATTGGCGGCGTTATTGCCACCGACGGGGCCATCATTCCAAACGCCGTGGGCATGGATATCGGCTGCGGCATGGGGTTTATCGGCACGGACCTGCCTGTCGAGGTTTTAAAGGAAACGCAAACCGGCAGCGGCAGCCTGGTACAGACCATCGTGGGCGATCTGCTGCGCAGCATCCCCGTGGGCTTTTCCCACCACAAGAAAAGCCAGCCCTGCGGGACGCTGGACCGGGCGCGCGAAGAGATGGAGAAGTACGAAGCAAACCCGGAGCTGGTGGAGCAGATCGAAGCCGGTTACCGTCAGGTCGGTACGCTGGGCGGCGGCAACCATTTCATCGAACTGCAGGAGGATGACGAGGGTCTGCTGGGCATCATGGTGCATTCCGGCTCCCGCAACTTCGGCAAGCGCATCTGCGATACGTTCCATTTGGCCGCGCGCGAGCTAGCCGCCAAAATGGACGGCGCGGCGCCCGATGACTGGCGGATGGCGCATTTGCCGCTGGATAGCGCGGCGGGACAGCAGTACATCCACTGGATAAACCTTGCGCTTGACTTTGCCGCCGAAAACCGCGCGCGGATGATGGCCGTGGCGCAGGAAGTGCTGGAGCGCACCGTCGCCAAATACACCGCGGCAACGTTTGGCTACACGCGGCACATCAACTGCCACCACAACTACGCCGCGCTGGAGCGCCACTACGGCAAGGATGTGTGGGTGCACCGCAAGGGCGCAACCCGCGCGCTGGCTGGAGAGGCGGCGGTAATCCCCGGCGCGATGGGCTCGTACAGCTATGTGGTGGAGGGGCTTGGCAACCCGGAAAGCTTTTGCTCGTCATCCCACGGCGCGGGCCGCCGCTACGGCCGGAAAGCCGCGCTGGCGAAGTTTTCTGCCGAGCAGGTGATGGTCGATCTTAAGGCGCAGGGCGTCATCCTTGCCAAGCACAACAAGGCCGATGTGGCCGAGGAAAGCCGCTTCGCTTACAAAGATATTGATGAAGTAATGGGGCAGCAGCGCGACCTGGTGCGGCCGGTCAAGCGGCTGAAAACCATCGGCGTTGTGAAAGGGTAATTTTTTGATGATAAGGGCGGTTTCGCCTTTATGATACCACCTGTTCTCCTATCCGCAGGGCTCATGATGCCCTCGGGGTGCCCAAGGGTTCCGTACGGCATGCCGGAGAAACGGGTCTTGATCGCGGTAAAACCCGCGGCGAAAACTGTGTATATGAGGGTTCAATTCCCTCCCCCGAAAGGGGTAGCGTAATGGCACGCACACAGCCAAATGGTTAAGCTCAGAGGAGCCGGGGTTCGAATCCCCATCCAACCTGAAAAGGTTGACACACACCCCTGGCCGGCATCCGGCGCAACAAAGAGGGCATGCCCTTTTTGAAGCGCAGCATCCGGCCTGCCGGGCGACGGGGATACCGCCCGCGCAAGCGCAGCCCATGGCCTTTCCGCCGCCAACTGGGGGCGGAAGGCAACCGGCTGCGGGAGGCGCGCGCTGAACCGAAGCCCCGCAGCCAGGATGCGGATGCCGGTCCCAAAGGGACAAAAAGGAGAGAAGAAAATGAAGGCAATGATTCGGGAGAATGAGCGCGGGTTCCTGTTCCGCAAGGGCCTGTTTGTGAAGATGCTGGAGCCGGGCGAGCACCGGATTCTTAAAATGCGCGAGGAAACATGCGTGAAGGTGGCGGCGGATGGGCCGGTAGCGATGCCGGGAGTGGAAATTGCGACCCTGCTTGGCGATGCGCAGTTTGCAAAGTGCTGCGCCCGCGCGCAGGTGGGGGATAACCAGCTGGCGCTGCACTACGTTGACGGCCGCCTGAAAGAGGCCCTTGGCGCGGGCGACTACCTGTTCTGGAACATCTTTCGTCAGCACACCTTTGAGCTGAAAGACCTGCGTCAGCCGCAGGTAACCGGGCTGACCGCCGCGCAGATGCGGGCGATCGCACCTTCCTTCTATGCAAAGCTGGAGGTGGAAAACGGCGCGTGCAGCCTGCTGTATTACGACGGCGTGTTCCAGAAGCGGCTGCCCCCGGGCAACTATTATTTCTGGAATGGCGGCGTGAAGGTGCAGGCAACGGGTTATGATCTGCGCATGCAGGCGCTGGAGCTGACCGGGCAGGAAATACTGACCGCCGACAAGGTGATGCTGCGCGTCAACTTCGCGTGCACCTACCAGATCACCGACCCGGAGGCGCTTGCGGAGCAGGTTAAGGATCACAAGTCGCTGCTGCACACCACGGTGCAACTGGCCCTGCGCGAGCAGATCGGCCGGCTCAGGCTGGATGAACTGCTGGCGCAAAAGGAAGGCGTTGGCGTGGCCGTGTTGGCCAAATTGCGCGAAAAGGAGCAGGCGCTGTGCGCAGCGTTTGGCGGCGCGGGCATCAAGGATATCATCCTGCCGGGCGAGATTCGCGACATCATGAACACGGTGCTGATCGCCGAAAAGCGCGCGCAGGCCAACGTCATCGCCAGGCGCGAGGAGGCAGCATCCACCCGCGACCTGCTGAACACCGCAAAGCTGATGGATGAAAACGGAACGCTGTACAAGCTGAAGGAAATGGAGTGCCTGGAGAGGATTTGCGACAAGGTTGGCAACATTTCCGTGGGCGGCGGGGCGCTGCTGGGCCAGCTGAAAGGGTTGCTGGTATAATCGGCGCCATACAACACAAACGCCAGACGGGCATGCCGACTGGCGTTTGTCATGCCTATTCGCGATAATCGCTTACGATCTTCACATCCGGCAGATTTACCTTGAGCAGCGCGATCTCTTCAAGGGTCAGCGCATCGTTTTCCGACAGATCAACCCATTCAAGCGCGGTCAGCGCGTACAGCGGCGACAGGTCGGAAACCAGGCAATCCCGGAGGCTGAGGGTTTGCAGGTTCACCATGCCGGCAAGCGGGGTTAGGTCACTCACCTGCGCGTGATCCAGATAGAGCGTATCCAGCAGCGTCAGCTTCGCAATCGGCGTGATATCGGAAAGATCGAAGTTGTAGGAGGCATCCAGGCATGTGAGCGCCGTAAGTCCCGCGATCGGCGAAAGGGCGTCAATTTCGCAGTTGCGGATATCAAGGTAGGTCAGCCCCGTCAGCGCGGAAAACGGCTCAAGGCTTTCAAGGCATATATCGGCCACTTCCAGGTAGCGCAGCGCGGGCATTTCAAGCAGCGGCGAGAAGTCCCGCAGCCCTATATTGTTTGATACGCCCAGCGATTTCAGGCGCGGAAGGCCGGCAAGCGGCGTCAGGTCTGTCACATAATTGAGCCACAGGTCCAGCGACTCCAAGGTTACAAGGCCGGAAAGCGGTGTAAGGTCCGTGATATCGTTGTCGCTCAGATCAAGCCATGTAAGCGCCGTAAGCCCAGCAAGCGGCTCAATTCCTTCATCGCCTAGCATGCAGTACGCCAGGTCCAGTTCGTCAACGTTCAGCGGGACCGCCATGGTTTCATCCCCGATCTGGATCGATACCGTTTCGCTATCGACAAAACCGCCGGGCGTGCCTTCCCATTTTGCGCTGCCATCCAATGGCACGGTGGTAAACTGCTGTTCCCCCGTCCACCAATCGGTGACCGAGTAAAACACCGCCGCGCCTTCCCCGACGCCGTAGGAGCCCAGATACTCCGCGGGGCCGGCATCCAGCCTGTACAGCGGCGTGCCGTCATACGCGTGCAGCACAAGCTCCGCGCGCTCAAGATCATGCGGTTCAAAGGAGGCGTCGTGATACCACACGGCCAGCCCGTAGGGCGTGGCGAAATACAGGTCGGAATCGATGGAAAGCGGCGCGTGTCCGCCCTTTTCGGCATCAAATCCGTATAGCGCGCCGAACAGGATGCGCGGCCAATCCATATCCGAAAAGGGCAGCGTAAACCCGTCATCCAGGTTTTGGTAGACGATGTGCGGCCCCTGTGAAACCAGCCCGCGCACGCCGCATTCGGTCAGCTTTTCAAGGCCGGTGCCATCCAGGTTTACGCGGTAAAGCCTGGGGTACGAAAGATCAAGCATTTCGTTCTCATCGTCGCTCACGCAGCTTACAAAGGGTACATCGGCATAGGTTTTGACATCGTTCAGGTTCGCGAAATAGATCGCGCCGTCGTGGTATACAAACTCCGTTGCGGCGACGCCTTCTATTTCCTGTACGTCGCCGCCATCCATTTCGCAGGTGTACAGCGTGCCGGTCGGCCCGGAAAACAGCAGGCGGCCGCTGTCCGCCATGCGCAGGATCGGCCCCGCGTACGGCGCACGGTCCGCTGAAACGCGCGGCTCATCCGGCACGCCCAGCCACATGGTTTCCATATAGTCTTCCCCAAAGAAGCGCACGCCGACGTCTTCCTCTTCTCCCCCAAAGCCCGCGCCGCTGATCAGGTACGCCCAGTCATCGCCATCGACAATCAGGTAATAGGGGGGCGTGTCCTCGTAATCTTCCCACTCATTATCCCATACCGCGTTGTCATACCAGGACCATCCGGTAGCGCATTCGACGATCATCCAGGGGTCAAGCGGAGATACGCACACCGCGCCGCGCCCGGTAAGCGCCAGCGAAGCGCCCAAAATATACGAGCTGGGGATGCCCTCCCCTTCCAGCGGCTGCCCCTCGCCAAGCCCTTGCGGGGTTTGCAGCCTGGAAATGCGCGGATTCCCCGCGGCGGGCGTTGCTTCCTGCGCAAAACCCTGGCAGGTGGCCAGCAGCAAAAAGGCGGCCAGGGCAATGCAAGTCATCTTTCTCAAACGCACTTGTGATCCTCCTTTACAGACCTGGGTCAGGCAGCGCTCTTTGCAGGGCATCAAACCCGGTGATTTCATACAGCCCCATCCAGGCATCCAGCAGCATGCCATCCTGGAATTCAAAGCCCGAGATGACCGTGCCATCCGCCAATGTAAAATAGTAGTTCAGGTAGTCGTCGGTATGGCCGTTTTTCACGTTTTCTTCCAGTACGGAGATATTGCAAAGCGCGTCAAACACTGCCTGAATCGTCGCGGGGTCCGTGCTGGTGACGGGTTCTCCGCTCCCTTCGCCGTCATGGCGCACGGATACGGAAACCGGAAAGTTTGTTTTGATGTTATCGACAAACCATGAAACCGTCAGGTCATCAAGGAACCAGAACAGCGGCACGCCCCCTTCCACGACAGAAAAGGTATACACCGCGTTGTATGAATCGCCCAGGTTGATCACCCGCGTGCCGGGAATGATGGGGTCCTCAAACATGCGGGCGCGAATGTTTTTCAGGGAGAAATCCTCCACCGTGCCGTCGCTGCGCACCGCGTATTCGCCGATCAGCCCGGAGAACCCGGCGTACGGTACATCCCCGTAGTTCAGCGCGTCGTCTATCGCGGAAAAGGAGACCACGCACGCCACATCTTTGTAGTAATCCTGCCAGATTCGGCGCTGCACGGCCCCCGCGTTCTTGGGCTCATCGCCGATCAGGTACACGGTGGTCTGCACAATTTGCAGGTAGCAAATGCGCGACAGGGGGCCCGCGTCAGGGTCATCCGGCCCGCGCGAACAGGCATCCAGCAGGCTTTGCAGCGCAAGGTCGGCATACTGGGTGACCAGCGCCCGGGCCTGCGCATCGAGGGTGTCAATCGCCTCGCCGAACGCGCCCGGCAGCACATGCCCGGATTCAGCCGCCCGCGCCGGGGCGCACAGGGCAAGCGCCAGCGCGCAAAGAACCAAAAGGGGACTCGATTTTCTCATGTAACGCACCTCCTGTTTGCCATGAAGCATCATGCCGAATATACATCCCAGCGAATTTGCGTGATCATGCCGCCGCGTATCTCGAAACTGACCCAGCACGCCTGCTGATAGCTGTTGGAAACGTTATAGTCCACGGTGACAAGCTCTCCGGCGATGAATGTTGCGCTGCCAAACCGCTGAAACGCGCCGTCGCTTTCTTGATACAGATAGATTTCGTCGTTTTGCACATCAAGTGCTTCCCCGGCGCGGTCGTTTTGGAATGCGGCCAGCAGCGTTTCCAGGGAATCGCCGACACGGATGCCGCGCGGCCCGGCGAGCGCATCGGTATCGATGCGGATTGTGATGCCGGAAAAGGTGTCCCCCGCCTTGGCAAGCGCCACATCGCCAAACGGGTAGGTTAGCGCGACGGTGTAATCGTCCTCATCCACGCGAATCGGCTGGCCAAAGTTTGCGGTGACGACCTCCAGGCCGGGAAAGCGGAAATCCTGTTCGCCCGCGTTATCGGTGGCAATCTGAAAGTGCGGAAAGTACTGGAAATCTGAAAGCGCAAGCGGCTGCGCGCTTTGCGTCGCTTCTCCGGCCGGCGCACCGGGGTCAAGCACCACGCCGACAAATAGCGGGATTCCCTCAGCCGCGATACAGAAGAAGAACGGCCGGTTCACGATGAATCGGATCGGCTCCTCTTCCTTCTGGCCCGGCGCGGCCATCGCTTCGCCAAACAGCTGCGTGAGCGCTGCGGCCTCGATGCCGGTTTTATCCACCGTGATGTGGGTATCCTGCCGCGCGGCGGTAAGGTACACCGGCCCATCCGCAAGGCCGGAAAAGTCGGCGGCCGCTGGCGAAAAGGCCGCCCGGACGCCAAGCGCGTACAATGCCGTTTCCAGACCAAACGCCGTATCAAAGGCGAACTGGGGGAACTCCGCGTGCAGCTTCCGCAAATAGCCGGTACCGGGACTGATAAGCTCCTGCGCACCCCCTTGCCGTGTCAGCAGCGGCAGAAGGCCGGTATCCTCATCTGGCAGCACAATCGTCATGTCAAGGCCGCCTTCCAGCGGCAGGCGTGCCCATGCGTATCCATCCCCAAGGCCGTATGGCGCGGTAAGATCGGTGCGCAGGAAATCGGTTTCGATCTCACGCCCGCTTAAAAGGGTGAATGTGCGGCGTGCGGAAAAGACCGGCTTTAGCCACGGCGTTTTGAGGTACACCGTGTTAAAGATCGCAAGCCGCTGATCTTCCTTTGTGGTGATCGGCGGGTTCAGCAGTCCGCGCGTTTTTTCCGCCACCCAGTGCGACATGTGGCCGGCGGTCGCCGCGTCGCCAAAGTCCGCGCGGTACAGCTCGCCGTACTGCGCCGCCGCGGTGTCAAGGAACGCCGCGTTGTAACTGTAGCCCGCGTGCAGCCACACGGCGTGGGCGATGATCAGCGCGCAGTCCTGATCACCCAGGTGGATGTTGCGGTATAGCGCGCCAGCCATTCCCGCCGGGTTCGCACCGGCCGCCACCGCATCCGTCAGGCCAAGCGCGGCGTACAGTTCCGCCTGCGCCGCACCGCGTGTGCCGCCTGCCGCCAGCAGCAGCGCGTAGTACAGGCTAAGCGGCGAGTAGCACAGGTTCTTGCTGGGCGTGCCAAGCAGCGCCGCCGTAGATTCGCCTGTGAAGCGCATGATCCCGGCGAGCAGCTCGCCCGCGATCGGATTCTCCGCCTTTTGCGCGCGAAACGCGATGTAATCGCCGGTTGAGGCGGCCACCGGCGCATCCGGCAGGAATACCGCTTCCGGCCCGGCGGCGAAGGCGCTGCTGACGCCGCAAAGCATCAGCGCCGGCAGCGCTGCGGAGGAAGCCAGCAGGCACACGGCCATCGCCAGCGGCAAAAGGCTTCTTTTCATGGTTTTCATGCGGAAACCTCCATTCTTGCGGTCGGTGGCGGCTGTTACCAGTTCGTATCGCTGCCATCCAGCGGGATCGCGAAGAACTCGAACACACCTTCCTCGTAGTCGTGCGAAATCACCCAGATGCCGTCATTCGTCACAAAATACGGCAGTGCGTACCAGTACAGAGAACCCGCGTCCAGCCGGTACAGCGGCTTTCCATTTTGGTAGTCATGCAGCACCAGCGCAAAGCCCGGGCAGTTTTCCTCATCCGTGATTTCGGGCAGCCAGGCCGCCAGCCCATAAGGCGTGGGCATATACAGCGGGCTGTCAATCCCCAGCGTGCGGAGCGCGCCGGTCTGGGCATTGTAGCACCATACCGTGCCCAGCAGGTCTTCTTCTTCCGATCCGGGCAGCACGAACAGGTCATCCATGTTCTGGTACAGGATGTACGGCCCCTTAGATACAAGCCCGCGCACGCCGCAATCGGTAAGCCTTTCCACATGCGTGCCATCCAGGCGCATGCGGTACAGGCGCGGGTACGCGGCGTCGATGGTTGCGTCGTCTTCCTCGATGTACACATCCAGGTACCGCGCCAGGTCGCTCAGGTTTGTAAAATAGATGTTTTGGTTGTGGTACACGAACTGTTCCGCGGGGATATCCGATACCCGGCGCGGTGCCGATCCGTCGGCGTTTACGATGGTAATGTGCCTTTCGCCGTCCAGCACCAGCAGCCGCCCGTCGCTAAGGCGAAGCAGGGGGCCGACGGCCGGTTCGCGGCCAAGCTCCCCCAGACCCAGCGGGATGCGGGTTGCCGCGCCGTCCGTACCTACCACCACCAGCTCGATCGCCTGCCCGTATTCGGGTCCGCCAACCATGTAGGCGACGCCGTATTGATCCGCGATAACGCCGGATACATACGTTTCCTCCAGATATTCGGCCTGGGTGCGCAGCGCGCCGTTTTCCTGAACCAGCACGCGCACCCCGTGGGTTGATCCCGAAACGGCGGCAAACGCCAGCGTATCCTCCCATATGACCAGATCGGCCCCGGCGGAATAATCGGCAGGCACGGCCTCGGGCAGCGAATGAAACCCGCTGGGGATGTCAATCCGCGTAAAAGCGACCAACCGCGGAGTGATGCCGTTCCCTTCCGCGCCCCCAAGCGCAGCAGGGGAGAGACAAAGCGCGGCCAGCAGCAGAACCAGCACTGTGCGGCAGAGGGTGTTTGCCGTTCGCTTCATATGGGTTCCTCCTTTTCGTTTCGCGGCATGTTGTATATCGCCATCGTAGGGTGTTTTTGCCCGATTGCCTAGCTGCTAAAGTGCACAGGTCATTATGAAAAAGACCCTGTGAAAACACACAGGGTCGCCGTTTTGCGGAAAAATAATGCATCCGCCACCATGCGTAGCGGGCTATCCCCGTTCCGTGACGCCAATCCAGAAGCCATCGATAAACTGCCCGGTCAGGCGATCATACGGAATCAGCAGTTCAAACGCGCCCGCCGCCACCGGCCCGATTTCACCCTCATTGTAGAACACCAATAGTCCCTGCTCTGTCAGCAACCCCTGTTCCAGCGGCCAGGCGGCCATGTATTCCGGGGCTTCATCAAAGAAGAAGTAATCCGACGATGCCATGGACTGAAGCAGCGCACCCACCACGATTTTCTGGAACGCGGCCGGGTCTTTCACCAGCACCCCCAGCGAAACCGGAAGGCCGGTGGCAAGGTCGTAATGCTGCGCGGCCGTCTCATCCCATGGGTGAGGGCCACCGGCATAGAACGAAAAGTCATACCGTACGGCGAGCAGCGCGCCGGTGTTCAGCACGATGTCGGCGTGGGCATCTACACCGTAATGCTCGATAGCGGCAAAGGCATCAGGCTGATACAGGTAATCTGAAAGCGCATAGTTGCACGCAACGTCAAAGCCGCCCTCCGCCTGGATGAAGGTGCGGATTCCCGCATTGACCGATTCGTGCGCTTCCTCATTCAGCCTGCCTATCTGCGGGAAATCCGCGCGCAGTTCCGCCAGCGTTACGCCATCCATGGTATAGGTTTGGTGCAATTCGCCGCGCCAAACCCCCGTTTCCGACGCAAGCGCGCCGGTGCCCACGCATACCGCGCACAGCATGCACAGCAGAATCGCCAACTCTCGCTTTTTCATGCCGGTTTCCCCCTTTTAGCTGCCAATAGCATCCATAAGCTTTTGTAGCACATCCGCCGGGATATTGTCAACTATCATCTGATCGAAGCATTCGCGGCAAACCGCGCCCGCATCGTTGTTGGCGGAGATCCCGATCACCATGCTCAGCGTGCCGTCCGCGGCGGTGTAAGCGTAGACCGTGTAGATGTTGGGCACGCCGGCCGCCATCACGCCGCAGGAGGCAATCAGGTAGAGGTTGCCGTCATCATCCGTGGCCTTGGCAAACAGCAGCATTTGAAGGTCTGTCAGCGTGCCGCCGCCCCAGTCCTCTACCCATGCCTGAATGACCTCGGCAGAGAAACCTTCAACCATCTCTTTCGTCACCGGATAATCGGTGGGCGCGACATAGATGATGCCGCTTTCATCCGGCGCGGCGAACACAGCGTTGTCGGTATCTGCCTGCACCCAACCCTCCGGCAGGGTGATGTGTAGCCTGAGCGCCTCATCGGCAAAGGTCAGGGGTTCGGCGCCGGCCGCCATGGACAGGCACAGGATCATCAGCAGCAAGGCAATCAGCAGTTTACGCATAGGGGTTCCTCCTCTTTAATGTTGCTAGCATCCGCCCTCAAGCATGTCCGCCCGCGCGCCTTCCGCATCGTAATACCCGTATGGAATCCATTCGTTCGCCGGGGGCATGTCAAAGAGCAGGCTTTGGATCGGGCTCCATACCGTCAGGCTTCGGCCCGGCTGAATCTCCACAAACGCATCCGGTGTGGCGGGAACTTCGCCAACCCGGGCGTACGCGCCGTAGATATCGTTAAACGCCACCACATCATAGGTGGAAGAGCCTGGATAGGAAAGCAGCAGCACAAACTGATCCGTGGTACCCGTCATGCTGACGATGTTGCCCGGCAGCCACCAGGATGGGCCGCCCTCTGCCCACAGGCCGAATTCGCGCTCGCGCTCTACCCAGATGGTTCTGCCTATCGATGATACGCTCAGAAGCGGCTCATCCGGCTGGTACAGCGGGGCGATCTTGCCATCCACCCGCTGCTGCACAAGGTTCTTGTAGAAGTTCACGATCAGCGGGCCGCTGTCCTCCATCAGGGCCACGACATGGCCGGTGGTGCGCGCGATGCCCTTGTGCGCGCCATCCTTGCGAGACAGCGTGCGAATGGAAATTTCCTCGCCGATGATGGTGTAATACCAGATGGCATCCATATCGGCGTAGAAAACTTCATCGTAGAGGCCAAGATCAAGCCGCGCGGGGCCATTGCCGGGCTTCCTAATCACCCAGCCGAACCTGCCCTGCGCGTCCTTTCCGTAATAGATGAACGAATCCCCGGCAGGGATAATCGCGGCGGGCAGCGTATCCGTCAGCGCGGTGCGCGCGCCGTCCGGCCCCTGGCTGATCAGGCAGTAGCGCTGCGTCTCCTCGGAATACCCCCGGCTGATGATGAAGCCGCCGATCATGACGCAATCGGACCGGTTGCCGTACGCGGCGCAGGTGAAGAGAGAAACATCATCATCAAACAGCGCTGCGGGGCCGGTGGCGTGTTCCTTCGCCGCCTGATAATTCTCTATGTTTTCGATTTTGTACCCATAGGCTATCGCCTGGTCATACGCGCCGAACGCCTCTTGGTATTCACCCTGGGCGAACTGCGCCTCGCCCCCCAGGAACCAAAGGTTTGCGCTTTCCGGGAAGATAGCAAGCCCCTTCAGGCAGGTGAACGCGGCTTCCACAGGTTCGCCAAGTTCAAGCTGCACGCCTGCCAGGTTCCAGTGCGCAAGGTCGGTCGTGGGGTTCAGGGTAATCGCCGTCTCCAGCACCACAATCGCATCCCCGGGCATCCCCATAAGGTTAAACACCGCGCCAAGATCGTTGTGATATTCCCAGTTCGTCGGGTCAATGCTGATCGCGGTATCCAACGCGGCCCATGCGGCCTCGTACCGCCCAAGCCCGGCCAGCGCCTCCCCACAGCCGCCGTGATACGCGGCAATTTCCGGGTGCTCGAAAAGCGCCTCATCAAACAGGCTCGACGCCTCTTCGTACTGGCCGTCATCCATCAGGGCACGCCCGCGCGCTATGATGTCGGGATCGGGCCCGGCGGGCGCTGGAACGGGCGCGGCGGCAGGTTCAATCTGCGCGATCTGGATGTGGTAGGTATCCTCTGTCCAGTCCAGCAGAATCTGCAGCGTTTTGCCAGATTCTTTCGAAGCGGCGGTCAGCTCGCCGCTGCCCGGCTCCGTCATCAGGGCATCATACGCCGCGTCAAAGCCGTATTCCGTGCACAGCACATCGATGTAGGCCGACAGATCGTCGCGCACGGCAGCGCTTTTGTAGGTGTATTCCTGCGAACCCCAGGAGCTTGCGCCCGACATGATGCACTCGCGCTGGCCGACCACAGCGGGAATGGTGGGCAGCACATCCGCGCCCAGCGTGTAGGTTTCGATGCTGAGCGGGGTGCACCCGCCGCCGATATCGCCGTACGGCAGGGTATATTCCAGCTGTCCGTGCTCTTCGTGGTTGTACACTTCCACAGTGTAGCGCACATCGCTCCACTCGTTATCCACCCTGAAAGGAACTTCGAAGGGCATGTCTCCGCCGGCCGGAATCTCGGGGTATTCATCAAACATGGACCGCAGGTCATACAGTTCCGCATCGCCCTGATATGCCCGGATGATCAGCGGGTTGCCTGAAATCGTAAACTCTGAACCGTTGGTAAAGTCAAACGACAGCACTACCGTTTCCGTGCCGCCATACGCGGCGCCATCGAACCGCACGCCGGTCAGCGCGAAGCGGTAGTTGCCCAGCTCGCCGTTTACGCCGATGGGGGATTCCGTCAGCGCTGCGGCGCTCACAGTGAGCAGCAGCGCGGCTAAGCAAAGCCAGCAAAGGTGTTTCTTCATGTATTTTCGCCGCCTTTTTCGTTTTCGTTGATTGTGGCTGCCTGTTTTGCCCGGCTATCTGACATCCCCGCCTTCATCCAAAGGGATAGCCCTTGCGCCATCGGCCAGCGCGTAGCGCAGGATCAGCTGCGCGCGGTCGTGCACATCCAGTTTCTTGTACAGTGCCGTGCTGTGAAAGCTGATGGTCGTCAACTTTACGCCCAGGATTTCAGCGGCTTCGCGCATCTTTTTGCCCTGCACCAACAGATCGAAAACCTCTCTCTCCCGGGGCGTGAGGGTTTGCAGGCGTTCGCCGGCGGGCAGGGGTTTCTCTGCGCTTAGCGTGCTGCTTTCCGCCGCGTCCGCCGCACTCCTGTCCGGTTTGGAGAGCACCGCCTCCTTCAGTTTGGCAATCCATTTCATGGTTTTCCCCCGCTTTCACTGTCATGGTACGGGCTTTTGCGGTGCTTGCATAGCTGGTAAAGTGCACAGGTATAGGCAAAATGACCCTGTGAAAACACACAGGGTGGCATAAAACAACAACGCCAACGTTTTTCGCAGGCGTTATGTGGTAAGGGTGAAACGGTCGCTAAACTTGGCGAAAAGCTCAGTGCGGCTGCCCACGCCCATTTTGCGGTACAGGCCGTGGCAGTGAAAGTTGACGGTGGATTGCGAAATGGATAGCTCCGCACCGATTTGGCGCATGGTTTTGCCGCAGAGAAGCAGCGCGCAAACCTCGCGCTCCCTGGGCGTGAGGTCGGGGTACTCAACCTGGCTTGCCTGTTCTACGGTTTCGCGCACCAGATCGATGTCAATCTGGCGGAATGCATCCGCCCATTCCATCGTGAACAGGTGGCGCTGCAATATCGGCGCTACAAGCACCGTAATCTGCAGGCAAATCGCCATCGCAGCCAGCGAAAGCACCAGCGGGGTTTGCAGCAGCGCATCCAGATCAAACTGGAAAACCAGCACCGGAAGCAGCGTCAGCAGCGCCTCAAGGCCGCAAAACCACCGGAAGAACGCAATGTGCCGCGCTTTTTTGCCGATGCCCAGCACCATGTACATCGTGGCGGCCATGCCGAATGTTTCCCCGGCGGATATCAGTCCCTGGGCCATGGAATGCGCGGCGTATGTGCGCCCGAACGCGAAAAGCACCCCCACGGTGGTGGCCGCCAGGAACAGGTTCCACACATGCCAACTGCCGTGGCGCAGCCATATGTGCGCGGCCAGTATCAATGCGGCCCCCACAAGCGCCCCCACCCCGCATGCCATCAGGTTGGTCATCAGCGTATTGTAGGTAAGCCCCGCCAGCGTCGAGGTAAAGAATTCATACAGGGCCACCAGCACGAAAACCGTGTAGGTTCCGGCTTGCAGGCGCGGCGGGGATGCATCCCCATCCTCAGTGCCCCCCAGTCCCGCTTCCGCCAGCCCTTCCCCGCCGATATGGTACAGCACAAACACCAGCGCCAGCGCGAAAAGGGCGGCGTTGGCGTACACGATGTCATAATCGAGCGCATAGGAACCCAGGCGCTGAAACACAGGCCTGAGCATCATGCTCAGGGCGTAATGCAGCGAATGCAGCAGCAGGCCGGCCAGCCTTTCCGCGTTGTTCAGCCGGTACATCATCACATACACGGCAACCATGTAGCAGAAACCCAGCGCCGCATCAAAAATCAGGCAAAAGAAGATTTCGTAGGCCGGCGGCGCGAAGTACATCAGCCCTACGGCCGCAAGCGCAATGCATGCGCACAGCCGCGTCAGGTGCAGCGAAGGCTTGCGCAGCAAAAACGCGCCCAACATGGGCGCGCAAAATGCAAAGCTTTGAAGCGTGACGGAATCCAGGCCCATCCATTCAAAATCACGCGCGGCATACATCAGATCAAATGTGCACATCACCAACGGAAACAAAAGAAACAAAGCAATATGATCCCTGCGGATATGCCGTGTGGATAGCGCCGGGCCGCCCAGCCGCTTTACAAACGCCTCGCGTAGCATGGATTAAACCCCTTTCTGCCGGTTTATTCCCAGAGGCCTTTAAGTGGCACATATACGGAAGAAATGGGGGGCTCGGCCATGTAATAGCGCATTGTTATCATTTTGAAAGCGATCTGTCTGATATAAGAATAACACTTAGAATGCTTTTAGGCAAGAGGATCATCTGTACAACAGGCAACAAGCGCATGGAGTCGGTCCTTGCGATCACGCACGGCCTTCCGCGCGCATCAGCCAAAGGATGCCCTGCGCGATGCGCTCCGTGACATCGGTGAAATGCCCGCCGTCGTGCCATGCCAGTGCCGTTTCGGACATGCGGGGGTCATCCTGCAGCAGCGCGTGCGCCGCGCGCGTGGCGTCGCCAACGGCCGCCATCCTGGGGTTTCGCGCCTTTTCTTCTTTTGTGCCAAGGCTGAGGTATACGCGGCTATCCAGCCTTTTCAGGGGATGGGCGCGCATGTAGTCCATCCACCCATCATACCAAAGCGATCCGGAACAGCTGGCGCACCCCTTGAATCCGCCGGTTTCAAGCATCAGCCAAAGGGCGCACAGGCCGCCCAGTGAGTACCCGATCAGATACGCCTCATCCGGCGCGGGGGAAAATTGCCGCTGTATCTCAGGCAGCCAATGGGAAAGCAGCCAGTCCTTCAGGATGCCCGCCTGTCCGGCAAACGGTTCGTTTTTGGCGCTCAGCGGCGGCGCGGGCCACGGCGTGTAATCCCGGTGCCAATCCACCGGGCCGCTCCATGTCAATAGGAAAGGACGGCAGGTGCCCTTTTCGATTTCCGGTAGGATGATGCGCTCTATCGCGGGAATATCCTCCGCAACCGTATCGCTTGCCAGGCAAAATACGGCGGTCATGTCTGCCCCGCTGCCAAACGCATGCGTAAAGATTGATTTGCTGTCGGGCGCTGCGCTCATGCCGGCATCTTCTCCCTTGCAATTGCTTTGCCGCTATTGTACCACGCGAAGGCAATTCTGCGCATAACAATAAAGGGAAAGCAAGCGCTCTCCCTTTTCGATGTGGTGAAAACTATGCGAAACCCGTCCGCTTTACCCGATATCACAGGAAAACACATGCACCGTGTCGCCCTGCCATGCCGCGTCAAACCGGATGGAAACGCGCACCGTTTCATCCGGCAGCGGGATGAACACAAGCGCTTTGTGGTTTTCATCGCAGGTGACGGTGCATTCCGCGCCGCTTTGTGTCCAGGCTGTTACGGTAAACCGGCGTGCCAGCGCGGCGGGCATCTTCAGCGGTTCATCATCCTTCGCGATGTGTGTGCGCATGGCGAATGTCTGGTATTTGACATGCTTTGATATGCTTTCCCGAGAGAAATCCGGGTCCAGCGCAATGCGCAGCGACGCGCCCGTTACCGGCCTTGCAAGCGTCAATGCCAGCAAGTCCCCCGCGCGGAACGCCACGCTGTTCGTATCGCCCGCTGATGGCCGCTCCCGGCCGTTTTGCAGCACGGCGGCTTCGGCCTCCGGCAGGGAAAGCGTCGCGCCGCGCATGGCTTCGGGCATGGCGCGCGTTTTGCCGGGCAGAAAGCAGCCGTCATCCAGCAGCATCTGTTGCAACAGCGCTATATGTTCCTGACCCACCCCGCGCGGAGATTGCCCCTGCCGCACCGCGATGGCCGCCGCCGTGCCTGCCGCCTGACCTACCACCGCACACGTCGCCATAACGCGCGTTGAGCTCATCGCCATGTGCGTGGCGCTGATGTTGCGCCCGGCGAACATCAGGTTGCCGATATTCCTGGAATACAGCGCCCGATAGGGGATGCGGTAAGGCACCTTGGGCGTGATGTGGTGCGAGGAATAGCCCGGGTAGCGGAAGCCTTCCGGCGCGTGGTTATCCATTGTCCAGCCGCCGAATGCTGCGACATCCGCCCACTCCGTGCCTTCTTCCAGGTCGCGCTGGTTCAGGATGACATCGCCGATATAGCGGCGGCTTTCCCGCTTGCCGGGCAGGAAGCCTATCCATTCCAGTTCCCAGTTGTCTACCCCGTGGTCGCCGTGGTTCTTGATGTGATCCCACACGCCAAACGCGGTTTTCAGCAGCTCTGTGCGGATGGATTCGGCGTCTGCGATGGTGTCCTCCTCGCCGCCCAGCTCAATCCACCAGAAGTTGACGCCCGTGCCCACGAAATCATGGTTCTTCATGTGCATGCTCTCATCGGTAGGGTAAACATGCGCCCACGGCGGCGGCGTGAATGCGCAGGGGCGGTCCCCTTCCCGCGCCTGTATCAGGCAGGTGTTGCCCATGGTCTTGCGGTCGGGCAATACTTCCGCGCCGTACTCGCCGTGTTCGCCGCGCCCCTCGCGGCCCACGCGGTATTCGGCCCCGGAAAGCGGCGCCAGGATGCTGTCGCCCGAGCAATCCAGGAACACCTTTGCCGATACGGTATGAAAGGTATAGCTGGTCAGCTGCCAGCCGGTGACGGAAGCAATCCGATCCCCATCCATCGCCAAATCCAGACAGGAGCAGTTCATCAGCACGGTAAGGTTCTTTTCCTGCGCCGCAATCTGAAACAGCACGCTATCCCATACGGAGGGGTTCATCGTGGGGTTTCGGTAGATGTTTTCCAGCTCAATCTCCTGCAGCAGCCCGGTTTCGCGGTTTTCTTTGCCGTGCGCGCCGCGAATCCACATCCTGACCTCGCTGGAGGCATTGCCGCCCAGCACGGGCCTATCCTGCATCACCATGACCTTTGCCCCGTGGCGCGCGGCGGAAACCGCGGCGATCAGCCCGGCCATGCCGCCGCCCACGACACACACATCGGTTTCATGCGATAGATGCCGCAAATTTTCGTTCATATGCTTTCCTCCGCAAGCCGCCTCAGGCGCTTCATGACATCGTTGCCGCCCCGGCCAAAGTAGCCTGAAAGCAGCTTGTATTCCGCGTACAGCTTCGTATAGATGGCTGTGTGCGCTGCGACCGGCTCGTACGCGATGCCGCTCAGGCAGTGCATCGCCCGCGCCGCTTCAAACACGGTGGCGTGCCCGCCTTTTTCCGCACCGGCGGCGGTGGCGGCAAACATCGCGGAACCGATGGCCGGCGCCTGGTCCGAAAGGCTGACGCGAATCCGCTTGCCCAGCACATCCGCGTATATCTGCATCAGCAGCGGGTTTTTGCGCACAATGCCGCCGCACGCCAGGATTTCGCCTGGGTCGATCCCCTCGGTCTCGTGCGCCTCCAGGATGGCGCGGGTGCCGAACGCCAGAGACTCCATCAGCGCGCGGTAGATGTCCTCCGGCCGGGTTTTCAGCGTTAGACCCACAATCATGCCGGAAAGCTCCGCATCCACCAAAGGGGATCGGTTGCCGTTGATCCAGTCCAGCGCCAGCAGGCCGCTTTCGCCGGGCCGCAAATGTGCCGCTCGCTCGGTCAGCAGATCATGAGAAACCCCGCAGCTGCCCGCATACCAGCCAAGCAGATCGCCCGCGCACGCCTGGCCGGATGCGTACGCGTAGTACCCCGGCAGGTCGCCGTCCTCGGTCAGGCTGCACACGCCTTTGACGCTGCGCCTTTCCGGGAACGACAGCAGCACGCCCAGCGATGTGCCGATCGTCACCAGCGTTTTGCCGGGCCCGGTGATGCCAAGGGCAGGCACGGCGGCGTGCGCATCCAGCTGCGGCACGGCCACGGCGATGCCCCCGCAAAGGCCAAGCTTTTCCGCCATGGCCTCGCTAAGCCCCCCGCAGCTTGCGCCCAGCGGCAGCAGCGTGCCCTTTATTTTGTCCTCAATTACGTTTGCGAAATTCGGGTCCAGCGCCGACAGCAGCGCCTTGGATGGATACCCAATCCCCTTGCGCCAGAAGGCTTTCAGCCCGGCGGCAGCTTCGCTGCGCGTGAGGCTCCCGGTCATTTGCAATGTCAGCCAGTCGCACAGATCAATAAAAGCATCCGCCGCGCGGTATACTTCCGGATCTTCGCGCAGCGTTTCCAGCACCTTGGGCAGGAATGTTTCGCTGGATATCCGCCCGCCGTTTCGCGCCAGCAGATCGGGGTCCATTTCACGCGCGACGGCAGTAAAATCGTCTGCTTCCCTGTGTGCGGCGTGGTGCTTCCACAGCTTAACCCACGCGTGCGGCCTGTCCGCGTACTGCGGCAGCAGGCACAGCGGCGTGCCGTTTGCATCCACAAGCACGATGGTGGTGGCGGTGCTGTCCACGCCGATGCCGATCACGTCGGTCTTGTCCACGCCGCTTCCGCGCAGCACGGCGGGCACGATTTCAAGCAGCGCATCCAGGTAATCCTGCGGGTGCTGCAATGCCCAGCCGGGCGGCAGTTCCATTCCGCAGGGCAGGCGCCCATCGATCACGCCGTGCGCGTACGCGTGCGACGCCTCCCGAAGCACCGCTCCGTCCCGCACGCGGCACAGCACCGCGCGCGCGGACAGCGTGCCGAAATCCACCCCGATCACGCATTTGCAGGCCATCTCGTTTACCCTTTCACGCCTGCCGTGGCAATACCTTCCACAAAATGCTTCTGCCCCGCCAGGAACAGAATGAACACGGGCACGATCGCACTGGTCGCGGCGGCCATGGTCAGGTTGTGCAGCTTGGATTCATCCTGCATGTACCAGCGGATGGCCTGCGCCACGGTGTACTTGGCCGGCTTGGTTAGGAAGATCAGTGGCGACAGGTACTCATTCCACGAGCCGATGAACGCCAAAATGATCAGCGACACCATCGCCGCCTTGGTCAGCGGCAGCATGATCTGCGCGAAGATGCGCGGATGGCCCGCCCCGTCGATCTTTGCTGCCTCCATCAGGTCGTTTGGCAGGCTCATGAAGAACTGGCGCAGCATGAAGATCGCCGTCGCGCCGAACCACGCGGGCAGGATCACCGCCCACAGGCTGTTGTACAGCCCGATCGTTTTGAACAGCATAAACCGGGGGATGATCGTCACCTGCCCGGGGACCATCATCGATGATAAGAACAGCAGGAAAATGAAGCCCTTGCCGGTAAAGTTGATCTTGGCGAACGCGTACGCGGCGATGGATGCCACCGCAAGGTCGCCGATGATGCTGAAGAATACGATAAAAAAGGAGTTAAAGTACGCGCCGAGCATCGATACCTCGCCCGATACCCAGATGGTCTTGTAGTTCTGCCACTGCCAAACCTGCGGCAGCCATTTGAACGGGCGCGAGAACACCTCCGGCGCGGTTTTCAAAGAGGATAGAATCATCCAGATCAGCGGCAGCACGAACAGCAGCGACAGGGCGGCCATCACCGCCGTTTTGATGAGAATGCCAAGCTTTCCTTGCCCTGGTTTCATGGCGCGATGCCTCCCTTCTCAGTAATGGACCCACTTTTTCTGGCCCCAGAAGTTGAACAGCGTGATCACCAGGATGATCGCGAACAGCACCATCGATTCCGCCGCCGCATAGCCGAACTTGTACGCGGAGAACGCGTTCCCGTATATCTCCACCACCATGGATGTGTTCGTGAACGCCGCCGACCCCAGCGTCATGATATTGATCGAGGCGAACAGCTTGAATGTGGCGATCAGGCGCACGATGATCAGGTAAAATGTGGTGGGGGAGACCATCGGCACCGTTACCTTGATGAACCGCTTGAAGCTGCTGGCACCGTCGATCTCGGCGGCCTCATACAGGTCGCGGGGCACGTTTTGCAGCGCGGACATGTAGATGATCAGCTCATACCCGATTGCCGTCCAGATGACAAGCACGATGATGGGGATTTTGTTAAGCGAAAGGTTGGCAAACCATTGCGGCGGGTGCAGCACGCCCAGCATCTGCAGGAAAGCGTTGATGATGCCGTCATCGCGGAACATGAACTTGAACACGGCCGACAGCGCCACGGCGCTTGATATATACGGAATGAAAAACGCCATGCGCAGCGCGTTTCGAAAGTACACTTTTCCGTTGAGCACATAAGCCAGCCCCAGCGCCATCACAATGGAGACGGGCACGGTGGCGATGGCATAAATAAACGTATTCTGCACCGCCTGCATGAACCGCTTATCGGCGGCAATATCGATGAAGTTTTTCAGGCCCACCCACTTGAGCTTGCTCCATCCGCCCAGAAAGTTCCAGCTGGTGAACGAAAGGCCGATGGAGGCGAAAAAGGGGAATGCGATAAAGATCAGAAAGCACAGGAGGGCTGGCGTGATGAACGCGTACCCGATGAGGTTTTCTTTGCGTTTGTTCATAATATGCCCTCTCTTTTTGTAGATAAAGGTGCGGGCGCGCCAGATGTTTTCCCCGCGCGCCCGCCGTGCCGGTTGCCGTTAGTAGCCCCGCTCCTGGATGATCGCCGCATCCGCGATTTCCTTCGCCGCCGCCATGGCATCTTCGGGGGTCATGGTGCCCTGGTGGGCGTACATCGTGTATTCCACCAGGGTGGAGTTGACGGTGGTGTACGCATCCAGAATGGTATCCACATAGGATGGGTTTTCATAGTTGACGACCACATGCTTGAAGCTTTCCACATCGACCAGCGCCGCGGCCGCCTCTTCGCTGCCAAACACCAGGTCAACCAGGTTTTCAACATCCGTGCCCTTCCAGGAGGACTGATGGCCCGCGCAGATCAGGTAGCGGGAGCCGTAGGTGGAATACCACGCCAGCCAGTACCAGGCGGCCTCTTCATCCTGCGCGCCTTCGCAGATGCCCGCGTGTGAGAAGATCGATACGCCGGACATGTGGTTCGGCTCGCCCGCTTCTTCGCTAGGCCAGGGGGCAAACGCGGTGACCCAATCCCTGGGGTAGGTTTCCGTATCGCGGATGAAGCGCACCATGTTCGGGGAGATGGCAGAAGAAGCCTTGTGGCCCATGAAGATATCCTGGGTCTGCAGGTTATCCGCGCGGTAGATGGTCAGCGGGAACCAGATTTTGTCGTCGATCTCGGCCTTCATTTCGCGCTTGAGGGCGTTCACGATCAAGGGATCGGTGAAGTTGGACAATCCGTCTTCCCCGTAGTACTGATCCTTGCCGTACTTCTGGTACCATGTGTAGGTGAAGTAGTTCTGCGAGTGGTAGTCCGATCCGCCGAACACCCGCTGGTCGCCCTCGCCGTGCGTCATGGCCGCGCTGGCGGCAAGGTACTCATCCCATGTCCAGGCCTTCGGCACTTCGCCCAGGCCCGCCGCGTTCCATTCGTTCATGTTGATTGATACATAGTACGAAATGCCGCCGCAGGGGAAGGAATAGTAGGTGTCATCGTACTTGTACACATCGGAGCCCCAGTTATCAACGAAGTTGATGCCGTACTTTTCGATGTAGGGGGTCAGATCCTTGTACAGGCCGTTTTCCCAGCGTTTGTAGGTGGCGCCCAGGCCGAAGCTGGCCAGCACATCGATCTCGCCCGCCATGATGGCGGTGTTGACGGACAGGTTGCCGTCGGAGTTGTTGTTGTACGTCGTCAGTTCCACCTTGACGTTGGGGTACGTCTGGTTGAATTCGGCGATCATGTCGTCCATGCCCTGCGACCCCTTGAAGGGAATCCAGAACCGGACCGTACCCTTGATGGATGCCGGATCTTCGGCAACGATCCAGGAGGTGATGTCCGGCTCTTCCGCTGCTGCAAAGCCCAGCAGGGAAACTGTCATCATGGCGATCAAAAGGAACGCCAGACCCTTTTTGCCCAGGTTTCGTTTCATAGGTGTTGCTCCTTTTCTTTACCGGTTCCAGGTAGGTTTTGCAGGAAAGCTCGCGAGAGATTTTTTCGTCCGGCAAGAAGCCGGAAGGAGGCGTAGCTGGAGGCTACGCTGACTGGAAGGCGCCGCCGCCGGGCGGGAAAAGATCCGCGAGCTTTCTGTAAAACCTATCTGGAACCGGTATTATTTGCAAACGCGCGCCGGCGTTCACAGAACTGGGTGGTTATCCAAGATAGACTTTTTGCTTTTCAAGGTTGTTCCGCAATGACTCGGAGTCAATTTTCCGCACGATCTGCCCGCTTTGCACCGCCAGCGCCGCCGCCGTGCCCGCCGCCTGCCCCAGCCCCATGCACGGGGGCATCACGCGGATAGCGCCTGCGGCATCCGCCGTGGCCGATACGCACCGGCCTGCCACCAGCAACTGCTCCACGCCGAGCGGCACCAGGCAGCGGTAGGGCACGCCGTACCATTTGCCGTGCTGCACGGTGATGTACTCGTTGCTCATCGGGCCAAAGCGCCCGTGCACATCCACGGAGTTGGCCGCCAGCAGCACGCTGTCAAAGGGTACCGCGCCGCCAAGCACATCTTCCACCGTGAGGGTGTACTCGCCCTTGATGTGCCGCGTTTCTCGAATGCCGATGGTGGACGCGGTGGATAGCAGCACCGCGTTTTCACAGCCGGGCACATACTTTTTCAGGAACGCGAAGATTTGCCGCACCTGCCGCCTGCCTTCCATTTCGGCGGCCGTCAGGCTTTTCGCGTCGGTGCCGTCGATCCCCATCACGCGGGAGGTGTTGATGCTCCATTCATCCTCCTTCACGCCGCGGAACATGCCGATGGATACCCTCTCCAGCGTCCAGTCGCCCCTTGTGCGGGCCTCCGCCACATGCCAGTGCATGGAACGGTAATTGACGCCATCCTTGCGGTGGAACTTGTCAAGGTTTGCGCTGATATCCGCCTCGACCTTGGCGGAATCAACGTTGCCGATGCGAAAGAACATGGTGGCAGGCTGAATGCGCCCGGAGTCGGCATCCCCCAGCGCGCAGGGAACGCCCGCGCGGTAGGCCACATCGGCATCGCCCGTACAGTCGATGACAACGGATGCGAGGGCGATTTCCAGGCCGCCCTTGGAGTGAATCACCGCGCCTGTAATGCGGCCCTCATCCATCATCGGATGCACAAACGCCGTGTGGTACAGCGTGTCCACGCTCGCCTCTATCAGCATTTCATCCATCAGCACCCGAAGCGCTTCCGCATCGAAGGGCGTGACATGCGCGTGCCCGACGGTAATGTAGGATGTGAACGCCGAGCCGGCCGGAACCTTCGAAGGGTGAATGGCCGCCCCGCGCGCGGCAAGGCGATCCACCACTTCCTCAAACAGGCCGCGGATGATCATCTTTTCCCCATCCCTGTCATAGCTGGTCATGAAGGGGCCGACAAGCCCGGCGGTCGCCATGCCGCCGCAGAATCCGCCCTGCTCGATCAGCAGCGTTTTCGCGCCGCCCCTTCGCGCCGACACCGCCGCGCAGAACCCGGCGGGCCCGCCGCCCACGACAAGCACATCGGTCCGGTACGATACCGGGATGTCAAAGCACATGTGTTTATGCATCGGTAAGCTCCGCTCCCAGTTCTGTCAGCGCCTGCTGTACCCTTTGATACGCCAGCGCAGACGGAACCGTGTTTTCTTGCGCGCACAGCGCCGCGGCAACGCCGGCAGCCTGCCCGGTCGCCAGGCAGATGCCCATCACGCGGTAGGATGCGTGCGCCCGGTGCGTGCCGGAGATGCAGCGCCCGGCGGTGAGCAGCCCTTCCACGCCCGCCGGCACCAGTGCGCCGTAGGGAATATCGTACGGCTTTGCCGGCTGGGAACGGCCTTCCGCCTGCCCGCCGCCCGCGGGGTTGTGGATATCGATCAGGAACCACGCCCTGTGCACCACGGCATCTTCGCGGCGCGCGCCCCCTTCCACATCCGCGTCCGTTATGGCTACGTGCCCGTGTATCCGCCGCGTTTCGCGCACGCCCAGCGTGGCGGGGGTGGATTGCACCCGGCAGCGCTCATACCCTGGTACAGACTTGCGCAGAAACGCCGCGACGGCTTCGATCTGATCGCGCAGATCAAGCTCCGCGTGCAGCACGCCTTCCGCGGTTAGGGTGTCGTGGCCGTTGGCCTGCGTGGCGTTCACGTTGCGCTCACCCGGGTAAAAGGTGCGGTGCAGGCGCACGATCGCCACATTTGGGGGCAGCTCGCCGCGAAGGCAGGCTTCCTTGCATACCTCCGCATAGCGCCTGCCATCCGGCAGGGTAATGGGGTCGCTGCCGCCAAAGCAGGCAATGGCGCGGGTTTCATCCACGCCCGTCAGCAGAAATTCCAGCGTTGTGGGCTGGCACTTGCCATCCTGTTCGCGGCCTATGGAGAACGCCGCCCCTGCCCGCGCGGCAAGGAACCCGTCTCCGGAAGCGTCGATGGTGGTTTTTGCGTGGAAGGTTTCTATGCCCTGCTGCGTGCCCACCAGCACGCCCGTGACGCGGTCGCCTTCTTTGATGGCATCCAAAGCGGGCGTTTGCAGGTAAACGTGCGCGCCGCTGGTGTGCGCAAAGCGAAGCAGCCGTTGCTTTGCTTCTTCCGGGTCCACGGCAATTTCAGGGCCATTGCGGGTGACATGGACGGGGGCGCCCTCATGCCCGGCGGCAAGCAGCGCGATGACCTCATCGTACATCGTGCCACGCGACACCGTGCCCAGAATGGGCTGCACATGCCCGGCGGTCAGCATCCCGCCCAGGATGCCGTACCTTTCCAGCAGTGCAGTCTTCGCGCCCATGCGCGCTGCCGATACAGCCGCCGCGATGCCGGACGGGCCGCCGCCTACGACCAACACATCAAATTGCGTGCTCATGCCTTTGCCCCCGCGCCGCCGCGCACGCTGTCGCGCTCCACCAGGTATGAATCCACTGTCACCGATTCTATCTCCTTTTCGGGGTCCGCGATGCGCGCCAGCAGCAGGGATACCGCCGCCTCGCCCATGCGCTCTTTCTGGATGTTCACGGCGGTCATCGCGGGGGATGCGTAGCCGCACAGCGAGTTGTCTTCATATGCGATCACAGATACATCCTGCGGGATGCGCAGGCCCTGTTCCATCAGGAAGCGGATGGCGCCCATGGCGATCTGCGGGTTGGCGGTGGCGATGCCATCGAACCGCGCGCCGCGCTGCCACGCTTCGCGCATGGCGTGATAACCGCTTTCGCCGTTGTTGTGTTCGCTGTGGAGCATGTTGGCGCCATCATAGGGCAGCCCGCTTTCTGAGAGAGCCTGCTTCACGCCGTCCACGCGCAGGTGCGCCGAGCGGAACGATGCAGGGCAGTTCACGAAGCCGATATGCTCATGTCCCCGGTCTATCAGGTAGCGCATGCACAGGTACGCGCCCTGCGCGGGGTCGGATATGACGGAATCGCACGCCTCTTCCTGCGCGCCAACGGCTACAGTGACGAAGGGGATGCCCGTTTCTTTCAGCGTGCTGATGAACTTGTCTTCGCAAAAGCCGCCGACGATGAACGCGCCGTCAATCCGGCGGCCGCGGATCAGCTTTGGCATCGCGCCATCTTCTTCGGATGCGCAGAAATATTCAATGATGACGGAATAATCGCTGCCTGAAAGGGCATCGGTGATACCCCGGATGACGTTCAGCGAGTACAGACCCACGCCGTTGCCAAAGTCGTAGCTGCTGGAGCGCTTCTGGTCAGACAGCACGATGATGCCAAGGCTGCTCATCACCTTGCGGCTGAGGTTGCGGGCGTTGTTGTTGGGCACATATTTGAGCTCGCGTATAACCTTCATGACCTTTTGGCGCGTTTCTTCCTTCACCAGTTCGCTGCCGTTGATGACCAGGGAAACGGTGCTGCGGGATACCCCGGCATGTTTGGCGATTTCCCGAATGTTTGCCACTTGGGATCATCTCCTGTTAAAAAACTTGGACCGGTCTAAGTTCTGACAAAATAAAAAAGAGATGGTATTCTGTTCAAAGTGTCTCAAAATTTATGGCGTCATTGTAATATGGACCAGTCCAAAAGTCAATAGGGGAGGTGTTATGTTTTTTTAAGCAGGATGTACGCGGCCCGGATCAGGTAGTGGGCGTGCTCCATGCGGAGCGCCATGGGCAGCTTTGAGGCGGCGACTTCGTAGTTGAACACGCCGTCATAGCCGGTATCCCGCAGCGCGGCCATGATGGCGGGCCAGTCAACCGTGCCCAGGAACGGCAGGCTGTGGTCATCCTTGGTGCCGTAGTTATCGTGCAGGTGCAGCGCTTTCAGCCGCTTGCCAAGCGCGCGGATGTACGCCCCCTGATCAAACCCCGACAGGTTCGCGTGGCCCACATCGTAGCACGCCGCCGTTTCCAGCCGGTCCACAATTTCGCAAAGCACGGCGCTGGGGGTGAAGTGCATGTTTTCCACGCACAACGTGACGCCCTTTTTCCGCGCCGCGTCCCTAAAGGGCAGCAGGTGCTTCATCGTGCCCTCAACGGAGGTTGCGCCGGTTTCATCCCGGTAGGGGTGAATCACCGCGTATTTCGCGCCGATGTATTCCGTTGCATCGATGGAAAGGCGCATCAGCCGGTCGTATTCGACCAGGGTCCCTGCATCCGGCAGGTCATAGCGGTAAAACGGCAGGTGCGTGTGGGAGACGGTTAGGTTGTTGCGGCGGATGGCTTCCAGCAGCGCGTCCAGGTTCTTTTGCCAGTCGCCATCCAGGATCGGCTCATGGCGGTGCGGTTCCGTGTAGATGGTGGCGCAGAAGTTGACATCCACCGCGTCGAAGCCCGCATCGCGGAAAAAATCCATCGCTTCTGCCATGGGCACGCGCGGCTGGTCCGGTCTTGCGCTGTACAGCCCGGAGTTGGTTGAAATGAGCATAGGGGTGCCTCCTTTCAGATTTTGCGTGCAGTATAGCAGGATCCGAAAAGGATGGCAACCGCGAAGTGCAACAAAAAAATGCCAAACGCCGGGCATCTTCCCATGCGTTTGGCGTGGTTTTGCCGATTTACGGAATGATCAGCGCCTGCTTAGCCGCAACAAAGTTATCCACTAGGAAATAGGCCGTTACGGTGCCCTTGGGCGCATCCTGCTTATCCCAGCGCAGCGTGACGCTTTGCAGCAGCCCGCCTTCACCGGCCGCAACCTGGGTATCGCGCGTGTAATACAGCGCAAGCGGTTTGCCGTCATTCGCCGTCAGCAGGATGCTGTACACATGCGCATCCGCGGGCAGCGCGCTGCCGGTCAGCGTCACGGAAACGCTCTGCGCGCCGGTAGAAAACTTTGCTTCGCCCACGCCCTCCACGGGTACCGCGCTTCGGTACTGGCTGATGTTCATGCCGCCGTACGCGCTCATCATGCCGGTGGCAAAATCGCTCATGCCCATCAGCTTCAGGCCAAGGCCGTAGTAGGCGATCTCATCGCAGTTCATCTGCGCGGTGACGGCGGCCTGGATGTCGCCCCCTGCAAGCCCGTCCGCGCGGGCGCTGATGCGGTAGCGCTTGAACGGCATATCCCATGAGCCGATGAAATTGATCTTGAAGCCGTCGTAGTTGTAGAAGGTGAGCAGACCGCCCGTGTTATCCAGCAGCAGCGGGTAGCGCGCCTGGATCGACGGGTCGTACACCGTTTGCCCGTCCTCCAGCTTGCCGCCGACCACCCACAGCACCGTTTGATCGCCCCACGCGCAGACCGCGCCCGCCAGGTAGTGCAGCGAATCAAACCCGATCTGGTTGTACGAAGGCAGCATGACGGGGTTGGGCACGGCAAGCCGCTTGAACTCAAACACCGTCGCTTCGCCATCCTTTGGCAGCGTGACGGCATACGGCGCGCCGCTGCCCCGAACCGTGAAGGTTTCGGTCTTTTCCGCCGTGCCGGTTACCTTGCCGCCCAGCGCCTTCAGGCCGAAGCGGATGAACCCTGTCTTGGCCTTCGCGCTGATGCTTATGGTGAAGTTTCCGTCCGGCCAGGCGGTCTTCGGGGTGATGGTCACGAACCTGCCGTTCGCGGCCACGGTGATGTCAATCTCGGCAGAGGGTTCGACCGTCACCCGCAAGGATTTCTTATCCAGCTGGGAGGGCAGCGTTTCGCCGTTTTCGCGGACGAACAGCTGGTATGCGATGGGCTGGTTGGCATCGATTTCGGCGGGGCTGTTCTCTGTCAGCGCGCCAAAGCCGGACAGCGCGTACAGCAGCATGCCGTCATCCGGCAGCGTCTCGCCGCCAACGTGCGTGCGCGGGTCTTTCAGCCCTTCTTCGGACAGCGGGTACCCGTACGGCATGAAGAAAATTTCGCCGCTTTCGCCCGCGATGTACACGCCGTCAAACCCCAGCGCGGGGGAGGCGTTCAGGTCGTTGCGCTCGCCGTCGATCAGCTGATAGCTCCATTTCAGCGTACCGTCTGCATTTAGGCAGAACAGCTTGCCTTCGCCGGAACCGAAATAAATGTTGTCAAGCCCATCGACCACGGGCGAGGAGCGAATGGGCTCCAGCGTGTCAAACGTCCACAGGATGCGCCCGTCTTGCGGGTCCAGCGCGTACACGGTGCCGTCGGCCGCAGGCTGGATGATCGTGCCATCCGAAAGGGACGCGGCGCTGGCGTAGATGTGGTCGCCCAGCGCGGTTTTCCACAGCGTTTTGCCGTTTTGCTGTGACAGCGCGCGCAGGTACCCGTCAAAGCAGCCGACAATGACCGCGCCGTTTGCCTTGCTGCCGCTGAGCATGGGGCTTGATGATACGCTGCCCAGCCCGCCGCGCAGCCACTGCTGCTTCTGCCCGTCAATGCTGTACGCGTACACATTTTGCAGCACCTGCGCGCAGGTGCCGAAGAACAGGCGGTCGGTTTCGGCGTTCACCGCCGGGCACGTCCACACCATCTCGTTGGCGAGGTATGCGGCGGTCTTTTCGCCGGTGGCGCGGTCCAGGCGGTAGACGAGATAGTTATCGTTCGGTGCCAGCAGTGAGCCATCCGGCAGTATGCCGATGTTCCCCTCAAACCAGCCCAGGTTGTATGTTTTGATGCCGTATTCCGCTTCCACTTCCTGCGGCGTCTGGCCCTGATACGTCCAAACGACCGACCCATCGTCGCGGTTCACGGCGTACACCTTGCCGTCACCCGCGCCGAAATACAGCCGCCCGTCATCCGCCAGCAGCGCGCTGGAATCGATGATCTCGCCCGCTTCCAGCGTCCATTTGATCTGCCCATTAAGCCCGATGGCGTAGAACAGGTGGTCGCCGGAACCGATGTACACGGTGCCGTCGCCATCCACAACGGGCGATGAAAAGATGCCCTTGCCGGTCTGCACGCGCCAGGGGGTAAGGCCTTCCGTTTCGCGCGGGATCACGGGGCTGCGGCCGGTTTGCATCGCGTCGGCACGGAACTTGGCCCACGGGCTTTGCCGGTCCAGCGGCAAAGTGTATTGGAACTCGCCGTCCGCGTACACGGTCAGGCCGTCGCGGCTCAGGTCGTGCGGCGTCAGCGGCACAAAATAGATGACGTACGCAGCGGCGGCAATGACCGCGAGCGCCAGCAGCGTGTACAGGAACCAGTGCTTCTTTTTGGCTTTGCGGGGGCGTGACATGGCGGATACCTCACAAAAAATGGTAAATAATCTTCAGAAGATTATACCATTGCCGGTGCAAAAAGAAAACCCGCCCGGTGGCGGGCTTTGGCGCGATGTTATTGCATTTCGACCAGAGCGCATTCCAGCGGCGCGAGGGGCAGCGCCAGTGTGACGGTTTGACCATCCGAAATGTGCACGGGTACGCCCTTCCAGCGGGCATCCGTGTCGGTCAGCGCCTGCGCGGCAATGTTCTTTTGGAAGCATTTCGCGCTGTCGCCCGTCAACAGCAACTGCACTTCGGGCACGGGGTCGGCGCTGGCGTTGGCAAGGTACAAATACCGCTTCCCATGGGCGGCAAACGCGTACATTGCCAGGTTTTGGTGCCTGGTTGCCAGCATGGGCGCGGCATTTCCCGCCGCCCTGGCGATCTCCTTGCGCAGCAGCCACGCGCGCAGCCTAAGGAACATGCCGCCGGGGTAGCCATCCTCGCAGATGAAGGGCAGCACAAGCGCGCGCTCGTTATGCACGGCCATGCCCGCGCCCGCTAGCGTGCGGTCAAAGCGCATCAGGCGGCTCACGATGCGCGTGCCCGGCGCGTAATCGATCAGCACCGCGTCGCCCAGGAATGTTTGCGCGTTGGCGCGGGGCAGCAGGAAACCCTCTTCAGGCGTCGCGCTTTCTTCATAGCACACCGCGCCGGTTTCGGCCGCCACGCGCTTTGCGCCCGCAATGCCCGCCAGTTCGCCCAGCCCCAGCGCGTGCAGCGTCAGCGCGGCTTCACCATCCAAAATGACGTAATTGCGCGCGAACAGGCCGCGCACCTCTTCCGCCGTGAAGCCGCGAAATACCTGCCCGCTGGCGGCCACGATTTGGCCGGAAAGGGCGGCGATGGCAGCGGCGTCATCCCTGCGCACAAACGCAAAGGGGATGCCCAGCGTGGAAAACACGCCGCCCCAGAACGTTTCGCGGGGGATGAGTGCGGACGGGTCCGCCACGCCGCCTGCCGTTTCCAGCGCGTAGGATGCCCTGGGCGACACCAGCACCCGCGCGCCCAGCCGTTCGCCCGCGAAGGCCCCCGACCGGTTCGCCGCCGTAAGAAACGGTTTCAGGCCCGCAAGGCTTGCCGCGTGGGCGTCCTCGGGCGGGATGCCGGAACCGCCGATCTCAAACAGGTCCATCGTGATGCCGCGAATGTTCAGCGCCAGCGCCAGCTTGATCTGGAAGCGCGTGAGCGCCAGCGACTTGGTGAACGCCGAAAACGGGAAGTTTTCCAGCTCAGGGTACACCGCGACGTTCGCGGGTCCTACCGCGCGGCAAGGCATCGATACGGTGTTAAACAGCCACAGGTATTCCTGCGGCGTGCGCTCCAGGTAGGCGGGCAGGTGGATGCGGTGCGGCACATCCGCGCCGTTTGAAAATGCGCCGATCAGCGCGTCCCAGTCGCGGCCTTCCGCGCAGTGCACCGACGGATCGGATGACATCAGCCCCAGATGCGTGCCGGGCGAGACTTCATCCATCGCATGGCGAAGCTTGCGCGCAAAGCCGATCAGGCCGTCGCGGCAGGTATCCAGCCACACCGTGCGCCAGGGATGGGGCTTGCCCGGCGCGGTGATGGCCCGGACAAATTCCTCGCGGGTGAAGGTGGCACCTGCGCGGCGGCGGTATTCATCCATGTGCTTCTCACAGAAGCAACCGCCCCACTGAAGCGGGGCGTGGTTGTGGTAGCGGAAGTCATCTTCAATCCAGAAGGTATCGGGCGTAAGCGCGCCGAACCGCCGCACCAGATCCGCGTAATACGCCCGGAACGACGGGCACAGCGGGCAGGCGGAGATGGTGGATTCGCGTCCGTACGCATCCACCATGCGGGTAAAATTCTGATCAGGAAGCAGCGCGCGGCCCCGGTCGGCGTGGTACAGCGTCGTCCAGTGGTTGATGGAAAAGGTAGCGCCCGCCTCAGCTATCGCGGGCTTTGCCGCCTCAAGCATGGCAACAAACCGCCGCTGTCTCTCCGCGGTCATGTGCCCCTGGCTAACCTCTTCGCCCTCGGTGAACACCGTCACGTCATCTATTTGGGCATCTGAAATAAACCGCTTTAGCGCGGGCAGGAAAGGTTCCGCCCCGGCCTCCACATCCATGGCAAACCGCAGGATGTATGCGAAATCCGCAGGCTGTTTCATGCGTGATCCTCCTCTATCGGCAGGTCAAAAAAGCTCATCATAGGAATTTCTGCTTCCGCGCTCACCGGCGGGCTGGCTGGGTTCATCTGCCACTGCGCGTGCAGCTTCGCGCCCGGGGCAAGGGCGCGGGGAAAGCGGATCAAAATCGCATTCCCCTGGCATGTGTACGATGACGCATCCACCATGCCGCCGCCGTCCTCGGCAGTGAAGGGGTTGCCTTCTCCCGAACCTGCCTGCATGGGCACGCAGGTCAGCAGATGCACAAGCGCGGCATCCTGCGCGTCACGCCGGGCGCGCACGGCAGGGCTCCATTGCGCGCTGCCTTCCGGCGCAAGCGCCATCTCCGCAAGCCTTCCGCCCAGGCGCACGTTGCTTTCGCCATCCAGGTGCGCGGCGTCGAATATGGCAAGGTCCGTGCTGGCTGTCACCCGAACGCCGGGGATGGTCAGCGCAGCCCGGCGCTGCGCCTCGCGCACCTTGCCCCAGGAGATGTCGTTTTCCGGGGTGGTTTCCATTGTACATCGGTTGATTTGCACGGTGTAGAACGGCAGCGCGGGCTGGCCCAGCGCATCCCGCAGGGCGTCCACATAGCGCCCGAACCGCATCAAATAGGTATCACCCTTTTTTTCAAAGGAATCGGCGCAGCCCTGGTACCACAGCGCACCGGCCACCTTGGGGCAGTGCCGGTGAATGACATCTACGGCCTGCTTAAACAGGCCCGCCTCTTCATCCGGGTCCCACTGCCACAGGCCCGCGCCGCCCTTTGCCAGCGGCACCAACCCCACGGGCACGCCCAGCGCCGCCTGCATCCTTTTGCCGAATGCCAGGAACGCGCTGTGGCCGGGGTTGTTGTTTTCCATGCTGGGGGTCAGCACCGCACAAGTGGTTTCATGCAGCGGATGTGTGGCCAAGTCCCACACACCGCCGGGCTTCAGCGCATGCACGCCCAGCCGCGGCGGGTCGCTGACCGGCCCCTGATACCGTCCCGCCGCGTTGGACTGCCCGGTGATCAGATAAATATCGCCCACGCCGAAATGCTGCACCATATCCCCGCGCGTGACGGACAGGCCGTTCGCGCCGTCGTAAACTAGCTTCGTTTCCAACCTGTACAGCCCGCCCTGCGGTATTTTCAGCGGCAGGTAGAAGTTCAGGCCGTCCACCACGCAGTCTGCCCAGGGGATGACATCGCTGTTATCATCCTCGCGCACAACGCGGCACTGCACGCGCATTGGGGTGCCGGTGTCAAGGCCGCTGACGAAAAACCAGCCCGTTACGCGCGCGCGGGCAAAGCCGTCCCGGTCCCTTTGCAATATTTGCCAATTGGATATTTCGCCCGTGATCACAGCGCCCTGGCGCATGGGAACACCTCCTGTGGGGTTGCTGAAGGGGCCTCAGCCCCTTCACATTCAATCGTATCGACCGGCTCTGCTTGTATGCCCCAGCCGCACGCCCTTGGCGGCGGCTGGGCTTCGGGTGGCAAATCAAAGATTTGCTCACCCTCGGTCCGCCCTTCAGGCGGACGCTAGGTCGGGCGGGGAGTTTTCCGCAGGAAAACATTCCTTTCATGGCCGGAAGGCCATGTACCACCGCAGTGGTTTCTTCCTTTGCGGCGGAAAACCTCAGTTTACCGTCGCACGTCCTCCCGGTGTGTTTTCTTTGGCCCAATCTAGCAAGATAGGTCATTGTTCTGTTTCTATGCCAACAGTATAATAGATACGGGGATTCATTGGCCGAACTGTAACACAATGCGGATAAATCCTCAAGGGAGATTCTTTGCTACTTGCATAGAAATATAGAACACAGGAGCTGTTGTAAATGAAAAGGGAAGGATTTCTTGCGAAATCCTCTGATGGCGCGATATCTGCGAATTCGCGCCGTCGCTGGATGGTGCGCACGGATATTGAAGGGGCCAGCGGCGTGGTCAGCTATACCCAGGCGGAGGCCACCGGCCCGGAATATGCCGAAGGCCGCAAGTATTTCATGAGCGATTTGCTGGCGCTGCTGAAAGGCCTTGACGGCGAAGATGTCTATCTGTACGATGAGCACTTTTACGGGCGCGGGATTGACCTATCGCAATTGCCGCACGGCGTGAAGGCCATCTGCGGCAAGCCGCCGTACCGGCCCGATTGGGCGGGTGGGCTTAACGGCACCTTTGATGGGCTGATCATGCTGGCGTTTCATTCCAAGGCGGGCACGCCCGGCGCGCTGCTGCCACATAGCTACGAGCTGGAAAACCTGGATATCCGCGTGAACGGCCTGTCCGTCGGCGAAATCGGCGTGGAAACGATGATTGCGGGCGAAATGGGCGTGCCGCTGGCGCTGGTGACCGGGGATGACGCGGGCTGTGCGGAGGCCGGGGCGCTGGTGCCCGGGGTTGCCACCGTGGTGGTGAAGAAGGGCTACAGCGAGTTCGGCGCGGAAACATACGCGCTGAGCGAAACGGCGGGGTGGATTGCCGAGGCCGCAAAAAAGCTTGCGGAAAAGGCAACACCGCTGCCCGCGCCGTACGCCGTAGAGAAAAACCCCGTTATGGAAATCACGCTGGCGGAAGGCCCTTACCGCGATGCGATGATCAAGTTATATCCGGATAAATTTATAAACGGCACCGTCACTCTACGCGAGGGCACCGTTCTGGCGAACTGGGCGGTGTTCTGGCAGATGAAGCTGGCCGCACAGGCGGAAAGGCGGAGGCGCACATGATCCGCACAATCCCCACAGAGAAGCTTGGCTTCGTGCACCACATGCTGTACCCGGCGTCGCTCAGCGACTCGAAGGCCCATGCGGACACGGCCATCGCGCTGTCTCAAAGGGATGACATCGGCGCGGTTGACCTGTGCCTGCCGATCGATGAAACGGAGCGCGCCCGCGCAATCGCCGCCATTCGCGGCTGCGGCAAGCAGATCACCTATGTAAACCACCTGTTTCCGGCGCGCAAGATTTCCCTTGCCACGGCCGATCCCGCCGAGCGATGGATTGCCAAAGAATTTCTGAGGCGCGAAGCCGACGCGGCGGCCCAGATCGGCGCGACGCAGCTGCTGTTCGTATCCGGTATTGTGCCGCCCGGCAGCCGCGCGGATGCCATGGCCCGCTTTGGCGAGATGGCGCGCTGGTTGACACAGGATGTGCTGCGCCCGCTGGGGATCGCCGGCATCATCGAGCCGCTGGATACCGGCATCGACAAGCGCTTCCTGATGGGCAGCACGGTGGAGGGCTGCCAGCTGGTGGAATCGCTGGGGCTCCCCGATCTGTTCCTGGAGATCGACATGGGCCACATCCCCTGCCTGTTTGAGGATTTTGAGGAATCCTACCGCGTGGCCGCGCCGTACCTGGGCCGGGTGCACCTGTCCAGCTGCATCCTGCGCGATACGGAAGACCCCTTCTTTGGCGACAGACACCCGTCGTTCTTCCACCCGGCAGGCCACCTGCATGTGCGCGATCTGCGGAATGTGCTGCGCATTCTGGACGGCATCGGCTACTTTGCGCCGGGCGATGAAAGAAAGCTGCTGTTCGAGGTAAACCCGCTGCCGGGCGAGTGCGCGGAAGAATGCGTGATGTCCCACCTGAAATTGCTGCAAGAAGCGCTGTTGGAGGAATAGACGATGGAAATGAAGATCAAGACCCGCCAGGAAGTGACCATGCTGAGCCAAACGGTGATGGAGCAGCTGCGCGAATACCGCTGGCGGCGCAATTTTGGCCTGTTCGAGTGCCTGATGAAGGACGACGACCACGGCACCAAGGGCGCGGACCCCGCGCTGATTCCGTACATTGAGCGCAGCAGCCGGGCCGTTGTGTATTACGGCAATGAGTTTCACGGGTCTTACAACCATCATAACCAGATCACGATGTTCAAAGGCAAGCTGTATTACGCGTGGAGCAACGGTTTCCGCAACGAAGAGGACGCCGGGCAGAAAGTGCTGATGGCGGAATCGGAGGATGGGCGCGCGTGGAGCGAGCCGTGGGTGGTGCTGGATGTGCCGGAGGGCAGCCAGTGGGCGCACAACTGCGTGGCGCTGCACACAACCCCGGATGCGCTGTACTGCGTGATCATGTCGGAAGAGACCGAGCATGACGAGACCGTGACCGGCATGCGCCGCATCCGCCCGGAGACGGCCTACATCGATGTGTACCGCTCGGGGGATGCGCACAATTGGGAAAAGGCTTTCACTTTCGGCACCCGCATCAAATGGCTGTTTGAGGCCCCGCGCCTGACGCAGGAAGGCCGCCTGATGTGCGTTTGCAACACCAAAAGCGAAGGCCCCGCCGTGCTGCTGTGGCCCGGAAACGACATCTGCGAAACGCCGGAGTTCATCTTCGTGCCGGAGCCCGACGGCGCGTGGTTCCCGTACGGCGAATCCACCTGGTACCAGACGGACGGCGCAGACGGAAAGCCCGGCCGCATCTTCATCTTCTGGCGCGATGAGGGCGCAAGCTGCCGCGTGTACGTCAACTGGTCGGATGACAACGCGCACACCTTCTCCGTGCCGGTGCTGTCCGATATCCCGGATTCCATGTCCCGCCTGTACGCGGGCCGCCTGTCCGACGGGCGCTTCTTCCTGGTCAACAACACCAGCCAGAACCTGTTGGATCGCGGCAGCCTGACGCTGCTGCTCAGCGATGACGGCTATGCGTTTACCAAGGTCTACATGGTCAACGACAGCCCCTCCATCATGCGCCGCAAGGGCCTGCTCAAGTGCAGCGGACACCAGTACCCCTGCTGCCGCGTGGAGGAAGGCAAGCTGTACATAGGGTATGACCACAACAAAGAGGATATTGTTTGCGAAGTGATTGAGACGGCGGGGCTGTAAGAGAGAGGGACGCCAGGGGCGCTGCCCCTGGACCCCGCTTAAGGGCCTTAGGCCCTTAAGAATCCCTTCTTGGGGGATTTCATCAAAAACCATCCCGCCGTGAGGTGAAACAGTAGGGGTTCCAATGGGCATTATGCCCCTTGGTAGGGTCCAGGGACAGCGTCCCTGGCGTGTTCCTAGCGCCTCTACAGCTCCCCCGGAACCAAAGGCTTTTTCGCAACTGCTCCGCCGGTAATGCCCAGGAAGCGCAGCAGGTTTTGGCCGTAGGTTTTCGCCAGGATATCCGCCGGCAGGCCCAGTTCCGCGTAGATGGCGTTGTCGCGGGTCAGCACATCTTTCACCCAGGCGGCGTTGTATTTGCTGCCGTCGCAGTCGGTGCCGAAGAGGATGTTGTTTTCCACATCGTACCCGATGGTGTGCAGCTTGGTCAGGGCTTCGCGCCGGTAGATCGGCGGCGTGCCGGGGGTGATGTCTATGAACATCTCAACGGACAGGTCCTTCGCCTCTGTCAGCGCGTTTTGGAATTTGCCGTACACGGCCAGGCATTCATCCACCCACGGCCAGGCGATGTGCGCCAGCGCGAAGCGCAGGCCCTCCACGCGCAGCAGGCCTTCGAAACCGGCCGGGCGGTTGTACTCGCCGGAGGGCTGACCATCCCACAGGATACCGCTATGGAACAGCAGCGATTTGCCGTGCCGCGCCATCCGGCGGTACACGGGCATCACGGCGGGGTCTGCGGGCATGTGGTGGCCGCAGATCACCTTGAACCCTTGGATGCCTTCCGATACGGCATAATCGACCTGATCAACGGCGTCCGGCTCGGTGGGGTCTATCCAGTAAACGGGGTACAGCGTTTCCCGTCCCGCGCACCAGGACAGCGCCTGCGCGATGCGGTCCGCCGCGCCCGCGTCTTCGCCGCTCCACGGGAAGCACTTGGGAGAGCGCGAAATCACGCAGCCGCCGCCGATATCAACACCACGCATGGCGGCAAGCAGCTGTTCGCCGCCGTCCGCTGCCGCCCCCGGGTATAGGTGAATGTGCCCGTCCAGGATCATGGTTTGTCCCCCTTCGCGTTAGGCTGTCCAAAACCATAGCACAACCGGGCGGGGTTGTATAGGCTAAATCTTTTGCCCCACCGCCTGAAAGGAGTGATCCCCCTTGTCCACCCCAAAGATTGTTTTCATCGGCGCGGGCAGCATGAGCTTTGGGCTGCCTACGTTCCAGGACCTGTTCACCGCGCGTGACCTTGCGGGCGCGACGCTGTGCCTGGTGGATATCGACAAAACCAACCTGGACCGCATGCACGGCCTGGCGCAGCGCCTGAACCGCGACACGGGGATGGGTTTTACCATCGAGGCCACGATGGAGCGCCGCGATGTGCTGCCCGGCGCGGATTTTGTGGTATCCAGCATCGCCATTGAGCGGTGCGAGCTATGGAAGCAAGATTTCCGCATCCCGCAAAAGTACGGCATCAGGCACACTTTGGGCGAGAACGGCGGCCCCGGCGCGCTGTTCTTCACGCTGCGCACGCTGCCGGTGGTGATGGATATCGCCCGCGATATGGAAGAGCTGTGCCCGGACGCGTACTTCCTGAACTTTTCAAACCCGGAAACGCGCATCGTACTGGCGGTGAACCAGTACACGAAGATTCGCTGCGTGGGGCTGTGCCACGGGATTTTCATGGCGCGGGCGGCGCTGGCGCACATGTTCGGGCGAAGGCCGGAGGCGCTGTCGCTGTACGGCGCGGGCATGAACCATTTCCAGTGGGTGCTGTCGCTGCGCGATAAAGAGACCGGCGAGGACCTGTACCCGCATTACTGGGAGACGGACAAAGCGTTCGATCCCACTTTCATGCCCTACACCCGCAAGATGGCGCGCGCGTTCGGCTACTGGCCCACCTGCTCCGACGACCACCTGGGCGAGTACCAGGCGTACGGCTATGAGGCGGGCGAGCACGGCTATCACTTCGACGCCGACGCCGAGGAGCGCGTCAAGATGGCCGCCCGCATCCTGGAGATGACCGAAAACGGCGTGCCGGATACCTTCCTGCGCCCGTCCGGCGAGCAGGCGGTGGAGCTGATCCAGGCGATACATTTTAACCGGCCCACCGTGTTCCCGTCCGGCATCGTGATGAACGGCGGCGCGATTGAGAACCTGCCGCCCGATGTGGCGGTGGAAGTGCCCGTCACGGCGGATGCTTCCGGCATACACCCGGTGCATGTGGGCAGGATGCCCGACGGCCCCGTCGCCCTGATGACGCAGCAGGTAGGGCCGCAGCGCATGAGCGTGCTGGCCGCGCTTCACGGCAGCAAGGAGCTGGCCCTGCAGGCGCTGCTGGTGGACCCGGTGGTGACCAGCACGGATGCGGCCGTGAAATTGCTTGACGACCTGTGGGAGATCAACAAGCCTTACATTAGGCGTTGTATCTGATACATCATCATTTATTTAAGGAGGAACTTCACAATGGCAAAGGCAAAACTCTCCGATCCTTCGGGCCGCGGCGCGGTCGCCGGGTACAAGGTCATCTTCCCGTCCCGGCAGCACAAGTACACGGAAGAAGAAATCGCGGCGGTTGTGGATGTAATGCGCAACGCCGAAACGCAGACGCAGGGCGACTATCTGGAGAAGTTTGAGGCGGACTTCAAACAGTTCACCGGCGCGAACTATGCTTTCGGCGTGAACAACTGCACCAACGCGCTGCGGCTTGCGGGCATCCTGTCGGGCATCGGGCCTGGGGATGAGGTCATCATTCCGGCGTACACCTATTGCGCCACCGCGATTCCGTTTGCGGACATGGGCGCGAAGATCGTTTGGGCGGACAACGATCCCGATACCTGGGTCATCGACCCGAAGGATATCGAAAGGAAAATCACCAAGAAGACAAAGGCCATCGTGGCGGTGCACCTGCTGGGCATGCCGTGCGACATGATGGAGATCCTGCGCATTTCCAGGAAGCACAACATCCGCGTGATTGAGGACTGCGCGCAGGCGCTTGACTGCCGCATCTACGGCCAGCACGTCGGTACATTCGGCGATTTCGGCTGCTTCAGCTTCCACGCGGCGAAAACGATGACCACGCTGGGCGAGGGCGGCATGCTGACCGTGCGCGATGAGCGCGACGCCGTGCTGGTGCCCGGCATCCGTCACAACGGCCTGCGCGCGTTTGAAGGCCCGCGCGGCGACAGGTTCTGGGTGCCCGCGATGAGCTGCGTTGATGAGGATATCCACGGCGTATGGCCGAAGAACTACTGCCTGGGCGAGGCGCAGAGTGCGCTGGGCTCCGTGCAGCTGAAATCCATCATCGAAAATAACGAAATCCTGATCGAGCAGGACCGCAAGATCAAGGCGCTGCTGAAAGATGTGCCGGAGATCGAATTTGCGCAGATTCCCGAGGGCGGGCGCTACGCCGTGCACCAGTACATCATGCATTATAACGACTTGGGCTGCGGCAAAACGCGCGACGACCTGCTGGATATCATGACGCAGAAGCACCGCGTGCGCTGCATCGTGCAGTATTACCCGCTGTACCGCTCCCCGCTGTTCCAGAAGAACGGCCAGGGCGAGTTCGACTGCCCGGTGGTCGAAGGCTGGTGGGACAACAGCTTTAGCTTCCCGTGGTGGCTGGGCATCCCGGATGAGACGATTGAGTACATGTGCGCATCGCTGAAAGCCGCGGTGGAGGAACTGCGCAAATGAGCAGCTTAGCGGGCGTGTATGCCCCGATCATCAGCCCATTCAAACAGGACGAGGTCTTCGATTATGAAGGCCTCGCCAGTAACGCCGCCCGCCTGTTCGCCGCCGGGGTGGACGGTCTGTACCTGTGCGGCGGCACGGGCGACGCGGGCTGCCTGCGCGCGGAGGAACGCAAAAAGGCGCTGGAAACCGTGCTGCCCATGGCGAAGGCAACCGGCAAAGGCGTGCTGGTGCATGTGGGCCTGACCCACCAGCGGGATGCCGTGGCCCTTGCGGGGCACGCCGCCGAGATGGGCGCGGACGCCGTTGCGGCCATCCCGCCGGACGGGGACCCGGTGGCAATTGTATCGTTCTATAAAGCGCTGGCGGCCGTCGGTCTGCCCACGTTTGTGTACCACATTCCGGCGGTGACGCACCGCCACCCGCCCTTTGAGGAGCTGCTGGAGATCCTGTCCATCCCGGGCGTTGCTGGTATGAAGATGACCGACTGGAACCTGTTCAACATGCGCCGCCTGCGGATCGAACGACCGGACGCCATCCTGTACAACGGCTGCGATGAGATGACCGCGCTGGGCCTGATGTATGGCGCGAACGGCTCCATCGGCACCTGGCAGAACCTGCTGCCGGAGGTGTTCGTTTCTATTTTCGCCGCCGTCAAAGCGGGCGATCTTCACCGCGCCATGCGCATACAGGATGCCTTCACCGCGTTCCTGCACATCGCCTGGCAGGTGGGCGTCATTGAGGCCTTTGACGTGCTGATGCAGGATGCAGGCTATATGGAGAACTGCTTCCGCGCGCCGGGGCTCACGGGCGACCGGGGGCGCGTCAGGGCCGTGCTGCCGGTGCTGCGCAGGGCGATGGAGGAGATTCGGAAGACCATAGAAGAGGCGTAGGGGAACGCCCCAGGGGCGTTTGCCCAGGGACCCCACCCACGGGGGGGAGGCGCCAAGGAAACCACCCGAGGTAGGGAAAAGACCGGGGGGGGTTTTATTAAAAAAACACAAA
>JAVBPC010000064.1:0-33372 GCA_031549905.1 Eubacteriales bacterium
TGCTGCGGGCGGAAAACCTGAGAGGAAACGGTGTGAAGAATGTCAACTTCGCGCTGCACCAGGGTGAGATTCTGGGCTTTGCTGGGCTGCTGGGCTGCGGCCGCACGGAGGCTGTAAGCCTGCTGTACGGCGTGGGCAAAAAGACCGGCGGCAAAATTTTCCACAAGGGGAAAGAAGTCGCCATCAGGAACACGACGCAGGCGCAGAAGCTGGGCATCAGCCTGATCCCCGAGGACAGAAAGCGTAACGGCGTGTTTCTGTACATGTCTATCAAATGGAACACCAGCATCGGCTGCATCAAGCAGAAGCTGCTGAAGTACCGCTTCATTGTGGATACAAAGAAGGAAGCGGCGCTTGCGGAAGAGTACGCCAACAAGCTTAGCACAAAGACGCCCACCCTCAACCAGCTTGTGCTGAACCTTTCCGGCGGCAACCAGCAGAAGGTGGTCATCTCCAAGGCGCTGGCGACCGACCCTGAGATCATGATCTTTGATGAACCCACCCGCGGCATCGACGTGGGCGCAAAGCAGGAAATGTACGACATGATCCGCCGGCTTGTCAACGAAGGCAAGTCCGTGATCCTTGTTTCTTCCGAGATGGAAGAGGTCATGGGCCTGTCCGACAGGATACTGGTGCTGCACGAAGGGAAGCAGATGGGCATATTGGACCGGGAAGAGTTTGACCAGGAGAAGATTCTGACGCTTGCTTCCGGGTTTGAAATTGAAACGGTAAGGGGATAAGCGCATGGACAAGTTTATGGTTTTTTGGAAAAAATACGGAATGTTTGCCCTGCTGGCGGCTCTTATCGCGGTGTTTACGGCCCTGGCGCCCACGCGGTTTGCTACCACTACCGTAATGTTCAATATCTTGAAACAGGCTAGCGTCTTGGGCGTCCTTTCCTGCGGCGTGACGATGATCCTGATCACCGGCCAGACCGATATTTCCATCGGCGCCCGCGTCGCCTTTATCTCGCTGGTCTGCGGCCAGATGCTGCTTGCCGGCACCCCGATCTGGGTGGTGGTGATTGCGGCGCTTCTGATCGGCGCGGCCACCGGCGCGATCAACGCGATCCTGACGGAACTGCTCAACACCTATCTGTTCGTTGTTTCCATGGCGATGATGTATGTCTGGACCGGCATCTGCTACCTGATGACGGGCGCAAGCTCCCTGTACGGCTTCCCCACCGCGTTCAAGGCCATCTCGCAGACGCTGATCTTTGGGCAGATTCCCAGCATCATTCTGGTGTTTGCGGCCAGCGCTATTCTGTCCGCGTTCCTTCTGGGCAAAACGTATTTCGGCCGCTACACCTATGCCATCGGCGCGAACCGTGAGGCCGCGTACCTGGCGGGCATTCCGGTCAAAAAGTACAATATTCTGATACAGGCTGTGGCCGGCGCGTTCATCGGCGCGGCAACGATCATCCACATGTCCCGCACGATGACGGCCATCGCATCCACCGGCGGCACCTTCGCGTTCGACTGCATCACCGCGTGCGTGCTGGGCGGCGTGCTGCTGGGCGGCGGCATGGGCAAGATACTAAACGCCATGCTGGGTGTGCTGGTGTTAAACGTGCTGTTCAACGGCCTTACCATCATGAGCGTCAACGACTTCTGGCAGATGGTCATCAAGGGCGGCATCCTGCTGATCGCGATTTTCCTGGAAGTGCTGCAGCGCCGTGCGAATGCCAAAGCCACCAAGGCGGAGGCCGGTATCGCCAAAACGGCGTAACACGGAACATGACAGCGGAAGGGGTGCAAAAGCGCCCCTTTCGGATTTATAAGCTTCATGCTTTACTTTTCATTTGCATTTGCGGTATAGTTATCTGTATGTGCTGAAAATGGTGGGCGCGGCCAAGGCAAGGCGCATCCGCCCTAAAGAGAGGTTCCCATGCAGAATAGGATTGTCAGCCTGATGTCCTGCGTTTCGCAGCTGAAAAGTGAAGGTATTTTCAAACCACATCACCATCCGTATTATCAGCTCAACCATGTTTTAAAGGGCGATTTTACTTATGTAGTGGATGGCGAGACTTATATGGCGCGCCCTGGGGATACCATACTGATTCCGTACAACAGCGTACATTCCCTGATGACCAAGCGGGAAGACGGGTATTATTACGAGTGTAAATTCATCACCTTCTCAAAGACCGACAGGGCGATGTGCCATGATGCCGGTGTTTTCAAGCAGAAAGATGACTTTACCGCAATGCTGTTTGCCGCCATCATAGAAGAAAATGAAAACCGAACCCCGTTTTCTGAAGAGATCATGGTCAATTATCTGTATTCCATACTTTGCAAGCTGAGCGCGGATGCCAGGCGGCAGAAGAACGCCCCTTCCAAGTATATCGAGGTTACCGCTTATTCCGAGCCGGTGCGCAAGACCATTCGCTTCCTGGAGGACCACTACACGGGCCAGCTGTCGCTGGATGATATCGTGGCGCATGCCGATGTCAAAAAAAGCTGCCTGAGCCGCCGTTTTAAAGAAGAAACATCACTGACGATATTTGAATGCCTGATGGTGGTGCGCGTGCGCAAGGCTGTTGAACTGCTGACATTCACCGGCATGTCCCTTGCTGAAATCAGCCAGGAGACAGGCTTTGTCAACCTGACGCATTTTAACCGCGTGTTCACCAAACATGTGATGATTCCGCCGGGGCATTACCGCAAGCACCTGAAGCTGCAGGGCGAGTACCTGAGCAACGCCAGCAGCGATCCGAATCTGAGCATGATAGCGGGCGCGGCGCTGAGCGGTAAAAAGATAGACTTTGCGGAAATGATGAGCCACTCCGAATGGAAATGAGCCGGCGAGGTTTTCGCCGGCCCATTCGGTAAGCTTCTTACATCTTTTCAAATACCGCGGCAGCGCCCATTCCGCCGCCTATGCACATGGTCACAAGGCCGTACCGGCCGCCTTTCCGCGCCAGTTCGCCGATCATTTTGCAGGTTAGGATCGCGCCCGTCGCGCCCAAGGGATGCCCCAGCGCGATCGCGCCGCCGTTCGGGTTGGTTTTTGCCGCATCCATGTTGAGCTGCCCCATGCACGCAAGCGCCTGCGCGGCGAAGGCTTCGTTGATTTCGATGACATCCATATCGGATAGGGAAAGCCCGAGCCGGCGCAAAAGCTTCGGAACAGCTTCTATCGGCCCGATGCCCATGACCTCCGGATCGACCCCTGCAACGGTGAATCCAACAAACCGCGCGACGGGCTTCAGCCCAAGCGCGTCGGCTTTTTCCTGGCTCATCAGCACGACAAACGCCGCGCCATCGCTCATCTGGGATGCGTTGCCCGCCGTGACGGTGCCATCCTTGGCAAACACGGGGTTCAGCTCCGCCAGCTTCTCCGGCGAGGAACCCTTGCGGATGCATTCATCCGTGTAGAAAACCCGAAGGGCACCTGCCGCATCCGTGACTTCGACGGGGATGATTTCATCCTGAAAGTGACCCTGCTCGGCAGCCAACGCGGCGCGCCGGTGGCTTTCCACCGCAAAAGCATCCATCGCCTGGCGGGTGATGCCGTACCGCGCAGCAACGTTTTCGGCAGTCAGCCCCATGGTCATGTATGCGCCGGACTCCCTGGCGGCCAGCGCCGGTTCAAAGTCGTTTTGTTCCATCAGCATGGTGGCCTGGTTCATCTGTTCCACGCCGCCCGCGACGATGATCTCCGCCTCGCCCGCCCGGATGGCGTTTGCGGCGCTGGCGATGGTCTGCAGGCCCGAAGAGCAGAAGCGGTTGACGGTCTGCGCGGGCACGGCGTGGGGAAGCCCCGCTTTCAGCGCGATGAGCCTCGCCATGTTGATGCCCTGCTTCCCAAAGGGCATCGCGCAGCCGACGATGAGGTCGTCAATCTGGCCCACATCCACAGCCGGAACGCGCTGCAACACGCCACGCAACACCTGCGCGGCGAAGTCGACCGGGTGTGTCGCGGCCAGGCTTCCTTTGATGGCTTTTCCGATGGCGCTGCGGCCATATGCGACGATGACGGGTGTGCGGACTTGATCCTGCATACCATTGCCTCCTTTGGTTTGTATCACATGGTCAAATTATACACATTTTCTCTGGTTCCGTCAATGATGTTTATTTCACTCATAAATGAAAGAATATTTGCTTGACATTCCGTGTAGGCGGTGTTACAGTTATCCTGAAATCCATAGATTGTATAGAAACGCACGCGAAAAAATGTGCGAGAGATAAAGGAGGAAAGTCGGCATGGGAAATTTGCAGGGCAAGATTGCCCTCGTGACAGGGGCGGCCCGGGGCATTGGGCGCGCCATCGTGCAGCGGATGCTTGAGGACGGCGTTTCCGGCGTAGCCCTCATCGACTACAACGGGGAAATGGTCAAGGCCACCGCGGCGGAACTGGACGGCGAAAAGTGCCTTGCCATTGCCTGTGACGTATCCAAACCCGAGCAGGTGCACGAAGCGGTGGCGCAGGCGCTTGCCCACTTTGGTGCGATTGATATCCTGGTCAACAACGCGGGCATTACAAAGGATAGAATCCTGCACAAGATGGAATTGGAAGCATGGGAAGCCGTCATCGATGTCAACCTTTCCGGCCCGTACTATTTCTGCCGCGAACTGATAGGCCACATGCGGGAGCGCGGATACGGCCGCATCGTCAATATTTCCTCCACCAGCGCGTTTGGCAATGCCGGGCAGGCGAACTATGCCGCGTCGAAAGCGGGTCTGATCGGATTGACCAGAACCATCGCCAAGGAGGGGGCGGCGAAAAATGTGACCGCCAACTGTGTGGCACCGGGCGCGATTGATACCGAGATGTTCGACGCTGTGCCTGAAGATGCGAAAAAGCTGTTTGTATCCAATATTCCGATGAAGCGGATGGGCAGGCCCTCGGAAGTCGCCTCCGCGGTCAGCTTCCTGGCCAGTGACGATGCCAGCTTCATCACCGGCGAGTGCCTTGTTATCAGCGGCGGTATGCTCAAGTAAGCCTCATTCGATATTCTACAGACAAATTCGGAGGTGCCAACCATGAATGAACTGGTAATATCTGTCGCCCTGACCGGCGCATGGCCGATGAAGAAGGACAACCCCGCCGTTCCTTTTACAAAGGAAGAGATTGCCGCCGATGTCATCGCCTGCGCGAAGGCCGGCGCGGCTGTGGCGCACATTCACGCGCGCGATGCGCAGGGGATCGGCACGATGAATACCGATATCTTCTGCGAGCTTGTGGAATACATCCGCGCGGAGATGAAGAAACACGATGTGGATATCAACCTGAACCTGACGACCTCCGGCGCGCTGGGCATGACGGACGAAATCCGCCTTGCGCACCTGGAGCGCCTGCGCCCCGAGATGTGCTCCTACGACTGCGGCAGCATGAACTGGATGCACAACAATGTGTTCCTGAACTCGCCCGAATTTCTGGAAAAGCTGGGGAACTACACGCAGGAGCGCGGCATCAAGCCCGAGCTGGAGATTTTCGACGGCGGCATGATCGAGAATGCCAAGTATTACATCAAAAAGGGCGTGCTGAAAGCCCCCTGCAACTTCCAGCTGGTGCTGGGCGCGGCCGGCGGCCTTTCGGGCACGATTGAAAACCTGATGTTCATGCGCAGCCTGCTGCCCCCCGATTGCACCTGGAGCGCCACCGGCATCGGCAAGGCGCACATGCCCGTGCTGCTGGCGGCGCTGGCGCTGGGTGCGGATGGCGTCCGCGTGGGCCTGGAAGACAACGTGCTGATGGACAAGGGCGTGTTGGCGACGAACGAATCCCTCGTAAAGCGCGCCGTGGAGCTGGCAAAGCTGGCCGGGCGGAAGATCGCGACGCCCGCGCGGGCACGCGAACTGCTGGATTTGCGCAAGGTATAATTTCATAGATGAAGCACAAAAAATGCCTGGCCCTTGTCGGTGCCAGGCATTTTTTGTGGCGTTTATGTTGTGTTTATTCGTCGCCCTCATCGTGCGGGTCGTGCGGGTCACGGTGGCTGCCGTGCCCGTCTCCGTGGCGGCAACCGCCAAACCCGCCGCGCGGGTCAAAACCCGGACCGCCCGGAAACCCGCCGCGCGGGCCGAAGCCCGGACCGCCGGGGAAGCCGCCGCGCCGCATGGAAGCGAAGCGCTCGAAACGGTCGTCGCCCATGCGGGCCCTGGCCGCACCCATCCACCAGCTGCGCTCGTCGTCATCCGCAGCGTCACCGATGTCGGCTTCAAGCGCCGCGATGATGCGGTCAAGGTATTCGCCGAGGGCTGTTTGCTCCTCCGGGGTAAGGCAGGCCAGGATATCGCCGGGATCGCGCGCTTGCTGCGGCTCGGCCCTCCCTTTTTCGGTCAGATTGACCAGCATGATGCGCTTGTCAGCCTCGGATGCCTCGCGGGTGATGTATCCGCTTTTCTCCATCTTGGCCAGCAGTTCATTCAGCGAGGATACGCGGATGCCCAGCAGGTAGGACAGATCCTTTGTCGATACGCCATCCTGCATCTTGAGAATTGCCAGGATGCGCCCCTGCCCGCGCGTGGGGTCGGCCATGGGGCCATACTCCATGTGGCCGCGCATGTTCTGCTTATGCATCAGCCGATGCAGGCGGGATAGCTTTTCGTATAGTTCTGTGTTTGTTTCATTCATCATTGAAAATATCTCCTTTTATTTTATAACGGCACCGGTAGAACAGGTACCGTCCGAATATATTATAACGGTACCTGCCGAACCTGTCAAGGGGTTTTCAACAGGTACCGTAAAATATTTTGCAAACGATTTTGTTGCAATTTCCGTCCACTTCCATTATAGTAAGCTGAACGCTTTTTCAGGAGGAAATCCATGTCGGACAGGCTATCCCATACCAGGAATTTTTGTATCATCGCCCACATTGACCACGGCAAGAGCACGCTGGCGGACCGGCTGCTGGAAGCGACCGGGGTCTTTCAGAAAAGAGAGATGGTGGAGCAGATTCTCGACAGCATGGAGCTGGAGCGGGAACGCGGCATCACGATCAAATCCAAGGCGGTGCGCATGCAATACACCGCCAAGGATGGCGAAACATACACCCTGAACCTCATCGATACACCGGGCCATGTTGACTTTGCGTACGAAGTGTCCCGCGCGCTGGCGGCGTGCGAGGGCGCGCTGCTGGTGGTGGATGCCACGCAGGGCATCGAGGCGCAAACGCTGGCCAACGTGTACATGGCGCTGGATCACAACCTGGAGATCATTCCGGTGATCAACAAGATTGACCTGGGCAGCGCGCAGCCGGAGGTTGTCCGCAAGGAAATTGAAGAGGTTATCGGCCTGGATGCGTCGGAGGCGCCGCTGGTCAGCGCGAAGATGGGCATCGGCATCACCGATGTGCTGGAAGCGGTTGTGAAGCACGTTCCACCGCCCAAGGGCGATGAGAACGCCCCGCTGAAAGCGCTGGTGTTCGATTCCTTCTATGATAATTACCGCGGCGCGATCTGCTATGTCCGTGTGATGGACGGCGTCGTCCGCGCGGGCACGAAAATACGCATGATGGCAAGCGGCGCAACGTTTGACGCCGTGGAAGTCGGCTCCTTCCATCCGGGCTATGTGGCGCTGGATGCGCTGCGCCCCGGCGATGTGGGCTATATCGGCGCATCTATCAAGGATGTGCGTGACACCCGCGTGGGCGATACCATCACCGACGACGACTGCCCGGCGAACACCCCGCTGCCCGGCTATCGGCAGGTTAATCCCATGGTGTTCTGCGGCATCTACCCGGCGGACGGCGCGGACTACGAAGCCCTGCGCGACGCGCTGGAGAAGCTGCGCCTGAACGACGCTTCGCTGACGTTTGAAGCTGAAACCTCCGCCGCGCTGGGGTACGGCTACCGCTGCGGGTTCCTGGGGCTGCTGCACATGGAGGTCATCCAGACAAGGCTGGAGCGCGAGTTTGACCTGGATCTGATCACCACGGCCCCCAGCGTTATCTATGAACTGACCAAGCTGGACGGCGAGGCGATGACCATCGACAACCCGAGCAACCTGCCGGATGTATCCACCATTGCGGAAATGCGCGAGCCGTTCGTGCTGGCGCAGATACATACCCCGCAGGAGTTCGTGGGCGCGCTGATGGAGCTGTGCCAGCAAAAGCGCGGTGTATTCAAGGATATGCAGTATGAGGGCGCGCGCGTGGTGCTGCGCTATGAGATGCCGCTGAACGAGATCATATTCGATTTCTTTGACCAGCTGAAATCCCGTTCGCGCGGGTACGCGTCGCTGGATTACGAGCTGTCCGGGTATGAAGCAAGCGATTTGGTGAAGCTGGATTTCCTGCTGAACGGCGATATTTGCGACGCGCTGTCGATGATCGTGCACCGGGAACGCGCGTACGGGCGCGGCCGCGCCATCGCGGAGAAGCTGAAGGATGTCATCCCGCGCCAGCAGTTTGAGATACCCATTCAAGCGGCGATCGGCGGCAAGGTGATCGCGCGGGAGACGGTCAAGGCGGTGCGCAAGGATGTGCTGGCCAAGTGCTACGGCGGCGACATCACCCGCAAAAAGAAGCTGCTGGAAAAGCAGAAAGAGGGCAAAAAGCGGATGCGGCAGGTCGGTTCCGTCGAGATACCGAGCGAAGCCTTCATGACGGTTTTGAAGATAGACTAGGAGAGACAAATGGCAATCGGATTGTATTTACATATCCCGTTTTGCAAGGCGAAGTGCGCGTACTGCGACTTCGCCTCTTATGCGGGGCGGGAAGATATACAGCGCCCGGTGATAGACAAAATGCTGGCGGAAATGGCACATGCGGAAGGGCTTGCTGTTTCCACCGTGTACATCGGCGGGGGCACGCCCACGGTGCTGCCCACGGCGTGGCTGGTTGAACTGCTGGATGCGGCGCGGCGGCATTTCCGCATTGAAGCGGACGCGGAGATTACAGTGGAAGCAAACCCCGGCACCGTGCGTGCGGAGGCGCTGTCCGCGCTGCGCCGCGCGGGGGTGAACCGCCTGTCGCTGGGTGCGCAGGAATCGGACCCCGTGCTGCTTAACACCCTTGGCCGCATCCATCAATGGGAAGCGGCAGAGGAAGCGGTGCGTGCGGCGCGCAAGGCGGGCATTGATAACCTGAGTTTAGACTTGATCTACGGCATTCCCGGGCAGACGCCCGCCGCGTTCCGGCGCACGCTGGAAAAGGCGCTGTCGCTGTCGCCGGAGCACCTCTCCTGTTACAGCCTCATCATTGAAGAGGATACGCCCTTTCACGCGCGGTACGCTGGTCACCCGGAACTGCTTCCATGCGAGGACGCCGTGTGCGAGATGGCCGACGACGCCGAGTGGATGTGCCAGGATGCGGGCCTTGCGCGGTATGAGATATCCAATTACGCAAAGCCCGGCAGGGAATCTCGGCATAACCTGGGGTATTGGCTCAGGCGCGACTACCTGGGCATCGGTGCGGGTGCGCATTCGCTGCTGCGCGATTTCCGCTGGGGGAATGCGCGGGATATTGACCGCTACCTTGCGGGGGAGCGCGATGAAGAGAGGGAGATTTCCCCGGAGGAAGCGCGGTTCGAACGGTTGATGCTGGGGCTGCGGCTGGTGGAAGGGATCGCATGGGGCGACCAGGCGATGCTGGATGCGTACCTGCCCAGATTGCGCGGGCTGCGCGACAAGGGATTGGTTGACTTCAACGAAGAAAGCGTGTGGCCGACAAAGCGCGGGTTGGATCTGCAAAACAGGATTTTGACGGAATTGATGGACTAGGGTCATTCCGAAAAGAGAAAACGATGCAATCTGGGTGTCTTTTCCGCCATATCTGCGTTGCAAAGGCTTGAAATAGCGCTGCTATTCCAGCGCCTTTGCGCCTTGATCTGGCGAAAAATCCACTCCATCTTGCATGTTCCCCTCTTTTCAGAATGACCCTAAACTATGCACAAACCCACCGCGCGGCAAGCCCGCGCGTTATTTTTTCTGTTGCCCGGAAATACTGAAACAAACGTCCTGAAAGCCATTGACAAAGAAGGTCAGACATGTTATTCTAATCGCAGTTGTTAGCACTCGATCATTGAGAGTGCTAACAAGAGAAAAAGGGAGGGAAAAGCCGTGCAGATGGATGAGAGAAAAAGCCGCATCCTGATGGCGATCATCGATGATTACATCATGACGGCGATGCCGGTCGGCTCCCGCACCATTTCCAAGAAATACGGAATCGGCGGGCTGTCGTCCGCGACGATCCGCAATGAGATGAGCGACCTGGAAGAGCTGGGTTACCTGGACCAGCCGCACACCTCCGCCGGGCGCATCCCTTCCACGAAGGCGTATCGCCTGTATGTGGAAACGCTGCTGCGCGGGGGCAGTGAGCTATCCGATGATGAAACACGCCGCCTGCGCAACCACTTTGACCGCCGTGCGCGCCAGGTGGAGGATGTTATCGCAAGCGCCGCGCGCGCCATTTCCGATGTAACGCTGTATACCGCGGTTGTCACCGTGCCCAAGGGGCAAACCACGCGCATCCGCCGGGTGCAGCTGGTGCCCGTATCGGAAGGCGCGGCGCTGCTGGTGCTGGTGACGGACACGGGTATCCTGCGCGACACTGTGATCCGCGTCGACGGCCAGCTGACCCCCGACCACCTGCATGAGATATCGGGCATGCTTACGGAGGAGCTGCACGGCCTGACACTCGATGAAGTGCGGGGCAAGCTATCCGAGATCGGTGGCAGGCTGCGCACGCACCGCAAGGTGATAGAGGGCGTTCTAGCGGCGGTGGAACAGGGTGAGGGCGGCGCCAAGGACGTGATGGTCGGCGGCCGCGCAAACCTTTTGCAGTACCCGGAATATTCGGATTCCGAAAAGGCGCGGGCGCTGCTGAACGTGCTGGAAACGCGTGAAAAGCTGCTTTCGTTGGTGCAGGGGGCGCCTAAGATGTCGTTTACCATCCGCATTGGCGATGAAACCGGCGTGCCGGAGATGAGCGAATGCTCCGTGGTTTCGATGAGTTACCGCATTGGCGATGAATCAACCGGCACCATCGGCGTCATCGGCCCCACCAGAATGCAGTACGCGCGGGTCATCCCTGTGCTGGACTATATGAGCCGGGTGCTTGGAGAACTGCTGAAAGATACATAGCATCATAGAAGGACCGAACGCACGATGAAAAGAAAGAAAACGCTTAAAGGAAACAGAAAAATGGAAAGAAACGACGCCATTCCTCAGGCTGAGGAAACCCTGAACGCCGAACTGCCGCAGGAAGAAGCTGCGCAGGAAGAAACCTGCACCCTTTCCCTGGAAGAGCGCCTTGCCAAGGCCGAGCAAGAAAAGGAAGAATACCTGGAGATGGCAGCCAGGATCAAGGCTGAATTTGATAACTATCGCCGCCGCACCGGTGCGGTGCGTTCCGAAGCATGGGAAGACGGCGCGCGTGAAACCGTGGCGCTGATGCTGCCCGTCATTGATAACCTGGAGCGTGCCATTGCCGCCGAAAAGGAAAAGACCCCCATGCGGGACGGCGTGGAAATGGTGCTTCGCCAGATGCTGGATGCGCTGGAAAAGCGCGGCGTCACCCCGATTGACAGGCTGGGCGAGCCGTTTGACCCGGAGCTTGAAAACGCAGTCGCGCAGGCCGATGTGTCGGAGGGGGAACCCGGAACCATCGCCACCGTGCTGCAAAAGGGCTATAAAACCCAAAACCGCGTGATCCGCCACGCCATGGTGCGGGTGGTCGCGTCTACATAAATTCAATACACCAATACACTTTATGCATAGATAATAGGAGGAAGCAAAATAATGGCTAAAATCATCGGAATTGACCTGGGTACCACCAACAGCTGCGTTGCCGTCATGGAGGGCGGCGAGGCCGTCGTCATCCCCAACGCGGAAGGCTCCCGCACCACCCCGTCCGTCGTCGCCTTCACCAAGGAGGGCGAGCGCCTGATCGGCCAGATCGCAAAGCGCCAGGCCGTCACAAACCCGGACCGCACCATCAGCTCCATCAAGCGCGAAATGGGCACCGCCCATAAAGTCAATATCGACGGCAAGCAGTACACCCCGCAAGAGATTTCCGCGTTCGTGCTGCAAAAGCTGAAGGCTGACGCCGAAGCGTATCTGGGCCAGACCGTCACCCAGGCCGTCATCACCGTGCCCGCGTACTTTAACGACAGCCAGCGCCAGGCTACCAAGGATGCCGGCCGCATCGCGGGGCTTGAAGTGTTGCGCATCATCAATGAGCCGACCGCCGCGTCGCTCGCGTACGGCCTGGACACCCAGGGCACGCAGAAGATCCTGGTGTATGACCTGGGCGGCGGCACGTTCGACGTATCCATCCTGGATATCGGCGACAGCGTGATCGAGGTGCTGGCCACCAACGGCAACACCCGCCTGGGCGGCGACGACTTTGACCAGCGGATCATCGATTACGTTGCCGAGGCATTCAAGAGCAGCGACGGCGTGGACCTGCGCAAGGATAAGATGGCCCTGCAGCGCCTGAAGGAAGCATCCGAAAAGGCGAAGACCGAGCTGTCCGGCGTGATGAGCGCGAACATCAACCTGCCTTTCATCACTGCCGATGCCAACGGCCCCAAGCACCTGGATGTGACGCTGACCCGCGCGAAGTTTGACGAGCTGACCCGCGACCTGGTGGAGGCGACGATCGCCCCGCTGCAGCGCGCGATGTCGGATGCGAAGGTCACTGCCGCGCAGATCGACAAGGTCATCCTGGTTGGCGGCTCCACCCGCATCCCTGCGGTGCAGGAGGCCGTCAAGCGCGTGACCGGCAAAGACCCGTTCAAGGGCATCAACCCCGATGAGTGCGTGGCGCTTGGCGCCGCGATTCAGGGCGGCGTGCTGTCCGGCGATGTGAAGGAAGTTGTGCTCGTTGACGTGACCCCGCTGTCGCTGGGCATTGAGACGATGGGCGGTGTGTTCACCCGCCTGATCGACCGCAACACCACCATCCCCGTCACCAAGTCGCAGATTTTCTCCACTGCAGCCGACGGACAGACCACCGTTGAGGTGCATGTTCTCCAGGGTGAGCGCGAGATGGCTGCCCATAATAAGACGCTGGGCCGCTTCCAGCTGACCGGCATCGCCCCCGCGCAGCGCGGCATGCCGCAGATTGAGGTCACCTTCAACATTGACAGGAACGGCATCGTCAACGTCAGCGCGAAGGATAAGGGCACCGGCAACGAGCAGAATGTGACGATTACCGCATCCACGAACCTTTCCGAGGCGGAGATTCAGCAGCGCGTGAAGGAAGCCGAACAGTACGCGGAAGAAGACAAGCGCAACCGCGAGCAGGTGGAAACCATCAACCGCGCTGACAGCCTGATCTATGAGACTGAGAAGCAGATCAAGGACCTTGGCGACAAGCTGACCGACGAGGACAAAGCGACCGTCCAGAGCGAGCTGGAGACCTTCAAGCAGGTGCGCTCCACCAATAACGCTGACGAGATCAAGCCGGCGATGGAGGCCTTCACCGAGAAGGTGTACCAGATCTTCGGTAAGATCTATCAGCAGCAGGCGCAGCCCGGCGACGGTCAGCCCGGTCCCGATTTCGGCGGCGATGCGGGCGGCCAGAACCCGGACGGCAGCGTGGATGCCGACTATGATGTGAAGTAACAAAGGTGATTGCAGCCGGGGAGGAGAATAAAACCCTTCCCCGGCTAAACCTTGCGGTTTTCTGCGCATATCCCTTTTGTTCGCTTTTGCGAAAAGGGATTTTTGTGCTATAATGGCAGGAGGGGCATTTTTCCCGAACGGAAAACCCCTCCACCCACACATAAGGCGGTGTAACATTGGCGACAAAGCGCGACTATTACGACATACTGGGCGTGCCCAAGAACGCGTCGGAGGCTGAGATCAAGGCTGCGTACCGGCGCAAGGTCAAGGAAACACACCCGGATTTGCACCCTGACGATAAAGAGGCGGAGGCCAAGTTCAAAGAGTCTGCCGAGGCGTACGAGGTCCTTTCTGACGACAACAAGCGCGCGCGCTACGACCAGTTCGGCCATGACGGCCCGAATATGGGCGGGGGCGCGGGCGGGTTTGATTTCGGCGGCGGGTTCGACGGGTTTGGATCAATTTTTGATACTTTCTTTGGCGGTGGGATGGGCGGCCGTCAGCGCAACGGCCCCGAGCGCGGCAGGGATTTGCAGTATAACATGACCATCACCTTTGAAGAGGCCGCGTTCGGCGTCAAAAAGGAGTTTCGCTTCCAGCGGGAAGAGAACTGTGACACTTGCAAGGGCACCGGCGCGAAGCCCGGTACCACGCCGCAAAAATGCGCCACTTGCGGCGGAACGGGTACCATCCGCAGCACCAACAACACGCTGTTTGGCCCGATGGCCACGCAGCGGCCTTGTCATGTTTGCAACGGCACCGGGCAGATCATCCAGGAGAATTGCCCCACTTGCGCGGGAAAAGGCCGCGTGCGTGCGCAGCGCACCGCAACGGTCAACATTCCGGCAGGCATCGACAATGGGCAGGCAATCTCCATGTCCGGCCAGGGCGAACCGGGCCTGCGCGGAGGGCCTCCGGGCGATTTGCATGTGATGATCCAGGTGAAGCCGCACAAGCTGTTCAAGCGCGAAGGCTACAACCTGTACTGCGAAATTCCGCTGTCGTTCACGCAGGCGGCCCTGGGCGGCGAGCTGGATATCCCCACGCTGGACGGCGCGTTCAAGCATCAGGTGCCCGAGGGCACGCAGACGGATACGGAGTTCCGCTTCCGGGGCAAGGGCATCCAGATGCTGCGCGGAAGCGGCAAGGGTGACCTGTTTGTAAAGGTGCGCATCGATGTGCCCAGGAGCCTGTCCGACCGGCAAAAGGAACTGCTAAAGGCGTTTGAAGATTCGCTGACGGGCAAGGAATACGAGGCGCGCAAATCGTTTTTTGAGCGCATGCGGGATCACTTCACATAACATTCGCGCCTGAGTAAGGAGGTCTTCCTATGGACTGGATCGAGATCACCGTTCGCACGACGACCGCGGGCACGGATATGGTCACGGAGCAACTGATGCTGGCGGGCGCGCAGGGCACGGCCATTGAGGATCGACTGGATGCTGCGCCTGTGCTGGAAGGCCCTCTCAAGTGGGATATCATCGATCCATCCATAGCGCAGGCAATGGATGAGGATGTGCTGGTGCGCGGGTACCTGCCCTCAGATGCCGCCGCGGTTGAGCGCGTGGCTTCGCTGCGCGGCGCTCTGGCGGGCCTTACGCCCGACAAGCTTGGCTTTGATGCCGGCTCGCTTGCGGTATCCATCGCAAACGTCAGCGAGGAGGACTGGGCGGAAAACTGGAAGCAGTATTACAAGCCCTTCCGCGTGGGGGAGAGGCTGGTCGTCAAGCCCGTGTGGGAGGACTTTCCGGCCAGACCCACCGATCTGGTGCTGGAGATAGACCCCGGCATGGCGTTCGGCAACGGCACGCATGAAACCACCGCGATGTGCCTTGCGCTGCTGGAAAACGCGATCCGGCCCGGTGACACCGTGCTGGATGTGGGTACCGGCTCCGGCATTCTGGCGCTGGCGGCGGCGAGGCTGGGCGCTAGCAGCGTGCTTGCGGTGGATTTGGACCCGGTCGCGGTGAACGTGGCGCGGGAAAACATCGCGCGCAACGGTGCCCAAGACAAGATCACCGTGCAGGCCGGCGATTTGCTTGAGGGTGTGGACATCCGCGCGAACCTGGTTGTCGCGAACATCATTGCCGATGCGGTGATTTACCTGTCTGAAGCGGTGCGCGCGCACATGGCACCCGGCGGGCTGTTCATCAGCTCGGGCATCATAAGGGACCGCGAGGCGGATGTGCTGGAAGCGCTGGCGCGGGCGTCCCTCACGGTCGAACATATTGAGCATGCGGGCGAATGGGTTGCCATCGTCGCAAGGGGTTAATGGATGCATCGTTTTTTCTTTGATGAGATCAGGCGTGAGAACGACCGTGTGGTGCTGGATGAAAACGAATCCAAGCATGCGCTGTCCGTGCTGCGCCTGAAAAAGGGCCAGGAAATTGTGCTGATGGACGGGCTGGGCGGCGTTTTCCATGCGGAAATCACCGACGCCAGCAAGCCGCCGGTGACGGCGCGCATCCTGTCGCAGCTAGCGGATAACGAGGCGCGCGTGCGCGTGACGCTGTACCAGGGCCTGCCCAAGGCGGACAAGCTGGAGCTGATCCTGCAAAAGTGCACGGAGCTTGGCGTACACGCGGTGCAGCCGGTGCTGTTTTCCAGGTGCGTGCGCGAGGTGGGGAAGAATGACGACAAGCAGCTTGTCAGGCTTCGCCGGATCGCCAGGGAGGCCGCCAAGCAGTGCGGGCGCGGCCAGGTGCCGATGGTGGGGCAAACGCGCAGCTTTTCCGAGATGATCGAGCGCATTCAAGGCCACGCGCTGACGCTGGTGCCGTGGGAAGAGGAAAAGGAGCGCCACCTGTCGGGGGCGCTGCACGGAAACACCCCCCGGGAGATTGCGCTGGTCATCGGCCCGGAAGGCGGGATCACGTCCGAAGAAATTGAGCGGCTGATTGCGGCGGGTGCGGTGCCCGTGACGCTTGGCCCGCGCATCCTGCGCACGGAAACGGCCGGGATGGCGGCGCTTTCGGCGGTGCTTGCGCTGACGGGGGATATGTGATGCCGCGCACGGTAGCGTTTGTTACGCTGGGCTGCAAGGTCAACCAGTATGATTCCCAGGCGATGCTGGAATTGTTGGAACGCGCGGGCTTTGAGTCCGCGCCTTTTTCCGCCCAGTGCGATGTGTATGTGGTCAATACGTGCACCGTCACCGGCACGGGCGATCAGAAATCGCGTCAGATGATTCGCCGCGCACACCGCAGAAACCCCAGCGCGGCGATCATCGTGACAGGCTGCATGGCACAGCGGGCGGCGGAAGCATTGTGCCTGCCGGGCGTAAGGCTTGTGCTGGGCACGCAGAGCCGGGGCGAGATTGTGCCGCTGCTGGAAAAGGCGCTTGCGCAGGAAGAACCGCTGATCGCGGTGGAACCGCTTTCGCAAGGCATGCCGTTTGAGCGCCTCAGCATCGGGAAAAGCGAAGGGCGCACGCGCGCTACGCTGAAAATACAGGAAGGCTGCCGCAACTATTGCGCCTATTGCGTAATCCCCAGCGTGCGCGGGCCGGTTCGCTCGCGTGATTTGGAGGATGTTCGGCAGGAAGCGGCGCGGCTGGCAGGCGCCGGGTACCGAGAAATCGTGCTGACGGGGATTCATCTGTCATCCTACGGTATCGATATGGATGGGGAAACCTCGCTGCTGGACGCGATCCGCGCGGTGCACGACACCCCCGGCGTGGACAGGGTGCGGCTGGGTTCGCTGGAGCCCGGCATCGTCACTGATGCGTTTGCCGATGGGCTTGCTGCGCTGCCGAAGGTGTGCCCGCAGTTCATGCTGGCGCTGCAGTCGGGCAGCGATGCGGTGCTTTCAAGGATGGGCCGCCGGTATGACACGGCCCGCTATGCCCGTGCGGTGGAAATACTGCGGGCGCGCTTTCCCCGCGCCGCGCTGACCACCGATGTGATGACCGGCTTTCCGGGCGAAACAGACGCCGAGTTCGAGGAAACGGCAGTGTTCATCCGGCGGATAGCGTTTGCGCGAATCCATGTGTTCCCGTATTCCGAGCGCGAAGGCACGCGTGCGGCGTCGATGCCGGGCAAGGTGCCCGTGCCTGTGCGGGAGGCGCGCGCCAGGGAGCTGATTGCGCTTGGCGATGCGCTGGCGGCGGCGTATGTCGATTCATTTATAGGTAAAACCCGCCCCGTTCTCTTTGAGGAGGCAACGGCGGAGGGCGCGGGAGGCTATACGCCGGAATACATCCGCGTATCAGCAAACGGCACGCCGGGCACGCTATCCATGGTACGGATTACGGCGCGCGCCGGAGAAGGCGCAACAGGGGAAGTGACCGAAAGATTGTGAAGAAATGCGCAATCACGCACTCGACAGCCCCCAAGGATCATGCTATAATACAATGTGCAAATTTTGCCAGTTCAATTGAAAACGCGGCGTAAGGAGAGACGACCATGAACAAGAAGACCATCGAAGATATCCAGGTGCAGGGCAAGCGCGCGCTGGTGCGCTGCGATTTCAATGTACCGCTGGATGAAAACCAGAAAATCACCAACGACAACCGCATTCAGGCGGCGCTGCCGACGATCAATTACCTGCGCGAGCACGGTGCCCGCGTGATCCTGTGCTCCCACCTGGGCCGCCCCAAGGGGATTGACCCGAAGGCGTCGCTGGCCCCTGTGGCCGCGCGGCTGTCCGAAATCCTGGGCGTCACGGTTCCGCTGGCGGCGGATGTTGTGGGCGAATCCGCGCAGGCGCTTGCCGCGGGCCTTAAGGATGGCGACGTGATGATGCTGGAAAACGTTCGCTTTGAGCCGCTGGAGACGAAGAACGACGCCGAGCTTTCCAAGAAGTTCGCGGCGTTGGCCGATATTTTTGTCAATGATGCGTTTGGTTCCGCGCACCGCGCGCATGCCTCCACCGCCGGCGTTGCCGCGTATCTGCCCGCCGTGGCCGGGTATCTGATCGGCAAGGAACTGGCCGTGATGGGCAAGGCGCTGGAGAACCCGGACCGCCCGTTTGTGGCGATTCTAGGCGGCGCGAAGGTTTCCGATAAAATAGGCGTGATCAACAACCTGCTGGAAAAGGTGGATACGCTGCTGATCGGTGGCGGCATGGCCTATACATTCTCCAAGGCGCAGGGCGGCAACATCGGAAAGTCGCTGTGCGAGCTGGACAAGGTGGACTTGGCGAAGGAACTGCTTGCAAAGGCGCAGGCGAAGGGCGTTAAGCTGCTGCTGCCGGTTGATAACGTGTGCGGCAAGGAATTCAGCAACGATACCGAGCGCGCCATTTTCGCCGCCGGCCAGATTCCGGACGATTTTGAGGGCATGGATATCGGCGAAAAGACCCGCGAGCTGTTTGCCGCTGAAGTCAAGGCCGCCAAGACCGTTATCTGGAACGGCCCGATGGGCGTGTTTGAGTTTGCTAACTTTGCTGAGGGCACCCGCGCCATCGCGCAGGCGTGCGCTGATTGCCAGGGCACCACGATCATCGGCGGCGGCGACAGCGCGGCGGCCGTGCAGAAGATGGGCTACGGCAACAAGGTGAGCCACATTTCCACCGGCGGCGGCGCTTCGCTGGAGTTCCTGGAAGGGATTGAGCTTCCGGGCGTTGCGGCGCTGAACGACAGGTAAGAAACGGGCGCCCAGGGGCAAGCAACCCCTGGGCGCTATCATCATAAATAAGCTGTTATCATAAACAAATGGAGAATCCCCATGCGCAAACCGATCATTGCCGGAAACTGGAAAATGAACAAAACGCCCGAAGAAGCCAACGACTTGGCGTGCTCGCTGCTGCCCCTGGTGAAAGATGCCGTATGCGATGTCGTCATCTGCGTGCCGTTTGTGGATCTGTACGCGGCGCGCGAAGCCGTGGTCGGCACGGCAGTTCACCTTGGCGCGCAGAACATGCACTGGGAAGAGAAAGGCGCGTTTACCGGCGAGATTTCCGCGAAAATGCTGCTGGCGGCGGGCGTGGAATACGTTATCATCGGCCACAGCGAGCGCAGGCAGTATTTTGCCGAAACCGATGAAACCGTCAACAAAAAGACGCTGGCCGCGGTCCGCGCGGGGCTGATCCCAATCGTATGCGTCGGCGAAACGCTGAAGCAGCGCGAGGCAGGCTACACCGATTCCCTGGTGACATACCAAACGCAGACGGCGCTGACCGGCCTTACCGCCGAAGAAGCCGCGAAGATTGTTATCGCGTATGAGCCGGTGTGGGCCATCGGCACGGGTGTGACCGCCACCAACGAGCAGGCGAATGAGACATGCGGCGTGATCCGGGGGGCCGTTGCCGCGCAGTTCGGCCAGGATACGGCAGACCGCGTTCGCATCCAGTACGGCGGCAGCATGAACCCCGGCAATGCGCACGGCCTGATGGAGCAGCCGGAGATCGACGGCGGCCTCATCGGGGGGGCGAGCCTGACCGCCGCGGATTTTGCCAAGGTTGTTCATTTTGAGAGGTAAAGCATGACGAAGCAAATGACGGCGCTGGTGATCATGGATGGGTTTGGCATTGCCGGCCCGGAAAATACGAATGCCATCTTGATGGCGGGCACGCCGAACCTGGATAGGCTCGAGGCGCGTTTCCCGCACGGGCAGATCGGCGCCAGCGGCATGGATGTGGGCCTGCCGGACGGGCAGATGGGCAACAGCGAGGTCGGTCACCTGAACATCGGCGCGGGCCGGGTCGTGTACCAGGAGCTGACGCGGATCACCAAGGACATCCGGGATGGCGATTTCTTTGAGAAAGAACCGCTGATCTGGGCAATGGATACCGCACGCGCAAACGGCGGCACGCTGCACCTGATGGGCCTGCTGTCTGACGGCGGCGTGCACAGCCACAACACGCACCTGTACGCGCTGCTGGAAATGGCGAAGGCGCGCGGCCTGACCCGCGTTGCCGTGCACTGCTTCCTGGACGGGCGCGATGTGCCCCCCAAGAGCGGCATCGACTTCGTGCGCCAGCTGGAAGCGGAGATTCAGCGCATCGGCGTGGGCGAGATTGCCACCGTGATGGGCCGCTACTGGGCGATGGACCGCGACAACCTGTGGGACCGTGTGAAGCGCGCATATGACGCGCTGGTGCTGGGCGAAGGCCTGCGCGCGGCCAGCGGCGAGGAAGCCGTGCTGGAATCCTACAAAAAGGATGAAACGGACGAGTTCGTGCAGCCCACGGTGGTCATGGAAAACGGCGAACCTGTTGCGACGATCAAAGCGGACGACAGCGTAGTGTTTTTCAATTTCCGTCCCGACCGTGCACGGCAGATCACCCGTGCGTTCATCCAACCGGATTTTTCCGGCTTTGAGCGGGCGAAGGGATTCTTCCCGCTACAGTATGTTACGATGACGCAGTATGACGAGACGTTCACGGGCCTGAAAGTGGTCAACCTGCCAACCCCCCTGACCAACACGCTGGGCGAGTACCTGTCCGGCCTTGGCAAAACGCAGCTGCGCATCGCGGAAACGCAGAAGTATGCGCATGTCACGTTCTTTTTCAATGGCGGCGTGGAAGCGCCAAACCCCGGCGAGGATCGGGTGCTGATTCCGTCCTCCAAGGTGGCGACGTTTGACCTTAAGCCCGAGATGAGCGCGTATGAGGTGGCTGATGAGGCGGTGCGGCGCATTGAATCCGGCGCGTACGACTTCATGATCCTGAACTTTGCCAACTGCGACATGGTGGGGCACACCGGGATCATCCCCGCGGCCGTTGAGGCGGTGCGCGCGGTGGATATCTGTGTGGGCAGGGTGGTGGATGCGGTGCTGGCCGCAGGTGGCCGCTGCATCGTTACCGCCGATCACGGCAACGCCGATCAGATGATTGATCCCAATAACGGCGGGCCCTTTACCGCGCACACGACGAACCCCGTGCCGGTGATCCTGTGCGATCCCGCGCATGAAAAGGCCACGCTCCGTGCAAATGGCCGCCTTGCGGACCTTGCGCCTACGCTGCTTACGATAGCGGGGTTGCCTGTCCCGCCGGAGATGACGGGAAAATCACTGATACAGGGATAAGCAACGCAAAAGGAAGGGGCAAACTGCTCCTTCCTATAATTATGCGATGATGGGTATGCGGTTAGTTCGGCTGGGGATCATCCCCAATTTCGGAGGTAAAGGTGACAAGCGTGATCTCCGGCGTGTTGAGCAGCCGAAACGGCGGCAGCGGCGATGTTGCCGGCACGCCAAGGCCGCCCGTGGTCACCTGCAACAGGCTGCCTACGCGGTGATAGCCGTACACTTCCGCACCCTTGGGAAACCACCCGTCGTACCATACGGGCCCTATCAGCGGCAAACGCCACTGGCCGCCTGCCGTGCCGCCGGCAAGGATGACATCCACCGAGCGCAGGAACGCGGTTGCCTTGCTGTCGCCGGCGTTCTGCATGCTCAGCACGGTTTGATCTTTCAGGGGCCGGTGTGATACGGTGATATGCAGATCCTGCGGCAGCATCTGGTCGCGCGCGGCTTTGAGGCGGCTCAGCGCTTCGGCGCGGTATGCGCTCTCACGCGTGCCCTGCGCGTTGTAGGCGTCAATAGCGGTATCCAGATCCAGCGCGAGGTATTCCGCGTTGGTGAACCATACAGTGGATGTGCCGACGGTCATTTTGCCGGGGCTGTCAAGGTAGGTTGCGCCGCGCGCCTGCACGGTGCTGATCCAATCGGGCAGGAACGCGTAGTACCCGCTTTGGGATGCGTGTGACGGGCCGGGATCGCTGTCGCCCGCGATGAAGAACACAGGGCGCGTCGGGTCCAGCGCGGAGAGCAGTTCCATCAGCGGCTGGATATCGCCCTTGGGACCGATCATATCGCCCACGAGGCAGACGGCATGGTATTTGCGGTTTTTGAATGCGCCTTGCAGCATTTTCTGCGCCGGACCGAACCGCGTGCCGTTCAAATCTGAGATCAGCAGCACGGTGAATCCTTCCAGCGAAGCCGGAAGATCGGCGACCAGCACATTTTGTGTACGAACGACGATACGGCCGTTGTCGACGACGGTGTACAGGCTCAGTATTCCAATGATTCCCGCCAGAAAAAGTGCGATGAAGCCCAGTGGATTGCGCCGTTTCTTGCCAAAGATGCTGTCCCGCCGCCCGATCATCCGCCATCCCCGCCTTCCGCTGTTGCCCTTATAAGACGAGCGAAAGCCCCTTTTTCATCGCGCTTTTGACCGATTATTTGACCGATTTCCGAAAGAACTTTGACGGATGATTGCCAGCAGATTCGACAGCATTCGACAATAGATTTCCTTCACAAGCGGCGCGTGGGCTGCTATACTACAGTACATAAGGGTGGGGAAGATGGCAAAGAGCAAAACCGCGTTTGCCTGCACGGAGTGTGGGCACGAAGCCGCCCGCTGGCTAGGCAAGTGCCCGGGCTGCGGCGCGTGGAACACGCTGGTGGAGTTTTCACCCGAACCGGAGCCGGAAACCGCCAAAGGCGGTGCGCGCGCGTTCAAACGGCCTGCGGGCACCGGCAGCGCGCCGCTGTTGCTTGAAGAAATCGACGATGAGGCACAGGTTCGGCGCAGCCTTGGCATTGGGGAGTTGGACCGCGTGCTGGGCGGCGGCATCGTCGAAGGGTCGGTGACGCTGGTGGGCGGCGACCCCGGCGTCGGCAAATCCACACTGTTGCTGCAGGCGTGCGGGCTGCTATCCAGGTCTGGCGCGCGCGTGCTGTATGTGACGGGCGAAGAAAGCGCGCGGCAGATCAAGCTGAGGGCTACGCGCCTTGATGTCAAGGCGGACACGCTGTGGATCCTTTCGGAAAACGCGATGACGGACATTGTCACGCGGTTTGAGGAACTGTCGCCCGATTTCATGGTCGTGGATTCTATCCAGACGGTATACCGGCCGGAGCTGTCCGCCGCGCCGGGCAGCGTATCCCAGGTGCGCGAAAGCGCGGCGCTGCTGATCCGCATGGCGAAAACGACAGGCTGCGCGCTGTTTCTGGTCGGTCATGTCACAAAAGAAGGCGCCATCGCGGGGCCGCGCGTGCTGGAGCATATGGTGGATACCGTGCTCTATTTCGAAGGCGACCGCCAGCATCAGTGGCGCATCCTGCGCGCGGTGAAGAACCGGTTTGGCGGGGTGAACGAGCTTGGGCTGTTTGAGATGCGCGAGGCGGGCATGGTGCCGGTGGAAAACCCGTCGGAGCTGCTGCTTTCCGGCCGCGCGCGGGGGGCATCCGGGTCGGTGGTGGCGTGCGGGCTGGAGGGAACACGGCCGATGCTGGTGGATGTGCAGGCGCTGGTATCCAGAACACCCTTTGGCATGCCGCGCCGCGCCGCAGACGGGATCGACGGTGGGCGGCTGGCGCTGCTGCTGGCGGTGCTGGAAAAGCGCACGGGGCAGCGGCTGTTCGACCAGGATGTGTACATCAACGTTGCGGGCGGCATGAACCTTTCCGAGCCTGCGGCGGACCTTCCGCTGTGCCTTGCGATCGCCTCATCGCTGCATGACAAGGCGCTGCCGCGCGATGCGGTGGTGTTCGGCGAGGTTGGGCTGGCGGGGGAGGTGCGCGGCGTATCGCATGTGGAGCGCCGCCTGAACGAATGCGTGCGGCTTGGGTTCTCCACCTGCGTGCTGCCCCGGGAGAACACAAGGGGCCTGCGCGCGCCGGAAGGGATTACGTTGTTGCCGGTGGATACGGTTTTGCAGGCGATCAAATTGCTGCTGGCATAGTAGAGGATGGAGCATGAAAGAGAAAAAAATTTCCGGTTTATTCAGGTTTATATTTGCGCTGTGCGGCGCCGCGCTGGGCGGCGGGCTGGCGGCGCTGGTGCTGCGCGCGGTCCCGGTATTTTTTCCGGACTTTTCTTTGGAACCTACGCTTTCAATTGCCGTTTGCGCGGGCCTTGCGCTGCTGTTTGCGCTGCTTTTCAGGGTGCTGGCCGGGCCGTTTATGCGGTTGACCCGCCGGATTGCCTGGGCGGTGGAGGAACGCCTTTCGGGGTACACGGCCATGCAAATAGGCGGCGGCGCGTCGGGGCTTGTGCTGGGCGTGGTGATTGCGGCAAGGGTCGCGGTGTTGCTGACGCCGGGGCTGCCGGGCCTGATGGTCACCGGAATCGGCGCGTGTTTGGCGTTGCTGCTGGGGTATTTGTGCGCGCATATCGGCGCGAAGTGGGGGCGTGACATGCCCACGCGGTTCTTTTTCCGCCAGGGTGAATCCATCATACGTCGGGAGGACAAATCCCCCGAAAGCAAGATTCTGGATACCAGCGTGATCATCGACGGGCGCATTTTTGACGTATGCAAGACCGGCTTCGTTGAGGGGCCGCTGGTCATCCCGCAGTTTGTGCTGGCAGAGCTGCGTCATATCGCCGATTCCGGGGACGCGTTGCGCCGCAACCGCGGCCGCCGCGGGCTGGATGTGATCCAGCGCATACAGAAAGAGCTGGAGATCGATGTGATCCTGACCGATCAGGATTTCGAAGATACGGATGAAGTGGATGTGAAGCTGCTCAAGCTCGCCAGGGCGACGGGCGGTGCGGTCGTCACCAACGATTTCAACCTGAACAAGGTGGCCGGTGTGACCGGGGTGAAAGTGCTGAACCTGAACGACCTGGCCGGCGCGCTGCGCCCGGTGCTGCTGCCCGGGGAAGAGATGGTGGTGCAGGTGTTGCGCGAGGGCAAAGAGCACGGGCAGGGCGTTGGATATCTGGATGACGGCACGATGATCGTGGTGGATAACGGCAAGCGGTGCATTGGCAACACCGTGGAGGTCGTTGTGACGACGGTGCTGCAGACCAGCGCCGGGCGGATGATCTTTGCGCGGCTGAAGCAGGCGGCGTAAGGGAAAGGCTGCCTAGGGCAATACCGCGCCGATAGCATTTTGCGAAAACATAAGACATGCCTTTGCGGGTATTTTGCCGCACCACCCGCATATGTAGAAGAAATAACAGAAAGCTCAATTTGACGGCAAAGTGCCTGGCGCAGAACAGCGCCAGGCACTTTGCCGTCAGGTCAAAGGGCTGCCGAAGCAGCCCCTTTCCCATGCCTATAAATCAGTCGTACACCAGGATGGCAATGTTCTCATCTTCGATATTCGCCGCGGTATACCACTGCGCGCCGGTATCGACATCGCCCACTTCTTCGCCGTTTGCGGCCTTGACGGCCAGCTCAATCGCCAGGTAGCCGATCCTGTACGGATCCTGCGTGACGGAACCGACAAACCAGCCCTGCCGGATTGCGTTCTTCTGCGGCGCGCCCGCGTCAAAGCCCGCAACCAGGATGTTGCCATAGCGCGCGCCTTCCGCGAAGTCGGAGCCATCCGCCGTGGCGGCCAGCAGGCCGTTGACGGCGCCTTCATTTGAGCAGAACAGCGCGTACAGGTTGTCGGTGTTCAGCAGCGCGGTGGCAGAGTTGGCCACATCGCCTGTGCCGGTGGTCGCGGATACTTCAACCTTGATGATGATCGTGGCCTTGTCCGCCGGGGCGGCCCACAGGTCGTGCCCCTGCACGGCAACAACGCCCACTTCGCCCGCCAGTTCCTTCATCTTGTTGACGAAGCCGGTGGTGCGGCCGGTGATGGATTCGCTCGTCGCATCCTGGGACAGCACGCCGATGACGACGGGCTTCTCAGCGGTACCGGCAGCCAGCGCATCCTTAAAGCCTTCCAGCTTGAAGAATTCTTCGGCGGCCAGCGCGGCGGCGTTTTGGTTGTTGGTGGAGGCGGTGGCGTAGATCGCGCCTTCGGGGGCGCCGGGCACGCCGCTGTCAAAGCCGATGACCGGGATGCCCTTGGCGATGCATTCCTGCAGCTGTTCCATGACGGAGTCCGTATCCAGCGCGGCCAGCGCCAACGCGGCGGGGCCCTTCGCCATTTCGGCCTTCAGCGCGTCAACCTGCGGCACGATGTCGGACTCGCTCGGCGGGCCATAGTAGTACATTTCCACGCCGTACTCTTTCGCGGCGTCGTCGCAGCCCTTGCGGACGGCTTGCCAGAACATGTGCTGTTCGCCCTTGGAGATGACGGAGATATACATCCCCTCGGCATTCACCAGAGATGCGCAGCCAAGCACGAGCAGGAGCGCCAAGGTGATGGAAACCAGTTTCTTCATACGTTGTTACCTCCCGATTTATTTTTAGCCCCTTCCGCTTTAGCGAAATATTTGAGGCTAAATGTCAAGCTTTGGATAGTTTCTCGCCGCGGTCAAGCTTCACGCGGGAAGCTGCCCTCGTGCGCGCGTTGTCCAGCAGCACCGCGCCGATGACGACAAACCCGGTGATGAAGGTTTGCCAGTGCGCCTGCAGACCCATGGACGACAGGCCGGTTTTCAGCGTGGACATGATGAACACGCCGATCAAAGTGCCTACCATCGTGCCCGCCCCGCCAGCCATGGATGTGCCGCCGATAACGACGCCCGCGATCGCGTTCAGCTCCTGCCCGTTGCCGGTGCCGGGGATTGCCGTGGTGTATGTTGCGGCATAGAAGATCGCCGCAAAGCCCGCAAACAGCCCGCATGCCGCGTACGCCGACAGTTTCCATGTATCCACCTTCACGCCGGAAAGCCGTGCCGCCTCTTCATTGGAACCGATGGCGAATACATACCGCCCAAAGCGCGTTTGGTTTAGCAAGAACACGGCAATCAGAAACGCGGCGATAAGGTATACCGCGCCGATTGGGAATTGCCCCGTGCGGAAAAACACGGTTTTGAACCATGCATTTGCGGAGCCGATGGTGGGAAAGCGCTGCGTTTGCACCCTGGATATGATGGAGCTGAACCCCTGGGAAACCAGCATCGTGCCCAGCGTGGCAATGAACGGCGGCAGCTTCAGCTTTGCCACCATGAACCCGTTCAGCAGGCCGAACATCAGCCCTGTCAGCGGGATCAGGCACAGCGCCCAGTAGAGCGGCCAGCCCCAGCTGCTGAACGCCACGCCGCCGACGATGGCAGAGCACATCATCACCGTGCCGATGGACAGGTCAATGCCGCCGGTGATGATCACAAACGTTACGCCAAACGCCATGAAACCGATATAGTACGATGATTCCAGAATGATTTTCAGTGTATCGGTAGTGAAAAAGTTTTTGCCAAACAGGGCAAAGAAGGCATACAGGATAATCAGCGCCGCCGGGGCCAGTAGCTTTTGCATGTCGAAACGCTTGCGGCTGACAGTGGTTTGCATCGGTTGACCCTCCTATTTTCGCGGCGCTGCCAGCGCCATGATTTTTTCCTGTGTGGCTTCCTCTATGGCCAGCTCGCCCGTTTTTTCCCCTTCGCACATCACCAGGATGCGGTCGCTCATGCGCAGCAGCTCCGGCATTTCGGAACTGATCATGATGATGGACTTACCTTCTTCGGTCAGCTGCTGCATCAGCTTGTATATCTCGCTTTTCGCGCCCACATCGATGCCGCGCGTGGGTTCATCAAAGATGAGGATGTCGCAGTTGCGCACCAGCCAGCGGGCCAGCACCACCTTTTGCTGGTTGCCGCCGGACAGCGAGCGCACCAGCGTATCCACGGTGGGGGTTTTGATGTTGATCCTTTCGCGGTAGGCGTGCGCCGTTTGGCGGATTTTTTTCCCATGCACGCGCACCGGGCCGGATAGGCTTTTAAGGCTTGCCAGCGCCACATTATCCGCCACGGAAAGGTGCAGGCACAGCCCGAACTGCTTGCGATCCTCCGACAGGTAGCCGATGCCTGCACGCACGGCGTCGCTCGGCGTTTTCACGGGGATGGGCTTTCCATCCACCCATATCTCACCGGATGTGCGCCTGTCCGCGCCGCAAAGCAGGCGCGCGGCTTCTGTGCGGCCCGCGCCCATCAGCCCGGCAAAGCCCAGAATTTCGCCCTTGCGCAGCGTGAACGACAATCCTTTGACCTCCCGCGAGGTCAGATTCTTCGCTTCCAGCACCACAGGCGCATCTTCCGGCACGGCGCTGTGTTCCTTTGGCGGTTCAAAAATGACGCGGCCCACCATCGCACTGATGATTTCATCCAGCGCGGTGTCCGCGGTGATCAGCGTGGTGATCGTCTGCCCGTCCCGCATCACGGTGATCCGGTCGGAGATCTGCTTCAGCTCGCCCATTCGGTGGGAGATGTATACGATGCCCACGCCCCGTTGCTTCAGATCGCGGATGAAGCCGAAAAGGTCGGCGATCTCATTGTCGGACAGCGCGGCGGAAGGCTCATCCATGATGAGGATGCGCGTATTCGGATAGGAAAGCGCTTTCGCGATTTCGACCATCTGCTGCTTTGCTACAGTTAAACGCCCAACCTTTTCGGTGGGGGAGATGGCGATTTTTAAGGAGCTTAGCAGCGCCTGCGCATCTTTGTTTTGCTGTTTCCGGTTGAGGAGGATGCCGCGCATGGCCTCCCGGCCGATGAAAAGGTTTTCGGCCACCGTCAGATCGCGCATCAGGTTCAGTTCCTGGTGGATGATGCTGATACCCAGCGCCTGCGCGGCCCGCGCGTTTGGAATTTCCACAGGTTGGCCCTGTATCTCAATCTCCCCGCCATCCCGCTGGTATATGCCGGTCAGCACCTTCATCAGCGTGGATTTACCGGCGCCGTTTTCGCCGACCAGCGCGTGTACCTCCCCGGAAAGCAGCTCAAACCGCGCCCCGTTCAGCGCATGCACACCGGGGAATACCTTCTGTATGCCGCGCATGTTGACAAGCACTTCACCCCTGTCCTGCGAAAGCGCTGCTTGCATGTGGGTTCCTCCTGACTTATGAAATATTGGAGGGTATCTGCATATAAATTATCACATCGCGCCACTCCTTGTCAATATAGACAATCATGTATTGCCACTTCTAATCAGATATGCTAAAATGATTGTACGAATGCGGAGCTTCCGCAAGCAGCATGAATTTGAAAATATCACAACGCAGGAGGACGGCATGTTTGATCGAAGCATCGTCATGGTTGGGTTTCACACCCTCATTGCAAAGCACGAAGCGATGGGCTCTTTGCACCGCCTGATCGAAGAAGGACTTGCCCCGATGGGCTTCAACACGCTGATCCTGGAGGTTCGCTACCAGTTCCGCTGCTTTCCGGCATATTCCACCGGCACGGTGACGTATGAAGATCTGTCGGCGCTGGCGGACCTGTGCGAAAGCAAGGGCATCCGCCTGGTGCCGCTGCTGCCGTGCCTGGGGCATCAATCCAACATCCCGCGCGCCAACCCATATCCGCTGTTCCACGACCACCCGGAGTTCCTGGAGCAGCAAAACATTCCGATGGATACCGGCTGGCCGGAGTTTGCGATGCACGCGTGGTGCGCATCCAATGACAAGATATACGATTATATCTTTCCCATGATGGATGAGCTGGCCGAAGCCTGCCGTGCGCAGGCGTTCCATGTGGGGCTGGATGAGGTGTTTGACATCGGCATGTGCGGCAAGTGCAAGGATGTGCCGGTGGATCAGTTGTTTGCCCGCACGGTCAAGATCCTGCATGATCACCTGACCGGAAAGGGTCTGGACATGATGATGTGGGGTGACCGCCTGCTGGACAGCCTGAAGATGGGCTATTCCCTGTGGGAGGGCGACCGCTTCGGCATGCACCCCGCGCTGCACCGCAAGGATGAAGTGACGCGCGATATCATCCAATGCGACTGGCATTATGAATGGCATAGCGCAGGGTACCCTTCCGTGGAAACGTTCGTGAAGGAAGGCTTCTTCACGGTGCCGTCGTTCTGGAACAATGCGGCCAACGCCAAGCATTTCTGGCTGCATGCGCTGGAGGCGATCTATTTGGGCAAGCGGTACGGCTGGCCGGGCAAGGTCGGCGGGCTGCTGTGCACCAATTGGCGCCCGCTGGAGGATCAGTACGTCGATACCATGCTGGCGGCAATAAAGGGCATTGAGCCGGAGCGCAAGGATGAGCCGGGCTACGGCGTAGGCGATGTGATAGCGCAGGTGGTGCCTAAAGGGAAATTCCTGACGAAATAGCAAAATGAAGATTGAAAAATGCCCCTTTCAGGCAGTGAAGGGGCATTTTCATGTAAAACCTTTAGCGTACCCTCTCTCAGTCCGTCACAATAACCCGGAACATCCCCGGCATAACGGCCTTCTCAAACGCTTCCTGCGCCTTTTCAAAGGGAACCTCCGCAGCGATCAGCGCCTTGGCATCGATGATGCCAGCGGACAGCAGCCGGTTGGCCTTGAAGAAATCCTGCGCATCGGGGCTGATGGAGCCGGTAAGCAGCATTTCGGAGCGGTGCAGCAGCTGCGGGGAGACCTCGACGGGGGCGTCTGGATGCATGGAGCTGTACTGCACCATACGGCCGCCCGGGCCGACCATGGCAACGGCCTGGGTCACGACGGAAGGGATGGCGGTGGTGTTGAATACCACATCCGCGCCGCGCCCGTCGGTCAGGCCCTTGATAAACTCAATGGGGTCAACTTCTGCGGGGCTGAACACGATATCCGCGCCGTGCGCCTTTGCCAGTGCGCGGCGGCTTTCATCCATCTCGCTGAGGATCACGCGCGCGCCCTTGCGCTTTGCCAGCATCACGTGGAACTGGCCCATGATGCCGCCGCCGATAACGACAACATCCTCGGCAAGCTGGATGTCCGCGCGCTCCACGCTGTGCACGCAGCAGGCAAGCGGCTCGGTTAGGCTCGCTTCCGCGTAGCTTAAGGTATCCGGAATTTTGAAAATAGCGTCGGTGTTTACGATGATGTAGTCGCACAGTCCGCCCGGCCCGGGGAGAAAACCTTCGCGCGTGGGCTTCTTCTGCGCGTGAACGCACATGTTGGTGCGGCCGGTGCGGCAGTTGTGGCACTCGCCGCAGTTGTACAGCAGGCGAATTGCAGCGCGGTCGCCGATGGCCCACATCTTCTGGTTGACGCCCTCGCCCAGCGCCGCGATCTCGCCGGATACCTCATGCCCCCCGATGAAGGGCAGCGGCAGCTTCATGCCGCCCTTAAACACGCGCTGTTCCAGCGTGCACAGCGCCACGGCGTGTACTTTAATTAGTGCTTCACCCCGCCGCAGGTCCGGGGTTTCGAATGTTTTGATTTCAGCCTGGCCCGGCGCCACGACGGCGGCGGTACGGATGGTGATGGACATAATGTATTCTCTCCTTTTCAGGCGTGGATTCGTGGATGTTTGTGATAGAAGCGCTACCGCGCTTATGAAGGGGCTTCACCAGAAACCCCTTCCTTACTTCATCATCCGCAGCGCATCCTCAACGGAAGCGTCATCGTGAATGATGGCGGCAATGGCGGCGCAGATCGCCGCGATTTTCTCATGCCGGTAAATGTTCCGGCCCATGATGATCCCCTTTGCGCCGTTATCCAGCGCCTCGCGGATACCCTGGAACATCTCTTCTTCGCTCTTGGCCTTCGCGCCGCCAAGCACCAGGATCGGCACATAGCAGTTATCGACGACCTCGCGAAAGCGCTCGCCGCCGACGTATTCGCCCTTGATGAAATCCGCGCCCAGCTCCGCGCCCTGGCGGCACGCAAAGGACATCGCCTCGACCGACCGGGTATCGATCCCCTCGGGCTTCTCAAAACCGTAGGGCAGCATTTCCGCGCCCAGCGGCAGATTGAATTTCTCGCAGTCCGTGGCCAGCTTTGCCAGGTATTGCAGCGAGTGCTCATTCGCCTGTGAGCCGGGATAGCCCATGCACAGCATCGCATCCGCGCCCGCGCGCACCGCGTCTTCCGCGGTGTAAATGCACGCCATCGGCGCCATGGGCTTGCGCAGCGCCGAAATGCCGCCATCCGCGCGCATGATGATGCCCGCGTTTCCGAAATCCTTCTGGAAGTTCTTCAGCACGCCGTAAGTGGTCAGAAACGCATCCGCGCCGCCGGCCACGGATTCGCGGATCAGATGGCCCGGGTCTTTCAGGTCCGGCGAAGGCATCATGGCGGCATGATCCATCGCCAGCACGAACGCCCGCCCATCCTTCCGCAAAATATTGTGCATTCTTCTCTTCATCGGTTTTCTTCCTCCCGTCGTTTCTATCTATCGAGCAGACGCTTTCGCGTCCTCATAATAGCCGATCAAAGCCCTGCCGATTTCGATGGACTGCGCCAGCACCAGCGGTTTCAGCTCGTTTGGCAGGTATTGCCCAAAGTTCTGGATTTCGTACGTCAGCTCGCCTTCAAAACTAATATCGGCAAGGCCCGCCATTGCCTCTTTCCAGTCGGTGTTGCCGAAAAACGGCATCAGGTGCTCATCCGCCGTGCCGTGATTGTCCTGCACATGCACCGCGCGAAGCCGGTTTCCAATGCGGTTCAGGTTCTGCCGGTGGAAGCCGCCCGTCAGGTTCGCATGGCCGAAATCGTAACAGATGCCAACATGCTTCGTATCATGGAACGCGTCCGCCAGCTGAATCAGCTCATCAATAGCCGCGCAGAAAATCCGCTGGTACGGGCGCGCCTTGTATTCAAAATCATTTTCCAGCGCGATGCCGATCCCGGCCGCCCGGGCCGTTTCCACATGCGCCGCGTAATAGTCCAGGTTCTTTTCCAGCGATACCCTCATGTCATATCCCGCCGCGTAAAACGTGCACGGGTGCGTGACCGTCCATTTGACGCCCAGCATGCCGGAAGCGATGATCGCCCGCCGGATCAGCTCTTCCATCAAAGCAACCTTTTCCGGGGGATTGTTAGCGAACACATCATAATACGGCAAGTGCGACTGCGTAAAGCGGACGCCGCATGCTTCGCCAAACGCCGCGATCCCGTGCACCTGGGCCTCCCAGTCGTCGCCGCGGAATTGTGACGTAGGGTTCATCATTTCGCAAAAATTGATATCCAGAACCTTATAGCCCGCTTCGGCGCACGCGCGTATGCAAAATTCCAGGGAATTGCGGCCCTTTTCGCCCCGAAAGGCGCAAATGTTGGTCGATGTGGATAGCTCGATGACGTTCCCCTTCTTTCGCGGCGCGATTTTCAAGAGCCAGTACGAATGCCGCCGGACGGTCGGCTTGCGCGGCGACCGTCC
>JAVBPC010000086.1:0-23445 GCA_031549905.1 Eubacteriales bacterium
CCCTTTTAACTACCCCCCGGCCCCCGTATTTTTTACAGACCGCACGTTTTCTCAAAACTCCCCGCCCGCCCGGCAAAGCGGGGCGATACGATTGAAGTCGAGGGGCGACGGCCCCTCGAGCTCCCACAGTATCCCTACCGAAACGGTTTCGACCACAAAGCCTCGCTGGAAGTCGACGCCGCCAGTGCACCGGCCTTAAGCGCCTGCTGCACATCCTCTTCACGTTCCAGCATGCCGCCCGCGATGATCGGCTGCGCAATGCGCGCGCCAAGCTGCCCGATTGCCCGCGTCACCAACCCCGGCATGACCTCCACCAGCGTGGGCGCGGCGGATTTTGCCATCTTCACGCCCGTGTGCAGCGATGATGAATCCACCAGGAAAATGCGCAGGATGGTTGAAAGCCCTTCATCGGCAGCGGCGCGAAGCAACGGCCCGCGCGTGGACAGCACGCCCGTAGGCCCGATGCTCTTGGCGATCCAGTGCACGCCCGCAGCGTCTTTGCTGATGCCGGCCACCAAATCCAGATGAATGAACACCAGCTTATCCCGCCGATGAGCAATTTCCACCATTTCAGGAAGCGTAAAAGGGTCCCCATCCAGCAGGAACACAACCTTTACGGCAGTCTCCGTCGCGCGCAGCAGTTGCTCCCTGCCGCGTACCGCCGCGATCAGCGGCGCTTCCGACAGCGCCCTTAAAATCTCCGCCATGCCCTCGCCTCCCAAATTAACAGTATAGCGCATGTTGAAGCGCGGCGCAAGCGGGCGATTCCCGCAAAAAGCACGCCTTGCAGCGCACAGGTAGTTGTATTGTCCCTCCCTTTTTGTTACAATACTCCTGATAGAAATGAGCACCTGAAAGGGGTTACCGATATGCAACAAGCGCTCCATCTGTTGGGGTTTGATTTGGGCGCCTCGGGCGGCCGCGCAATCCACGGCGCGTTTGACGGCGAAAAATTGCACCTGACGGAGCTGCACCGCTTCCCGAACGATCCGGTTCAGATCGGCGGCACGCTGCACTGGGATATCCTGCGCCTGTTCCATGAGATGAGCCAGGGGCTTTTCAAGGCCGTGCGCGGCGGCATCGCGCCCGCAGCCATCGGCATTGACACCTGGGGCGTTGACTTTGGGTTGCTGGATGCAAAAGATCAGCTGCTGTCAAACCCTGTGCACTACCGCGACAGCCGCACGGACGGCATGATCGAGCACGCGTGCGGCATCCTGCCGAAAGAAACCATTTTTGAACATACCGGCCTTGCGTTCATGCCGTTCAATACGCTGTATCAGCTGCTTGCGCTGAAAGAAAAGGACGGCGCGGCGCTGCAAACCGCGCGGACGCTGCTGTTCACGCCCGACCTGCTGTCTCTCTTTTTCAGCGGCGAAAAGGGTACAGAGTATACCATTGCCTCCACCGGGCAGCTGACTGACCCCCGCACGCGGCAATGGTCCTCCCCCATCTTTGACGCGTTTGGCTTGCCGCGCGGGCTGTTTGCCCCCATGGCGGAACCGGGCACGGTGCGCGGATCGCTTCGCACATCCATTAAAAAGGAATTTGACATGGCGGGCGAAACGCTTGTCGTCGCGGGGCCGCAGCACGATACCGCAGCCGCCGTGGCCGCGGTGCCCGCTACCGGAAAGCGCTTTGCGTACATCAGCTCCGGCACATGGTCGCTGTTTGGCGCGGAGACGGACAAACCCGTGATCTCAAAGGGCGTGCTGGATGCCGGATACACCAACGAAGGCGGCGTGCTGGGCACCACCCGCGTGCTCAAGAACATCATGGGCATGTGGATCTTGCAGGAATGCCGCCGCAACTGGCTGAAAGAAGGCGCGTGCGAGGATTATGCGGGCCTGGCTTCGCTGGCCGAGCAGGCGCCCCAGTTCGGCGCGCTGTTTGATCCGGATGACGAGCGCTTCCTGCCGCCGGGGGACATGCCCGGCCGCATTGTTGCCTACTGCAATGAAACAAACCAGCCCGCGCCTAAGTCGCGCGGGGCGATGGTGCGCTGCATCTACGAAAGCCTTGCGCTGAAATACCGCTGGGCGCTTCGCCGCCTGGAGAGGGATATCCTCGGGTATTCGGTGGAATGCCTGCACATCGTCGGCGGCGGCAGCAACAACGCGCTGCTCAACCGCATGACGGCGGATGCCGTGCAAAAGCCGGTGCTGGCAGGCCCGGGCGAGGCCACCGCGATCGGCAACCTGCTGATGCAGGCGCTGGCGCTGGGCGCAATCGATTCGCTGGACGCGCTGCGCCAGGTGGTGCGCGCATCCTTTGAGCCGACACCGTTCCTGCCTGGCCCGGTCGCTCCTTGGGATGACGCGTATGCCCGCTTCCTCGCCATTACGGGGCTTGCCGATTGATCCCCGCGCTGATCACTGGGGACGCGCCGCTCACGGAACAGGCCGCGCGCATGCAGAACCCACTTGCGCTGGCGTTTGTGGGCGATGCGGTGCATCATCTGTACATGCGCACCGCTCTGATGCTTGCGGGCGGCAAGGTGCAGCGCCTGCACAGGGATGCCACGGACCGCGTGAACGCCGCCGCGCAGGCAAAGGCGCTTGCCCGTGTGCTACCGATGCTGACGGAAACCGAGCAGGATATCGTCCGCCGGGGCCGCAACGCGCACGCGCACCACGGCGTGCCGCGCAGGGCAGACCCCGCCGATTATGCGCAGGCCACTGCGCTGGAAGCGCTGCTGGGGTTTCTCTACCTAACCGGACAGGCTGAACGCCTGAACCTGATCCTCAAAACCGCCGAAGCAAGCGAGGTGCACGATGCCGCAGGCCACATTGAAGGTTGAACTGATCCGCCAGACGCCGGACCCCCAGACGCTGATCGCGCTGGCCGCGCGGCTGTGCTACTCCCCCGCCACGCTTTCCGATCTGACTGAGCGCATTGAGCGGCGCGACCAGGAGGATTTTATTGGCGGCGTAATCGAATCCGGCCACCATTCCGTGCTGGAGCACGCGTCCTTCACCTTCGCGGTGGAAGGCGTGTCCCGCGCGCTGCTGGGGCAACTGACACGGCACCGCATCGCCAGCTTTTCCGTGCAGTCGCAGCGCTATGTATCGATGGATAAGGGGTTTGGTTATGTGTGTCCTCCCGCCATCGCTGCGCTTGGGCAGGAAGCTGAAGCCGAATACGCGCGGCAAATGGAAACCATCCAGGACTGGTACGGCAAGTGGCAGGCGCTGCTTGGAGGCAAGGGCGAGCGCGCCAACGAGGACGCACGGTTTGTGCTGCCCATGGCGTCGGAAACCCGGCTGCTGGTAACAATGAATGTGCGGGAGCTGCGCCACTTCTTCGCGCTGCGCTGCTGCAACCGCGCGCAGTGGGAGATCCGCGCGCTGGCCCGTGAGATGCTGCGCCTGTGCCTTGCCGCCGCGCCCGCGCTGTTTGACACCGCCGGACCGCCGTGCGCCAGTGCCGCGTGTCCTGAAGGGAAGCGCAGCTGTGGCAAGGCCTACGATGTGCGCCGGGAAATACAGGCGCTAAAAGAAAACAACCCACCCATATCGAATTGAAATAGGAGAATACTGCATGCCATCGAACAACAACGGACCACGCCGTCCCGCGCCGGGAAAATATCAGGGGAAGCCGCGCACGCAGGACGCGTTCGCAAAGTTTAAAGAACCGCAGAAGAAAGCGCATGCCTGGGATGACAGCACTGAGTGGGGGCGCGGCCAGCGCAAAGGGCCTGCCAGGCCCGCACAGGGCGGCAGACCTCAGGAGGGGCGTTCGTATGGGGACAAGGCATATAGTGAACGTTCGTATGGCGAAAAGCCCCACAGTGAGCGGTCTTACGGCGACAAGCCATATGACAAGAGGCCATATGGTGATAAACCGTACGATAAGAAACCGTACGACAAAAAGCCCTACGGGAACAAACCGCCGTACGGCGACAGGCCAAGCAGCGGCAGACCTGCCCGGCCCGCAGGCCCCCGCCCTACCGGAATCCCCGCCGACAGCAGGCCCCCGCGCCGTCCCGCCGCGCCGCCGCCTATGCCGCAGGAAGCGCTCCCCTTTGTTGAAGAAGCCGCTCTTCCGCGCGAAAACCTGCTTGCGGGCCGCAATCCCATCCGCGAGGCGATCAAGTCCGGCCGCGACATGGAGCGCCTGCTGGTTGCAAAGGGCGAGCTGTCCGGCTCCGCCCGCGAAATCGTCGCAATGGCGCGCGAAAGGCACATTGTGGTGCAGGTGGTTGACCGGGTGCGCCTGGATGAACTGACAGAGCACCACCAGGGCATGGTCGCATTTGCGTCCGCTTTCCGCTACAGCGAAGTGGAGGATATGCTGGCCCTTGCAAAAGAAAAGGGAGAAGACCCGCTGCTGGTGATCCTTGACGGCGTGACCGACCCGCACAACCTGGGCGCGATCATCCGCAGCGCCGAATGCGCGGGCGCGCACGGCGTGATCATCCCCGAGCGGCGCGCCGTGGGGCTGACCCCCGCCGCCGTGAAGGCGTCCGCCGGCGCGGTGGAATACCTGCCCGTGGCGCGCGTGGGCAACCTGACGCGCTGCCTGGAATCGCTGAAGGCGCAGGGCATTTGGATCACCGCCGCGGATATGAGCGGCGAAACCTACACCGGCGCGAATCTGACCGGCCCGATGGCAATCGTTATCGGCGCGGAAGGCGAAGGTGTATCGCGTCTGGTGCTGGAAAACAGCGACCGCAAGGTTGCGATGCCTATCAGGGGCAAGATTGATTCGCTGAACGCATCGGTGGCGGCGGGCGTGCTGCTGTACGAAATCAGGCGGCAGCGTGGATGACCCCGCTGCTCGTCGTGGACGGCTACAACGTGATCGGCGCGTGGGAGCTGGCCGCGCAAAAGGGCTGGAGTTTTGAAGAATGCCGCGAGCAGCTGACCGTGCGGCTGGAGGAATACTCCGCATTTCACGGGTGCGAAACGGTGCTGGTGTTTGACGGCACCAACAGTGAGCGGCTCATCCGTTCCAAGGAAAAGCGCGGACAGGTGCAGGTTGTGTACACCAGGCACGGCGAAACGGCGGATCAGTTCATTGAGCGGCTGTGCGATGAGCAGCCCAGGCACCGCGACGTGCGCGTTGCGACGAGCGATTCCGTGGAACAACTGGTGATACTGGGCCGGGGCGCGGCGCGCGTGCCCGCCAGAGAGCTATTGCGCGAGATGGCGCAGGCGCATCAGGCGCAGCGCGCGCAGATCGGGCAGGCGCCGATCAAGCGCAACCCGCTGATCGCCCGGCTGCCAAAGGAACAGGCGGAAGCGCTGGAGAGAATGCGGCGCGGGAAAGAGATTTAGGGAATCACCCATTTAACCGCGCGATTCCCCGCCAGGAATAATCCATTGCATATGGAGGCAACCTTTTTGACGACAGACTATGCTCGCTTTGATGAAATGACCGATGAGGAAGCCTGTGTGCTGGCGCAGCAGGCGGATGGGTACGCGCTGGAATTCCTGCTGAACCGGTATAAAAACCTGGTTCGCTCGCGCGCGCGCTCATATTTCCTGATCGGCGCGGATCACGAGGACATTGTGCAGGAAGGCATGATCGGCCTTTACAAGGCGATCCGCGATTTCCGCCCGGATAAGCTGGCCTCCTTCCGCGCATTTGCGGAACTGTGCATCACCAGGCAGATCATCACGGCGATCAAGACTGCGACCCGGCAGAAGCACATCCCGCTGAACTCGTATGTATCGCTGAACAAGCCGATTTTCGACGAGGAATCCGACCGTACGCTGCTGGATGTGATCAGCGAGGGCCGCGTGACCAACCCGGAAGAGCTGCTGATCGGCCAGGAGGAGCTATCCAGCATCGAAAGCCGGATCGGCGAAATGCTTTCCGATCTGGAATGGGAAGTGCTGACCGCGTATCTGGACGGGCGGTCATATCAGGAGATTGCGCAGGATCTGGGACGTCATGTGAAATCCATCGACAACGCGTTGCAGCGGGTCAAGCGCAAGATGGAAAAGCTGCTGGCGGCGAAAAATTGAGCGGCTGTTTTGGGTATTTGCAGGGAAACTGGCAAAAATATGCCTGGAAAGGCAAAAGTAACAAGGGAAAAACGCAAATACCGCTTGACAAAAAAAGACTCGTTCGCTACAATATGCTGCGTATGACGCGCGGCATACGATAACCGCTTTGCGGGCGTGCGGGTGTAACTCAATGGTAGAGTGCCAGCTTCCCAAGCTGGTTACGTGGGTTCGATTCCCATCACCCGCTCCAAAACCCCGTACATGCGAAAGTACACCGCAAAGTCATACGCCGTAAACATTTAAGGAGGGTACCCAAATTGGCGAAGCAAAAGTTTGAGCGGAATAAGCCGCACGTAAACATCGGCACGATCGGCCACGTTGACCATGGCAAGACGACGCTGACGGCTGCAATCACGATGGTGCTGGCGAAGTCCGGCGGCGCGCAGGTTATGCGCTACGACGAAATCGACAAGGCCCCTGAAGAGAAAGCCCGCGGAATCACAATCAACACCTCCCACGTCGAGTACCAGACCGAAGCGCGCCACTACGCGCACGTTGACTGCCCCGGCCACGCTGACTATGTTAAGAACATGATCACCGGCGCCGCGCAGATGGACGGCGCCATCCTGGTTGTGTCCGCGCCCGACGGCCCGATGCCCCAGACCCGTGAGCACATCCTGCTTGCCCGTCAGGTTGGCGTGCCGTACATCGTCGTGTTCCTCAACAAGACCGACCTGATGGACGACCCCGAGCTGCTGGAGCTGGTCGAGATGGAAATCCGCGACCTGCTGAGCGCCTACGAGTTCCCGGGCGATGACATTCCGATCATCCGTGGTTCCGCGTTCAAGGCGATGGACTACATGGTCAAAGATGGCAGCGACCCCAAGAACACCCCCGCGTGCCAGCCCATCTATCAGCTGATGGATGCCGTTGACTCCTACATCCCCTCGCCCGAGCGCGCCACCGACAAGCCGTTCCTGATGCCGGTTGAAGACGTGTTCTCCATCACCGGCCGCGGCACCGTCGCCACCGGCCGTGTTGAGCGCGGTATCGTCAAGGTTTCCGACACCGTCGAAATCGTTGGCCTGACCGACACCCGCAAGGTCGTTGTCACCGGCGTTGAAATGTTCCGCAAGCTGCTGGATCAGGCCGAAGCTGGCGACAACATCGGCGTTCTGCTGCGCGGCGTGCAGCGCACGGATATCGAGCGCGGCCAGGTTCTGGCCAAGCCCGGCTCCATCCTGCCCCACACCCACTATGAGGGCCAGGTTTACGTCCTGACCAAGGAAGAAGGCGGCCGCCACACCCCGTTCTTTGACGGCTATCGTCCGCAGTTCTACTTCCGCACCACCGACGTTACCGGCAACATCAAGCTGCCCACGGGCGTTGAGATGGTTATGCCTGGCGACAACATCGTCATGGATTGCACCCTGATCACCCCCATCGCCATCGAAGAAGGCCTCCGCTTCGCTATCCGCGAAGGCGGCCGCACGGTTGGCTCGGGCGTTGTGACCAAGGTTCTGGCGGACAAGTAAGAGACATACAAGAAAGCGCCTCCTGATGGGGGCGCTTTTTTTGATGCGGATTTGCAGTTATTGCCGTTTGCTGTGCCATTCCTCAACCTGCCGGTAGAAATCACCGCCCGGTTCCCCATTTTGCAGGTAGAACGCCACTGTCTGCGCCGGAAAGACCTGCCCGTCAATCTCTACCCTATCCGTATTGCGGTAAAACAGCGCATCCGCATCATCGCCGGGGCAAACAGCGTAAAACATGCAGCGCACCTTCATGCCTTGAATCTTCGTATCGAAGTACTTGAAGCCATTCCCATATGGAATCGCAGGGCCCTTTTCGCCGAAAAAATCGAGTATTTTCTGCTCATCACCCCACTTGAAAGTAAAGTGCAGTTTATCGGGTTGGAACTCCAGCCCGTGCGCGAAGATCATCGTCTTGCCATCAGCCTTGTACTGGATTCCGTGGTCATCCATCTTCTTCGCCAGGGATAGGAGAGCCTTCCATTCAGTCTGGTGCTTCATGTCCTGCAGTCGGATGTGGTGGATTGCGGGTTTGCTCGTCATGTCCATTTCTCCTTTTTTTGTGATGGATTCATGATAGCGGAAACCCGACCCTTTTTCCGGCTGGATAGCGCATTGATTTGTCCCATCAATCTTGTTTTCATCAACATTCCAACCGCCACTGATTTGCACGGAAACCTGCAGCGGGGCATACCACCTGAGCGGAGGGTACATTCTGCGCACGATGCCGGGCGGGAACCCATGGAACCGTGCAAATGCCTTGCTGAACGCTTCCGGCGTCTCGTACCCATACTCCAGCGCAAGATCAATAACCCGTTTGCTTGAAAAAAAACAGCTCGTGCCCGGCAAGCGAAAGCCGGCGGTTGCGCACATACTCCATCACTGCAACATCGCACACCATCGCAAACAAGCTGTTCAGCGCGGATACGCTGACATGAAACTGCTCAGCAATGGTTTGGGGCGTCAATGCTTCCAGCAGATTGGCTTCGATGTAATCGAGAACATTCTGCACGGTGTGGATCGTCATGGCGTGTTGCGGCACCTTTCAATCCCCCTCTGCGCTTTCCCTCATTGTACCCGAAGAACGCCCACTTGTGCTGTCCCCCGCGATACAAAACTGTCCGGCAAACACGGCGAGGTACAAACAAAAAGGACCCGGAGCAACGCCCCAGGTCTATCCTTCATTCCCCTTCCGCCGCGACGATCGCCAGCGCGCATTCCAGCCGCTTTCGCTCCATTTCGCACTCCAGCTGGTAGGGCTTCCCAATATCGCCATTCTTGGCAAAGGCATTGGCCGCACATCCGCCGCTGCAGAAGAACCTTGCCCAGCACTTGCCGCAGTCATCCTTGGAAAGCACATGGTTGGCGGCAAACTTCTTTTGCAGCGCACGGTCGAATGTGTCATCCATCACGCTGCCCATACGGAATTCATCCCGTCCAACAAATTGGTGGCACGGGTACAGATCCCCCTGCGGCGTTACGGCAACGTACTCGTTGCCCGCCCCGCATCCGGTGATCCGCTTGCGCAGGCACGGCCCATTCGCCAAATCCACCATGAAGTGGAAGAAGTTGAACCACTTACCCTCGCGGCGACAGAGCAGGTACTGCTCGGCCAGACGCTCATATGCGGCCAGTATCTCCGGCAAGTCTTCTTCGGAAAGCGCCCAATCGCATCCCGCATCGGCCACCACCGGCTCAATCGAAATCTGCTCAAAGCCCGCTTCGCGCAGAAACAGCACATCTTTATCGAAATCCAGGTTGTGTTTTGTGAATGTGCCGCGCACATAATAGCGCTGCTGGCCGCGCGCATCCGCCAGCTTCTTCGCTTTGGGCAGCACGTATTGGAATGATCCTGCCCCATTCGGCGCGGGGCGCATTTTATCGTGCACCTCAGGCCGCCCGTCAATGGATAGCACAACGTTATCCATCTCCCGGTTCAGGAAATCGATCACATCATCGGTCAGGCCCAGCGCGTTGGTGGTCAGCGTGAACTTGAACTGCTTATCGTGCGCCTTTTCCAGCGCGCGGCCATGCGCCACGACCTCTTTCACGGCATCAAAGTTGAGCAGCGGCTCCCCGCCGAAGAAGTCAACCTCCAGCGCACGCCGCTTGCCGCTGTGCTCTGCCAGCCATTCAAGCGCCCTCTTCCCCACCTCCGGGGACATCAGGCTGCGGTTTCTGTCATGATAATCGCCCTGGGACGCGAAGCAGTACCGGCAGCGCAAGTTGCAGTCATGCGCGGCGTGCAGACACATTGCCTTGACGACGCCCGGCTCGCCCGGCTCTACGTCAAACGTGTCGTCGGCGCCAAGCTGCCCCGCGGCGGCCAGCTCTTTCAGCTCCGCCAGCACCTCATCAACCTCTTGCTTTGGATAGCGCTGCGAAAGAAGCGCCCCCAGCGCATCCGCCGGGAGCGTTTCCCACTGCCTAACAGCGTCATAAGCCAGCTCATCCAGCTGATGCACCGCGCCGCTGCCGACATCCAGCGCCATTCGCCGCCCAAGTGCGGTGAACGCGTGGATCATTTGCTTTCCGCCGTCTTCTGGGCGCACGCCTGGTTGGCCACGGTGCAGCTGGTTTTGCACGCGGACTGGCAGCTGGCCTGGCATTCGCCGCAGCCGCCGTGGTTCAGGCTTTCGCGCAGGCAAGATTTCTGGATGGTCTTCACATGTTTCATGGGGGAACCTCCCTTACGAATATCAGAAGATATTATACAGGAAATGATACCGCCATGCAACAGGCAAAGGCATTTACTTTCAAACATTGGCGCAGGGGGATGCGGTTTGCCTCCGCCCTTGCCAAATCCTACCGAATTTTGTATAATCTTTGCATCGTCCACTTTGATGGGCGGCTGAGAGGAAGAACCGCATGAAGGCTACGTTGCTCCGCGTGCTGGCCGTTGTCCTATCTTTGTTGGCGCTTTTGCTGCTCATCCCATCCGGGTCGCTGGTTTCCGCAAACGCGGAAGAAGCAGCCAACTCCACCATCGCGCCGCTCATCGTTCCCACGGCGCCGCCGCCGGTCCAGCTGTCCGAATCGGCAGCGGACCTGCCTCTCGATGCAAAAACCTCTTATACTCCAAATGCCGACAACTACCTATCCGAATGGGAATATCAGGATGAAACCATCTCCGTGCGCATCCTCAAGGACCGCGCGTTTGATACCGATTACCTTGTTGCGTATGTTCAGATTGCTGGCCCTACCCAGCTGCGCACCGCCGTTGCAGGCAAGCACAATTCGGAAGATACGCTTCGCGGCGCGCACATTGCCAAGCGCGTAGGCGCAGTGCTGGCGATTAACGGCGATTACTACAGCTACCGCAGCGGCGGGTATATCATCCGCCAGGGAAAGCAGTACCGCAACCAGCCCAACAAGCTGGATGTGCTGCTGATTGACGCGAACGGCGATCTTCACGTTGTGGAATACGCAACGCGCGATGATATTGAAGCGTATCTAAAAACCATGGATGCGGAAGTGGTCAACTCGTTCGCGTTCGGTCCGCTTTTGGTGCGCGATGGCAAGCGCGTGGATGAGGTGCACTATTTTGACGTGGGCACCGTGAAGAAGGCGCAGCGCATGGCGATTGCGCAAACAGGCCCGCTCTCGTATATGTGCGTCAGCACCGAGGGCCCGGAAGATAAAGGATCGCAGGGGCTGACAGTGGATGAGTTCGCCACGCTGATGGAGGCGCTTGGCTGTGACATCGCGTATAATCTGGATGGCGGTTCCAGCAACACGATGGCGTTTCGCAATGAAAAGATCAACTCCCCCCTTAACCCGAAGGAGCGTTACATTTTCGATATCCTGTATTTTGCCACCGCCGTCGAACCGGTGCCATAACCATGTTTGATCCTGTCATTTTATTCAGCATACTGGGCCGCGATTTCTACGCGTATGGCGTGTGGATTGCCGCGTCTTCGCTGGTTTGCGCGCTGCTTCTGTCCTTCTATGCCCCGCGCCGCGGCCTGCCCAAAGGGTTTGCCTGGTCTTTTTACGGATGGTGTGTGCCGCTTTGTACGCTGCTCGGCCATCTTTTTTATTGCCTTGTGCGCGCGCCGCACCTTTTCCCCGGTGAAAGTCTTTGGCTGCTGCTCACCCCTTGGGCTGGCGGGTTTGGGCTGGGCGGGGTGCTGGCCGGCGGCGCGCTGGCGGCCTTAATCGCGGCGCGGCGGCACCGGATAGAGTCTGCCCACGCGATGGATGCGGTGGCCCCGTTCGCGGCGCTGATGCTGGCGCTATCGCGCTTTGGCGAGTGGCTGGATGGCGCAGGCCATGGCGCTTACATCGAAAATGAAGCCCTGCAATTCTTTCCCCTGGGCATCAAAAACATGTACGATGAATACTTTTATTCGCTCTTCCTGGCGGAAGGGCTTGTGGCGCTTTTGATTTGCGCGCTGCTGCTGCGCTATGCAAAAAAGGCGCCGCCCAAGGGGTATGTCGCGTTCACATTCCTTACGCTGTTTGGCGCCTCTCAGATTCCGCTGGAGAGCCTACGGCGCGATCAGTTCCTGCGCTGGGGATTTGTGCGGGTGGGCGAGCTTGTCGCGCTGGCGCTGATTCTGATCACGCTGGCGGTGTTTACGGCGCGGGCACGAAAGCAAGGCGTTCCCCTCTGGCGGCTGCTGCTCGATTGGGCGATTGCCGCGCTTTGCGCGGGCGTGGGCATCGCGATGGAGTTCGCATTCGACAAGTCCGATCTGCCCAACTGGATCGGCTATCTGCTGATGGGCGGCGCGGTGTGCGTGATGGCGTGGCGGGTGCTGCTGATGATGCGCCTGTGCGCCGGAAAGGAGGCGCGTTATGCGGAAAACGCTAGCGTTGCTGATGACGCTGTGCCTGCTGCTGCCGGCAGCGGCGAGGGCGGAGGAAGCGGCGGACATCACGAAAGATTGCAGGATCGAGCTGGTTAACTACTCCACGAATGAACGAAGGCTGACAGACCGCAACTATGAAACGGTTGCCGTTGCGTCAAGCCGCCTGGAAAGCCAGCTCATCATCGAACCGCCGGAGGGCGCGCGCCCGTCCGGCCTCTATATCATTTGGGAAGATGACGTGATGTCCTTTCGCGTGGAGCGGCTGCGCGGGGGCGAATGGCAGGCATTCTTCTACGGCAGCACCTCGCTTTTGCACGCGTATGTGCCGCTGGACGGCGAAAGTGGGCCCGTCCGCATTGTGCCGGAGGCCTCTGCCACGAAGTATCTGCGCATCAAAGAGCTGTATGTGCTGGGCGAAGGCGATGTGCCGCACTGGGTGCAGCGCTGGACCCTACCTTCCGGAAAGGTCGATCTGCTGATTCTATCCGCGCACCCGGATGATGAATGGATATTCATGGGCGGCGCGATTCCCTACGCCGTCGATCAGGGAAAGCGCGTCGCCGTCGCGTACTTGGCGACCGCCTCCAGCAGGCGGCGCAGTGAGCTGCTTGACGGCCTGTGGCACGGAGGCGTTCGCCTGTACCCCGACATGACCAGCGGACTGCCGGATTACATGACCAACTCCCTCAAGGAACAGTATGAAAAATGGCGCAAGAAAACCGTGTACGCGTATGTGACCGATCTGTTCCGAAAGTTTCGGCCCGATGTGGTCATCACGCACGACGTGCACGGCGAGTATGGCCACGGCGCGCACCGCGTGGCTGCGGATGCCGCGCAAAAAGCCATCGCGATGGCTGCGGACGCGGCCACAGACAGCGCAAGGGCGCCCTGGCAGGTGCAAAAGCTATACCTGCATATGTACCCGGAAGGCGTGCTTGTGATGGACTGGCGGAAACCGCTGGCCTCATTTGGCGGCAAAACCGCGCTGGAGATTGCGCAGGAGGCTTTCCGCTTCCACGAATCACAGGATGACGGCACCTGGGAGGTCACCGACGAGGGGCGCAAAGCCAACAACCTGTTTGGCCTTGCATTCACTGCGGTAGGACCCGATGCGCCGGGGGATGATTTCTTTTCGCGAACGGGCGAAGTCAAATAAGAAAGCAGGCTGTACCATGGCGACTGAATAAGCAAAGCGGCTTACAGTGGCCTATGTGGATGGCGGCTCACGCGGGTGGGCCATATAAGGCCAATGAACTGTGCAAAAGGGCTGTCCGCAGCATATCCTGTGACGGCATTTTTCGTTGCTATATGCTGCCAATCACCCTGTCCAGCAAATTGCTCCACGGGCGCGATTCTACAGCCGGCAATCCCAGCTTGGCGCAGCTTTCCGCCAGCCAGTTGCCATAGGCATGGCTGACCTCTGCCCTGTATTGCTGAATGCTTCCTTCTCTTTCAAGGTAATTCTGCAAGATCTGCTCTTTTGATGGTTCGTATATGAATACGGACTTGATGCGAGGATTGTGAAGATGCGTACTTATCTCAGGAAGGATAAAATCGCCCTCAAGAATCATCGGTCTGTTCGATGCAATATGCTCGTTTATGATGGCTACAAGACCGGGTAACATGACCCGTCCAACGTCAATCAGCTGCCCGACCGTGGTTTCAGCCCCCTCTTGCTGCCAATCAGGATGTGTATTCCAGTAGTGAATGGACGGAAAGCTTTCCGGCGTGGTCAGCGTTTCAAGCAGGATTTGAAAGTCATCCGCTTCAACAAGGTTTACCCCATAAAACCGGGCAAGCGGATAGCTGATGCTGGATTTTCCTGAACCGGAGGCCCCTCCGACAAGCAAAACATCCCAGTTTCTTTCTTTGTTCAAGGAACACAACCTCCGTTCAAGGTTTGCTTTCACACCCGTGCGCTGATCCACCGGCCCCGCCGAAACCGCAGCCCCATCAGCGACCCGCGCACCGCCAGATCCAGCACCATCGCGACCCACGCGCCGTTCACGCCCATCCCAAGCACAAACACAAACAAATACGCCAACACCAGCCGCACGCCCCACATGCCCACCAGCGACACAAAGAACGGCGCGCGCGTATCCCCCGCGCCGCGAAGCGCGCCGGAACATACCTGGTTCAGCGCCATGAATGGCTGTTCAAGGGCGCAGATGCGGATCAGTCCCGCGCCGATCTCGCGCACCTGCTCATCCGGCGTCAGAAGCCCTATCAGCGCCGGCGCAAACAGTGCCATGGCCAAACCCACCGTGGACATCACCATGATGCTTGTGCGTATCGAAAGCCCGCCCTGGCGGCGCGCCGTCTCCGCATTGCCCGCGCCCAGCGCCTGCCCTACCAGCGTAGTTGCCGCCACCGCAAACGCGTATCCAGGCATGTACGAAAGCGATTCAACGGTGATGGAGAGGTGATGAGCGGCCAACTGTGCCGTGCCAAGGGACGCTACCATCCCCACAAAGAATATTTGCCCCAGGTTGATCGTCACGCGCTCCAACGCCGTGGGGAACCCCACGCGCAGTATACGCCGCAAGATGGCAAAATCCGGACGCAACCTTTTCAGGCGAAGCCGAACGGCGCTGCGCGGCCTTGAGATGAGGTATACCATCCAAACGCCGCCCAGCGCCACGCTGACCGCCGTGGATATCGCCGCGCCGCGCACGCCAAGGCCCGCGCCCCACATGGGCATGCTAAACAGCCCGAGCGGTGCAATGGTGCGCGAAGGGAAGATCAGCAGATAGTTGCCCACCACATTGAGCAGATTGGCCACAAGGGAGATTCGCATCGGCGTTTTTGTATCGCCCGCGCCGCGCAGCACCGCGCCCAGCGCAACGCCGGTGAAGTTGGGGATAAAGCCAAGCGTGACGATGCGCATGTACGCCGCCGCATCCCTGTGCAATGTGCTATCTGCGCGCATCCAGCCGGGAATCAGCGGGGCCAACAGGAACACCGCCGTAAATATGACCACCGAAAGTGCCAGAATGCCCAGGAACACCTGGCGGCATGTGGCCTCCGCGCCCTCCCGGTCTCCCGCGCCGGTCATCCGGGCAACCAGCGCGGTACCGCCTACGCTGACGGCCATCACCAGGCCGTTGCACAGCCACATGGGCGTGGAGGTCACCGCAACAGCCGCCGTTGCAGTCGCGCCAAGGGCACCCACCATTGCTGTATCCACAAACGTCACCAGGGTCTGCAACAGGTTCTCCATCAGGGCCGGCCATGCAAGATGGAACATCGCCCGGGAATCCTCTTTTGAGCCGAAAAGACGCATTTGGCGCACTCTCTTTCCAACAAAAAAGGCCGTTACGTGCTGCAACGGCCCGATGGATGTATTATACGATAGAAGGTCAGTTTACACAACCCTGAGGCTCATCCCGGTATTGAGCAGCGCCTGCTCCACTTCCGGGTCCAGCATGCCGTCGGTGATCGTCAGATCCACCGCCGTCACCGGGCAAATCGTCATAAACGCTTCGTTTGAGAACTTGCTTTGGTCACACAGCATGATGGTCTTGCGTGCGTTCTTCATCACCAGGCGCTTGACGGCCACCTCATCCACGCTGTAATCCATGAACCCGCTATCCGCGCGCACGGAATCGGCGGACATGAAGGCAATGTCAACGTACAGATCCTTAAGCGCTTCCTCGGCGAATGTGCCCACGAGTGACGCGGTGCTCTTGCGCAGCACGCCGCCCGCCAGGATCAGATCGTTGTTGGTATGCTGCGAGATCTCATAGGCAACGCAAATATCGTTGGTCAAAATCGTCAGCTTTGAGAACGCATCCAGCCTGGAGGCAAGTTCCCGCATCGTCGTGCCCACGCCAATGTAGATGGTGCTGCCATCGCGAATCAGATCGATCGCCGCCTGGGCGATGCGCTCTTTTTCGGGTTTCGCCACGCGCTGGCGCATTTGAATCGGCACATCTTCAATTGCGGGCTTGACCAGGGAGATCGCGCCGCCATGAGTGCGCTTTAGCTGCCGGTTTTCATCCAAGTAGATAAGGTCGCGGCGGATGGTAGCCTTTGAAACACCCAGCTTGCTGCAGAACTCTTCAATGGAGACGACATGCTGCTCGTTGACGACCTCCAGAATGCGCTCATACCGTTTTTGTTTGATCATCCCTTCACCCTCCAAGTCCCTATGTCTCGCATACAATTGCTGATTGCATTGTATACCATAACAGGGCCTAAGTCAACTTGATTGTATGTACTTGGCGAAGTTTGTTCTCTTTTCTTCTTTTTCAGGGGTGAAATAGGGTTAGAATAAGGTTAATCTGTGGATACGCTTCAAAAGTTGCACTATCTTGCCACCCTTGGAAACTGCTCAAAAATCCCCAAAAAAGGTGCATGCTTTGGTGCCAGCGGTGCCGATGTATGCACATGTGCTCCAAAGTGTGTAAATGTGCCAACAAGAAGCAATGCCAAAATATCCATGAAAACCAGTGTAAAAAAGGGAACGCGGCGCTTGCCGGTTCCCTCTGCACTTATATTGCTTTTTCCAGCGCCAACCTCTCCGCGCCGTTTTCCAGATAAATGACCCCGCAGCAGGTATATCCTTGCTTCGCCAGCATCTTCTGCATCCCCAGGTTCTGCCTGTGCGTGTCGATGCGGATGCTTGGAAACCCATGCGCCCGCACCACGGCTTCCGCGGCCCGCATCAGCCGCGCGGATGCTCCGCTTCCCCTAAGGTCCGCGCGCAGCGCCACCCGGTGGATGCACGCATAGGGTTCGGAAGTCTTCCACGCGCCCTGCTCAATCCGGACATAGCACGGCTCGCCTGTGAACACAATGGTTGCGATGCCCTCAATTCCGGCCTCGCCTTCCAGTACATACCCCTGCGAAAGCGCGATATCCCTGCGCAAGGTCGCTTCATCGGGGTACCCATCCTGCCACTGGTCAATCCCCTGCGCACCCAGATGGGCCTGCGCCTGCCGCACAATCGCCATGATGTGCGGTAGGTCGGCCTCCCGTGCCAAGCGGAATTCCATCACGCGTTGATCAGGCGCACCCGCGCAACCTTTTCCAAGGCCTGCAGTTCATCCAGCATGGCCTGATCCGGCATGGTGGCCAGTTCCAGCACAGTCACGGCCATCTCGCCGCGGCTCTTGTTGATCATGTTGTTGATGTTGACGCCGCGCCCCGCAATAACCGCGGTGATCTGCGTCACAAGGCCCGGCGCGTTGTCGTGAATGATCTGCACGCGGCTGCCCTCCGGATGGCCCAGCGTCATCTCCGGCAGGTTCACGCTGTTGATGATGGAGCCGTCCTCCAGGTACGCCTTCAGCTGCGCCGCGGCCATCGCCGCGCAGTTTTCCTCGCTCTCGGGCGTGGAAGCGCCCAGGTGCGGGATGCACAGCACGCCCGGCACGTTGAGCATATCTGCGGTCGGGAAGTCGGTCACATACCCGGCCAGCTTTCCGCTGGCAATCGCGGCGCGCACGGCTTCGCCGTCCACAAGCTCGGCGCGGCTGAAGTTCAGCAGCACGGCGCCTGTCTTCATCTTGGCAATCAGGTCTGCGTTAAACATTGCGCGCGTGCTATCCATCAGCGGCACATGCACCGACACATAGTCGCTGCCGGCCAGCAGCTCTTCAAGCGACTCGCCGCGCTGCACGGAACGGGAAAGCGACCACGCGTGCTGCACCGAAATGTAAGGGTCTTGCCCAACCACCTGCATACCCAGTCCGCTTGCCGCCGCGTTGGCCACCAGCGCGCCGATCGCGCCCAGGCCGATAACACCCAGCTGCTTTCCGCGCAGCTCCGGGCCTACAAACTGCTCCTTGCCCTTTTCAACAAGCTTGGGTACGTCACCTTCCAGTCCCTTCGCCCAATCGATTCCGGCCAGCACTTTCCGGCCGCTGAGCAACAGGCCCATTACCACCAGCTCCGCCACGGCGTTCGCGTTTGCGCCGGGGGTGTTGAATACGGCGATGCCCAGCTTCGAATACGCGGGAATCGGGATGTTGTTCACGCCCGCGCCCGCACGTGCCACAGCCAGCATCGTCTCCGGCACGGCCATGTCGTGCATGGCGGCGCTGCGCACCAGCACGGCATCCGGGTTCGCTTCATCTGCTGAGACAGCATAATCGGCTTTGGGCAGCTTATCAAAGATGATATCCGAAATCTTGTTCAGTGAAAGAATCTTGTACACAGTTACGCCCTCCGATGCTGCAGTTCAAACTGCTTCATGAACGCGACCAGCGCCTTCACGCCCTCTACCGGCATCGCGTTGTAGATGCTGGCGCGCATACCGCCCACGTTGCGGTGGCCCTTCAGGTTCACAAGGCCGACCTTGCCCGCTTCCTTCACGAACTGGTCATCCAGCGCTTCATCGCCGGTGACAAAGGTGATGTTCATGCGGCTTCTGTATTCCTTCTGCGCGGGCGAACTGAACAGCTTGCTCTCATCCAGGAAGTCATACACCAGCGCAGCCTTTTCTATGTTGATCTTCTCCATCGCGGGCACGCCGCCCAGCTCTTTCAGCCAGTCGAAGCTAAGCCCCGCCATGTAAATGCCGTAGGTGTTGGGGGTGTTGAGCATGCTGTCGTTTTCCGCCTGCACCTGCCAGTTCATGAGCCTCGGGCAAATATTCATCGCCCGGCCGAACAGATCCTTGCGCACGATGACGACCGCAAGGCCCGCCGGGCCTATGTTTTTCTGCGCGCCCGCATAGATCACGCCGAAATCATTCACATCGTACTGTTCGGACAGGATGTTGCTGCTCATATCCGCAACCAGCGGCGCGTAGCCCTTGGGCAGCTTGGTGAAGCGGGTACCGTAAATGGTGGTGTTGGTGGTAATATGCAGGTAATCCGCATCGGCAGACAGCTTTCCCTCCCAATCGGGGATATAGGTATAGTTATCCGCGCGGCTGGATGCGACCGTTGTCACCGTCAGATATCTGGCGGCTTCCTGCGCGGCCAGGTGCGCAAAATTTCCGCTGTTGATATAATCGGCCTTGCCCAGCACGCCCAGGTTCATCGGCACCGCGGAGAATTGCCCCGTGGCTCCACCGTGCATGAAAAGCACCGCGTACTCAGCGGAGATGCCCATCAAATCGCGCAGCCCCTGTTCGGCGTGCGCGTAAATTTCCAGGTACATCTTGCTGCGGTGGCTCATCTCCATCACGGACATCCCGGCACTGCCATAGGTGACCAACTCGCGCTGCGCGCGCTGCAGTACGGCCTCAGGAAGCATCGACGGGCCCGGGGAAAAGTTATACACGCGGTCCATGATAAACCCTCCTTGACGCGAAAATTCTGTATTCCTCCGCATTGTAATGTGGATAATCGATATTATGCGCCTCTTTCGCAAAAAACGCAAGTATGAAATGATAAAAATTCAATTCCTTTAGCATACAAAAATATTGTCTTTATTTTGTCAAAGAGTGTTGACAAGAACGAGAGCTGTGCTAACGCATCAGCCCTCGTTTAGGTAACCAATTTGAAACTTCTATCTCGTGTCAACTCAAACTATAATATGCCACCTTATAGTTATTTGGCAAGATACTGATGGTATATACTAATAGTTTTGGAGCTATACCAATAGATATGAAAACACAATTGGCACATAATCCCATCACTCTGAATGGTTTCAACAATCACGCAGTCGGAGTGGGAGTAGCAAGGATACCATATCGGGCGAGTTTCAGTATACGGAGTTCCAGATACCGAAGGGCAATCCGGCGTACCTCCCAAGCAATCGGCATAAGAAACTGCCGCTATGCCAATTGAAATAGCAAATATTACCGCTAGAAACAGCGCTAGTTTTTTCATTTTCTTTCTCCTTTTTTATAGTCACGTTCAGCAAGCTATGAACACAAACATTTGATAGCAAACACTTTAATCAACCCTTAGCCCAATGGAATCACCCCCTCCCTCCACAACCACTTAAAACTATTGTAGTTAAAATTACCATTTTTGTCAAGTTTTTCTATTATTTTTATCTACCATTTCCTTCTTACAGCACAATACTCCCTTTTCCCTTTGCTGACAGGTCAAGCGCAATGAAAAACCCCTTCCAAGGAGGAAGGGGTCGCAATCAAAGAGCAATTACTACTCGCCCATCTTATTCATTTCGTCCATGTTGCCTTCTTCAAGCTTCTGCTCGATCATCTTGCTGCCGGAATCCATCACATGCTCCGCGCCGCTGGCATCGGTGTAGGTAAAGCTGCTGTTCCACGGAATCAGCTGAATAAAGGTTTTGCCGGGTAGAAGCGTCAGCTCATTGCCGCTGGCATCGGCAAAAATCGTACGGGTATTGGCGCCGCTGTGCGTCCAGGTGCCCCGGATATGCTGCCCATCTATAAACGCATCGATAGGGCCATTGCCCATCATTTGCACAACAGGCCGGGACGCGTTGTTGTTTACATACGTGATCTCGACGTATTGAACGATTACGTTTGACGCAACAATCCGCTTGCCGGTTATGCCGTCATACTGCTCTTTGCCGTCATACCAGCGCTCATATACGCGATCCGTGCTGTTAAACGTGTAGCTCGGCGCATACTTGCCGGCAGTATCATACTTAATATCAATTGCCTTCGCGGTATCCTGCCCCTGAGTCGGCGTTGTGCTGAAACGGAACGCGTGGCTGCGCGGTTTATATGGGGTGTCGTCCTCATTTTTGGGCCAGTAATCGGATACAATCTTCTCCAGGTTTGCAACGGCATCATGCGGATTCGCTCGGGAAATTACCTTCCCGTCCGCACCTTCCCGTTTCCAAACGCCCATACGGTTCAAAATATCAGCCCCTGAAGTTCTGCCAACCGCCCAGTCTTCACGGCTGGCATCAGAAACCGCAGCGCCGCTGATCAGGAACTGCTTGTCCACTTTCTGGTCCTTAAAATAGGCAATACAGTCGGATGCAATTCCCTTTACGAACTGTCCGCCCCAAAATACGAACGGCGCATCCCATTCCTGCCGGATCACACAGTGATGCAGGCGGGTGGAACGGATAGAACCAACATAATCAGGGTGATTGTCATTGAAAATCAGGGTATAGCGGGTATACGCAGGACCCCAGTAGATACCTTCATACACAATATCCGCCTCAGACATGTTCAGTATAGGGCGGGCTACCGGGTCATTTTCAATCTGCACCACCAACGGCTTGTACTCACCGGTAAAGTCCAAACCCGTTGTGGGTGACTTTCCCGGCAGAACCTCGTTGGAGCCAAACGCGCCGGTTGAGTAAGCCATCGGCATCGTCAGGTTGTTGGATGTCATCGGCGCGGCCAATGCAATGGAAGAAATCGACGCCAGGATGAGGGCCAGCAAGGTCAGGAAACGCAGCTTTTTCGTAAACAAGGGTGTACACCTCCGTCAATTAACAGATGTTCTACGGCGAAAAAGACATGAAGCGTTCAATTCGCCGCTTTCCAGGCAAACTCCTGCTTTAAGGACTATCCAATAGACGGATTTTGCAGGGATTTCTATCCATCCATTTCGCCGAAAAGAGCAAAAGAAATTGCAATGCAGGATTGAAAAATATAAATTTCATTTTTCAGGTCGGACAGGCTAGATTTCTGCTAGGAAACGTAGTATACTATGTGCCGTACTGCAAAACGGTTGTCCCTCCTCCCTCTGGGAGGCATTTCATCGGCACGCAAGGAGGCCCTTTATGCCACTGACCATTTCAAAATGCTGCCAGCAGATTACCCCTTCCGCAACGCTTGCCATTGACGCCCGGGCTAAGGCCCTCAAGGCGCAGGGTGAGCGCGTCATCGGTTTTGCCGCGGGCGAGCCGGACTTCCCCACCCCCGAGTACATTTGTGACGCCGCGCGCGAAGCCATCGCCAAGGGCATCACCCGTTACACCCCCGCCAGCGGCACCATTGAGCTTAAAAAAGCCGTATGCGCAAAGTTCCTGCGCGATAACGGCCTTTTGTATAAACCCGATCAGGTCATCATCACCAATGGCGCGAAGCAGGCGCTGCTCGGCGCGTTTCTCGCCATCCTTGACCCGGATGATGAGGTGCTGATGCCCTCCCCCTGCTGGGTCAGCTATCCTGAAATGATCCGCATGGCGGGCGGCGTCCCCGTTTCCGTTCCCACCACGGCGGAATCCAGGTTCCTGCCAACCGTTGCGCAGCTTGCGGCGAACCTGACCCCGCGCACCAAGGCGATTCTGGTCAACTCACCGTCCAACCCCACCGGCTGCGTCTATCCCAAGGCGCTGCTTGCCGAGATTGCCCAGTTTGCCGTTGAAAACCAGCTGTTCGTCATTTCCGATGAAATATACGAAAAGCTGATCTATGACGGACAGGAGCATGTCTCCATCGCATCCCTTGGCGATGATATTCTCGCACAAACGATCGTCATCAACGGCGTATCAAAAACCTACGCGATGACCGGCTGGCGCATTGGATACGCCGCCGGCCCCAAGAACGTTATCGATGCGATGGGCGCATACCAGAGCCACGCCACATCCAACCCCAACTCCATCGCGCAGTATGCGTCTGTAGAAGCGCTGAAAAACGGCGAGGTGATCATCCGCCAGATGCGCGATGAATTCGACGCGCGCCGCCTGATGATGATGAAGCGCATCGGCGAAATCGCCGGCCTGTCCTGCGTGAAGCCGCAAGGCGCGTTTTACGTTATGCTGGATTGCTCCTCGCTGCTGGGCCGCACCTTCCAGGGAAAACCCATTGAGGATACGCTGGCGCTCAGTTCGCTGCTGCTGGATGAGGCGAAGGTCGCCGTTGTGCCCGGCGATCCGTTCGAAGCCCCCGGCTTCTGCCGCCTGTCCTACGCGATCAGCCGCCAAGACATCATGGATGGGCTTGACGCTATTGAAGGATTCATCGCGAAGCTTGACCCCGTTGAAGCGCGCTGCGCCGTTTGATGTAGCGCCGTTGGAACCAGAAAAAGCGATCCCGGAAGAGATTTTCTCCCGGGACCGCTTTTTGATAATCTGCATAGAGGGCTGTTTAGATAAGTGCGGGGAACGCCAAGGGGCTCTGCCCCTTGGAACCCCGCTTAAGGGCCTTAGGCCCTTAAGAATCCCTTCTTAGAGGGATTTTCAAGGAAAGTGCCTCGCAGCGAAAACGCAAGGTACCAGCCCCCATCATGCAAATAAATACCCAACCCGCCGTGAGGCGGAAAAGAGGGGATTCCAAAGGGCCTAAGGCCCTTT
>JAVBPC010000040.1:0-13150 GCA_031549905.1 Eubacteriales bacterium
CGCTGATCTTATATGCCATTTGTAGCACCTCCTCATATCATATCGGCGGTATTGTAGCACCTTTGCGCTGGAAATGCAATCACTTTACACCTTCATTTTCGGTTTGAAGATAATGGCGAAAAGATAGCCGAAGAACACCGCGGCCGTGATGCCCGCCGCAGCCGCCGTAATCCCGCCGGTGAACGCACCCAGCAGCCCGTTTTCCCCCACCGCGCGGATGGCGCCCTGCGCCAGCGTGTTGCCAAACCCAAGCAGCGGGATGCTTGCCCCGGCGCCGGCAAAGTCAATCAGCGGCTGATAGATGCCGATTGCGCCCAGAATCACGCCCGCCGTCACATATCCAACCAAAATGCGCGCGGAGGTCACACGCGTTTTCATGATCAACACCTGACCGATCATGCACAGCAGACCGCCAACTACGAATACTTTCAGGTACATCCAAATGGTAGCCCACACGCCGCCTCACCTCGCCCTTTCAAATACCACCGCGTGCGCGATGGATGGGATGCTTTCGCCCTCATTGGCGCTGGTCACGCTCATCAGCGCGCCGGTTGCCATGAACAGCAGGCGGTCAATCTTGCCGCTTGCAAGTTTTGGCAGCAAATCCGCGCACAGCACCGATGCCGAGCAGCCGCAGCCGCTCCCGCCCGCGTGCACATCCTGCTCTGGTGAAAAGATCGCAAGCCCACAGTCCATGTGCCGCTTTTCGTTCAGAGAGATGCCCTTTTCCTTCATTAATTCCATCAGCAGGCGGCTGCCGACCATCGCAAGGTCGCCGGTGGCGATCACATCGTAATCAGACGGCGTACGCCCGGTATCCAGGAAGTGTTGATACAGCGTGTCGGCAGCCGCAGGGGCCATTGCCGCGCCCATGTTGGTAGCATCCGTCACGCCCATGTCGATAGGGCGTCCAATGGTCACATGGGTGATCACCGGCGCCTGATGCGGCACCAGTTCCGGCTTTGCCAGGATCACCGCGCCCGCGCCTGTTACCGTCCATTGCGCACTGGGCGGGCGCTGCGTGCCCAACTCCAGAGGGAAGCGGAATTGGCGCTCTGCCGTGCAGAAGTGGCTGCTGACCGCGCAGAGAACCCGGTCCGCCGAGCCGCCTTCCAAAATCATGGAAGCTACGGAAAGGGTTTGCGCCATTGTGGAGCACGCGCCGAACTGCCCCAGAAACGGAATGCCAAGCTCCCGCCCGGCAAAGTTTGACGCGGCCAGCTGGTTGAGCAGGTCGCCCCCAAGCATCATGCGGATATCCTGCGGGTTAAGCCCTGTTTTCTCAATGCAGCGGTACACCGCATCCAGCACCAGGTGCGTTTCGGCTTTTTCCCAGTTGTCCTGCCCCAGCGTGTCATCCTCATGTATCATATCAAACTGCGCGCCAAGCGGCCCTTCGCCCTCTTTCTTGCCCACAGATGAGGCAAAGGACAGCACTTTCGGCTGCACATCCAGCTGCACCGTTTGCGCGCCCAACATCACGGCCATTCGCTACACCCCCACAAAATACGCGATGATTCCAACGATTACAGAGGAACCAATGCCGTACACCAGCACAGGCCCCGCGATCAGGAACAGCTTCGCCCCGACGCCCATCACCAAGCCCTCGCGCCGGAATTCCATGGCGCTGGCTACGATGGAGTTGGCAAACCCGGTAATCGGAACAATGGAGCCCGCACCCGCGTATTTCCCGATTTGATCATAGATACCGATGCCCGTAAGCAGCCCGCCCAGGAATACCATGGCTATTGTCGCAAAACCCCTGGCATCCTCCATGGACAGCGTCAGCCACGATTTGGCCGCGTCGGTGATCAGTTGGCCGACGATGCAGATCACGCCGCCCACCCAAAACGCCCGCAGCAGTCCCTTCGCCAAATCGGATTTGGGCGAAAGCTGCTCCACAAGCTTCAGATACCGCTTTTGTTCCGGGCTTTTCTGCTGCTGACTCATGGCGCCGCCTCCTTATGGTTTGCACGGATGATCCACTTTCCCGGCGGCGGGTACATCCTGGTTTCCCGGTCCCCGGGCCGTGGGTCCCTCATCATAATAAAAATGGGATGCGCATGCTTTTCCGCCATCATGTTCCCTCCCCTATAAGGTTTGCTTTTGCGCCCTCTTGGGCGGAATCGGGCGCTGATTTTGCCGCGCCGGGGCAGTCGGCGGGGCTTTCTGCAGCGCGCTGAATGCGCAGGCGCCCAGCGCGACGCCCGCCGCGTATACGAAGATCGCGCCGTGCCCCACGGCAAGCGCGGTGCATGCGGCCACCGTCAGCCCAAGCACAAGCAGCGCGCGCATCAGCTGGCGCTTTTCCGCCCCATTCGTGCTTCGCTTTGCTTCGCGGTGCAGGTAGCCAATGCCGTCACCAAGGACGTTGACCACCTCATCCGGCAATTTTTCCTGAATTTGTACCACCAGCGGCAGCGCGTTGATTTGCCACACCCCCGTGCCCTTTGGCAGGGATACGCGCAAATCGCCAAGGCGATATTTCGCATCCGCAAGCAGGATGGCCACATCGCCAAGCGTCAGCGGCTCCCCCGCAGGCGCGATTACGCGCGCTTTTACGCGCAAATAGACCATGACAACACCTCCGTGTCATGGCCTATTGTGGTCGCTTTTTTCGGTTTTATGCGGTGGGGTTTCGCATAGAGCCTGTTCAGGCTTTTATAGGGATAGTGTCAGTTCCACCGGGCAATGGTCGCTGCCGTAAATATCCTGGCGGATGCCCGCGTGCTGAATCGCGCCGCTTACTCTTTCCGATACGATGAAATAGTCGATGCGCCAGCCGGTGTTGCGTTCCCTCGCCTGGAACATGTACGACCACCAGCTGTACTGATCGCGCGCATCCGGGTGCTTGGAGCGGAAAGTATCGACGAACCCATTGCCAAGCAGGCGCGTCATCTTGTCGCGCTCTTCAATGGTAAAGCCTGCGTTGCGCTCATTGGATTTGGCGTTCTTGATGTCCATTGCCGTATGCGCAACGTTCAGATCGCCGCACAGCACAATGGGCTTGACGGCATCAAGGCCCTTAAGGTACGCAAAAAACGTGTCCTCCCATGCCATGCGGTATGGCAGGCGCTTAAGCTCATCCTGAGAGTTGGGCGTATAGCAGGTGATCAGATAGAAATCGCCCGTGTCCATCGTGATGACGCGGCCCTCGCCGTCAAACTCTTCGATGCCGATGCCGTACGATACGGACAGCGGCTCTTTTTTTGCAAAGATCGCCGTGCCGGAATACCCTTTCTTTACCGCGCTGTTGAAATACTCACGGTATCCGGGCGCATCTACGGTCGCCTGCCCCTGCTGCATCTTGGTTTCCTGCAGGCAGAAGTAGTCGGCGTCCGCGGCGGTGAAGAATTCCTGAAACCCCTTTGTAAGCGCCGAACGCAGCCCGTTCACATTCCAGGAAATCAGCTTGATCATAGCGGCCTGATCAGGATAAACGGCGTAAGCTCGTCCCCCTGCCCCGACGGGTTGTCCCGCATCGCGTCCTGCAGTTCATCGTCTGTAAGCGGCATGCCCCTGGATTTGCCCAGCTGGTCGCGCTGCAAATCGTTCGCGTCCATCAGGACGACCGGGATGCCGGTTTGCTTTTCAAGTTCATCGCACAGCCCGCCGGGGTTATCTGGGTTGATCAGCGCCAACTCTTTATATTCATCAAATGACGAGCGGAAATAGAACCCGTCGATTCCGCCCACACCCTTGCCGCAGATCTTGTAAAACACGCCCTTGACGCCGAAGGGCTTGGTCACCGCCGACAGGAACGCGCCCAGCAGCACGCGCGGCAGGCCGCAGATATCGATGACCAGCTGCATCTTGTACGGCTCATGCATCCCCACGCCTGTGGTGTTGATCGCTGCAAAGCGCCACAGCAAGTTCGCCCAGAAACCGGGCTTGACTTCCTCGCGCGTTTTGACGCTTTCCACACACATTGCCATCACCTTCGCACCGAAGGACAGCACATCGCCGGGCTTATACAGCGGGCGCACATATCGCTCGACCAGCTCTTTCTGGGATTCCCCGCGCTGGATAAAATGCGTATGAATCGCAAACCGCCCGTATTTGCGGCCGTTTTGTCCCTCAATGGTTCCCCTGTCGAAGTATACGATGCCGTTTTCCTCGCGGCGCTGTTCTTCCAGGTTCCTGGATGGAATGATGCCCATAAAAAACCCCTCCCTTGGCGTTAGCGTGGGATGAAAAGCGGCGGACTATGCGCCGTGTTACAGTGATGCTTCCAATCTGGCGCAGCGGCCCACAAAAGTTACATCCGAAAGCTGCACCGGCTCCGCGTCCAATTCGCGGTTGTAGGAAAGCAGCATCAGTTTATCGCCCGAAAGCTTGATTTTGCGGATGGTGCAGTGACTTTTCCATTTCAGCAGCATCACCGCGCCGTCAATCGGGCTTTGCGCCGGAACGACGAGCAGCAGGTCATCCTTCACAATGCGGAACCCGCGCATGCTGTCATCGGGCGCAATGAAATACAGCACCTTTTCTGCCGACGCGCCTTCAATCTTACCGCCAGGCGCGGCCAGCGTTTTGTGATCCACAACGGCCCACGCGGCGTTGTACACGGGCACTTCCTTCAGGATGCTCGCCAGCGCATCCAGCCAGATGCCGCCATCCGGGCTGTCCTCCGCGGGCAGCGACGCCACGGGGCGCGGCTTCGGCGGCGCATCCTCAGCGGGTTCGCGCTTTGCCAGTGTGGGCGCGATGGTGTGCAGATCGACGGTCGCCGCGATATCATCCAAGGAAAAATCCGCTTCGGTTTGCTGTTCAAGCCCAATGCGCTTCAAAATACGGCGCGCTTGATCATCGGCGATGATGCGGGTGCCGGCTTCGACATCCGCCAGATATTTTTCCGCAACGGAGCACAGTTTTGCCACCTGTTTCAGGCTCATGTTCCTGCGGGTGCGTTCCAGGTGGATCAGATCGCCCAATCGGCTCATAGCATTATCCCTCTTTATCTGCCGTTGTAGTCTGCTTGATTGTAATTCAGGAAAGGATGGCTGTCAATGTTTTCCAGTCGGGGATGGTCAGGCAGTCCGCGGTTTCGCCCTCTCCCAGGGTGTGCAGCCATACCGGCGAGATGCCCGCGCTTCGGGCGCCTTCCACATCGCAGCGGTAGTTGTCGCCTAGGTACCAGACCTCTGTGGGCTTCAAATTCGCCTTGCGCAGCGCAAGCTCGAAAATCAGGTGCGACGGTTTCCTGATGATATATTCGCTGGTGGCGATGATGAAGGCGAATTCGTGATCCGGGAACAGCATGCGGATGCGCCTGGCAAGCGCTTCACCGCTGAACATCATGTTGCTGATGATGGCGGAACCAATCCCATCCCGGCGCAAAGCGGACAGCAGTTCCGTTATTCCATCCATCGCAACGGCAGGGGCGGCGCTTTCCCAGAAAAGGCTTTCCTGTTCTATCAGCGGCAGATCGCTTGCAAGGCCCAGATATTCCTGAACAAAGCGCATCAGCGCATGGTTATGCACTTCGTAGCCCATCTGTATCCGCATGGGGTCCATCTTATAGAACAGCCCTGTTTCCAGGTTATCCAGCGCTTCCGCCGTGACGCCGCGCGGGTTTTCCGTAAAGTACGGCATCAGCGTTTTGTATCCGCGCAGCGTATCCATGCTGCGTTCCTGCGCCAGCGTGCCGCCGTAGTCAAACAGCAGCATGCACGGCTTTGTCAGCGTAAGAATGCCCATTCCGGTTGAAACACCCTCAAACCGGATCGGTAGCCCCAGCTTTTGCTGGTATGCGATTCTTCCCGCATCGCCGTCAAACCGCACGTTTCCAATGATCAGCGAACCGCCCGGCAGCAACCGGCCGAACAGTTCGCGCATCAGCCGAATGCCTGCGTCACTGTCAATATCGTTTATGCCGTTTGCCGCGATGATCGCCGCAAACCGCCTGTCTTTTTGGCAGGTGGGCATGCCATCCGCGATGTCGTGCGGCACCAGCGTGGCCTCCGGCACGCGCTCGCGCGTCACTTGCAGCATTTCCGGCGAAAGATCCACACCGGTAACCGCGCGGCCCGCATCAAGCAGCGTGCGCGTCAGTTCGCCGGTACCCACACCTATTTCAAAAATCTCCCCTTCGGGCGCGGAAAGCGCCGCTTGCACTATGCGCTCCAGCATGGTTTTCTCCTTTGTCATTGAAATAGCTTTAGTACCTCTGCCTCTGTCATCTCGGTGGGCAGCTTTTCACCGGCGGTAACCACCGCATCGAACAGCGCACGCTTCCTTTCGGAAAGCCCGGCAACCTGCTCCTCAATCGTTCCCCTTGTGATCAGGCGGATCACCTGCACCACGTTTTTCTGGCCGATGCGGTGCGCACGGTCGGTCGCCTGGTCCTCCGCGGCGGGATTCCACCAGGGGTCATAGTGGATGACCATGTCCGCGCCCGTTAAGTTCAGGCCCGCGCCGCCCGCCTTCAGCGAAATGAGGAACACTTCCCCTTCGCCCGCGTTGAACCGATTGACAAATTCCATCCGCTGGGCAACCGGAGTCTTTCCGTCCAGGTACAGCATGCGGACGCCTTCCTGCGCCAGCGTGCGCTTTAAGATGGCAAGCATCGATGTGAACTGTGAAAACAGCAAAATGCGGCGGCCCGCGGCCAACGCGCCCTGAACGATTTCCATCAGCGCATCCAGCTTGCCGCTGGAACCCGCGTAGTCCGGCAGCACAAGTTCCGGATGGCAGCAGATTTGCCTCAGCTGCGTGATGGCACTGAGCACCTCCATGCGTCCGCGCGCAAACCCTTTTTCGCCCAGAACCGTCTCCACCCTTTCCCGAAGGCGCAACGCCGCCGCGGTGTACAGGTTGCGCTGGCTTTGCGGCATATCGGCCAATACGCGCGATTCAATCTTGTCCGGCAGTTCCGGCAGCACCTCCGCCTTCAGCCGTCTGAGCAGGAAGGGCCGGATGCGCCTGGAAAGCGCGTCCGCGCCGCTGCCATCACCATGCCTGCGCATGAACAGCGGCAAAGACATCAGGTAGCCCGGCAGCACGAACTGGAAGATGGACCATAGCTCGCCCGGGTTGTTCTCCATGGGCGTACCGGTCAGCGCCAGGCGGCAGCGGCCCTGCAGCCTGCTGGCCGCCACGGCGGCAAGCGAGCTTGGGTTTTTGATGTGCTGCGCTTCATCCAGCACCACGAAGCGGAAGGGTATTTCCTGCGCAAACGCAATATCGCGCCGCAAAAGCGGGTATGACGTGACGACAACATCCACATCCTGCGCGCGGCTCAGCTGCCGCCATTTGCTCTGCCTGGCGGCAGCTGAGCCCTCCATCACCACCGTGCGCAGCGAAGGGGCAAAGTTTTCGATTTCCGCCTGCCAGTTATACAGCAGCGAAGTGGGCGCCACCACGATGGAAAGCGCCGTTCCTTCCCTTTCTTTTGCCCACAGAAGGCCCGCGATCACCTGCAATGTTTTGCCAAGGCCCATGTCATCAGCCAGCACGCCGCCCATTCGCAAGGTGTACAGCGCCTGAACCCACTGGAAGCCGCGCACCTGGTACGGACGCAGCGTCTCTTGCAGCGATGCAGGGCAGGGATCGCCCACCCTGGTAAGCGCCTGCGCGGTTTCGCGCACCGTTTCATCCACCTCAACCGGTATCGCGCTTTTTTCCAGCATCTGCGTCAGATACGCCGCGCGGTATGCGCGCAGTGTCAGCATGGGAATCTCCGCCGTTTGCGCCACACGCTCCTCCGGCGCGTTTGCATCGCCGATGTCGCCGATCAGCGCGGCAATCTCTTCCCATTGGCCAAGATCGGAAAGCTCTAAAAAAGCGCCGTCTTTCAGGCGGAAGTAACGCTTTTTATCGCGCAGCGCCTGCATCAGTTCAGCGATTTCGCGGATCGGCTCGCCCTCATCCAGCAGCGTCAGCTGCAGCGCGCCGCCGGACATGCCCAGCCTGCCGGACAGCTGCGGGCGTCTGGGCCGCATTTTGTGAAACGCCTCGGATGCGTATACTTCCATTGCCGCCTGCAAATTCTTTACACCTTCCTGGATGAAGCGCAGCACGCGACTGGCCCGCTCCAGGTAAAGGCCGGAAGCACCTACATGGAACCCCGCCTGCGCCAGCGCATCGAACACCGCGTGCTCCCGCGCGGCATCGCGCACAAGCAGCGGGCCGTCAGCGGCGGTTTGGATGGTCTTTTGAAAAGGATCAATTGCAACTTGCCCATATTGGAAAACGATCCGGGCGGTCACGCGTTCGCCGTCCCGGTCGATGTACGCGCGGGTGGAGAGCGGCTCCCGCTTCACCCTGGCGGCAAGCGTTTCAGACAGCCGCACATGGCAGCCCATTTCCAGTTGCGGCAGTATTTCCGATATGGCGCGGGGGGTCTCATCCGCCGCAAAAGCAAAGCGCGCCTCACCGCTTTGGAGGTGCGGCAGCAGCGCTTCCAGCACGCGCTTTTGCTCGGTATGCAGGCGGATGATACCGCCCTTTGTGTGCACAAAATCGCTGTGCGCAAATAAGAAACGCGGCGCGCCGTGCACCCGCGCCAGCAGCGACAGGCCGCGCCCTTCTTCCTCAAACGCGCAGTCGATGGACAGGCTTTTTCTCTCGATGGGTTCCTGGGCAATCGCTTCCTTGCCGATGATCAGGCGGAACGGGCGCGCCATCAGCGCCATCAGCAGCCGCTGCGCCGTCTTGCCGGATAGCGGCATAAACTTGCCGTTCTGCGGCGCGTGATAACCCAGCACCTCGCACGGGCGCTGCGCCGTTTCCACCTCCGACAGGATGGAGAGGATGCGAAGATCCGCCGGTTCAAACCCCATCGTGCCGGGGTCCAGCGTGAGCCCCTTGCCGAATGTAACGGGCGCGCCTTTTTCCCACTGGCGCAGAAACGCCGATAGGTTGCGGACGACATATAGCCTTTCCAGTCCAACCCGCAGCGCCACATACAGGCAAGCATCCTCCACAGCCTCTTGCGGCAGGTGCAGGTTGACTTCCATGCGCAGCGGCGTATCCGGCCGAAGCGGCGGGTCAAACGCGGCAAAAAGCGAAAGTGCGGGGGTTCTTTCCGTTTCCATGCATTCCCTCCGATAGGGGTCCATTCTCAAAATGCGTGAATCGTTATTAATTCGACACGGTCATTCTGAATCCTTCCGTTTTTTTCGGGCAAAATAGCCCGTATAGAAACGGAGGGGCTTTAAGATGTCACTACACGCGATCATCATGGCGGGCGGCGAAGGTACCCGTCTGCGCCCGCTGACCTCAGATACGCCTAAACCCATGGTGCCCATTTTGGGCAAACCCGTGCTTTCTTACGCGCTGCAATTGCTAAAAAGGCACCAAATGACGGAAATTGGCGTGACGCTGCAATACCTGCCGGAGAGAATATCCCGCGCGTTCGGGTCCGGGGCGAAGGAAGGCGTGCACCTGCACTATTTCCGCGAGCATGAGCCGCTGGGCACCGCAGGCGGCGTACTGAAGGCCGCTTCCGGACGGCAGGCGCCCACGGATGCGTTCGCGGTGCTCTCCGGCGACGGGCTGACCGACTGCGACCTGACGGAAGCAATGCGCTTCCATCGCGAAAAAAAAGCACTGGCAACGCTGGTGCTTACCCGCGTGCGTGATCCGCTATCATACGGCGTTGTCATGGCGGATGACGAGGGCCGCGTGCGCCGGTTTGTGGAAAAGCCGGGCTGGGGCGAGGTCTACTCCGACACGATCAACACCGGCATTTATCTTTTATCCCCCGAAGTGCTTTCATACATCTGGTCAGATAAGCCGTGCGATTTCGGCAAGGACCTGTTCCCCATGCTGGTGAAGGCGGAAAAGCCCGTGTATGCGTTCGTTTCGGACTGCTACTGGTGCGACATCGGCGATCAGGCGGCGTATGTGCGCTCGCAAAGCGATTTTCTGCTGGGGAAAGTAAACCTGTCCGCGGGCGCGTTTGTCGCGGAAACGGCGCAGATTGACCCCACCGCGAAGATCGACGGGCCCGTATACCTTGGCGCTGGGGCGCGGGTCGGCGCACACGCACAGCTTTCGGAGTGTGCGGTGATCGGCATGAACGCCTCTGTCGGCGCACACGCGCGGGTTGCCCGCAGCGTTGTGTGGGAGGATGCGGTCATCGGCAACACGGCGCAGCTGCGCGGCGCAGTCATCGGGCGGGGCGCGCAGGTAGGCGCAGGCGCTTCCGCGATGGAAGAGTCAGCGTTGGGTGACGGCGCGGTGCTTGGCGCGCGCGCGGTGCTGGATCAGGGTGCGAAGGTGTGGCCGGGCAAGCGGATAGACCCGTGCATGCGCATCAAAGAGAACTTGGTTTGGGATGGCGCGGCCCGCCCGGCGATCAGCGCGGGGCAGGTGGAAGCATCCGACCCCGCTGCGGCGTGCCTGCTGGCTGCCGCCTGGGGTGAGGCCTCCGAAGCGGAATGCGTTGCGCTGGCGCATGACGGCAGCCCGGAAGGCGTAGCGCTATGCCATGTGGCGGCCGGCTCGCTGGTATCGCAAGGGCGAAGGGTATCCATGCTGGGGCAGGCGGCGCTGCCGGTGCTGCGCACGGCGCAAAGGCTGCTGAAGATTGACGCCGGCATCTACATTGAGCAGAAAAAGCTGACGCTGACGGACAAGCTTGGCGGCATTCCGGGCCGCGCAACGCAGCGCAAGGTGGAATCCCTGGTGGTGCGCCAGGATTATCCGCGCCCGTTTTCGCGCCGGGTGGTTCGGCCGGAAACCGTACAGGATGCCGAGGCGATGTATGTGGCCACGCTGGCCGCATCGGTGCAGATGGGCACATCCGACGATGTACGCCCGCAGATCGCCGTGTTTGTTAAGACGCAATATCAGGCGGGCCTCGTCGTGCGCGTGCTGCGCGCGCTGGGCATTCGCGGCCGCGTGAGCCTGGATGAGCCATCCATCGAGTCATGGGAAACCGGGTTCATCCTTTCTGCCGACAGCGAAACGGTGTCGGCGTTTGACAGCCACGGCGCGCCGGATGAAGCGCGGCAGCCGCTGCTGGCATATGCGGCGCTGGACGGCGGCGAGTGGATCGCGCGCATGGATGCCACTGCCTCCCTGGAGGCGCTGGCTGAAGCGCGCGGCGCAGCCGTGAAGCGCGTTTCCGCTGCAAGGGAAGCGTGGGCAGACGCATTGATCAAGGCGGACATTCGCCAATTTGATCTGATGTTTGACGGCATCTACAGGATGCTGATGATCACCTCGCTGCTCACCCGCGCAAAAACAACCTTGCGCGGCCTTCTGTCGCAACTACCGGCCATCTACCAGTACCAGGAGAGAATCGAGTGCGCTCTGCCCGACCGCGGCAGACTGCTGCGGCTGCTAGCCGAAGCAGAGACAAAAGCGGAACTGTCCGGAGGGCTGCGCGTGGCGCGCCCAAAGGGCTACATCACCGTCAACCCCGATGAACGCGAGGCCGAGATGGTAATCGTGGGCGAAGCGGCAAACATGGAGGCGGCTAAAGAACTGTGCGGAGAGCTGATGGACCGGCTCAGAAAAGCAATGGCGAAAGAGTAAGCGCATAAAATCATCCGCCCTCCGCTGGTTGCTCTGGCGGAGGGCTTTTGGTATACTGCAGGCAATATGTACGCGGGGGTGTCTTTATGCGGCGTGCCGACCGGGCGGTTTTGGGCCTTGATGGAATCGAAAACATTATGCAAAAGTGCGAGGTATGCCGTCTCGCGCTGATGGGGCCGGAGTATCCCTACATTGTTCCGCTGAACTTTGGCTATGTGCGCGAAGGCGATATTTTCACGCTGTATTTCCATTGTGCTAAAGAAGGGCTAAAGCTGGACCTGATCCGCGCATGCCCGCGCGCGGCGTTTGAGATGGATGCAAACGTGCGCATCGTCGAAGGGGAAACCGCCAACCATTATACCGCACATTACGAAAGCGTAATGGGGCGCGGAGCAGTCGAAATCGTCAAAGACGACCAGGAAAAGCGCCGGGGGCTGGAGGCGTTGATGCAGCAAATCGCGCCGGGCAAAGCATTTAGCTTTTCCGATGAAACATTGAGTGCGCTGGAGGTGCTGAAGTTGACCGTTTCAGAAATCACCGGAAAGCGCAATCCGAACGCAAAAAACCGCTGACAGCGTAGCAGCGGTTTTTTACACGAGGGTGGGATTACTCCTTGACCTCGTCGCGTTCCTTGAACAGCAACGAAATGCACCACAGCCCCGCAAGGCCCACGATGCCGTAAATGATCCGGCTGACAAGCGCCGCCTGTCCCCCGAACAGATACGCCACCAGGTCAAACTGGAACAGTGCGATGAGTCCCCAGTTAATCGCCCCGATGATCACCAAAAATAGCGAAACGCGATCCATACAGTCACCCCTTCCTTTTAGTCTTGGGCTAGTATGTCCGCGCGTCTCGCCGCCAATGCATCAGGAAATTAACCGTTTCGCGGGTCCTGTGATTTTTTCTTTGGCGCTTCTGTATCGATTCGCTCAATTTCCATCTTGTCAAAAGGAATCGCTTCAACAAAATGATCTTGTGAAAAGGATGTAAGCCCGAACGCCTCCCAATCCCTGTCATGCTTTGAAAGCCAGATAGGGCGTGGAATATCAAGTTTCACGCAAAGTTCATGCAGCGCGTCCTGTACGTCGCCCTCCATTGGCGCCGTTTCGCTTCGCCAAATTTTTTGTCGCTTAATCAGCCTAACCCAAAGCTCGGTCACGAAAACACCTCCGTTGCACATAATTGTAGCGGGTTTTTTGATCAAATGCAAGCTACCTGTTGCGATCCTTCGTTTTTGCTTGACAAACCGCTGATGGTAAAGCTATCCTATTGACTTAATCAGCGGTTGGGAGGCGAAAACATGGCGCATGCGATCACCGAGTTATTTGGCAGTATGATCTTTGGCGACCAGGCGATGCGGGATAAATTGCCCGCCGATGTGTACAAAGCCCTCAAAAAAACGGCGCAAAACGGGCGTTCGCTGGACCCTGCCATCGCAGGCGCGGTTGCCAACGCGATGAAGGATTGGGCCATCGAGCGCGGCGCGACGCACTATACGCACTGGTTCCAGCCGATGACAGGCATCACCGCTGAAAAGCATGACAGCTTCATCAAACCCGAAGGAAACGACCGGGTTATTTTGGATTTTTCCGGCAAAGAGCTAATCCGGGGCGAACCGGATGCTTCCAGCTTCCCTTCCGGAGGCCTGCGCGCCACGTTTGA
>JAVBPC010000070.1:0-3542 GCA_031549905.1 Eubacteriales bacterium
TGGACTTGTCAAGCAAAGCGCACACCCTACGGGTAGAGGCAGATGGCAAACTGGCTCCGTCGGCGAAAAAAGGGAGGCGCGGAGAGGCGAGGGTATGAACGCCGCGTACGGCCAGCGTGCATACCCTCGGCACGAAGCGCCATCCTACCCTTGACGACGGGGCCGGTTTGTCAATTGGCTCTGGAGGCACGCACTTTCATAAGCCTTCGGGCTTGTCGGAGGCCTCCAAGATGGACGTATGAATCAGATCAAGCGGCAGCCTGCTGGTGCATCCACCGTTCGCGCTTGACCAGCGGTGGTTGCTTGTCCAAGTTGGCGGTGTGCCGCCGCTTGCGGTTGTAGTAGGCAATCCACTCGAAAATGTAGGCTCTGACTTGATTGCGGGTCATCCTATACAACGGAAGATCGTAGATCAGTTCTTTCTTGAGCGTGGCGAAAAAGCTTTCCATACGCGCGTTGTCATAGCAGCTGCCGGTGCGGCCCATGCTCTGCCGAAAGCCTTGACGGGCCAGGGTTTCCCGGAACAGATGGGAGGTGAACTGGCTTCCTCTGTCCGAGTGGAGAATCAGGCCGGCTGTCTTGCCAAAGCGGCTGACGGCGTCCCTCACCGCTGCCGTGCAAAGCGGCGTCCGCATGTTCGTGTCCATGGAAAACCCGACGATCCCCGCATCAAAGCAATCCAACACCGCGCACAGGTACAGATTCCCGTCCTTACAGGCCATCTGCGTGATGTCGGTCAGCCACTTGGTGTTGGGCCGAGCCGAGGTGAAATCGCGCGCCACAAGGTCTTCCGCCGCTCGGGCTGACGGATCTGCCTTGGTGATCCCGCGAGGTTTTTTGCGTTTCATCAGCAGACCGTTATCCCGGCATACTCGATATCCCTTACCATAGCTGACTTTGAGCTCCTCGGGCAGTAAGTCCAGCAAGCTTTGTACGCCATAGCTTGGATGTTGCGCACGTTCCTGTTTCAGGGCCGATACCAGCGCCGCGTCACGCTCTGGGTGGCGCGGCCTCCTCCGCCATGCGTAGTACCCCGCGCGCCGCACCTTCAGCGCGTCGCAGCACAGCGCTACGCTCGACGCCCCGCGGTTCTCCGCTATCCACGCGTAGATCTCCCGCGGTTTTCGCTTGGCTATCGACCCACCATAAAACCCATCGCCTTTTTCAGGATCTCGTTCGCTTCCCGAAGCTCCGCCACCTCTCGCTCCAACCGCCGATACCCTTGCTCCACCGTCTCCCCTGGCCGCAGGCCCGTGGGCGCTTCACCGCGTTCCAGACGCGCTTCGCGCTGCCACCCATACAGTGATTTTGTCGTTACTCCCAGTTTCTCGCTTGTTGCCCGTACGCCTTCCCGTTCGCATAACCGCAGCGCGTCCTGCCGAAATTCCTTGCTATACTTGCTCCCCATTCTCTCACATCTCCTTGGTTCCTTTTATTCCCAAGGGGGGGCGCTTTTATTGTACTACTCCAATCCAAATTTGCTACTAAAAACGCCCACTATTGGGAAAAACGCACCCACAACATGTTGTATCGAAATGCATGATGATATACTATATCTTGCAAAACGTTGACTCCGGTGATATTATTGGTTAACATAAAACAGGAAATGAGAGGAGCTATTTACATTGAATATACAATTACAAAGGATTTCCGATCAGGTCTTTTACTCAACCCACGATCATCATGCGGACCGTCCAGTGCTGGGATATATCTGCGGCGAACGATTCAGTCTGATGGTTGACGGTGGGAATTCTCGGGGTCATGTTGAGCAGTTCTATCAGCTATTGACGGATAACGGGCACTCACTGCCGGATTATGTCGTTGTCACCCATTGGCATTGGGATCATACCTTTGGACTGCATGCGTGTGCCGGCAAAACCGTTGCCTGTGAAAAAACCAATCAGAAGCTTCATGAATTGTCCCACTGGCAATGGACTGATGATGCCATGAAGCAGCGTCTTGCTTCCGGTGAAGAAATTGATTTTGCAGACGAGCATATCCGTGTGGAATACCCTGATGTGCAGAAAATCCGGGTGACTGCAACGGATATTGCGTTTCGAGGAGAAATGTGCTTCGATCTGGGAGGCATTCGTTGTCGCGTATTTGAATTGCCCTCTCCGCACAGTGAGGATGCTGTGGCTGTTCATGTGCCTGAAGCCGCAGTCGTGTTTGTGGGAGATGCGTTAAGCCCTGATTTTTATCTGAACAAACGATACGATCCCAAAAAACTGCGGGAAATGACCGATCATTTGTCCGCGCTCGATTTTGACATATGTGTAACGGGACACTCAGAACCATTCGGAAAACAGGCAGCTATGGATTATCTTTCCAAAGTCCTGCAAGAGATTTCGTGAATGCAATCGAAGTAATTCTATACTGTTGGTGTTGGAATCAGTGGAATATTCCAGCCACGACGCATACCCCGGATGGCATATTCTTCAATTTGGCGTATTAACGGGCTGGTATCCCCGGCAAGCCGAATAGCTAAAAATGCGCCCCGGTGCCAGCATCGGCTCCGGGGCGCATACTCTATATTTTTACCGTCCAAATATCCCCCATTGTGGGTTATTGTTGACCGCCTTCTGGATGGGCTTTGCAGCGGCCCGCTGCCCGAATACGTCCTCGATGTTGGTCGCGGCCTTCTTGAGCGCGTCGTCCTTGAGGTGGGTATAGATGCTGGCCGTGGTCTGATAATCGGTATGCCCTACCAGCCGCATCGCAATGAGCGGATCAATCCCGGCCTCGTAAAGCAGCGTCACGTAGTTATGCCGGAGATAATGCGGCGTGATCGTCGCCTTGAACCGCTGGCGTATGTCGTTGGGCTTCCACTTCTCCGACCCGCCCTTTTTCTTGCCCTCGCCATCGTCGTCCGGGGGCTCCCGCTCAACCGTGCAACCCGCCGCCAGCATCAGCTTCAGCCACATGCGGTTATAGGTGGCCTGCGGAAGCGGATCGCCCGATTCGGTTTTGAAGACGTACTGGTTTGGTAAGCTGCGGTGCCGCACAAGCATCAGGCGCAGTTCTTCAGGGATCGGCACATACCGCTCGGCGGCCTGGGTCTTCAGGTCGCCCTCCTCGGCTTTCGAGTTGGTATAATCAATATCCCGCTCGACATGCACCGTATTTTCGTCCCAATCGATGTCCCCCCATTTCAGGCCGAGCGCTTCCCCACGCCGCAGACCGAGGTAATAGAGCACTCCGAGAAAAAGCCCGTTTTCATGCGTCTGGATGGTTTCGAGGAAACGCTTGGTTTCCGTGGCGGTCAGGGCGCGGCGCTTGGCCTTCTTACCCGCCTTGGGGCGTACTAAGGCGGCGCTGGGATCAAAGCGGATGATGCCGTCCGCGAAGGCGCTGGATAAAATGCCTTTGACGATGCCCTTCATCAGGGTGATATGGGACTTGCTCGTTCCATTGAAGCCGTTAATGAAAGCCTGCACATCCCGTGAGCTGATCGCCCGTAGATGCCGCAGGCCAAACGCCGGGAGGATATGCCTTGAAAAACACGAGTGATAGCTTGCTTTGGTTGCGTTGCTCAGGAACGG
>JAVBPC010000047.1:0-12702 GCA_031549905.1 Eubacteriales bacterium
CACCACCCCCTTCATCGTCACTGTTCCGGCCGGCACCCCGTACTTTGACGCGAACGGCAACCAGATCGGCACATTCGCCGCGCCGACCGCACTCAACGTTGGCTACTATGTGCAGGCTGGCGCCAGAAACCTCGCGTTCGTCGGCAACGGCCGGTTTGTGAACGCCGCCGTGTTCCTGTCCGTTTTCACCAACGGCAGCACCAATCCCGCGGCGGGCTATCAGCCGTAACAGCAAGCGCAGGCTGTAACCGCCATATTCCATAGCCGATGCGGCGCAGAGGGCGTTTTCCCCCGCTCCGCCGGAAATCAAAAGGGCATTCACGCAGCGGCGTGGGTGCCTTTTCGTTTTGCAACGCCTTGCCGAATAGGGAACTTTTCCCTTTCCCCTTTCGTCTTTGTTGTGTATCACATCAAAGGAGAGAACAAGATGATTCGAACGATCGCGCTCATTACCGCGCTTCTTTGCCTGTTTACCGGGGCCACCTGTGCCGGACAGACGCCCGCAACGATAGACGCTTCCGCGCCCCCTGATATCACCGTTATCGGCGACGGCGTGCCGCTGCCCTCTACGGTGGGGCTGAACGTGTGGAACGGCGCGATGGTCAAGCGCATGAACACACTGGAGTATCTTGTAACGGAAGGGCGGACTGCGCCGTACGTTCCCATGGGCGCGGAAATTGTTTTCCGTATCGACGAACCCCTGCCGGGCAAGGTCGCGCTGGCGGGGCACCTGCTTACCGTGGATGAAAACGGAACCGTCGGCGGCATTGCGGCGCAGGGGCCGGTCGATTTTTCCTATGAAAACGGCACCTGCAGGTTCATTCTGCCCCCGGGTACCGCGCCGGATAGCCCGGATGACGCGGTTTCACCGGGCCTTGCCCTTCGCGGCTTCACCGTTACCTGCACATGGGGCGAAAACGTTTGTGAGTACGCGTTTCTGCTGAAAACGGACGCCGGACTTGCGCCGCTTCAAACCATTGCGGGCAAAATCGCGGATGCAACGATGAACACCCTGACGATTGAAACGGAAGACGGGCAAAAGCTGTCTTTCATGACGGAAGATGCCGATACTTCCCGCGCGGATGGGCTGATTCTGGGCAGCGAAATCACCGTGCATTACATCGGCGAAATAAAGGAAGGCGATGCGGCGGATGCGCTGGCCGTGGCGCTGGTGCAGCACTGATCCAATCAAAGCTAAACAACAAAAATTGAGAGGGAGCATTTGCCCCCTCTCAATTGCCTTTATCAGGCAGTATCTTTTCAGGATCTTTCAGCCACTGTAGAGAGGTCGGTTACTTTAGTCCTTTGGCTTTACACCTCAGAACTGTTTGCCGCTCATGCTCTGCTGCTGCTGCTCAATCATGCGCTTGACCATGTAGCCGCCGATGTAGCCGGCCTGCCGCGAGGTCAAGTCACCATTGTAGCCCTGCTTGAGGTTGATCCCCAGTTCGCCTGCGATTTCGTGCTTCATGTTGTTGAGCGCGTTCTTCGCCTCCGGCACGACATGCGTGCTGGAGTTGGAGCTGGACGACTGCTGCGTCTGAGCCTGCTGGCCCTGCGCGTTGATGTTTTGGGGCTGCGTGTTCGGTGTGAACATTGCAATGTCCTCCTTTCTTTACCGCTTGGTTACGCAGAGGGCCTTACTTGCCGGCCATCTGACGCTCCGCCTGCTCGATCAGGCGCTTGACCATGTAGCCGCCGACATAGCCGTTTTCGCGGGACGTCAGGTCGCCGTTGTAGCCCTGCTTGAGGTTGATGCCCAGTTCGCGCGCGATTTCGAACTTCATGTTGTTCAGCGCGGCGCGGGCCTCGGGGACGTTAGCTCCATTGCTCTTTGCCATTGCATTTCACCTCCTCGTTCGTTGTCAACGCTATTGTGCCGCGTTCCGTCGAAAATACGCTGACAATTCCCGCCACTAATGGCAATGATCCCGCAAGCGTGTTCGCTTTTGGGATCATTTTATATGGAAGAGAAGGTGCTTTTTATTTTTCAAAAGCGCGTTTTTATTTGAAAATTGATTGCCACTTGGCTGAAAAACGCGTGCGCATGGCTTGAAAAGCGCGCGTCTAGCGCACGGAAATCGCGCCGAAATCGGCGGCAACAGCATCAATGACGCCCGCAACGCCGGGGTAACGGCGCAAAACGGCGGAAATTGTTTCCGGTTGCCGCGCGCGGAAGATCAGCGGCTGTGTCAACAGCATCATCGCCTCTTCCAGCAGCGGAACGGCGTCTTCGGGCGTAGCATCCGCGAAGTCGAGCAGCACGCACGCGGCATCCGATGTGTCGGGGTCGGCGGCGGGCATCTCTTCCATGTCAAAAAGCGCTTCGGCCAGCGGCAGCGCTGCACGGCTTGACGCGATGCGCGGAATGCCGTCGCCGCCGGGCGCGGGTGTGGGCGCGTTCGCGAATTTTTCGGCCAGCAGCGCGATGTGCGCGGGCGTGGTGCCGCAGCAGCCGCCGATGGCCGCCGCGCCGCTTGCCACAATCCTTTCCATGCCGGATAGGAACGCTTCCGGTCCGACCGGATAGTGCAGCCCGCCGCATTCGCATTTTTCAGGCAGGCCCGCATTTGGCTGGCACAGGATGGGCAGGCTGCATACGGCGCGCATTTTTTGCACAAGCGCATCCGCAAGCGCAAGGTCGCCCACGCAGTTGATGCCCACCAGAATAGCGCCCATTGCCTGTGCGGTCAACGCGCAGACCTCCGGCGGGGAGCCGGTCAGCGTGCGGCCGTTATCCAGGAATGTGAACGTGGCGGCAAACGGGATGCCCGCTTCTTTCGCGGCGATCCACATCGCGCGCGCCTCACCAAGGTCGGTCAGCGTTTCGGTCAGGATAAAGTCCGCGCCCGCGTCTTTTGCGGCTTTCGCCTGCACCGCAAAATTTTTAACGGCATTTTCAAAAGATAGCGTGCCCACCGGGGACAGGAATTCCGCTGTGGTGCCCATGGAGCAGGCGACCAGCGGCGCGCCGGCTTCTCGGGCAAGCTGCACCGCTTGACGTGTAATGTTTACCGCTTCGCTTTCCAGCCCGTGCTTTTTCAGCCGCATTGCCGTGGCGCCCAGCGTGTTCGTTTCGATGACCTGCGCGCCGGCGGTAGCATACGCGCGGTGGATTTCGCGCACGGCATCCGGGTTTTGAAGGTTCAGCGCCTCCGGGCACTCGGCGGAAAGTCCCTTTGCGGCGACCTGGCTGCCGAATCCGCCGTCAAATAAAAGAATGCCTTTGGATAACAAAGCCTCTGTTTTCATATACTAACCCGCCTTGCTGTTTACTCAGTATGTATTTGGGGTAAATTGAGGATAGCATAAAAAGAAAAATGGGGCAACGGTTGCTTTCCGCCGGCCTCTATGTTAAAATGTCAGTTGGCGTTTTTTGCCATGGGCGAAGGGCTTTTGCCGCGTCCTATCCAGCCATCACGGGAGGAAAACACATGCAATCCACCATGGAGAAGGTTTCCACGAACAAAGTAAAGCTCCGCATGGAGCTGCCCGCCGAGGCGTTTGAAGAGGCGATGCAAAAGGCGTACCTCAAAATGCGCGGCAGGGTGAATGTGCCCGGCTTCCGCAAGGGCAAGGCCCCCAGAAAGCTGATCGAGCGCATGTACGGCGAGAGCATTTTCTACGAAGAAGCCTTCGACCAGGTGTTCCCCGGCCTATACGAAGAAGCCGTGACCGCCCATGGGATCGAGGCCGTAGGCCAGCCCGATGTCGACATCGAAGAGATCGGCGGAGGGAAGGCGCTTGTCGCCACCGCCGAAGTGTTCGTAAAGCCCGAAGTCGCGCTGGGCGCGTACAAGGGCCTTGACATCGAGCGCGACGACGACACCGTGGATGACGACGCCGTAGAGGCCGAGCTTGGCCGCGTGCGCGAGCGTAATGCCCGCGAAGAAGAGGTCACCGACCGCGCCGTGCAGGATGACGATATCGTGACCCTGGACTATTTGGGCACCGTTGACGGCGTCGCTTTTGACGGTGGCACCGCCGAGGGCCAGAAGCTGACGATCGGCTCCGGCCAGTTCATCCCCGGCTTTGAAGAGCAGATGGTGGGCATGGCGATCGGCGAAGAGAAGGACCTGACCGTCACATTCCCCAAGGAATACCACGCGGAAGAGCTGGCGGGCAAGGATGCCGTGTTCCACGTTAAGGTCAGCGCGATCCGCACCCACGAGCTGCCCGCACTGGATGACGACTTCGCGCAGGATGTATCCGAGTTTGACACGCTGGCCGCGTACAAGGCCGACATCAAAGCGAAGCTTGAAAAGGACGCCGTCCGCCGCGCCGACAACGCGTATGAAAACGCGCTGGTGGAAGCAATCGTCGAGAAGTCCGAGATGGACGTGCCTCAGCCGATGATCGACCGCGAAGTGGAAAACATGCTGCGCGATTTCTCGATGCGGATGATGTACCAGGGCATCTCCCTGGAGCAGTTCCTGCAGTACACCGGCCAGACGATGGACGACCTGCGGGGCGAGCGCCGCGAGGACGCCGAGAAGCGCGTCAAGGGCCAGCTGGTGCTGGAAGCCGTCAAGAAGGCTGAAGGCATCGAAGCCTCCGAAGCGGATATCGAAGATGTCGTCGTGCGCTACGCCGAGGGCAGCGGAAAATCCGCCGAAGAGTTCAAGCAGGGTCTGACAGAGCAGCAAATGGAATACATCAAAGAAGACGCCAGCACCATCGCAACGCTGAACTTCCTGAAGAAGGAAAACGCGAAGGCGTAACAGTACCCCGGGGTATTTCGCAAGGGGGAGATAGCTCCCCCTTGTGCCACATCTACCCGCTTTATGTGAAGGAGGGAAAACAATGGCTCTTGTCCCGTATGTTATCGAACAGACCAACCGCGGAGAGCGCTCTTACGACATATACTCCAGGCTCCTCAAGGACAGGATCGTTTTCCTGGGCGGGGAGATCGAGGATGACATGGCCAACATCGTCGTAGCGCAGCTTTTATTCCTGGAAATGGAAAACCCGGATGCGGATATCTCCCTGTACATCAACAGCCCGGGCGGTTCGATTACCGCCGGCATGGCAATCTATGACACGATGCATTACATCAAGCCTGCCGTGCGCACCGTCTGCATCGGGATGGCGGCCTCTATGGCCTCTTTCCTGCTGATGGCGGGCGAAAAGGGCAAGCGCCTTGCCCTGCCCAACAGCGAAGTGATGATCCACCAGCCCTCCGGCGGCGCGCGCGGGCAGGCGACCGATATCGCCATCCACGCCGATTGGATCATCAAAACAAAGGCAAAGATGAACAGGATGATGGCCGAGATGACGGGGCAGCCTATCGCCAAGATTGAGCAGGATGCCGAGCGCGACCATTTCATGACCGCGGAGGAAGCGCTTGCATATGGTATCATTGACGAGATCTACCAGGCGCGCAAGTAAGCAAAACGACGAAACGAGGACGATATGGCAGGCAATAATAACAACTATCGGGACGGTGAGCGTCCGCAGGTGAAGTGCGCTTTTTGCGGAAAGCGCCAGGAGCAGGTGCACCGTTTGGTGGCCGGCCCCGGCGTGTACATCTGCAATGAGTGCGTGGTGCTGTGTCACGAGATCATCTCCGAAGATACGAACGGCCGCCAGGATCTGGCCCCCGGACAGCTGCCCAAACCCACCGAGATCAAGGCGGTGCTGGATCAGTATGTTGTGGGACAGGATCAGGCGAAACGGTCGCTGGCCGTCGCCGTGTACAATCATTATAAACGGATCAACACCCCGGCGTCGGCATCCAGCGATGTGGACCTGCAAAAGTCCAACATCGTGATGCTGGGCCCGACGGGCTGCGGCAAAACCTTCCTTGCGCAAACGCTGGCAAAGACGCTGAACGTGCCTTTTGCCATCGCAGACGCCACCAGCCTTACCGAGGCCGGCTATGTGGGCGAAGATGTGGAAAACATCCTGCTACGCCTGATTCAGAACGCCGATTACGATGTGCAGGCCGCGCAGCGGGGCATCATCTACATCGATGAGATCGACAAGATCGCCAGGAAGAGCGAAAACCCGTCGATCACGCGCGATGTCAGCGGCGAGGGCGTGCAGCAGGCGCTGCTGAAAATCCTGGAAGGCACCGTGGCCAGCGTGCCCCCGCAGGGCGGCCGCAAGCACCCGCACCAGGAGTTCATCCAGATCGATACCACGAACATCCTGTTCATTTGCGGCGGCGCTTTTGACGGCATCGACCGCATCATCGAAAACCGCGTGGGCAAGAAGTCGCTCGGGTTCGGCGCGGATGTGCGCGGCGAAAACGAGAAGGACATCGGCACCATCCTAAAGCAGATCCGCCCGGAAGACTTGCTGAAGTTCGGCCTGATTCCCGAGTTTGTGGGACGTTTGCCGATCGTGGTGACGCTTGACAAGCTGGATGAAGAGGCGCTGGTCAAGATTCTGACGGAACCGAAAAACGCGCTGGTGCGCCAGTACGCCAAGCTGATGGAGATGGACGGCGTGGAGCTTTCCTTTGAGGATGCCGCGCTGCGCGCCATCGCCACCCAGGCAATCGAGCGCAAGAGCGGCGCGCGCGGCCTGCGCGCCATCATCGAGGGCGTGCTGCTGGATATCATGTATGAGTTGCCGGTCCGCGAAGACGTGCGCAAGTGCGTCATCAAGGAAGAGACGGTGAAGCAGTCCATCCCGCCGGAACTGGTGCTGGGGCCTCCGCCCGCGCAGCGCAGCAGGCGTGGGGCAAACGGCGCGAAGAGCGAACAGCTGAAGCTGGAGCCGGACGCGGTGTCGTGAAGAAAGAACGCTGGGGCGCTGCCCCAGACCCTGCGCGGCGCGAGTTCGAAGATATCGCGCCATAAAGGGATTTCGTAAGAAATCCCTACCTCTTTAAGGGCTTAAAGCCCCTAAGAACCCCTGCTTCGCCTCACGGCGGGGAAGGGGTTTTTCTTTTTTCCCACCCCTATGCAGGGATTCTTAGGCAATTGCTGATCCATTCGTGCGTCGACTGGCGAGGCGATTTTTCGTCAGATGCTGTTCGCAGAAGGCGAAGGCGTAGCAGCGCTACGTCGAGGCTTTTGCGGGCGGCAGATGGCGGAAAGGTGCCCGCCAGCCGGCGAGCGAATGGGTCGGTAATTGCCTGGGGCCTAAGGCCCTTAAGCAGGGTCTGGGGGCGGCGCCTCTGGCGTCTCCTTTCAACTTTCCCCTTGCGTTTTGTTTCGCCGTATGGCAACATGGGTATACATAGACAACATCGCTTATGAGGAGGACACAGATAATGAAAAAATGGGTTTGCACCGTATGCGGATATGTTCATGAGGGGGATGCGCCACCGGCCAACTGCCCCATTTGCAAGGCCCCGGCGGAAAAGTTCAACGAGATGACCGGCGACAAGCAGTATGCGGATGAGCACGTTGTAGGCGTTGCGAAGGGCGTGGATGAGCGGATCGTGCAGGGCCTGCGCGAGAATTTCAACGGCGAGTGCGCCGAGGTGGGCATGTACCTGGCGATGAGCCGCGTGGCTGACCGCGAGGGGTACCCCGAGGTGGCCGAGGCTTTCAAGCGCTACGCTTTTGAAGAGGCGGACCATGCCTCCCGGTTCGCGGAGATGCTGGGCGAAGTGCTGACGGACAGCACAAAGAAAAATTTGGAAATGCGCGCGGATGCCGAGTATGGCGCTTGCGATGGCAAAAAGAAGCTGGCGACGCTGGCCAAGCAGCTGAACCTGGATGCCATCCACGACAGCGTGCACGAGATGTGCAAGGACGAGGCCAGGCACGGCAGAGGGTTCGACGGGCTGCTGAAACGGTATTTCGGCTAAGCGTATCATTGACAAAAATTGAGAGGCTTTTCGGCCTCTCAATTTTGTTTGACGCGGTATATTTGGCCGCTCCCCGGCCATACTAGGGTTGCAAGGCAATCTTGCTGATGCGGCTGACATCAATAAAATCCTGAGTAGTGGGATTTCTAAAATCACGCTACGACGCGATATTTTCGAATGCGCGTCCAAATGGAGCCGGATGCAAAATTCCGGTGGTTGGCGGACAACGATAAAATCAGCCACACGCGGAAGGGATTTCTCGCGAAATCCTCCGTAGCGCGATATCTTCGGATTCGCGCCAAAGAAGGAAAGCGTCGAATTGACGCTTTCCTTTTTCATTGCGCGGTCAGTATACGATGGGGCCTGGGTACGGGCAGTCCGGCGGGCAGCGGCGAATGGGCGAGGGCGTCGGCTGCGGGGTGGGCGCGGGTGTGTACGGGCAGCCGGGGAACGGATACACATTGGCGATGGTGCCCATCTGGTACTGTTTTACCGGGAAAACATCCTGATACATGTATTCCTGCAGGTAGAGCGTGTTGTCGCGGATGGCGCACAGCACGCCCGATGTGCCGGTGCCATCGCGGAACGATACGCCCACAGGGCCGCCGACAAAGGTTTGCATGTAATTCTGCGAGTAGTTCTGGTACTGCATGATGACTCGCTCCTTTTTGGGTAGAATGGTATGGGGGCTTGGATGGGGAAGATAACTTCCCGGATTAGCGTATGCTGTGGGGGCGGAAAAGGAAACGGCGGCCTGCTAAATACTTATTTTGCGTTGAGCATTTGAATTACCCAACCGCGCCATTCAGATGAGATACAATCAATGACAAGTCACACAATAACTTTTCATTGAGAGGGTGAAGCTATGTTCAGGCACAAAACGCAGACTGGTTCGAGGAATCTTTGCGGCAAAAGGGTTCATATTCTTCGCAAAGAATTAACTCCTAAAACATCCCAGCGAATGCTTGCGGAGATGATGCAGCTCCGTGGCGCGGATGTAAACAAAACCGCCATTGGAAGGATTGAAAAGGGACTGAGATATGTCACGGATATCGAGCTGGAAATTTTCTGCGAAATATTTGGCGTATCAGCAGATTGCTTTCTGTTGGAATTTAAATGAAAGTCTTTTCCCCCAAAATGGCTTTTCTTTGCTTCTTTCTTTTCTACTGAAAAGAAAGAAGGGTTTTCCCCGCCCCCCTCTCCCCCCATTCCCCCTTGACATCTCCCCCGTTTCCCGCTATAATAACCAAGCTGTCAAGGCCCACGCCTTTACAGACGAAAACCGCAGCGGTGCCTTATGGAGAAAAGAATCGACACCGCGGTGCTGCTGGCGCTGTACGGCCCGATGTTGACGGGCCGCCAGCTGGAAGCGCTCCGCCTGCATTATGAGGACGACCTGTCTCTGTCGGAAATCGCGCAGGAGCTGAGCGTCACCCGCCAGGCCGCGCACGATGCGATCCGCCGGGGCGAGGCGCAATTGCTTCTGCTGGAAGAAAAGCTTCAACTGATGCGCAAGTGGGCAGAGATGATTGACGGGCTGAAAATCTGCCGGGAAGCGCTGCTCCTGGGCGACACACCCGCCGCGCTTCATCAAATAGAAAAGATACTGGCCGAAGAGGAGGGGGATTATGGCGTTTGAGGGACTCACCGAGAAACTGCAGGGTGCGCTGAAAAAACTATCCGGCCGCGGCAAGCTGACGGAAGCCGATGTCAAGATCGCGATGCGCGAGGTGCGCATGGCGCTGCTCGAAGCGGACGTGAACTTCCTCGTGGCCAAGGATTTTGTCGCGAAGGTGACCGAGCGCTGCGTGGGGCTGGAGATCGAAAAGAGCCTGTCGCCGCACCAGCTGATCATCAAAGTGGTAAATGAAGAGCTGACGGCGCTGATGGGCGGCGCAAACGCGCGTTTGACCTGGTCCAGCCAGCCGCCGACGGTGTATATGCTTTGCGGCCTGCAGGGCGCGGGCAAAACCACCATGGCGGGCAAGCTTTCAAAATACTTACAGAAGCAAGGCAAAAAGCCGCTGCTGGTGGCGTGCGATATCTACCGCCCCGCCGCGATCCGCCAGTTGGAGATCGTGGGCGAAAGCGTCAAGACCCCCGTGTTCCAGAAGGGCACGCAGGACCCCGTCAAGACCGCCAAAGAGGCCATCGACCACGCGCGCTATTACGGCATGGATACCATCATCCTGGATACCGCCGGCCGCCTGCACGTTGATGAGGCGCTGATGGAGGAACTCAAGCGCGTCAAGGCCGCCGCCCGCCCGCAGGAAATACTGCTGGTAGTGGATGCGATGACCGGCCAGGACGCCGTCACCGTGGCCGATTCCTTCAACAAGCAGCTGGGCGTGGACGGCGTGATCCTGACCAAGCTGGACGGCGACACCCGCGGCGGCGCGGCGCTGTCCGTGCGCGCGGTCACCGGCAAGCCCATCAAGTTTTCCGGCATTTCCGAAAAGATGGACGGCATCGAGCCGTTCCACCCGGACCGCATGGCATCGCGCATCCTGGGCATGGGCGACATGCTGTCGCTGATCGAAAAGGCCGAGGACGCGTTCGACGAGGACGCCGCGAAGAAGCTATCCAGAAAGGCGCGTGACGCGTCGTTCACGCTGGAAGATTACCTGGACCAGATGCAGCAGGTCAAGAAGATGGGCTCTATGGAGAACATCCTGAAAATGCTGCCTGGCGTGGGCGGCAAGCTGAAAGACGTGCAGATAGACGAGGGCGCGCTGAAAAAGCCCGAAGCGATCATCCGCTCCATGACGCCCGAAGAGCGCAAACACCCCGAGGTGCTCAACGCCTCCCGCCGCCGCAGGATTGCCGCCGGCAGCGGAATGACCGTGCAAGATGTCAACCAGGTGGTGCGCCAGTTTGAGTCCGCCAAGCAGATGATGAAGCAGATGATGGGCGGGAGAATGGGCGGACGGAAGATGCGGTTTCCAGGCATGTAAGGAACGCTGGGACGCTGTCCCAGACCCTGCTTAAGGGCCTAAGGCCCTTAAGGATCCCTACATGGGGCATACTAACTAAGCATTCAATTTCCCTGCCCGCCGTGAGGCGAAAAAGCAGGGGTTCTTAGGGGATATATCCCCTAAGCGGGGTCCAGGGGCAGAGCCCCTGGCATAACCCCCCTACACATAGTAACGGAGGAACAAACATGGCAGTCAAGATCAGGCTCAAGCGGATGGGTATGCGGAAGATGCCGTTCTATCGCGTGGTAGTGACCGACGGGCGGAACCCGCGCGACGGGCGTTTCATCGAAGAGATCGGGCATTACGATCCCAGACAGAACCCCACGGAAATCAAAATTGACAATGAAGCGGCAAAGAAGTGGCTGGCCAACGGCGCGCAGCCGACCGATACCGTTCGGATTCTGCTGAAGAAATCCGGCGCGATTGAGGGGTAAGAGATGGCGGAGTTGGTTCGGTTTATCGCCCAGTCGCTGGTAGACAACAAAGAAGCGGTGGAAGTGCGCGAGGTGGATTCGCCCGAAGCGCTGGTCATCGAGCTTCGCGTTGCGCCGGAAGACATGGGCAAGGTGATCGGCAAGCAGGGGCGCATCGCCAAGGCGATCCGGTCGATCGTGAAGGCGGCCACGCCCAGGGATTCCAAGCCCGTGTTTGTGGAGATCATCTGATGGCGCCTGACTTCCTGGCCGTCGGGGAGATTCTGCGCCCGCAAGGGCTCAGGGGCGAGATCAAGCTAAAGCCCCTGACGGATGATCCCGGCCGGTTTTTTGACTTGCAACGCGTGCGCGTGGGCGAAGAAACATCCCCGCGCGCGCTGCACTGCCTGCGCGTGCAGGAGGGGTTTGCGTACATCCGCCTGGAAGGCGTGTACAGCCGGGAAGCGGTGGAGGCGCTGCGCGGCACGCTGCTGTATGTGGCGCGCGAGGACGCCGTGCCGCTGCCCAGCGATGCCAACTTCATCTGCGATTTGGTGGGGCTCAGGGCCACGGACACCGAAGGCACCGACTTCGGCACGCTCACGGATGTGCTGCAGCCGGGCGGCGTGGATGTGTATGTGTTTTCAACGCCGAAGGGCGAGATGATGCTGCCCGCGCTGAAAAAAACGGTGCTGAAAGTGGATTTGGAGAACAAAACCATCCTGCTGGATGCGGAATCTGTCCGCGAAACGGCGGTCATAGACTGATGCGCATCACGCTGCTGACCATTTTCCCGCGCATGTTCGATTCGTTTCTGTCGGAAAGCATCCTGGGCCGCGCGATCGCGCAGGGGCTGCTGACGGTAGAGGCGGTTGACTTGCGCCCTTTTTCTGCCCGTAAACATAAAAACACCGACGACGACCCGTTCGGCGGCGGCGCGGGCATGGTGATGCTGGCGCAACCGATCGTGGATGCGATGGCGCACGTCGCGCCGGAAGGGTCGGGCGCGCGGCGCATCTATATGTCGCCCAGGGGGCGTACGTTCACGCAGAAAGTGGCGGAAAAGCTGGCACAGGCGGAGCACATCGTGCTGCTGTGCGGCCATTACGAGGGCGTGGACCAGCGCGCGATTGACCTGTGCATTGATGAGGAGCTATCCATTGGCGACTATGTGCTGACCGGCGGCGAAACCGCCGCGATGGCCGTAGTGGATGCCGTGGCGCGCCTGGTGCCGGGCGTGCTTGGCTCCCCCGATTCCGCCGTCGACGAGTCCTTCACCTCCGGCCTGCTCGAATACCCGCAGTACACCCGCCCCCGCGAATACCAGGGCCTAACCGTGCCCGATGTGCTGCTAAACGGCAACCACGCCGAGATCGTCAAATGGCGCAGGCGCGAAGCCCTGCGCGTGACATGGGAAAAGCGGCCCGATCTGCTGGAAACGGCGGAGATGACCGACAAGGAGAGGGCAATGGTGCGCGGGTGGGAACGAGAGAAAGAGGAACGGTGAGAACGCTGGGACTCTGTCCCAGACCCTGCTCAGGGGCATAAT
>JAVBPC010000053.1:0-22340 GCA_031549905.1 Eubacteriales bacterium
TGACTTTCTGGGGCCGCTGATCTTCATCAGCAGCGTGGCGAAATACCCGCTGTCGCTGGCGCTTAGGATGTCGCTGGATGTGACAGATACCGTCAAATGGAACCAAACGCTGGCGATGTGCGTGCTGTCGCTGATTCCGCCCGTGCTGCTCTTTTTCTCTTTGCAGCGTTTTTTCGTGGAGGGCATCAAAACCACCGGTATGAAAGGATAACCGCCATGCCTACGCTTTCCCTTGGCACCTTAACCGAAACATTTCAGACCATCCTCTTGCGTGAAGGGTTTGCTGAGGACGACGCGGCGTCCCTCGCCAAAGTCTTTATGAAGAACACGCGGGACGGCGTGCTCTCCCACGGCGCAGGGCGCTTCACGCGGTTTGTAAAGATGGTGCGGGACGGCGCGATCGATCCTGCCGCAAAACCTGAATGCACCGGGGCGCTCGGCGCACTGGAACAGTGGGATGGCCGCATGGGCCCCGGCCCACTGAACGCGCTTGCGATGACCGACCGCGCGATGGCGCTTGCGGATGCGCACGGTGTGGGCCTTGTCGCGCTTTCTAATACCACCCACTGGATGCGCGGCGCAACATACGGATACCATGCCGCAGGGCGCGGCTATCCTCTCATCTGCTGGACGAATACGCTGCCCAACATGTCCCCCTGGGGCAGCACGGCGCGCGTGCTGGGCAACAACCCGATGGTGTTCGCGCTGCCCGGGCGGGGGCATCCCATGGTGCTGGATATGGCGCTGAGCCAATACTCCTACGGGCGGCTGGAAACGGCAAAGCTTACCGGGGAGATGCTCCCCTACCCCGGCGGTTTTGACGTGGATGGAAATCTGACGTGCGACCCGGGCGAAATTTTAAGGGCCAAGCAGGTGCTTCCCATTGGGTTGTGGAAGGGAGCAGGGCTATCCCTGGCGGTGGATCTGTTCGCCGCGCTGCTCTCCGGGGGCACACCGGCCGCGCTGATGCCGAAAAGCGGGCATGCGGTTTCGCAGGTTTTTCTGGCGGTACACCCAGGCGCAACGGATGACGAAAAGGCGCGGCGACTTGATGCCCTGGAAGAAGCGCTTCACGCCATGAAAACAGCCTGTTCTGCCAAAGGGGAAACCTTTGCCTACCCGGGCCTTGGCACCAGCCGCCGCCGCATGGAAAGCGAGGTGCATGGCGTCCATGTGCCAGATGCAGTCTGGGAAGACATACTTTCGCTGTAACAAAAGCAAAACGACCGAACGGAGGATTCCTATGCGGCAAAGCGATATCGCGTATACAAAGATCAAAGAGATGATCAAAACACGGCAGTTTAAACCCGGTGAAGCGCTGCCCGAGCAGCAGCTGTGCGATTTGCTGAACATGAGCCGTACACCCGTCAGAGAAGCGCTGAGCCGATTGCAGAACGATCACGCGGTAATCAGCTTCCCGCACAGCGGAAGCTATGTCGCGCAGATGGACATCTTCAAGCTGCGAGAGGTCTTCGTTGCGCGCGAGGCGGCGGAGGGGATGATCGCGCGGCTGAACTGCCGGGACTATCTGTGCGTGGATGAGCACCGCCGCCTTCGGGATAACTTTCTTTGGGCCGCAAGCCAGGATACCGACCCTGAGATCGACAAATTTGTGGATAGGACCGATTTCGCGATGCGGGACCTTTTATACCGCTACTGTGAGAACAAGACGCTTGTGCGGTTTTGCAATGAACTGCTCAGCCAGATCACAATCCATGTGCATGTGACACAGGCAATCAAGAAATTTCCCATTGAATCCATACAGGAGCACGTTTCCATTCTCAACGCCATTTTGCAAAAGGATGGCGATGCCGCGGAAACCGCCACCCGCAGGCACCTGCAGCGCAGCTTTCTGCGCACGTTTGAATCGCTGCGGGCGCAGGGGGACTACCTCTGAACCGTTTGACACAAGCAGGCAAACCATTCCATTGTGCTATAGGTATTGACATCCCATTACGCAGCATGTATCCTTCACAATAGCTATTGCCCTCCGTGGGCAATACGCTTGTTTGAAAACCCTAAGAGTTGCCGCAAAAAAGAAAAACATCATTGCCGCTCCACCCCTACATGCTTCCGGAGGTGAATGTATATGGTTACCATTACCAATATCAAGGCGATCTGCACCGCGCCCACCGGCGTAAACCTTGTCGTCGTCAAGGTAGAAACGAGCGACGACGGCCTGTACGGGCTCGGCTGCGCAACTTTTGCTTACAGAACCAAGGCGGTTGCCTGCGTGGTGGAAGACTATCTGCGCCCGCTTCTGATCGGAATGGATGTATCCCGCATTGAAGAAATTTGGCAGCTTACCCATAACAACGCGTACTGGCGCAACGGGCCCGTGCTGAACAACGCCGCTGCCGGGGTTGATATGGCGCTGTGGGATATCATGGGCAAGCGCGCGGGCATGCCCGTGTACGATCTTCTGGGCGGAAAGGTGCGGGACGGCGTGCCGATCTACCGCCACGCGGAAGCCCCGACCGTGCCGGAGCTAATCGACAAGATCGAGGCGCTGCGCGCGGAAGGCCTGCGCCATATCCGCTGCCAGATCAACGGATACGGCGGCAGCAAAACCCTTGACTATGTGCCCGAGGGCATGCGGCACGATATGCTGATTGACCCGCGCGTGTACATGCGCCAGACCATCGATATGTTTGATAAACTGCGAGCGGCGCTTGGTTTCGATATTGAGCTTTGCCACGATGTGCATGAGCGCGTCTCCCCTACAGACGCCATGGCGCTTGCAAAAAACCTGGAGCCGTTCCAGCTGTTCTTTGCGGAGGATTTGCTCTCTCCCGAGCAAGGCGACTGGTTCCGCATCCTTCGTGCGCAGTCGTCTATCCCGCTGGCAAACGGCGAACTGTACTGCAACGTGAAAGAGTTTGACCGGCTGATTGCCGAAAGGTGGATCGATTTCATCCGCGTGCACACCAGCCAGATCGGCGGCCTTACGCCCGCCCGCAAGCTAGCCATCTTCGCGGAGGCGTTCGGCGTGCGTACCGCCTGGCACGGGCCGCCGGATGTATCGCCCGTAGGCCACGCGATGAACCTGCACCTGGACTTGGCTTCCCATAACTTTGGCATCCAGGAATGGTCGCCCATCAGCGAAAAGCTTGCCGAGGTGTTTCCCGGCAGCCCCGAGCAGCGCGGCGGGTATGTGTATGTGAACGGCAAACCTGGTTTCGGCGTGGATATTAACGAGGCGCTTGCGCAAAAATACCCATGCAACTGCGGTGTGACCCGTTGGACGCAGACGCGCCTGTACGACGGTACCCCGTGGACCCCCTGACGAAAAGGTAGCTGCATGTATACGGCAATTCTTGTCGATGATGAATACTGGGCTTTGAAGGGCATTGCCCTAACTTTTCCCTGGGCGGAATTCGGCTTTGAGCTGATTTACCAAACCAGCGACCCGCAGGAGGCACTCAGGCAAGCGGTAATCAACCAGCCCGATGTAATCTTCACCGATATCCGTATGCCGTCCATGTCGGGGATTGAACTGATGGAAAAGCTTCGCGAGCTGGGGGTCTCCAGCCTTTTTGTGGTGCTGAGCGGGTATGCGGATTTTGAGTATGCCCGCTCTTCCATCCGGCTCAATGTGTTTGATTACCTGCTGAAGCCCCTGGATTCCGGCGCGGCGCGCAAGCTGCTGGAGGGGCTTTGCGCCAAGCTTGATTCCCTTGGCATTAACCGCGAGGGAACCTCCCTGACAGAGGAAGAGCAAGATCAATTCAAGCTCAAGGTCAATAACCCGCAGTTCATCCTGCTGCTTGAGCACATTAACAAGCATTTTGGCGATATGCTGCACATCACAAAGCTATCCAAGAAATTTTTCATCAATACCAGCTATTGCTGCAAGCTATTCGAGCTGAACTTCGGCAAGAATTTCAGCGACTACGTTAAAGAAATCCGCATGAAAAAAGCCATTGAGATGCTGGATATGGGCATCTCCGTCAAAGAGGTCGCCGCCAAAGCGGGTTACACGGACTATTATTACTTCATGAAGGCATTCAAAAAGTATTACGGCGTCACACCGACGGAATACAAGAAGAGCGGCATATGAAAAAATGGTGGAACGGTATCCGCATCTGGATCAAGCTGGTAATCGCCGTGGCAACCATTGTCGTTGTCACGGTGAGTGCCATGCTTCTCGTCAACTTCCACAGCCTGAGGGCCGAACGCGCCAAAACGGAGGAGCTTTCGTTCTCCTATCTGTCAAACCTGGCCGATGTGTATTCAAGCGACCTGCGCAACATCATCAATGCCGGCATATCGCTGCAGTATAACAAGCAGGTTATCGATCTTTTTGAGCAGGCGGATGCCGCAACAACAGATGAATACCTTCAGGCGCGCATCAAAGCCATGGCGGATATGATCCTGCTGAACAGGGAGATTATCGACGTCATTCTGTTTACGGCGGATCAGCGCGCATTCTACTGCGCGGAGTCGGGAAACCTTGAAATATACGAATCGCTCTGCCCTCCGGAACTTTTTCAGGGCAAGGCACCGACCGGCAGCTTTTTCATGCCGCTTGGCCGCTCCGATCAAAGCTATCAGTACAGCGGCGCAAAGTACCTATACGCGGTGGATGTTTACAGCTATCCAAACGTTGTGGGAAGCCGTCAGTTTCTGGGCACCATCGTTTTTGCGTGCAAGCTTGGCAGCTACCAAAATATTGTTATAGACGATATTGCCCTGCGAATCAGCGACGGCGAAAACATCCTTCTAAATCAAAACTTCACGGATGAAATGCGCCAGAAAGGCAATGTGCACGCAAGGCAGCTGCTCTACAGCGGCTGGACGATGGAACTGTGCTACCTTTCCGGAGACAGCCTTCGCGCAACGGTTTCTTCCCTGCTTGCCATGCTGGCCGGCATTGCGCTGGTTTCCGTGCTTGCGGTGTATCTGCTGTTTTATTTTGAAGTGCAGCGCCCTCTCTCCAGGCTGGCAGACGAGCTCAACCGGTTTGGGCCGGGAGAAACCGGGGTCACCGTGTGCCCGCAGCGCGACATCGGCGAGATCTGCGAGCATATCAACGCGATGCTGGAGACACAGTTGCTGCTGGCGGAAAAAAACAAAAAGTATATCAAGGATCAATATGAACTGCTCATGGGGCAGCGGCAGGCGCAGATCTCGGCGCTGCGATCCCAAATCAACCCGCATTTCCTGTACAACACGCTGGAATGCATCAACGGCCTGGCCGCGGTGTACCAGGTGGCGCCAATTCAGCAAATCGCCGTCAGCATGGGCAACATTTTCCGCTATGCTATCAAGGGATCGGATACCGTGCCGGTCCGGCAGGAGATGTCCATCATTGCGGACTATGGCCGGATCATCAGCCTGCGCTATAACGGCCTGTATCAGGTGCATATGAACGTGGATGACGCGCTGCTGGATTTCCCCATTCCCCGCATGATCCTGCAACCGCTGGTGGAAAACGCGGTGGAGCACGGCTTCCGGCAAAAACAGGAAGGGAACCTCTGGGTGCGCGGGTACAAGAAGGGCGAGTTTGTCGTATTTGAGGTGATCAACGACGGCGCGCCCATCGACCAGGAGACGCTTGCGCTCTTGCGCTCCCACCTTGTCACATTGCCCGAAATGAACGGGGACGCAAAGATCGGCATCCTTAACGTGATCCGCCGTCTGCAGCTGTTTTACGGCGATCTTTTCCGGATGGAAATAGACAGCGCGCGCGGCAAGCAAACCGTTTTCCGCCTGTTTCTGCCTTTGGAGCAAATCCCAAAAACATAGCCAGGCATCTGCACGCACCGTGTTTAACAGAAGCATTTGAACTCCGGCAAACCGTGCCCTCTTGCCCACCCCTTTTTGTGAAACGGGGGCGGGCTTTTTCATTCGAACATTTCATTTCTGGGAATATACCCAAAATCAGGTGAGAAATAGCGAAACCAAGACATCAAATAGCGAAACCAAGACATCGAACGAAATGTTTGTTATATCTATAATAGTGATAATGAATTTGTACACAAAACATAAATTCTCGCACTTGATTCCAGGTGCGGTATCGTTTTAGTTGCGGAAAAAACGACCTTGGTCGTCAAAGGAGTGTATCAGATGTCAGAAAAGCGATTCTCTTGGCTTCGCACGGGCGGTGGACGGATTTTAGATGAAACCGGCCGGCAGTTCCTGCCCATCGGTTTTGGGGTGGGCGGCGCGTTGTTTCCAGAAGGCTACATGTGGCAAATATTCGGCGGCAAAACGAACCGTGAAAAGTTCTGCGAATCCCCCACCTACATGTATAGGGCGCTCTGCGGCCTGGTCGGGAAAAAGGACGCGGATGTCTTCTGGAGCGCGTACCTGGAAAACTGGCTGTCACATCAAGATGTGCTGAACATGGGCAAATGGGGTGCGAACCACATTCGCCTGCCGCTGACGTACAAAACCTTGTCCGACCGCCCCGGCCATTATCTGGAGGCAGGGTTTGCCGAGGTGGAGCGCATCTGCGAGTGGTGCCGCGAAGCCGGGATGTATGTGGTGCTTGACCTGCACGCCGCGCCCGGCGGCCCGAACATGTGGCACTGGTGCGACAGCGACGGTACTGCCCGCATGTGGGAAGAGCCGGAGCAATACTGGGATTGGAACATTGATCTGTGGCAGGAAATCGCACGCCGCTACAAGGATGATCCCTCCATCATGGGGTATGACCTGCTCAACGAACCGGTGCTGCCGGAAGGTCACACCAACGCCGAACTGCGCGAACTGTCCAGGCGCATCACGGAAGCGATTCGCAAGGTTGATAAACGCCATATCGTTTTTATTGAAGGGGACAAGTGCTCCAGGGATTTTGAAGGCATTGATCCCTTCGACGACAACATGGCCTATTCCTTCCATCTTTATAAGTATGGCGGTCCCCCGCCGCAGCAGGAAGAGTTGGAAAAGTTCCTTGAAATGCGCGAGCGTACCGGTTGCCCGCTTTGGAACGGCGAAACCGGTGACAACAACGCCGACTGGTGGGAGGCTGACATCCGGCTGCATTTGAAGAACGAGATCGGGATTTGCATGTGGACACACAAGAAGATCGTCAAGGCGGATCAGCCGTATGTCGCCGCGCTGGATGAGGGCTTCCGGGAAATCGCGCAGTATATCTCCGAAAAGGGGCCGAAGCCTTATGTCCGCAAGGCGCGTGAGGCGCTGGTGCGCCAGGCGGAAGCGATGAAATCCGAAAACTGCCGCTTCCAGCCCGAATACTTGCGCGGGTTCAAAACCGGCAACCACATTTGAAAGGGGTAGTTCAAAATGGAACGCACAGGTATGCAGATGCTGAAATGCAAGCGTACGCGGTTTGTGTATGAAGACGGCCGCATCTTCCGCCCGATCGGTTTCGGCCTTGGCGGCGCCCTTTACCCCGAGGGGTACATGTGGCAGGTGTTTGGCGGCAGCCACAACCTGCAAAAATTCTGTGAATCCCCCACCTACATTTATAACGCGCTTGCCGGCCTTGTTGGCAAAGAAGATGCCGATGCGTTCTGGCGTGCGTACCTTCACAACTGGTTATCACGCGAAGACATCCAAAGTATGGCCAAATGGGGCGTAAACCACGTTCGCCTGCCGCTGACCTACAAAACGCTGACAGACCGGCCCGGCCACTACCTGGAAGAGGGTTTTTCAGACCTCAAGCGCATCGTGGATTGGTGCCGTGAGGCGGGCATCTATGTGGTGCTGGATCTGCATGCCGCGCCGGGCGGCCAGAACGCGTGGCATTTTTGCGACAGCGACGGAACCGCCAGGCTTTGGACAGAGCCGGAAACCTATTGGCCGTGGACGATCGACCTGTGGCAGGAGATCACCCGCCGCTACAAGGATGATCCCTGCATCATGGGGTATGACCTGCTGAACGAAACCCACCTGCCCCAGGGGCATACCAACGCGGAACTGCGCGACCTTTCCGTGGCAATTACCCGCGCGATCCGGGAGATTGACCCGCTTCATATTGTGTTCATTGAAGGCAGCGTGTACGCCACCAACTTTGATCTGCTTGAACCCTTCGATGACAACATGACCTATTCTTTTCATCTATACAAATACGGCGGCCCACCCCCCGAAAAGCAGGATATGCAGAAATACCTGGATCTGCGCTACCGCACGGGCGTCCCCCTTTGGAACGGTGAAACGGGCGACAACAACGCCGCATGGTGGACAGCGGATATCGCGCTGCACAAGCGGCATGAGATCGGCGTGTGCATGTGGACGCACAAAAAGATCATCAACAGCAACCAGCCTTATGTCGTGAAAATGGCTGAAGGGTTCTATGAGATTTGCCAGTATATCTCCGAGCGCGGGCCGAAGCCGGATGCGGAAAAATCCCGTGCGGCACTGCGCGAGCAGGCGGAACTGATGAAGAGCCGCAACTGCGTGTTTCAGCCGGAATTCCTTGAAGGATTCGGTTGGTACGAATCAGATTTTGACGGCCCGCTGTACCTGGACCCGAAGGCCCCCATTGACCGGCGTGTGGAGGACTTGCTATCCCGGATGACGCTGGATGAGAAGCAAAGCCAGCTTGGCAACTCCTGCGCGGGAATCGAGCGGCTGAGACTGCCCGCGTTCCGCGACGGCGAGGTGGAGCACGGCGTTTCCGTCATCGGCGTGAAGGACCCGGCGGTCGGCACGGCTACAGTGTTCCCGCAGGCAAGCGCAATGGCGGCCACATTTGACAAGCGGCTGATTGAGCGGATGGCCCTCGCCATCTCCGATGAGGTGCGCGCCAAATACAACCAGGGCCTGATGGGCCTTGCGTTCTGCAGCCCGGTCATCGACCTGGCGCGCGATCCGCGCTGGGGACGCTGCCAGGAATGCTTCGGCGAAGACCCGACCCTTGCGGCAGTGCTTGGCATGGCGTTCATCAGCGGCCTTGTCGGCGGCGCGGACGCAAAACAGCTGAAAACCCTTGCAGGACCTAAGCATTTCACCGCAAACAGCTGCGAGGCAACGCGGCGCGACGGCGGCGTAGAAATTACGGAGCGGATGATGTGGGAGTATTACCTGCGCCCGTTCGAGCGCTGCCTGGAACTGATCGATTATCACACCATCATGCCTTCCTACAACGGCGTAAACGGTATGCCGGGCGCGGCGAACTACTGGCTGCTAACCAGCGTGCTGCGCGAAATGATGGGCTTTGAAGGCTATGTCCTCTCCGACGGGCAGGCGGTCTACGACCTGTACAGGGCGCACCATGCGGTCACCAACATGGCGGAAGCATCCGCCATCTCCCTGGCGGCGGGCTGCGACGTATCCAACGGCCGGGGTTTAAAAGAGTACGCGGCGGAAGCCGTTACCAGCGGGTTGATCAAGGAATGCGACATGGATGAGGGCGTGCGGCGCGCACTGAAAGCCCGCTTCCGCCTGGGGCTGCTAGACTCCCCCGATCAGGATATGTACCGCAATATCGGGCCGGATATCATCGACTGCCCGGAACACCGGCAGATTGCGCGCAAAGTTTCCGAAGAGAGCATCGTGCTGCTGCAGAACGACGGCATCCTGCCGCTGCGAAACATCATGCGCGTGGCGCTGATCGGCCCCTATGCCCGGAATACCTTTATGGGCACCTATAGCGGTATTGCTTCCCATATTGTCACGCCGGAAGACGGATTGCGAAGTGCCCTTGGCAAGGATGCAGAGCTATCCGTATGGCCGCTGTATGACGGCGGCGTGTGCAAGGCGCTGTTGCCCGAAGCCTGCCTCAAAACGCCTGACGGGCGGCCCGGCTTGCTTGCCGAGTATTTTGTCAACCGCTATCTGATGGGGCATCCCGCCGAGGTGCGCGTTGAAACCAATCTAGCGTTTGACTGGCGCTTCCGCTCCCCCTTCAAATCCGTGGAAGCCGAGAGCGCCTGGTCTGTTCGGATGACCGGGTTTGTACACGCCCCCAAGGCGCGGGAATACACCTTCTCCATTCACGCGGATAACGGCATCCGGCTGGTCGTGGATGGCCGCACGCTGATCGACAGCTGGGGCCTGTTCCAGCCGCGCACGCTGGAAGGGACGATGTTCCTTTCCGAGGGTGATCACACCGTTGTGTTCGAGCATTACGGCCAGGGCGAAGGTACCAACGTCAGTGTGGGCTGGGATTTCATCGATGAAGACGAGTACGCAGCCGCCATGCGGGCAGCCAAGGAGGCGGATGCCGTGATCGTCTGCGTGGGCACCAACCGCTATGTAGAGGATGAAAGCAGCGACCGCGAATCCATCCGTCTGCAGTCTTACCAGGAGGCACTGGTGCAAAGCGTCCACGCGCAAAACCCGAACACCATCGCTGTAATTTTCAGCGGCGGCCCGGTCTCCAGCCCCTGGATGGCCGAAAACCTGCCCGCCGTGTTGCAGGCATGGTATCCGGGCCAAGAGGGCGGCGATGCGCTGGCGGATATCCTGCTGGGCAACGCAAGCCCGTCGGGCCGGATGCCGTTCACGGTTTACCGCGATGACAGCGATCTGCCCCTGATCACGCAGTATGAGCTTGACCAAACCGGCACTACCTATCTTTACTACGGCGGCAAGCCCCTTTACGCTTTCGGCCATGGGCTTGGCTATACCACCTTTGGGTACGGTAGCCTGCGCACGGATAAGGTCTGCTATGTGCAGCGCGATGTGATCCATGTTGCGTTCGATGTGGAAAACACTGGCGCGATGACGGGCGCGGAGGTGGCGCAGCTGTATGTCACCGCCCCCAAGGGCGAAGCTAAGCGCCCGATCCGGCAGCTTATGGCATTCGACCGTGTTGAACTGATGCCCGGTGAGCGCAAAACGATTTCAGCGAATATCCCCGTAAGCATGCTGTACCGCTTTGATGAAAAACTCCGCCGCAAGGTGGTTGATACGGGAGAGTATGTGTTCGCCGCGGGCGCGGCCTCCGACGATATCCGCCTGACCGCCGCTGTTTGGGTGGATGGGCAGCGTGCCCGCGCGGTGCACGGACTCAACCTGCACAACGGATGATTTTAGTCCGGACAGGTTTTGCGGAAAGCCCGCAAAGCCTGTCTGGGAAAGGTATCCCGCCCATCTTCCGGCAACCACCGAGAAAGGAGTGCACGCTATGCACGGCCATCTGACCAAAGCGCCGCAGCTGACCATGAAGCGAAGCTGGCAGAAGTACAAAATGCTCTACCTGCTCATCGCGCCCGGGCTCCTCTACCTGCTGATTTTTCGGTACATCCCCATGTACGGCCTGGTAATCGCCTTTGAGGATTTCACCATATTCCAAGGCGTGTTCGGCAGCAAATGGATTGGGCTTACTGTATTCAGGAAACTGCTGAACAACCAGCTGTTCTGGCGCGCGGTGCAAAATACCGTACGCATCAGCCTGCTGCGGCTGGTGTTTGCCTTCCCCGCTCCGATCATTTTTGCGTTGCTGCTCAATGAGCTGAAGCTTTCCAAGTTCCGGCGGATCACGCAGACGGTCTCCTACCTGCCGCACTTTGTATCCTGGGTTGTGCTGGCCGGCATTTTGGATGTGTTCATCAACCCCACCAACGGCGTCATCATCGTGCTGCTGAAAAACCTGGGCTATAACCCGGTAAACGTAATGACCAGCAACGCATGGTTCGTCCCCATGCTGATCATCACTGACATCTACAAGACTATAGGGTACGGCTCCATCGTGTTCCTGGCGGCGATCTCCTCGGTGGATCAGGAGATGTACGAAAGCGCGATCATCGACGGCGCAACGCGCCTTCAGCGGGTATGGTACATCACGCTGCCATCCATCATCCCGGTGGTGTGCATCATGTTCATTTTTAATATCGGTCACATCATGGATGGCGGCTTCACGCAGATCTTCCTGCTGTACAACTCGCTGGTATACAAAACGGCGGATATCATCGATACATACATCTACCGCGCGGGCATCGTATCCAGCAACTACACCATTGGCGCGGCGGCATCATTCTTCAAGTCAACGATCGGCATGATCCTGATTCTTCTGTCAAACTACGGGGTGCGCCTGTTCAAGCAGACGGGTCTTTGGTGAGGAGGGACGGATAAAATGACAATGAGAAAAGCAAGACGCCGCCTCCTGCGGATGAACTCCGTTCCCGGCCTGATATTCGACTGTTTCAACGTGCTGCTGTTTCTGGTGCTCAGCATCCTGTTCATCATGCCATTCTGGCACATCGCGAACTATTCAATCAGCGATATCTCAAATAACAGCACCGCCGGGTTCTTCTGGCTGCCAAGGGGGCTTGACTTCAGCGTATATGTATCCACCTACCACAACAGCGGGAAAATCCTGACGGCATTCGGCAACTCTGTGTTCATCACTGTAGCCGGAACATTTCTGGGGCTGCTGATCTCTTCCATGCTGGCGTACGGCATTACAAAGCCGTTCAAGTTCCGCGGACTTGTCGTGTTCCTGATCTTCTTCACAATGATTTTCAGCGGCGGCATGGTACCCACCTGGCTGTTGGTGCGGGGGCTTGGGCTGCTGAACACGCTGTGGGCGCTGATTTTGCCGGGGCTTATGGGGGCCTTCAACGTATTCCTTCTGCGCAACTTCATGAAGATGCTGCCCGAAAGCATTGAGGAATCCGTGCAGATGGATGGCGGCGGATACGGCATCGTGTTCTTCCGGTTTGTGCTGCCGCTATCCAAGCCCGTGTTGGCGACGGTGGCGCTGATGACCGCGGTCGGCTACTGGAATGATTACTTCTCTACGATTCTGTATATTTTTGACAGAGGCAAATGGCCGCTGGCCGCCCTGATCAGGGATATGATTAACAAAATGGATCTATCGATGGTGCAAGGAGGTGTTGTTGTCAGCGTTGATGTAAGCCAGGTGGACAATGTCAAGATGCGGTCAGCCGCTATCATCATCTCGATGTTGCCCGTGCTCGCGGTCTACCCGTTCCTGCAAAAGTATTTTGAAAAGGGAACCATGGTTGGCGCCATCAAAGGATAATATCGATTAGAAAGGAACATCACGATGAAAAAGTTTATCTGCCTGTTACTCGTCCTGTTTGTTGCCCTGCCCGCCTTTGCCATGGGCGAAGGAACACGCCCCACCATCACCATCACGCTGCCCAACGCTGTGGAAACCGAGCCGGACAGCTGGATTGTTCAAACCATCAACGACCAGTTTGACATCGACCTGAAATGGGTTTCCCTCCCCACGGATGCCGATGACCAGATGACCCAGATCAACCTGATGATGGCCGACAAGTCCCTGATGCCTGACATCGTGTACTTCACCTCCTCCAGCGCGCGTGAATATGAGCAATGGAAGGCTGCCGGCATTCTGGTGGATATGTGGCCCCTGCTGGCAAAAGGCGGCAAAAACATCGTAGATTACTACGAAAAGGTCGGAACGGGCGATGCGCTGTTCTCCACGTTTGAGGACGGCCACCTCTACCGCCTGATCATCAACGTCTCCGAGCCCGGCTCCACCGGCACCATCGTCCGCAAGGACTGGATGGACAAGTTTGGAATTGAGAGCATTACGACGCTTGAAGAATACGTTGACTACCTCAGCAAGTGCGTTAACGAAGACCCGGACGGCAACGGCGAAAAGGATACGGCCGGCCTTTCCGGCGGCAAGGGCGACATGATGGCCCTGTACCCCTTCTTCGCGGCGTATGGCACATTCCCCACCGAGTGGTTCCTGCAGGAAGACGGCACGATCAAGTACGGCGCGGTGCTGCCGGAAACCAAGCAGGCGCTGGCCGCGATTGCGGACGCGTATGCCAAGGGCTTGATCGATTCCAACCTAATTTCTGGCGCCAAGAAGTTCAGCAGCGAGCTGTACCCGGAAGGCAAGACCGCTTCCTTCTATACCTGGTGCTATTATCTGACCCCGTCCTATAGCCCCCTAGCGGACTTCAGGGCCAAGAATGTTGGCGGCGACTATATCCGCATTGACCCGGTGGCCGGCCCTGACGGCTTCGCCAGCGACCGCCCCTCGGACCCGTACGGCCAGAACTATGTTGCCATCACCAACAAGTGCACCGATCCTGAAGCCGCGATGCGCCTGCTGGACGGCATCGTTGACCCCGAGTTCTCCATCCTGATCAAGAACGGCGTCGAAGGCGTGGACTACGAGATGAACGACGGCGAGTACAAGCCGCTGCTCACCAAGGATGAACTGAACGTGAAGGGCATCCGCCTGTTCGCGAACGTCCTGGAGCGCAAGGATGAATACAACATCGAAATCGGCGTGAAGGGCAACGAGAACTTCGCCAAGTCGCAGGAAGCCGCGATGCCGCTGCGCGAGAAGATCGCGTTTATCCGCGAAAAGGTCCGCCCTGCCAACACTGAGTACTCCGGCGACCTGTCCGCGCTGTACCAGACGTACTTCTGGTCCATCATCACCGGTGAAATGCCCGTGGACGCGTTTGATACCTTCGTGGAAGAATGGTACGCGATGGGCGGCGCCGAGATCGAGGCCGAAGCGAACGAATACTGGGCTGCCCAGCAGGTGGAGTTTGACGCCTTCCGCACCGCGTACGAAGCCGAACTGCTGCCGCTGCTCAAGTAAGAACCTACATTACAGGAAGGGGGATCACTGCTTTGGTCCCCCTTCAACAGGAGGGAAACCTTATGGACATTTTGCATGCTGACAAAATCCGGGTCATCGACTGCTCTCAGAAAATCCGCCCGCACGACGGCCCTATCGCACCGGATGATTACGTCCGCCTGGTGCTGGAAGAAGAGCTGGTATGGCCGCTTGAGACATACGGCTCCTATGTGGATGACACCTGCTACCAGATTGTCAAAATGAAAACCCACGTCAAAACCCATATCGAGTCCCCGTTCCACCTGGATGGCAAGGGCCTGCCGCTGAGCGCTTTTCCGGCCGAGACGTTTGTGGGCCGCGCCGTGTTCTTCTATTTTGATGTGCCCGCGGGCAGCACCATCACCCCGGCCATGCTGGAAGCGCAGGACGCGGGACGGCTCCGCAAGGGCGATATCTGCGTCATCCGCACCAGCTGGACGCCCGAAGTTGGCGGCGAAAAGCCCGAAATCGAGGCGGATGGCGGCAAATACCTGATGGATAAGGGCATCAAGCTGTTTGGCCAGGATGAGTCGCTGTCCATCTTCCGCGGCGGCGCGGCCTCCACGCACGATCTGTTCCTCAAGAATAACATTCCGCTGCTGGAAATGCTGACAAACCTGGACAAGCTGACCCAGAACGTTGCATACATGAGCGCGATGCCCGGCATGCTCAAGGTGCAGGGTATTGATTCCTCCACGGCGCAGGTCGTCGTGCTGGAAGGGTTTGAGGTGGTGTAAATCTTGAAGAAGATAAAGCTGAACAACGGCGTGGAGATTCCTGAGATCGGCTACGGCGTATGGCAGGTGGAAGAGAACATTGAGGAATGCATCGGCGTCGCAATTGACGCCGGCTATCGCCATATCGACACCGCCGCCGCGTACGGCAACGAAGCCGGCGTGGGCCGCGCGCTGAAAAACTGCGGGGTCCCCCGCGAAGATCTGTTCATCACCACCAAGCTGTGGAACGAGGATATGCGCCAGAACCGCGTGTACGAGGCGTTTTCGGAAAGCCTGGAAAAGCTTCAGCTTGATTATGTGGATCTATACCTGCTGCACTGGCCGGTTCCTTTCCGTTACATCCATTGCTATCAGCAGATTGAAAAGCTGGTGGATAAGGGACTTGTGCGCGCAATTGGCGTCAGCAACTGCCTCCAGCGCCAACTGGACCTGCTGCTGTACCAAGCGAATATCGTGCCCGCCGTCAATCAGATTCAGGTACACCCGCGCTGGACGCAGACGGACTTCATCGCCTACTGCAAGTCAAAAGGTATCGAAGTGGAAGCGTACAGCCCGCTGGGGCACGGCGACCTGATCCGCCACCCGGTGATAGAGGCGGTTGCACAGGAAGTGGGCAAGAGCACCGCACAGGTGATGATCCGCTGGCACCTGCAGCGCAATCTGATCGTGCTGCCCAAGTCCTCCACCCCCGCGCGCATCCGCGAAAACATTCAAGTGTTTGACTTCACATTGACTGAGACGCAGATGGACCGCATCTCCGCGCTGAACGACAACACCTGCTACGGCGGGCATCCGGATACGTTCGATTTTTAAACCATGAGGGGTTGGTATGCCGGGCAAAGGAATTTGCATGCCCGGCATGCCTTTCTTTTTTGCCAATTTGCGGTAAAATAGAGTAACAGGGAGGTGGAACCAACATGCAAACCGTTCAAATGGGCGATTTGACGACTTCAAACGCGGTGCTTGGCTGCATGCGCCTGGTTGCGCTGGATGAAAAGCAGGCGGATGCGCTGATCCGCGCGGCGTTGGATCTTGGCGTGACGCTGTTTGACCACGCGGATATCTACGGTGGCGGAGGGTCCGAAACGCTGTTCGGCAGCGCACTGCGCAAGGATTCAGGCCTTCGCGGCAAAATGCACATCCAAACCAAATGCGGGATTTGCCGCGGATATTACGATCTGTCCAAGGAGCACATTGTCTCTTCGGTTGAAGGCTCCCTCGCACGCCTTGGCACCGACCGGATTGACCTGCTGCTGCTGCACAGGCCCGATGCGCTGATGGAGCCGGATGAAATCGCGGAAGCGTTTGCGGCGCTGGAAAAATCCGGCAAGGTGCTTCGCTTTGGCGTGAGCAACATGAGCGCGGCGCAGATCAGCCTGCTGCAAAAGGCGCTTCCGCAGAAGCTTATTGCCAACCAGATTCAGTTTGGGTTGATGCACGCGGGCCCGGCCGCCCAGGGCATTCACGTCAACACGGCTGACGATGAAGCCTCCGTGCGTGATGGAGAGGTGCTGCCCTACTGCATGGAACATGACATCGCCGTGCAAGCGTGGTCGCCCTTCCAATACGGCGTGTTTGAAGGAACCTTCCTTGGCAACACCGCGTTCCCGAAGGCAAATGAGGCGCTGGCCGAAGTGGCCGCGGCGCACGGCGTGACGCCGTCTGCCATCGCGCTGGCGTGGATTCTGCGCCACCCGGCCAAGATGCAGGTCATTCTGGGCACAACAAGCGCCAAGCACCTTGAAGAGGCCTGCCAGGGACGCGCTGTCCGGCTTTCACGCCAGGAATGGTACAAGCTGTACATGGCCACCGGGCACCGGCTGCCGTAAGGAAACAGGGCGGTCTGTTCCGCCGGCACAGAAAGGGGCCGTCTCCGGCCCCTTCACTGATTCGCTTTTCGCGCCACCCTGTTCCACAGGATACATGCCAGACAAAACGCGCACACACGGGCGAAAGTCTCAGCCAGGTAAATCCCCCATTCCCCCACAATGCCCGGCAGCACAAGCACAGCGGCGACACGGATGCAAAGCTCCATGCCGCTGATGATCATTGGAGCGACGGCGTTTCCGCTGCCCTGCAGCGCGGCGCTCAGCGCAAACAGCAAATACACCGGCACCGTAACGACGCCCATGCACTTGAGATAGTTCGCGGCGGTCGCCACCGCTTCCGGGGACACATCCGTGATGAGAAACGACACGATACTTTTTCCGGCAAAAAAGGCCGCAACACCCGCGCAGGCGGCGATACCCGCGCCCACAAGCATGCCAAACCGCAACCCCGCCCGCACCCTGTTCCGCTTGCCCGCGCCATAATTTTGCCCCACAAAGGTGCACACGGCAAGCGCCAGCGCGCTGCCGGGCTGCTCTATCATCGCGCACAGGCGGTGCCCGGTGGACAGACCCGCCACAAACATGGCACCGTAGGTATTGGCTACGCCCTGCTGCAGGATGCTTCCCGTTGCCGTGACCAGGTTCATCATCGCAAAAGGTACGCCAAGCTTCAGCAGCTTCCCCGCCAGCGGCCAGTCCGGCTTCCAATCAGCCCGCTCCATCTTTAGCACGCGAACCCGCAACACAGCCAGCATACACAGCGCGCAGGTGACACAGTATCCAATAACGGTGGCCATCGCAACCCCGGCGATCCCTAGGCCAAAGAAGCGCACAAACGCATAATCCAGCATGATATTGAGAAGCGATGACGCAACCTGTATCAGCAGAGGCGTACGGCTGTTGCCAAGCGCGCGCAGAATACCCGCGAAAAAATTGCCGAAAAGGATCGCGGGAACAGCGCAGAGCACAATGGTCATGTAGGTAAGCGCGCCGCCCAGGATATCATGCGGCGTGCCGAGCATCACAAGCAATCCGCGCGCGGCGAGGATCGAAAGCCCAGTCAGCGCAGGCAAAATGAGCAGCGCCAAGAAAACCGATGTCGCAAACGCCTTGCGAAGCCCCGCTTCATCCTTTGCGCCAAGCCGCTGGCCAAAGTGAACGGACAGCCCCTGCGCAAAGGCGGTGACGGTGCCGATGATCAGCCAGCTGACGGAACCCGTCGCGCCGATGGCCGCCACAGCGTTCACGCCCATGGCGCCCCGGCTGACGATATAAGCATCGCAAATGCCGTACAGCTGCTGGCATAGGTTGCCGATCAAAACAGGAATGGCAAACCGGAGAATCCACTTCGCCGGTTTGCCTTCCGTCATGTCATATATCTTTGTGGCGCGAAGCCGGGAACCCTTACCGGACGCTAAACCGGTATTCACAGCGGGAATGGAAGGGTTTGAACGGCCCCACGACGGATGTGTGCGAAGGGTTAAACGGCTCTTCCTCCTCAATGCGGCACGGCTCGAATACGAACGCGTCAAACGGCTTGTATACCGCGCCGTCCTTTCCGGGAATGCCCCGCAGGTAGTAACAGGAATAGACGATCGCGCCGTTTGCCTCGCTGAAAATTTCCATTTCCACCCCGGTCTTGGGCGCGTACAGCGTCATCATCGGCCTAAAGCCGGACCCCGCGATAAAATGGAAGTTGTCATACCCTCTTTCCAGCGCGGGATCGCCGGAGTGAAGCCTATCATCAAGCTTCGTGGGCTTTCGCAAGTCCAGCGCGGTATCGCCGATGGGGATGATCTTCCCATTCATGGCAACTGTCTTGTGGTTAATCTGCACGATATGTTCGCCGATGTAGCCCGCGCCGTGGCCCTCCAGGTTGAAGGAACAGTGGTTTGTCGGGTTGAACGGCGTCTCCTCGTTTGCTTCGCCGTGGAAATCGATCGCGAGCCGGTTATCGCCGGTGATCTTGTAGACGACGGTGGCGTGCACTTCGCCCGGATAGCCATCCATGCCGTCGGGGCTTACAAGCGAAAGGCTGAGGATGCCGGTATCCAAGTACAGCTGCTCGTTGGCCTTCCACAGGGAGTGCTTGAAGCCAACCTTGCCGCCGTGGCAATGGCTTCCGTCCGGGCCGGAGGGCGGCAGGATCACGCACTTGCCCTTGTATTCCAACTTGCAATCGGGCACGGGGCCTACGATGCGGCCGACGACGGCGCCAAAGCTGGGGTCATTGTCCAAATATCCTTCCAAACCGGGGTAGCCAAGCGCCACGTCAACCGTTTTGCCATCCTTGGCGGGCACGTTCAGCTCATAGATGGCGCAGCCGAAATCCAGAATAAGGGCGTTCATGCCCGCCTGGTTAAAAAGCCGGTAGCTGTGCACCTCTCTGCCGTCCGGCAGCACACCGAAAACCTGAATGTCTCTTTTCATGTTGCCTCCCGCACCCTATGTTTGTTTGGCAACATTATCGGTTTTGCAATCTATAAAGGAAATGTCGTGGTTTCGCTAAAAGCTGTCGTGCATTCGCTTCTTGCAGAAGACACTGTCAAGCACCTTTCGCATATACGCGCACGCCTCGCGAATCCTGCCGTCGCCGGCGTTTTCGGGATCGTGCCAGAACTCGGTTACAAACATCCGCACTCCCAACCGCACCGCAATTTCGGCGCCGCCCGCAAAATCCACATGCCCTTGCCCATAGTCCATATCGCGGTATTTCCCCGGCTCGGTTTCTTTCAGGTGCATTGCGATCACCTTGCCTTGGCCAGCCGCAATATCCTTGAAAAGATCTGCGTCATACAGCACCGCTGCGTTTGTCAGATTTCCCAGGTCCGGATACACGCCAAGGTACGGGGAATCGATCTCTCGCACAACTTCCATTGCCTTTGAAACGGTATCCATGAACGGCGTCTCCATCGTCTCAAATCCGAGCATGACGCCGTGCTTTGCGGCAAAATCCACGCAGTTAGCAAGGTTTTCCAGGAAGAATGCACGCGTATCCGCGCCGCCCTGCTCATAGTACACATCATAGCCGGCAAGCTGGATGATCCTGATGCCCAAATCACACGCAAGCACTACCGCCTTTTCAAAAATTTCCACGCTTTTGCGCCGTGTACTTTCTGCACGGCTGCCAAGCGGGTATTTCCGGTGTCCGCTCAGGCACATGGTACCGATGGGCATCCGTTGTTCTGCCATCGCCTGTACAAGCGCCTGGCGCTGTCGGGGCGTCCAGTCGAGCCGTGACAGCCTTTCATCGCTCTCGTCAATGCTGATCTCCAGGAAGTCATAGCCGCTTTCCTTGGCAATCCCAAGCATTTCAGGAAAGCCAAGGCCGGGCGGCAGCGCCTTTTCATATAGTCCCAAACGGTATTCGCTCATTTGCCCTTGCCTCCCAGCGCACTCACAGCTGCTTCCACACGCCGCCAAGCGCATCGTTCACCGCACGAAACGCGCGATACTTCTTCTCATACACCGCCGCATACGCCGGATTGGGCAGATATGTTCTGCCACTATGCGACATATGGCCCGCAGCCTCGGCGGGGCTTGCAAAGCATCCGGCTGAAACCGCGGCCGTGATCGCCGCGCCAAGCGCCCCCAGCTCATTCACCGTGACCGTCTCCACGGGCATTTGCAGCACATCCGCAAACATCTGCACCCACAGCGGGCTGTTGACAATGCCACCCGCCAGGCGTATGCCGCAGGGCGGCGTTTCCCGGCTGGCCAGCAGGCGGTCTATCTGCGTTCTGTGCCCAAGCACGATGCACTCATAGACGCTGCGGAGCATATCCGCGCGGGTATTTGAGGCATCCATGCCGACAAAGGCGGCTTTCGCCTCCGGATCATCCATGCCGCCAAACACATACGGCAAAAAGATAATGGACTGCGGGCTTGGCGGCGCGTCAAGCACCTGATTGGCCAGATCGTAGAGTGACTTTTGCTCTTGCTGCGCCATCTCTTTGAGAAAGTTTTGAATGAACCATTCCAGGTTGCTGGCCGATGTGGGCGAGCACTCCTCCGCCAGGTAGTAGCCGGGAATGCAATAGATGGAGTTCATCTTCACAGAATGCCCCAGTACGGGCCGCTTCGACAGGTATTCGTTGATACTCCAGGTGCCCGCGATGGACGCAATGTAGCGATCATCCACGACATTCATCGCCAGCGCGCACGCATCAATATCGAACAGGCCGGCGGCGACAGGCGTGCCCGCCACAAGTCCCGTTTCCTTCGCGGCCTGTTCCGTCAAGCGCCCGCACATCTGAAAGGAATCGGCAAGCGGGGGCAGTTTGTCCTCGATTTCCGCAAGGCCAAGCAGCCGAAGAATTTCGGAATCGTACTGCTTCGTGTGAAGGTTTACCAACCCGGAGCCCGACATATCCGTGATCTCCGCGAACGCTTCGCCGGTCATGCGGTAACGGATGTAGTCCTTCACGCCAAACACGTATTTCGTTTTTTGAAGCGTCCCCGGCTCATGGTCATTCAGCCATTTCAGCAGCGCGGCGGGTTGGCAGGACAACATGGCTTGGCAGGTTTTTTCGTATAGCCGCGCGGCAATCCCCTCGCGCGTCCAGCGATCCACATATTCAAACGCGCGCGTATCCGTTGATACGATTCCGTTTCGCACAGGATTCCCGTCATGCCCAACCAGATACAGGCCCTTTCCGTGGCCCGAATGCGAAACGCTGATGATATCGGATGGATTCACGCCGGCCTTCCGTATGGCCTCGCGAATCACGCGCGCGTTTACCTGCCACAGCGCGTCCATGTCCCTTTCCGTAAAGCCCGGGCGGGGCGTCAGCATTTCCGTATTTTCGCGGGCCTGCCCCATTTCCCGCCCGTTCAAATCAAACAGCACCGCCTTGGAACCGGTTCCCCCGTTGTCGATGCCCAAAACAAACTTTTCTGCCATGTCGCATCCTCCCTTTTCCGCCGAACGGTATTACTGTAGCTGACTGAAGCAAAATATTCAATAGCCGCGTGCAATTTCATCCCCTTTCATGTTTGACGAACCCGTTCTCTTCCGGTATAATGACGCCATTATCTCATTCGAGGTGTGCCATGCTACGCAGGTTCTCCAAGTACTACAAACCCCATCTGAAGCTTTTCCTTCTGGATTTTCTGGCCGCGGCACTCATCGCGGCACTGGACCTGGTTTTCCCCTCCGCGGCGCGTTCCGTGCTCAACATGGTGCAGGAAAACGTATCCGGCCTTACCGCGCAGTTCCTCACCAAGTGGGGGGTGCTGCTGTTGGTTTTGTATCTGGTCCGGTATGGGCTTGATTTTTTTGTC
>JAVBPC010000063.1:0-5751 GCA_031549905.1 Eubacteriales bacterium
CAAATCCCCATCATCCTGGCGGCATTCACCATCTGGTGATCCGGCGGGACAAGCTTCGTTTTGCCCGCAACCTCGCTGAGCGGGTTGTGCACCACATCGGCACCGCGCAGCCCCACGGCCACGCCGAACACCTTATCCCGGATCAGCTCCGCCGCGTGCACGCCGAAGCGGGTGGACAGCACCCTGTCGTACGCGGACGGCGTGCCGCCCCGCTGCACATGCCCGGGCACCACCACGCGGCTTTCCACGCCGATCTGCTGTTCTACCTGGGAGGCGATGCGCTGCGATACGGACTGCCACGGTTCCTGCGCGCGCACTTCCTGGCGCTGCTTCTTTTTCATGTCGGCCTCTGCGGTGTCCATTGCGCCTTCTGCTACTACTATAATGGAGAACGCCTTGTCCGCCTTCGCGCGGTGTTCCACGGCTTCCAGCACCTTATTCAGGCGGTAGGGGATTTCAGGCAGCAGGATGATATCCGCGCCGCCCGCAAGCCCTGCGTACAGCGTAAGCCAGCCGGCCTTGTTGCCCATCAGCTCGATAACCATCGTGCGGCCGTGGCTTGCTGCGGTAGTGTGGATGCGGTCCACCACATCGGTGGCGATGTCGACCGCCGTATGGAAGCCGAAGGTGACATCCGTCAGCCAGATGTCGTTATCGATTGTTTTGGGAAGGCCGATCACGTTCAGGCCCTCTTCCGCCAGCAGGTTGGCGGTTTTGTGCGTGCCGTTTCCGCCCAGCGTCACCAGGCAGTCCAGGCGCATTTTGTGGTAGTTTTCCACCATCGATTTGACCTTGTCCACGTTATCTTCGCCGATCACGCGCATGTTGCGGAACGGCTGGCGCGATGTGCCCAGGATGGTGCCGCCAAGCGTCAGGATGCCCGAGAACTCTTCGCGCGCCATATCGCGCCATTCGCCCTCGATCAGGCCGCGGTACCCGCCCTGGATGCCTACGATCTCCACATCAAACATTTCGTACGCGGCGCGCGCAACGCCCCGGATGGCCGCGTTCAGGCCCGGACAGTCGCCCCCGCTGGTCAGGATGCCGATTCGTCTTTTCATCGGGATCACTCCTTTGTTTTTGTCCGTCTTTTCATCTCTTACGGCAAAATTATAACATCCCTGTTTGAATACGGCAACGCTGTATGGTAAAATGCTTCATATTGATTTACCTTTGGCGCGTTTATCGCGCAAAAACGGAGGGATACGCTACGGAACATGAGAAAACGGACAAAACGCCCGCCCAGGCCTGCTGGGGTAGGCTCACATATACCGACCTTGCGGAAACCGCGCCTTTCTTCGCTCCGCTTGAAAAGGACGCGTGGGGCTTTATGCGCCGCCCGTTTTCGCCGCACATCGCAAGGCTTAGCGCGGAGCTGGCCGCCGATGTATACGGCTTGGCGACGGCCCCGTGGGAACAGGCGGGCTGGGCGGACAGCACCTTTGTGGTGGAGGACAAGGTCATCCGGCTGGATACGGAGGGCCGCTCCAAGTTTGCCGCGCTGGAAACCGAATGGCGGCGGTACCGCGCGAAGTCGCTGGTGCACGGCGTGCGCCCGGTGGGCGACCTTTTGCGCGCGGCGCGCCAGGTGTTGGTGACGGATATGGGCAAAAGCCTGATCATGACCAGAGCGCTTGCGGACGGGCGCGTGATCATCGCGATATCCTTCATGGGCACCACGGAAAAGTTCTACGATTGGTATACCAACTTCAAGTTTCAGCAGAAAAGCGGCATGCACTACGGCTTCCTGGAGATGGCGCGGCAGTTCACTTTGCAGGCGCCGCGCGTGGCGCTGAGCCAGCTTTCCGGGGCGCTTTCAGAGCCCAGCTTCACGCTGCAAAACGCCATAGAGCTTGCCGCCAAGGGCGATGACCGCTTCACATTCTGGCTGTCCGGGCACAGCCAGGGCGGTGCGCTGGTGCAGACGTACGCGCACCTGCTGATGCAAAGGGGCGTATCGCCGGAAAAGATTGTGGCGTATTCGCTGGCCGCGCCATCCGTGGCGGCTGCCGGCGGGGTGAATGAGCCCGGCAGGTACCCGGTGTTCAACATCATCAACGCGGATGACCTGGTGCCCCGCGTGGGCGCTGAGGTGCGTCTGGGGGTGGACTGCCTGTACCGCCCGCTGGATGCGTTCCGCGCCGCGCACTATAGGCTGTCCGCCGGGAAGGAAGAGGTGCACGCGCGCGTGCAGCACAGATGCGACCAGGTGCAGAGCACGCTGGATGCCGTGTGCTTCGGCGTGGCGGCCATCAGGCAGATGCAGGGCGGGGAGGCCGAAAGCCAGCTGACGGAGCTGGTGCAGGCGATTGTGCCGCAGCTGTCGCTGCTGAAGCACGTGGGACTGGCGGCCGATGAGATCGTGCAGTACCTGGACGGAAAACTGATGGAGCAGGCGCGCATCCTATCCGGCGGGGAGCCTGAGCACGACAAAATCACCCGCTTCTCAGAGCTGCTGGCCGATGTGCTGACCGCATACGGAGGCAAGCCGGCAGGGGAGGCGCTCTACCAGGCCATCGCCGCGCCGCATATCCTGTGCGATGATGAAAAGGACGATGCCTTCGTGCCGCCCTATATCGCAATTGTCAGAAAACACCTGTCCGAACTGGAAATGGGCATCTGGCGGGGAGGCCTTCCAGCATTGTGCGAAAATGCCAAAGGGGAGCGCATTTTGCCAAAGATCAGCAGGATTCTCTATTTACTGGAAAAAAATGGATATGAAATAGAAAATAATTTGACAGAATGCGACAACTAAGGGAACCATCACCCAGAGCAGTGCGTCCAAGAAGATGCAGGGGCATTCTCCTGCGAACACTGCAAGGGAGGGTTTCCCCAAATGAGGAATACGAGTAAAGGGACTCTCACTTACAAAAGATGCCTGGTAGCGTTTCTCCTGGTTGCCCTGTTGCTCGCGGGCGCGGCGTCCTCTATGGCCGCCACGCAGTACGCCACCGCCATCCACCCCAACGGCGGCACCACCGTCAATGTGCGCTCTTGCCCTGACTATATGGCCAGCAGCATCATGTTCACAGTGCCGGTCGGCACGCAGGTGAAGGTGGAGTGCCAGGAAGGCGACTGGTACGGTGTGTATGTAAACGGCACCGCCGGGTACATTCACATGAACTTCATCCAGTTTGGATCGTACACGCCTCCGGTACAGCCGACGGCCAAGCCTGTGCAGCCGACCACCGAGACGCGGGCCACCGTGATCGCGGGCCCCATCAACCTGCACGAGAAGCCCGACCTGTACAGCCGCGTGCTGACGCAGCTTTCCAGCGGCGCTACCGTGTACGCCATTCAGTGCGGCAAAACCTGGACGCAGGTGCGCGTCAACAACCTGTACGGCTATGTGCTGACGCAGTACCTTGATTTCAGCGGCACGGTATACCCCGTGACCCCGACCAAGGCTCCGGTTTGCCCCACGCAGGCGCCCCTCTGGCCCGTGTGGCCGGATTACCCGATCTACCCGACGCCTGTCGCTCCGCTGTTCCCGGTGTACACCAAGGGCGCGAACGCGACCGTCAAGACCAACGGCGGCAACCTGAACCTGCGCGCCTGGGCGGATGAGTATTCATCCTCCATCGGCATCTATGCCAACGGCAGCCGCGTGCGCGTGCTGACCCACGGCGCCACCTGGTGCTATGTGCAGGCCGGTGAGCAGTACGGCTACATGTCCACGAAGTATCTTAGCTTCGACGGCGGTGCGCTGCCCACCCCGAACAACAACCCCAAGACGTATTCCGGCGTTGTGAACAACCCGGGTGCGTATGAAACGCTGAACCTGCGCAAGGAGCCTTCGCTGAACGCGCTGGTGCTTGGCCAGTACTACAACGGCACCCAGGTGACCGTTCTGGGCGTTGGCACCGAATGGCTGCGCGTGAAGGTTGGCGGCGTGGAAGGCTACATGATGACCAAGTATGTGCGCGTTGACGGCAGCGCCAGCCCGCACAAAACGGTTGTGAACAAGGGCAGCTATGTGAACCTGCGCACGGGCCCGAGCCTGGATGCCCCCGTGATCACGCAGGTGAGGGAAGGGGCCTCCGCGACGGTCGTGATCCCCTTCGCCGGCTGGAGCCGCGTCATTGTCAAGGTTGGAAACGCCTTTGTGGCCGGCTACATGTCCAATAGCTTCCTGAAATAACAAAAGGACTTGAGACAGACACAAAAGGCGAGAGAGAGCCGCCGCTTCGGGAAACCGGGGCGGCGGTGGCTTTTTTTGAGAAAGGGGGGGGTTTGCGGTATGTGCGTCACTTGCGGCACTGCCGTTCATGGTATTCACTGTTTTCCCACACACTATCTCTCTCGTCATACGTTTCATTTTATATAATCCATGTCATATGCTCTTGTATCTTCACTCAGTAAGTTCGTGAAGTGCCGCAGTTGATGGGCGGATCAATGCATGCGGCACTCGGATTTTGTTGTGTGGACTGGGTTAGTGACGCAAGTGACGCACATACCGCAAAAACCCATTAAAACACCACTTGCGTGTCATTTTAAACCCCGCGCCTTTCATCGCTCTATAATGTAAAAACCCCGCCATCTTCATCCCTTCCTTTTTGCGCCAGCATACTTTTGCCTCCGCGCGCCCATCCTGTTCCCGATAAAACATTCGGGAGGCGCGGAGCATGGCATCCAGAAAAACAATCAAGCAAACGATCGGTGTGCTCATTTCGGCGGTCGTGGTGCTGGTCAATTTCTCGCCGCAGGTACAGGCGGTACGCGAACTGCCCTCAGAAATGCGCGTGATGGCGGGCGAGGCGCACGAGCTGTCGATCGGCTGGCCGTTCACCGTTGCAAGCGCCGATACCGGCATGCAGGTGCTGTCATCAACCGATGAAACGATCGGCGTGGTCGGCAGCGGCACGGGCGAATCAACCCTTACGGTATCGGCGTTTGGCATCCCCGTCAAAAGCGTGACGGTGGCCGTGCAGCCGGAAAGGACGCTGGTGCCCGGCGGGCACTCCATCGGCGCGGCGCTGAACACAAACGGCGTGCTGATCGTCGGCGCATCGGACCCCACCGGCGCGGAGCAAAGCCCCGCCAGAAACGCGGGCCTGCGCGAGGGCGACATCATCCTAAGCGTCGGCGGCGAGCCTGTGCAGAATGCCGCGCACCTGTCCGAGCTGATCGGCAAGTACGGCCAAAGCCCGCTGGAAATTATCTACAGCCGGGGCGGCACCAACCGCACCGCCACCATCAGCCCGCTGCTGGATAAGGTGGACGGAAAGCCGCGCCTGGGCCTTTGGGTGCGCGACAGCACGGCCGGCGTGGGCACGCTGTCCTTTTATGACCCGGTAAAAAGGACATACGGCGCGCTGGGCCACGCGATCAGCGATATCGACACCGGTGTTACCCTGCCCGTGCGCGAGGGCAGCATCCTGCAGTCGCAGATCGTCGGCATCAGGAAGGGCGAAAAGGGCACGCCGGGCGAGCTGCAGGGTTCTTTCCTGCGCGATAAGGCCGTGTTGGGCAACATCGTGCTCAACAATAATTATGGCATTTTCGGCGTGACTGATGCGCCCATATTAAACCCGCTGTATCCGAACGGGCTGAAGGTCGGCTCGCAGTCGACCGTCCACACCGGCCCCGCGACCATCCTGACAACGCTTGACAACAAGGGCATCAAAGAGTATGCGATTGAGATTGTACGCGTCGCCAAGCAGTCCGATCCCTCGCAGAAAAGCATGACCATCCGTGTGACCGATCCCGAGCTGCTGGAAAAGACCGGCGGCATCGTCCAGGGCATGAGCG